>NZ_CBFIBD010000001.1:0-266201 GCF_965660735.1 Yoonia sp.
TTTCCTCTGTCGTGCGCTGTCCCGCTGTCATCGGTCTGTGCAGGTTGGGCTGCGGGTGTCTGCATTGGCAGCCCCGCAGTTGCACCATCTGGATGCTCGCGGTTAATCTTGCACGTTTTCCAAATTGCTGACCGGATCATACGGGCGACTTGATCCACACCTCGACACGGCGGTTGATGCGGCGACCTTCCTGATCAATATTGCAGCCAGAGGGTGCGATCTCTCCGTAGCCGACCGAACTCATGGTCATCCCATCAAGGCGGTTTCCTGCGGCAGCGCGGATTTCTTCGACCATCTGCGCAGCGCGCCCTTCGGACAGGCCGCGATTGCCGTCGAATTCACCCACGTCATCCGTGAAACCAACCAGCAGGATTTCCGATCCTTCGGGCTGATCCGCAAGGTATGCCACCAGACGTGCAAGGTCGATCTGGCCCCGCTCATCAAGCCGGGAAGACCCGGTGCGGAAACGGAACGTGGTCGACAGGCGGTCGTATTCGGCCATCCGGCCCAACATGTCGCGCATGAATTGTGCCTCATACGGGTCGGCGTTGGGGTCAAGCAGCGCCAGCGCGCGTCCTTCTTCCAGCGACTGTTCCCGACGGTCGACACCAAAGCCGATGAACCCGGCCTTGCCGATCAGCCCGTCGGCCCTGTCTGATGTCACGAAATCCAGAAAACCACGTGATTCAGCACTGGCCGTATCTTCACGGCTGTAAAGATAAAGACGCCGCTGTAGGGCGTATTCCTCTGTGCGGGCGGAAAAGGCATCGGGCCGCATCCGGATTCCACATTCATTCACGATCTCCAGCGGCTTCGCGCCACGTTGAAACGCATAGCCCACGACGCCGACAGCGCCTTTGTCGCTGTTGACTGCCTGTGCGACATCACTGTTCGAGGCGGCGAGCTGTGCGTCTGGCGTCAGTGTGGCTGGTTCGCCACCAAAGATGCGGTCTTCGAAAACGACACGGCTGCCTGTTTCGGCCTCGCGACCGACAAATGTGATCGGCAGATCGGGGCCGCCCACTTCGGACCAGTTGGTGATCTGACCGCTGTAGATTCCACGAAGCTGTTCGGTAGACAGGCTTTCGACCGGGTTGTCGGGGTGCGTGATGACCACAAGGCTATCAACGGCGATGATATGTTCCTGGCTTGGGCTGATCATGTTCCCTGCACCCGCATCGCGCAGGCTGCGTGCTTCATCCGGCAGGATACGGCGCGAGGACATGGCAATTTCGGACGTCGCGTTCAGCAGATCGGAAAATGCGGCATTTTCGCTGCTGGACATCACGAGGAAAGAGGCGATTTCATCGCCGAAACCTTCCTCGGCGGTCAGGCTGGCAAAGATAGCATTGGATCCCGTTGCATTGCCAAGTGTCGCGGCAGCGCCAAGCGATCCGGCATACCCTTCCAGCAGCAACGGCATCAGGCCGACCCCCACAACATCGGAACCCGAAGCGACGATATCGGCGTCGTTTGTATTCAGATTGGGGCAGGCATCGCCCTTGCAGCTGACCCGGTTGGCAGCGACCCGCAGCTCGCCCAGCGCAGTTGCGATAATATACGCGTTGTCCCGAAAGTCGACAAATTCGCCCGTCATGTTCACCGTGCCGTCGCTTGATTGCAGCGTCACTTCGGCGGCACTTGCGAAACTTGCAAAGGTCACACTGCCGACAAATGCGATGGCCGCCAGCTTCCCCGCATGATGAAAGGTAGTCCGATTCATTCTTTTTTTCTCCTGATGGATACGGCAAACCGGCTCATACTGGCCGGGCTGCCGCATCACTGCACCTACGTTGATTTGCTCACGCTTAGATGCGGTTTACCTCGCGGGGAAATGTGAATGAATTGTGGCGGATGTGTTCGCGAAAGGTGACAATTTGCAGAATTGCCGACAAGTGTTGCCAAATAGTTGACTTTGGGTCACGTCGCCCGACCCAATGATCGCGACGAAATGACAGGCTTGAAAGAACGACACCTCACTGGTGTCCGGCGCATCACCTACAGCATCCGGATCACGGTTTTGTCGATGGCCAGCATATAGCCCTTGCGCGCGATATTCTTGACCAGCAGTTCGCTGACCATCTGGTTGCCCAGCGTGTCGCGCAGGCGTTTGATGCGGGTGGCGCCTGCGGCTTCGTCACAATCGGACGCATCGCGGCCCGAAATCACGCCCTCGATCTCGGCGCCGGATAAAACCTCATCGTCCATCCGCGCCTCGGCCAGCACGGACAGGGTTTCAATCGCGGCTTCGGTCAGTTTGAATTCGAAATTGTTCAGGTAAACCGATTTCTGGTCGCGGCTGATCAGGAGGGAATTCACGGTGATCCCCTGCCGTTCGATCAGACCCATACGCCGGTTCAGCGCGATCAGCATCACCAGGAATGCAATCGCGGCAATCAGCATCGCGGTCGCAAAGACCAGCAAGACAAATATGACGAAACGGTAAGACGCCAGCGTATCCGAAAACGCGGTGCCCGATCCGGCCAGGATTTCAAGCAGCTTGATTTCGGCATTGCCAGTCAGCGTGTCATTTTCGACGAACAGCCGTTCAACCCGCATATTGAACGCATTGGCGTCAGGCAGGTTGACGATCAGCAAGATCGCGGCAATCGCCAGAATCGCAAAAATCGTAGCGATGCCCGCAATGACAATCCTGTTGCCGATTGCGCGCACTTCAGTAGCGGAGGAAGTATTCACCCGCGCTTTCCTTTCTTTCATCCAGCCCGGATTCGTCAAAGACACCAAGCACATTCAGCAGTTGCCACCCGTCAGCGGCCAGCCGGGGGCGCAGCTGTTCCGCAGCAGATCGCGTATCGCAGTCACCGCGCACAGCCGCCACACCATAATGCAGGCGCAAGGGATCATCACGTTTCGCCTTGTAATCGGCATAACAATCCGCAGAGGCCGCACCAGCTGTCAGGCAAAGGATCAGAAATGAGAAGGAAAGATGTTTCATGCTGCCAACCTGATCCCGCACTGACCTGATATTCAATAACGCCCGATGTTATCGCGGCTGCCATCGCATAGCCATCCCCCGTTATTGTCTGGCAGCGCGGGTTCACGCCAACTCGGTTCACCAACGTCACAACATGACGCATGAACCGAAAGGATGAACAAATGATCAAGCCCCTGATTGCAGGCCTTACCGCGCTTGCCCTGACATTCGCCACCGTTGCCCCCGCCCACGCCGAAGGGTTCAGCCGTGAAGAGGCCGGCAAACTGCTGATCGGTCTGGCCGCCATTGCCGCATTGAATGCCGTCCTTGAAAACCGCAAACCCGACGCACCGGCCACGCAGGTCCATGACCGGCACGATCGCGCCCCGGTGGTGCAGGGTAACCGTGGTCATGGCTGGGGTCAGTTGAACCGTGACAATGATCGTCGGGCGCTGCCCCGTGAATGTCTGCGCGGCGTCGAAACCCGCTTTGGCACGCAACGGATGTTCGTGCAGCGTTGTCTGGCGCGGAATTACCGCCATGTGAACAGCCTGCCCGCCCGCTGCGCCGTCCGCGTTTTCACCAGCAACGGCCCACGTCAGGGGTATGACCCGCTGTGCCTGCGCGAGGCGGGCTACAGATCGGATCAGCGCCACTAAGGCGTTGACCTGCGGCGCGGCTCCTTGCCCCGGTTGCCGCGCTACCTTGGGGCAAAGGGTTCAGTTACGCCCTTTGCCCCTTTTTGCTTGAT
This sequence comes from Yoonia sp., assembly GCF_965660735.1. Classification (GTDB taxonomy): domain Bacteria; phylum Pseudomonadota; class Alphaproteobacteria; order Rhodobacterales; family Rhodobacteraceae; genus Yoonia. The sequence goes on from NZ_CBFIBD010000001.1 coordinate 3,687, forward strand.
CCTGCGGTGCTGTTCTGGTCACTGACCACATGACACACCCCGATTTCAGTTTCGAGATAGCAGCACAAACCCGTGGCCTGTCACGTGTCGCCGGTATCGACGAGGTCGGCCGCGGCCCGCTGGCCGGGCCGGTCGTGGCCGCCGCCGTTGTTCTGGACCCGGCCCGCGTTCCGCCTGGCATGAACGACAGCAAGAAACTGACCGCCACGCGGCGCGACGCGCTTTTCGATCAGATCATGCGTGACGCTGATGTCTGCATAGCGGCGGCAACAGTGGCAGAGATTGACACCCATAACATCTTGCGCGCGTCACACATCGCGATGGTCCGCGCCATCGCCGGGCTGTCCCATACCCCCGATCACCTGCTGATCGACGGCAACCTGATCCCCCGCGGCATCACCATCTCATGCGAGGCCGTGATCAAGGGCGATACGCGCAGCCTGTCTATTTCCGCCGCGTCCATCGTGGCCAAGGTGTGGCGCGACAGACACATGGTGGATTTGGCGCAACAGTTTCCGGGCTATGGCTGGGACAAAAACGCCGGATACCCCACAGCGACGCATAAGTCGGCGCTGATAAATCTTGGTCTCACCCCACACCATAGACGTTCGTTTAAGCCGGTGCACAATATCTTGTATCAAGATTAATTCGTAAGTCACTGATTCAAAAAAGCTTTTGACACCGAATCGCCTCTGACTCACATTAGGGACAACCAAAGAGCGGGCCACCCGCCGGGGATCAGAGGCAGAAAATGACGATTAAGACGAAAGCAAAAGGGGCTTCCACGCTCCCGCTCAATACGATTGTGGACGGTGACTGCATTGAAGTCATGAACAGCCTGCCTGCGGGTTCGGTTGACCTGATCTTTGCCGACCCACCCTATAACCTGCAATTAAAGGGCGATCTGCATCGCCCCGACAATTCCAAGGTGGATGCGGTCGATGACGCATGGGACCAGTTCGACAGCTTTGCCGTTTATGACCGGTTCACCCGCGACTGGCTGGCCGCTGCGCGCCGCCTGCTGAAACCCAATGGCGCGATCTGGGTGATCGGCAGCTATCACAACGTGTTCCGCATGGGTGCCGAGCTGCAAAATCAGGGTTTCTGGATTTTGAATGACGTGGTCTGGCGCAAGTCCAACCCGATGCCCAACTTTCGCGGCAAGCGCCTGACAAATGCGCATGAAACGCTGATCTGGGCGTCCAAGGAAGAAGCCAGCAAATATACGTTCAACTACGAAGCCCTGAAGGCGCTGAACGAAGGCGTGCAAATGCGATCCGACTGGGTTCTGCCGATCTGCACCGGGCATGAGCGTTTGAAGAACGATGAGGGCGAGAAAGCCCACCCCACACAGAAACCGCAGTCGCTTTTGCACCGCGTTCTGGTTGCCACCACCAACCCCGGTGATGTCGTGCTGGATCCGTTTTTCGGGACGGGCACAACCGGGGCTGTGGCCAAAATGCTCGGCCGCGATTTCATCGGCATCGAACGCGAGGCCGCGTATCGCGCGGTCGCCGAAAAGCGGATCAGGAATACCCGGAAATTCGACAAAGAGGCGCTTGAGGTGTCCACGTCGAAGCGATCTGAGCCGCGCGTCGCCTTTGGCGTGCTGGTCGAACGCGGCCTGTTGCGGCCGGGCGAAGAATTGTGGAGCATGAACGGCCGTCACAAGGCCAAGGTCCGCGCCGACGGCACGCTGATCGGGGATGACATCAAGGGGTCGATCCATCAGGTCGGTGCGCATCTGGAAGGCGCGCCAAGCTGCAACGGCTGGACCTATTGGCAGTTCAAGCGCGACGGGCAGAAAGTGCCCATTGATCTGCTGCGCCAACAGATCCGGTCGGAAATGGCCAAACACTAGTTTTCACAAAAGATACCGCCGGTGCCTGCGGCAAACCATTCCATGGTGGGATGGTCCGCGGGCACTAACTTTGTCCCCGCCATCCGATGTGATGGCGGGGTTTTTTATTTCGGGGCTGGGTTGCTGGCGGTCTTGTAGGCAGTCCAATCCGTGATTTCGGGGTAATAATGAACGCGCCATGCCTGCAGGCGCGGGTGCATGACCTTGCGCCAGATCCTTGGTAACAGTGCGGCCATTGTCATGATCGGGTAGCCAAAGGGCAGTTGCGGGGCTTCATCCGCGTCGTAGGTCTGTAATAGTGGAAAGCGCCGGTTTGGTTTGTAATGATGGTCGGAATGGCGTTGCAGGTTGATCAACAGCCAGTTCGATGCCTTTTGCGACGCGTTCCACGAATGACGTGGTTTGACATGTTCGTATTTGCCATCACCCAGATGTTTGCGCGTCAGCCCGTAGTGCTCAACATAATTCACCAGTTCAAGCTGGAAAACCGCCCAGAACGCCTGTGTCGCGAACAGGAATACGCCCCACCACCCCCCGATCAGCGCCGCAAGCAGGATAAACAACGCTTGCAGTGCCCAGTAACGCATGAACGGGTTGGATCGGTGCCACCACGGCAACCCCTTGCGGGCCAGCATCGCCTTTTCCGCGTTGAACGCAGACACAAGGCATTGCCACAGGACACGCGGAAAGAACCGCCAAAAACTTTCGCCATATCGCGCCGTCACAGGATCGCGCGGCGTGCCGACGTAGCGGTGATGCACCAAAAGGTGTTCGGACCGGAAATGCGAATAAAGCACGGACGCCAGCAGGATATCAGCCAGCCAGCGCTCGCTTTTGGGTTTCTGGTGCATCAGTTCATGGGCATAGGTAATGCCGATGGTGCCGGACAACACGCCAAGACCGGCAAACAGTGCCCATTGTTCAAACAGGCCCAGATGGTCCGCTGCCGTCACATAGACCAGGATCCCGAAAATCGTGATCAGTTGCACAGGCACCCAGACCAGCGTGATGAGCTTGTGCCAGAAAAGTCGGCTTTCAGGGGTGGCGGGATCAGGGTTTCTGGTGTCCAGCCCGACGACGAAATCCAGCCCGGTGAAAAGATACCACGTGGACACCGGCAAAAGCAGGATCGTCCAGCCGCCCTGCATCGCCGCCAGAACAGCGACAGGCACCAGCGCAAGCGAAAGCCAGAAAGGCAGCGCGGCTGACAGGCGCGAAACGGCGGGTGTGGCGGGCAGGGATGTCATGGTGCAAGTCTAGGTTTGTGGGCGGGTCACACTCAATCGTGGCGTAACGTCACGGCTACCATATCATAGACCTTGCGCATTACGGTGGGCAAGGCGGCAGGGCTAAGCGGCATGAACTGCCCACGGTCGGGGCTGGCGTCCGTTGCGACCTTTGCGGTCATGATTTTCAGCCGCAGGTGAAAGTGGGTGAACGTATGGCGCGCCTCTGCATCCAGCGCGGCCCAGTCGGCAGTCATCGGCGGCGCCGGGTCGGGATCGTCCGACCAATCCGAACCGGGCCAACCCAGCATCCCGCCCAAAAGCCCGCTTTGCGGGCGGGTTTCCAACAGCCATGCACCGTCATCGCGGCGGGCGACATAGGCGATACCAAAACGGGTCGGGGTCTTTTTCTTGGGTGTTTTCCGGGGCAATTCAGTGGCCGTTCCGGCAACCCGTGCCTTGCAAGGGTCGCGCCACGGGCAAATCCCGCATGCCGGACTGCGCGGGCTGCAGATCGTCGCGCCCAGATCCATGACGGCCTGTGCATAGTCGCCGGCCCGGGCCATCGGGGTCAGGGCGCGGGCGAGTGCTGTCAGTTCAGCCTTGGCGGCGGGCAGCGGCGCGTGTACATCATGCAGTCGCGCCATCACCCGTTCGACATTGCCATCCACCACGGTTTCCGGTCTGTCAAAGGCAATCGCCGCAATGGCCGCCGCCGTATAGGGGCCGATGCCGGGCAAGGTCAGCAGCACGTCGTATGTGTCGGGAAACGCGCCACCGTGGTCCGCGACAACGGCGCGGGCGCATTTCAGCAGGTTGCGGGCGCGGGCGTAATATCCAAGGCCGGCCCATGCAGCCATCACATCCGCATCGTCTGCCGCTGCCAGTGTGGCGACAGTGGGCCACAGCGCCATGAACTTGCGGTGGTAATCGCGCACGGCGGCCACGGTGGTTTGCTGCAACATGACCTCGGACAGCCATACCGCGTATGGGTCGGGCAATACACCTGCCTTGCGCGCGGCAGGCGGCACACGCCACGGCATATCGCGGGCATGAACATCATACCAATCCAGCAAAACGGCACTTTGGTCACGCAATGTTTATTTCCCCTGCAACACGGTTATGCTGGTGTGGCCAGCCAGATAGCTTAGATAGTGCACTGACATGAAACAGCCACGCCACACCAGCACAACCCGGGGATTTTCCCGCGCGGCGACATTGCTTCAGCCGCGCATCCGCGCAGCCAGCGAAGAGCGCGGCTTTGCCGTGACCCGCCTGCTGACACATTGGGCAGAGGTGGTGGGCGAGGCGACAGCCCAGATCGCAACGCCGGTGAACATCAGCTATGGCCGGGGCGGCATGGGGGCGACGCTGGTCTTGCTGACCACGGGCGCGCAGGCCCCGATGCTGGAAATGCAAAAAGACCAGATCCGCGAAAAGGTGAACGCCTGCTATGGCTATCGCGCAATTGCCCGCGTGCGGATTACGCAAACAGCACCCACAGGCTTTGCCGATGGGCGCGTGGCCTTTGCGCCTGCGCCGAAAACCGCCCGCACCCCCGATCCGGCCGTGCAATCAGCGGCAAGGGCGCTATCTGACGATGTAGAAAACGACGACCTGCGTACAGCGCTTGCGGCATTGGGCGCAAATGTCCTATCGAAACGAAAACCCTGATCAGAGGTGAACATGGAACGTAGAACTCTTTTGACTGTCGGTGGCGGTGCTTTGGTCGCCCTTGGCGCTGGCTGGGCTGTCACACGGCCCGACCCGGAAACCGGCCTGCTGCCCGGTGCGGCAAACGCACAAACGGCGGACGGCGCGCTGCCCGAGGTCATGGACATGGTGCAGGGCAACCCTGATGCTGCGGTCGAAGTGATCGAATACGCATCATTTACCTGCCCGCATTGTGCGTCGTTTCACGCGAACCAGTATCAATCGCTCAAGGCGAATTATATCGACACCGGCAAGATCCGGTTCGTCTACCGCGAGGTATATTTCGACCGCCCCGGCCTTTGGGCGTCGATGATCGCGCGCTGCCCCGAAGATACAGACTTCTTTTTCGGCATCAGCGAAGTGCTGTATGAAAAGCAACGTCAATGGCTGGCAAGCGGTGATCCAGGCACGATCATTCAGGATCTGCGCACATTGGCCAAGACCGCCGGTCTGGATGATGCCGCCCTTGATGCCTGCCTGAGCAACGGACCAAAGGCAGAGGCGCTGTTCACATGGTATCAGGAAAACGCGGATCGTGACGGGATCACCGGCACGCCAAGTTTCATGATCGACGGTGAAAAATATTCCAACATGGCCTATGACGAATTCGCCAGCGTGCTGGACGAAAAGATCGGCTGATGCAGCCGCTTGCCGACCTGAAGGTGATCGAGCTGGCCCGCGTGCTGGCCGGCCCGATGGCGGGCCAGACGCTTGCCGATCTTGGCGCCGAGGTTATCAAGGTCGAAAGCCCCGCTGGCGATGACACCCGCCAGTGGGGGCCGCCGTTCGTGGATCATGACAATGAGGTGACGGCCGCCTATTTCCATAGCTGCAACCGTGGCAAGAAATCTGTCGTCATCGACTTTCGCACACCCGAAGGGCAGGAACAGGTGCGCAGGCTGGTCGCTGATGCCGATATCCTGATCGAGAATTTCAAGGTTGGCGGTCTGGCTAAATACGGGCTGGACTATGCCAGCCTGTCGGCATTGAACCCCCGCCTGATCTATTGTTCGATCACCGGCTTTGGGCAGACCGGGCCTTATGCCGAACGCGCGGGATATGACTATATCATTCAGGGCATGTCGGGGCTGATGTCAGTCACCGGCGACCCGGACGGCCAACCACAAAAGGTAGGCGTTGCGGTCACGGATATTTTCACGGGTATCTATGCCAGCACCGGTATTCTGGCCGCTGTCCACCAGCGCCAGACCACCGGACGGGGCCAGCATATCGACATGGCACTGCTGGATGTGGCCACGGCAGTCATGACCAATCAGGCGATGAATTATCTGGTCACGGGCAAACCGCCGCAGCGGATGGGCAACGCACACCCCAATATCGTGCCTTATCAGGTGTTTGACTGTGCCGACGGCTATATCATCGTGGCCAGCGGCAATGACGGACAATACCGCAAATTCTGCAACTTGCTGGGCGTGCCCGCACTGGCCGATGATCCGGCCTATGCCACCAATCAGGCACGACTGGCAAACCGCGATGCGCTGGCGATCCTGCTCACTGATGAAACTGTGAAATTGACCAAGGCCGATCTGCTTGCCGCCTGTGCAGCGCACGGCGTTCCCGCAGGCCCGATCAATGACATGGCAGAGGTGTTTGCCGATCCACAGATCATCCACCGGCGGATGCAGGTCGATCTGGACGGGGTGCCCTCGGTGCGGTTGCCGATTTCTTTTTCAGACGCCGACGTGATGCCAACGCGACCATCGCCGACATTGGGCAGCGATCAGGACATGCTGGACAGCCCCAGCCTGTCCAATGCCGCATCAAGCGGCGACCAGTCCACCACCTGAAGCCGCACTGGAAGGGTCAGCACCTTGGTGCGAAAACTGTCGGGCAGACGCACCGCGTCCTTCTCGGTGGTTACCAATTGTGCGCCCCGCGCTTTCGCCTCGATCTCCAGTCGTTTCATCAGCGCCTCGGTGAGGGGCTGGTGATCCGAAAGTGCCTCGGCCCGGACGACATCGGCCCCCATATCGCGCAGCGTGACAAAGAATTTTTCGGGGTGCCCGATGCCGGCAAAGGCCAAAAGCCGCAAATCGCGCCACGGCATGCCCGTAGGCAAAGGGGCAAGGTGCCCTTGCATCACCGGCAAATCCAGCGGCCATTCAGCGGCAAATTTATCCTGTGCGGCAGGCGGGCCGATGGACAGCACCAGATCGGCACGTTTCAACCCGACGCAAACGCTTTCGCGCAGCGGACCGGCAGGTAGCACCCGCCCGTTTCCAAAGCCGCGCAGCGCATCGACCACGACAAGCGACAGATCCTTGACCACCGTTGGATTCTGAAACCCGTCATCCAGCAAGATGACCGTGGCACCCGCCGCCTCGGCCTGTTTCACGCCAGCGGCGCGATCCTTGGCCACCCAGGTTGGTGCAAAAGCGGCCAGCAATAGCGGCTCGTCCCCGGTTTGGCCGGCAGAGTGCGCACGTTCATCCACGCGCACCGGCCCTGTCAGCGATCCGCCATAGCCACGGCTGACCACATGCGGCACCTGCCCGCACGCGCCCAACCGTTCGATCAGCGCAATCGTTGTCGGTGTCTTGCCGGTGCCGCCAACATTGATGTTGCCAATGCAGATTACCGGCACGCCCGCGCGGTACCCGCCGGACTTGCCGACCCGCTGTGCCGTCGCGCGCGCATAAAGCCAGCCTAGCGGCGCAAGCAACCGTGCTATCGCGGCGGGCCTGTCCGGCGGGGTGAACCAAAAGGCGGGAGCAGGCATCTAATAACCCAGTGCTGACAGGCGGCGCTGAATCAGGCTGACGATCCGGTTTGTCACATCCGCCCCGCGCGAGGTTACATCCCACGCTGCAAGGGCCAGCGCCGCCGCCTTGTCGGTGGCCAGCAAATCTTCGACATTCGGGCCCAGATGCGCGCCGGACCGGATCAACTGCGATGCACCGGCGGCGTTCAGACGCGCCGCATGTTTTTCAAACGGCGCGACGCGCGGACCATACAAGAGCGCAGAACCAAGGGTAGCCGCCTCGAACGGGTCGCGACAGGGCGCACCGTGCAACGTGCCGCCCAGATAGGTAATCGGTGAAATCCGATACCAAAGTCCCAGTTCGCTTTCAGTATCCACCACATAGACCTGTGTCGGATCAGACGGTTCCGATTCATGCGAACGCAGCGCGACATGCAGGCCCGCTGCACGCATCTTTTCTGCGAATTCCCGGGCATCAGAGCCGACGCGGGGGACCACGATCAGCAACAGACGATGGGCCCGCCGACTGGCCGTGACATGCGCGGCACAAAGATCGACACATTCATCCAGGTCTGCGTTGGCGGCCAGCCACGTCGGGCGCGTCCCGATTGCTGCGGCCAGCTTCTGCCGTTCCTCCTGCTGACAAGGCAAGGGTGGCGCGCAGTCTTCCATTGCGCCACTGACACGCACACTGCTGGGTCTTGCCCCTGCGCGGATCAGCTTTTCCGCAGCTTCCTGATCAAGCGTCAGCACGGCGTCGAACTGCGGCAGAACAGATCGCATTACACCGGGCACCCAGTTGCCTGTGGTCAGTTCAAGCCCATCGGCGGATGCATTGACGAGCATTGACGGAATCCGGGCAACTCGCACCTGTTCCAGGATGATCAGGTCAAGGTTACCGCGGACCCATATCACCATGGCCGGACGCCAATGTGCGATAAAGGCGCGGATGTTATCCTTTCCTCGCGGCTCGGCAAGTGCCCGCCCTGAAAGGGATACATCCCACTGCGTCACAGTGGCAATCACACTGACCGGGTCGCCGTCTTCTGCCAGCTTGCGGTTCAGTGTCTCGATCGCCGTCAGCTGTCCAGGATCGCAGCAGCGCGCCCAGATCAGGACGCCCTGTGGTCGTGGCGGTTGAAGGGCAAGTTTGTCAGAGCTATCAGAGGTCCCCAACTCTGCCAGATAGGCCGCAATGGATAGCGCTCGCGCCATGTGTTTGTATCAGGATCCAAGCTCTTCGGTCGGCGAGGCTTCGACCTTTTCGTCCCGCAGGCGGTGAATATGGGCAATGAAATAGCGCATATGCGCATCGTCCACGGTGCGCTGGGCGGCTGATTTCCAGGCGTTATAGGCTGCTTCATAATTCGGAAACATGCCAACGATGTCGATCGCGTCAACATTCTTAAAGGCATTCCGGGTCGGGTCGATAAGTTCGCCGCCAAAAACAAGATGCAAGCGCTGTGTCATGGGAAAAACCCCTTTGTGTTGACTGTTGGGCGCACCCTAAGCGTTTACTTGCGGCGGCTCAAGCCGCTGGGCCAATCCAGCGTGAAGTTCGGGTCCGGCAGCAAGGACACCGGGCACCTGTGGATGCGGATTATTGAACATGAGCGGCAGACCCGATTGGTCGGTCACGGTTGCGCCTGCCTCGGATGCGATCAGGGCACCGGCGGCGATATCCCACTCCCAACTGGGGCGCAGGGTCATCATGCCATCAAACCGGCCTTGCGCCACAAGGCACAGTCGATAGGCCAATGATGACCGGAATGCCCGCTTGATCGGCGGCACCATACCGCGCTGCCAGAAACGGCCTTCGAAATTTGGCTTTGTTCCCAGAATGGTGGCACCGTCCAACACGGCTGGCGTGACCTTTGCGGGCAGGTCGTTCACCGTCGCACCGCCACCGCGCGTTGCGGCGAACATCAGGTCGCGCATCGGCAGGTAAACGGCCGCCGCCACAACCTGCCCGCCTTCAACCACAGCCAGCGAATGTGCCCAGTCGTCGCTGCCCGCGATAAAGGCACGGGTGCCGTCAATCGGGTCGATCACGAATTGCCGGTGGGTGGTCAGGCGGTGTGCGCTATCCTCTGATTCTTCGGAAAGCCAGCCATAGTCAGGCCGCGCGGTGGCCAGCGTTTCATGCAGCATCAGGTTTACAGCCAGATCAGCCTCGGTCACGGGTCCGGCACCGGCGGGTTTGTCAGTTACCGCAGGGTCGTTTCCAAAATACCCTTTTGCGATGGTGCCCGCCACGCGCGCTGCGTCCACCAGCAGGGCAAGATCAGTCACCGGCAAGTGTCAGCCCCTCGACCATTAACGACGGCACGACACGCGACAGATAGGTGCGCGCATCATTGGCCGGCGTGATCCGCATCAGCATGTCGCGCAGATTGCCCGCAACGGTGCATTCATTGACCGGATAGGCCAGTTCGCCGTTTTCCACCCAGAACCCGGCAGCCCCGCGCGAATAATCGCCTGTGTTGGGGTTGATCGTGGACCCGATCATCGAGGTGATCAGCAGGCCGGTGCCCATCTCGCGCAGCAGGTCATCGCGGCTTTGCGTGCCTTGGGTCAGGGCCACATTGCTGACGCTGGGCGATGGCGGCGCGCCGGTGCCGCGTGCGGCGTTCGCCGTGCTTTGCAGGCCGAGTTTGCGGCCTGTCGCCAGATCAAGCGTCCAGCCCGTCAGCACGCCATCATCCACAATGGCACGGCGCGCGGTTGGCAGACCTTCCGCATCGAACATGCGCGAACCGGATGCACGCGGTCGGCGCGGGTCTTCGATCAGAGACAATCCCTTTGGCAGCACCTGTTCGCCCAGCGCATCGCGCAGCCAGCTTGACCCGCGCGCGATCATCATCCCGTTGGTCGCTTGCAGCAGGCTGCCGATCAGCGAACTGGCGACGCGTTCATCGAAGATCACAGGATAGGCGCCTGTCTTGGGCCGTCTGGCACCGGCCCGTTCGACCGCACGCGCAGCAGCCTGTGTGCCGATGGCATCGGCGCTGCGCAGATCGGATTGGAAAATCCGGCTGTCATAGTCGTAATCCCGTTCCATCCCATTGCCAGCACCACTGATCGCGACGCAGGACAGCCCGCGTTCGGTGCGGGTATAGCCGCCCGAAAAGCCGTTGGATGCCGCCAGATGCACCCGCGTCCGCCCATAGCCCGCAGATGCGGACTGCACCTGGCTGACACCGGGATTGCGCAGGGCCGCTGCCTCGGCCTGCGTGGCATCATCCTGCAAGGCAGCGGGGTCGGGTTCTTCCGTCGGATCAAAAAGCTGAAGCGTCGTGCTGTCGGTATCGGTGGCAAGCTGCGCGGCATCCGCAAGGCCGGCAAACGGGTCTTCGGGCGCTTCGCGGGCCATGGTTACGGCACGGGCCGCCATCTGGGCTATGGTTTCGGGGTTTGTGTCGGATGACGACACACAGGCCTGCCGTTGTCCGACCAGCACGCGTAGGCCGACATCGACCCCTTCGGACCGATCGGCCTGTTCCAGCGCGCCGCCGCGCACCGAAATCGACAGGGAAGTGCCATCAACGGCAATCGCGTCAGCCCCATCCGCACCGGCGTTGCGGGCTGCATCCAATAGTTGCTGTGTCAGATCAGAAAGAGATTGGGTCATGACGTGTCCTTTGTTCGCACCTGAGGTAGTGCGCAGCAGCACAAGCCGCAAGTCCACCGCCCATGTATCGCCGTTTTGGCAAGCGCAAACAGGCGCGGCGCGACGGTTTCCCGCCGCGCCGCCAATCTGCTTGCAGGGTTCAGCGCAGGCGCTGGCCGTTCACGATCACTTGCCCTTCCGCGTTCACCTGAACCCGGCTTTCCAGTTGATCGTCGCCAGTGGCACGGGCAAACATGCCCAGCATCATCCGGCCGCCCATGATCTGATCCTGCGGGATCAGCCCCATCGTTGCCAGGTTGTCCATCAGCCCGTTCAGTCCGATGATTTCGATCAACGCTTCGCCCTCGGGGCGAGGCATACCATCGAATGTCTGCAAGTCACTGTTGTCAAATGTGAAATTACCAGACCCCGTGATCAGCGCCCCCGCAAGAGCGATGCGCAGATTCTTCAGCGTCATGCTGTTGAGTGCGACAGGCATCGCGGCATCGTCAATTGCGTCGGCCTGCGCCGGGTCCATGAGATCAAACATCGGGGTGGCTGTTCCAGTCACATCCAGCTGGATCGTGGCGGGATCACGGGGCAGCACACTGCCCGGATCAAACATATCCCAGATCATGCCATTGACGGTCAGGTCGATCAGATCAAGGTTCAGACTGAAATCGGCGGGGTCTTCCGACTGTGCCACGGGCATCGCAAAGCCAAGACCGTATTCTGCCAATCCAAATTCGACGGGGAAGGGTAAATCGGGCACCGACAGGTTCACTGCAATATCGGTAGTCTGTGCATCATAGGCGACGGTTTCAGCATTCAGCGTCGCATCCAGCCTGCCCGCGCCGGTGCTGATCGAACCTGCTACACGGTCGCCCTCGGCTTCGATGTCGAAAACATAGGCGGCATTGCCGATGGTATACCCGCCCGCGACGGCAAAACCATCAGAAATCAGGGTGTCCGGATCCTCAAGATCCGCGTCCAACGGAATCGAGATATCGGCAGCAACGCCCATATCATTGATCTGGCCACTAGCAGTCACATAGCCCCCATCGTCGCCCGGCACCTGCACATCAACCAGCAATTCAAGCGATGTCACATCCAGCGCATAGGTAATATTGCGCATTTCAGCGGTGCTGCTGGTGTAGGTGCCCGTGATATCATTCGCGATGGCGCTGACATCGCCGGTAAACGTGATGTCGCCATTCACGACGTCCAAAAGCGCAATTTCATAACGGTCGGCAGAAATATCATAGCGCAGGTCGTCGGGATTGCCGCCGACGATCATATCCAGCCCTGACTGGCTGACCTGCGCGGTAATGACGACCCCGTCTTCATCGACGATCGTGATTGGATAGCTGTCGGCCATCGCCACACTGACCGTGCCATCGCCCCGTTCTGAAAACACCAGATCACCCAGAACGACCGCAACGGTCGTCTGACCGTCATCCGTGCTCAGCGCCAGATCACGGACAGTGACCGTGCCGGCACTGGTTTCTTCGCTGCCGATAGACACGCTGTCCTCGCCATAAAGGGCAAGCTGCGCTTTCCAGTCTTCCCAAACCTGGGCTGCGGTCACGTCGGCCTGTGCAACACCGCCGGCGAAAAGTGCTGCGATACATGCGGCGCCGCGCATTCCGTTGATATAGGTCATTCGAATACCTTTCGTTTTATCCCTTTGAGACGAATCCATGCCTTGCACTATGCTTCAAGGTGCGGAAATGACGAACCACTAACTAATGACCCCACAGGTAGACCGAAAGGGACAAAAGTGAAAAAGTATAACATGGCCGGCAAAACCGTGCTGATCACCGGCGCCAGCCGGGGGATCGGTGCCGCAACTGCCCGCGCCTTTGCCGATGCCGGTGCCAATGTGGCGCTGGTCGCACGCAGCACCGACATCATCGCCGATCTGGCGGGTGAAATCGGGGAAAAGGCGTTGGCCATCCCCTGTGACGTGTCGCGATATGCCGAAGTAGAGGCCGCAGTGTCGGCCACCGCCCAGACATTTGGCGGGCTTGATGTGCTGATCGGCAATGCCGGTGTGATCGATCCGATCGGTCATCTGGTCGAAAACGACCCTGACGACTGGTCGCGCACCATCGATATCAACCTGAAAGGCGTGATGCACGGGATGCGCGCCACGATGCCCGGCATGATCGCACAGGGGCACGGCACGATCATCACGATTTCATCAGGTGCCGCACATGGCCCGGTCGAGGGCTGGTCGGCCTACTGCGCGTCCAAGGCCGGTGCCTATATGCTGACCCGCGCGGCCGACCTTGAGGCCCGCGAAAAAGGGTTGCGCATCATGGGCCTTTCGCCCGGCACCGTCGCCACCGACATGCAGCGTGAAATCAAGGCGTCGGGTATCAACCCTGTCAGCCAGTTGGACTGGTCCGATCACATCCCGCCCGAATGGCCCGCGCAGGCGCTGCTGTGGATGTGCACTGGCGCGGCTGACGGGTTTCTGGGCACCGATATCAGTTTGCGTGATGACGATATCCGGCAAAAGGTCGGCCTTGCATGATCCACCTTGACCGGAACGACGCCTTATGGACGGCCACCATCGACCGGCCCGACAAGGCGGGCGCGCTGACCCGCGACATGCTGGTTGAGCTGGCTGAAATTGCAGAGGATGCGCAGGACGCCAAGGCGCTGATCCTTACCGGCACAGGCAAGGTATTCAGCGCCGGCGCCGACCTTGATGCCGCGCGCGCCGGTCTGGCGACGGACCCTGTGTGGGAACGGCTGTCAGGTGCTATCGCCGCACTGCCATGTCTGACGATTGCGGCGCTGAATGGCACCGTTGCGGGTGGCGCGTTCGGCATGGTGCTGGCCTGTGATCTGCGGATCGCGGTGCCGGGGGCGAAATTCTTTTATCCGGTGATGAAGCTGGGCTTTCTGCCGCAACCGTCCGACCCTGCCCGCATGACCGCCCTGATCGGCCCGGCGCGGACCAAGATGATTCTGATGGCAGGTCAGAAAATCGTGGCACGGGACGCGCTGAATTGGGGCCTGATCGACGAAACTGCTGACCCGGATGTCTTGCAAAATCGCGCGACCGCACTGGCACAGGATGCCTTGCAGGCGGACCCCGCCCATATCGCCGGGATCAAGCGGCTGACCGGATGACGGATGCGCTGATCATCGGGGCTGGCCCGGCAGGTCTGATGGCCGCAGAGGAATTGGCGCAGGCAGGTCTGAGCGTCACCGTCGCGGACGCCATGCCGTCTGTCGGGCGCAAATTTCTGATGGCGGGTAAATCGGGTCTCAACCTGACCAAGCAAGAAAAAACCGCCGATTTTCTGGCCGCCTATGGCACCGCACCTGACGTGATGCGCCGCGCGGTGGCCGATTTCGGACCCGATGCGGTGATGCACTGGGCCACGGGGCTGGGCCAGCCGTTGTTCACCGGATCGACAGGCCGGGTGTTTCCAACCGTGATGAAGGCCTCGCCGTTGTTGCGGGCATGGCTGGCGCGGCTTGGCGACAGTGGGGTCACCTTGCGCACCCGCTGGCGCTGGTGCGGATGGGACGGGGCGCAGACGCTGTTCGATACGCCCCAGGGGCGCGTGACGGTGGCACCACGCGTCACCGTTCTGGCGTTGGGCGGGGCAAGTTGGGCGCGGTTGGGGTCTGACGGACAATGGACGCGGTTTCTGACAGATGCGGTGGCCCCCTTTGCCCCGGCCAATATGGGGTTCGTTGTGGATTGGTCCGATCACATGGCGCGGTTTCTGGGGCAGCCCGTCAAATCCGTCGCACTGCATGCGGGCGATTTGACCAGCCGCGGCGAATGCATCATTTCCGCGCGCGGGATCGAAGGGGGCGGGATTTACAGCGTTTCGCAGGCGATGCGGGAAGGGGCGCCGCTGTTCATCGACCTGCTGCCCGACTGGCCGCAGGACCGGGTCCGCGCCGCCCTGCAAAAACCGCGCGGCAAGGCCAGCCTGTCAAACCATCTGCGCAAGGCGCTGCGGCTGGATCCGCTGCGTATCGCGCTGCTCTCTGAATTCGGGCGGCCGTTCCCCGATGATCTGGCGCCGCTGATCAAGGCGCTGCCGATCCTCCATGCAGGCCCCCGCCCGATGGACGAAGCGATTTCGACTACCGGCGGCGTGCGTTTCGACGCGCTGACCGATGATCTGATGCTGCACGACAGGCCCGGCGTTTTCTGCGCCGGTGAGATGCTGGATTGGGAGGCCCCGACCGGTGGTTACCTGATCACCGGTTGCCTTGCGACCGGGCGCTGGGCGGGGCAGGCTGCCGCGCGCCATGCAAAGGCCCGCTGATGCAGCAGGCCCGCGTCGTTCGCCGACCCGGCTTTCGGGATTCCAAAACCGGGGCAGGCACGTTAGACCTGTTCGCGAACAGGCAGGAGTTTTAAGAATGCGCAGTGCCCTTTGCCCGACCGCGATGCTGGTCATGCTCACAAGCGGAGCCGCCGTTGCGCAGGACGCCGGCGTCACTTATTCGCTGAACGGCACCCCCGGCCTATTGGAAATGCCGACCGCCCAAAGCGCCGATCAGGGTGCGCTCGCCCTTACTCTTGGTTATGCCAAAGGGCTTGGCCGCACCACGCTGACCTTTCAGGCGACCGACAATCTGTCGCTTAGTCTGCGATATGCGTTTATCGACCTATACGACGATCCGACCACCGGCATCCTTGACGGTGAATTCGAGCGCAGCTTTGACCTGCGCTATCGGTTCAATGATGAAACCGCCTATCTGCCATCGGTCGCCATCGGCTTGCAGGATATCCTGACGCCGGGGCGGCTGGGGGCGGAATATCTGGTTGCGTCCAAATCGTTGGGCGACAATCTGACCGTGACCGCCGGGATCGGCTGGGGCGCACTGGGCACCCGCGACGGGTTCACCAACCCGATTGCCAGCTTCGATACCCGCCCAATTTTTGATGAGGCCGAACCGGAAGGACAGCTTGCCTCTGACCAGTGGTTTCGCGGTGACGCCGCCCTTTTTGGCGGTCTTGAATACCAGATCAACGATCAATGGGGCATCAAGGCAGAATATTCATCCAACGCCTATCCCGAAACGCCGTTCAAACCCGCAATTGACACCGACAGCCCGTATAATCTGGGGCTGACATATCAGCCCATGAACGGTGTCCAGCTGGGTCTGGGGTATCTTTATGGCAATCGCCTTGCGCTGTCCGGGTCGCTTTATCTGAATGCCAACAACCGGCCCGGCCTGTCGGGGCGCGAATCCGCACCCCCACCCGTCAACGCCCGCGCGGTGAATGGCCGGTCGTGGGATCGGGATGCCGCGCCGCCAGCCGCCCTGCGCAGCGCGCTGGCCACCTTGTTGGAAAACGAAGGGATCACGCTGACCGATCTGGAGATAAACGGCGATACCGCGCGCGCGCGGTATATCAACACGCGATACAGATCACAGGCGCAGGCAATGGGCCGCACCGCCCGGATGATGACACAGGTCTTGCCCCCCGCAGTCGACGTGTTCACCCTCGAGCCGGAGGCAAACGGCATCCCGCTTTCGGCCACGACGATCCGGCGCTCTGATCTGGAAC
Source organism: Yoonia sp. (assembly GCF_965660735.1). Taxonomy (GTDB): domain Bacteria; phylum Pseudomonadota; class Alphaproteobacteria; order Rhodobacterales; family Rhodobacteraceae; genus Yoonia. The sequence continues at coordinate 20,376 of NZ_CBFIBD010000001.1, forward strand.
AGCTGGAAAACCGGCCGGGGGCGGCGGCTGCGCTATATCAAAGGGCAGCGTTCACCGATGCAGATTTGGCCAGCGGTCTGTCCGACCTGCCAGCAAGCATACCCGCTTTTGAATGGGGGCTTGGGCCTTATTTCGCGGTCGTGCCCGCCGCCAGCGGCGGATCTGTCACGATCGATGCAGGGTTGAGCCTGGGCGGGATTTACAGACTGCAACCCAATCTGGTCTTGGCCGGTGCGATCGGGCAAAGCCTGATCACCGCAGACAAGAAAGACCCTGTTCCCGACAGCACACCGGACATCCAGAATGTGCGCACCGATGCCACCTACTACGGTGACGATGGCGTGCCGGTGCTGCAAAATCTGACGCTGGGTTACTATGGGCGGCCCGGCCGCGATCTGTATGGCCGCATCACCGGCGGCTATCTGGAGCAGATGTTCGGCGGGATATCGGCAGAACTGCTGTGGAAACCGGTCCAGAGTCAGCTGGGCTTGGGGGCCGAACTGAACTATTCCGCGCAACGCGACACGGACATGCTCTTTGGTTTCGATGAATATGACTATGACGTGGTGACCGGACATGTGTCGGCCTATTATGACCTTGGTAACGGGTATCACACCCAACTGGATGTGGGCCGCTATCTGGCCGGTGACTGGGGGGCAACACTGTCGCTTGACCGGGAATTTGACAACGGCGTGCGGATCGGCGGCTATATAGCGCAGACAGATATGTCCTATTCAGAGTTTGGCGATGGATCCTACAGCAAGGGCATCAGCGTGACGATCCCGCAGGATTTCCTTACGGGGGCTGCGACGCGTTCCACCCTGGGCACCGCAATGCGCACACAGATTGGCGATGGCGGGGCGCGGCTGGGCGTGAACGGGCGGCTTTACGGCCTTGTGCGCGAGGCACATTCCGCCGATCTATCGGATACATGGGGGCGGTTCTGGCGATGAATGCGAAAAAACTGATCTATGCCGCAGCAGCAATCGCGCTGACAGCCTGCGGACCACTGGCAGAAGGCGGGACCGCGTCGCAGATCGTCGCGCTTGCGACAACACAGATCAGCGGGGCACCGCCCCCCGCACCGTCGGGTCTGGACATTACGCAGGAACAGGTGCTGTCAAACCCCGGCCAATACCTGCGGGTCAACATCCGCAACATCGACCAGTGGGATACGATGGTGCAATCGGCGCACAACGGCACGCGGGTCACATGGGTGAACGGCAGCAACATAAGTCTGACACTCGAAGATGGGATCATGGTGGCGACACGCGGTTTGCCGCGTGATTTGATGGGCGCCGATGCCGTCGGAACACGCCAGGCGATCCGTGCAGGGGGCGGAAATGCGCAACGAACGCATGAATATCTTACAGATCTTGATGCAATTTCCGTGCAACTGTTGCAGTGCCGCATCGCTTCGCAAGGGCCCGAAGCCATAGAAAGGCTACAACAAACCCTCAATTCCGTCCGTTTTGAGGAAGAATGTGTAGGTGGAAACCTCAGATTCACCAATATTTATTGGGTAAATGCACGTGGAACGATCATTCGCAGCTTGCAAGCTGTCGCGCCTGATGCCGGATACCTGCAAATTGATGTATTCTGATCCTTCGTGATAATACTTGGATTTTCCGTAGCAGACTGATTTAATGCAACAATGTGGACCGCTTCTCGAAGCATTAACCACCCGTGCATTAATTGGAGTACCGACATGCGCCTTACAACTACTCTTGCCGCCGCAGCTTTTGCTGTTTCCGGTGTTGCTGCCAATGCTGGCGGCCTGTCCCCTGAAGTTATGGAAGCCCCCGTTGTTGTTGTTGAAGAAGAAATGGCACCTGCCGGTTCTTCCGTAAACAGCACCTATGTGATCCTGGGTGTGCTGGCCGCACTGCTGATCGCAGCTGCTGCAAACAACTAATCGTAACGCAAGTTACGGCCGGTTTCGATCGGCGACATAGAAAAGGCGGGCCTTTGGGTCCGTCTTTTTTCATGTGCATACCGTCTGAAGTAATCGTATTTCGGCAAACCGTTCATAGCGGTTCAACTTTGTCTTGAATCACATTGCGCTGCCATTGCCAGACGCTCGAACGCGATATGTAATGCCTTAGGCGAACGTCATGATACCCTAGCGCCGCGCCATCATCGCAAGGCGGATCAATGTGCGTTCCATCAACGCCCCCTGCGGGGCCGTGTTGGCCGACCGCAGCGTCAGATCCACATCCGTCAACGTCGTCAGCGCCTGTTCGAGCCTGTCCCGCCCCCATTGCCCTGCTTCGCGGGCGATCTTGTCGCGGCGTGGCCCGAACACCGGGGGACGCAACCGCCCGACACCTGCCGCAGGGCCGCCGGGGTCGGACGCAACCGTGTGCAGCCGCCGGAAATGCCGCATCGCACCGATACACAGGGCCACCGGCGTAACGCCTTGCGCATAAAGGTTACGCAGCACCGGGCCAAGCTGATCGGCCTGCCCGCGCGATACCACGGCCAATACATCATCTACATCCACCTCGGCGGATTGCGGGGCATTGGCCATCACATCGGCCACCGTCAGCGGCTTGGGATCTGCGTATTTATACAGGCTGACCTTTTCCACAGTCTGCCGAAAATCGCCCGGTTCCAGTGATTGCGCCAATCCCATCAGTGCGTCCATCACATCGCGGTCCGGCTGCGTGATACCGACCTGTGCCAACGCATGTTCAATATCGGCAACGGTCGGCGGGTCGTCATAGATTCCGATGGCAACCGCGTTGCGATGACCCTCGAACAGCTTGCGCAGGGCAGATTTCGCCGAAAGCTGTCCCGCCGTCACGACGATCTGCGCATCACCCGGTTTCCAGTCGGTCAGGGCCGCACCAATCGTCGCCGCCATGCCATCGGCCACGCCTTCGACAAAGGCAACCCTGTGACCGGGAAAGAACCCTTGTGCCTTGATCGCATCATCCAGCAAGGCAGCATCCTTGCGCAGATCGGCGGCGTTGATCCGGGTCAGGCGCATTTCTTCTTCACCCTGCGGACCGACCAGCGCGGCAATCACTTCTTGCCGTTTGGCCGCAACCCGCATCGGATCAGCACCAAAAATCAAAAGCCCGCTATGATCCGGATCAGGCTTGCGAAAATATGCCGTGGCCGCAGCCCCTGTCAGCTTCACTGTTCCAGCTCCGGCGACAGAATCATCAGCCGCCCCACGATCATGTCAGCCAGTGCAGCCGACAGGCGTGCCGATGCATCACCAGATGCCGCCTGTGTCGCCACTGTCGATCCCGTGGCAGAGTAACTGGTAAATGTTTCAACCGTGCCTGTCGCGGCTTCTGCGCCGCTGACGATCGTGATCAGAGTCCAGTTGGCGATGCCGATCACGTTGAACCGTGTGGTGTCACCAGATGCGTTGATCGTCGCGGGCGTGCGTCGTTCATTCAGGGTCACGGTCAGACGGTAAACTGCATCTTCGGTCACCCCCAGCCGCCGTTCCAATTGTTCACGCAGGCGGAACGCGGCCACACTGTCAGATGTCTCAAAGACGATCTGCCCACGCAGCCCGCCCCCATTGCGATAAACCGGCACAAACCCGCAACCGCCAAGGGCCAATAGCCCAAGGATGGCGGTGCGGCGGTTGATGCGCTTAGATGACAATGTTCACAATCCGTCCCGGAACGACGATCAGTTTCTTGGGTGCTGCCCCGTCAAGGGCCTTTTGGACAACATCAAGCGCCATGACCAGTTCTTCAACCGTTTCCTTGCTGGCGTCCGCCGCAACGGCGATTTCCGACCGGCGCTTGCCGTTGATCTGGATCGGCAGGGTCACGGTATCCTCGACCAGCATCGCGGGGTCGGCCACGGGCCAGGGCGCGTTGGCGACCAGCCCGTCACCGCCCAGCATGGTCCAGATTTCTTCGGACAAGTGCGGCGTCATGGGCGACATCAGTTGCGCCAGAACACGGACGGCCGCACGTTTGGCGCTGCCACCGGCCTTTGATTTGGCCAGAACGGTGGTAAAGGCGTAAAGTTTTGCAATCGCTGCGTTAAAGCCGAATGTTTCGACCCCCATGGTCACGTCATGGATGGCCTTGTGCATGGCGCGAATCAGGTCATCATCGCCAGTGCCGGGCGCGTCATCCATCGCGGCAATGTCCGTTGCCACGCGAAAGACGCGCGACAGATGCTTGTGCGTCGCCTCGGCGCCCGATGCCGTCCATTCCACATCGCGTTCGGGGGGGCTGTCGGACAGCACGAACCAGCGGGCGGTATCGGCGCCATATTTTTGCAGGATGTCATCAGGATCGACGACGTTTTTCTTGGATTTCGACATCTTGGCAGAGGGGATGATGTCCACCTCTTCACCTGTAGCCTTTAGGTGCGCTCTGCCATCTCGAAATTCGATGTCCTCAGGAAGATGATATACTGACCTAGTAACTGTGTATCCCTTCACGCTAAGCCCGCCACCTGTGTTGGCATTATTCTCTATGTGCTCTTGCTTCCTTGTCTGGTAGATCTCATGCGTCACCATGCCTTGCGTAAATAGCGCATCAAAGGGTTCGCGCGCCTTGTCGGGCAGGTGGCCGGTGATGTTCATCGCGCGGGCGAAAAAGCGGCTATACAGCAGGTGCAGGATCGCGTGTTCGATGCCGCCGATATACTGGTCCACATTCATCCAGTATGCCGCGTCTTCCATGTTGGTCGGCGTGTCGGCGTGGGGCGACGTGAAACGCGCGTAATACCATGACGAATCAACAAACGTATCCATCGTGTCGGTTTCGCGCTGCGCAGGCGCGCCGCAGGCGGGGCAGGTGCAGTCGCGCCATGTGGGGTGACGGTCCAGCGGGTTACCGGGCACGTCGAATGTCACCTCATAGGGCAGCTCGATCGGCAGGTTTTCCTTTGCCTCTGGCACCACGCCGCAGGCGTCGCAATGCACCACCGGGATCGGGCAACCCCAATAGCGTTGGCGGGACAGGCCCCAGTCGCGCAGGCGGTATTTGGTGACGCCCTGCCCGATGCCGTGGCCTTCGCAGAACGCGATTGCGGCATCTATCGCGGCCTCGCCTGTTTGTTCGGTGTCACCGGCGAAACCGCGGATATAGATCACGGGTTCGGTCTTGGGCGGGACATAGGCGTCGCCGCCGTCCTCTGGCATCGTCTGACCTGTATCGTTCACGGGGGCAAAGGTGCTGATCACGGGCAGCCCGTATTTGCGGGCAAAATCAAGGTCGCGCTGGTCGTGGGCGGGGCAGCCGAAAATCGCGCCGGTGCCGTAATCCATCAGGATGAAATTCGCGATATAAACCGGCAGATCGGGCTGACCCCCCAGCGGATGCCGGACGGTCAGGCCGGTGTCATAGCCCAGCTTTTCGGCCTTTTCGATGGCTTCTGCGGTGGTGCCGCCCTTGCGGCATTCAGCGCAGAACGCGGCGATGGCGGGGTCCTTCGCCTCCAGTTCCTTGGCGATGGGATGATCGGGGGAAATCCCCACAAAGGACGCGCCCAGCAACGTGTCGGGGCGGGTGGTGTAAACCTCGATCTGGCCACCGTCGGTGCGGTCAAAGGCAAACTGCAAGCCGCGCGATTTGCCGATCCAGATGGCCTGCATCAGCTTGACCTTGGCGGGCCAGTTATCCAGCGTATCAATCGCCTCTAGCAATTCCTCGGAATAATCGCTGATCTTGAAAAACCACTGCACCAGTTCGCGGCGTTCCACATCCGCGCCGGACCGCCAGCCCTTGCCGTCGATCACCTGTTCGTTGGCCAGCACGGTCATATCGACCGGGTCCCAGTTCACCACCGCTTTCTTGCGGTAAATCAGCCCCTTGGACAGAAAGTCGATGAACAGCGCCTGCTGCTGGCCATAATATTCAGGGTCGCAGGTGGCGAATTCGCGGGACCAGTCAATCGACAGGCCCAGCGGTTTCATCTGGGCGCGCATGTCGGCGATGTTGCCATAGGTCCAATCCTTGGGGTGGCCGCCCGATGCCATCGCCGCGTTTTCGGCGGGCATCCCAAAGGCGTCCCAGCCCATCGGGTGCAGCACGTTGTGACCCGTCGCCAGCTTATACCGCGCGATCACGTCACCCATCGTATAGTTGCGCACGTGGCCCATGTGGATGCGGCCCGACGGATAGGGGAACATTTCCAGCACGTAATATTTCGGTTTGTCGGCGCTGCGCACGGCCTTGAACGTGTCGGCATCGCCCCATGCCTGCTGCCATTTCTGTTCGATCTGCGACGGGGAATAGGTGGTCATGTCGGGTCTTTCCAAATGCAAACGCCGGGCGATGGGCCCGGCGCAATTCATAATCGGGCGGCGCGCAAATGGCTATAGCGCGCCGTCGGCCACACGTAACTGGCGCGCCCGCAGCAGAATGGCATCTGTCACGGCGTCCTGCGTTTCGGTGGCAACGGGGCCGCCACGGGTTTGCAGGGCCACGCGCAGGGATCGCGCGTCAAGCGCGGGGTCGGTGACCTGTATGTTGGCGCGATAGGCGGTGTTGCTGCCGGGCGGGGTGCCATAGCCGGTTGCAATGACGCCGGTAAACGGGTCGGCGGTTTCAACGGGCAGAAAGCCCAGAACATCCAGCGATGCCGCCCAAAGATAGCGGTTGACCGCCACGTTTTCCGCGCCACGCGGCGTCGGGGCCGGGGCATTGCCACAGGCGGCCAATGCGCCGATCAGAACGGCCAACAGGCCCGCACGTTTGAAACGTTTCATCGCAATCACACCATTTCCCCGCAACTCGGGCCATAATCATCGGCAAATGTGTAGCGTGGCATGGGGCCGGTCACAAGCCATTATGCAAAAGCAAAGGGCGGCCCCAAAGGACCGCCCCCGCTATCAGATACTTCTGCTTCGCTTAGAAGGAGAAGGACACTGCAACAGTTGTGCCGACCTGGTAGTCAGGGCCGCCAACTTCGTCGTCAACAATCGCGCCATTGGATTCTGCATCGGCATAGGACACCAGCAGTTCTGCACCGCCGCCCATGTCGTAAACAGCAGCCACATACGAGTCGGTGCCGTCATCGGTCGCAGTTGGCGAGTCGGACTGATCAAACACACCAGCAAGGATCGTCAGACCGTTGCCAACATCGTAAGAACCGTCCAGACCAACTTTCTGCACACCCTGGTCGTCTTGGTAGTCAAGCGACACAGCGATCGGGCCGTCGGAATACGCAACGTTGATACCATAGTTTGGATCTTCGTCAGGCAGGTCGGTGCCTTCTTCTGCAACGTAGTAAGCAGTCGCAGTCACGGGACCGAAGGGATATGCAACTTTCACACCGATCGAAGTTTCTTCTGGCGACAGACCCAGTGCGCTTTCCTGTGCGTAAGCGACGGTGATGTCAGCACCGGCAACAGCGGCAGAACCGGAAATACCGAAGATTTCTTTGTTGCTGAAGTCACCGTTATTGTTGGTGCCGTCATAGGCGCCAACTGGCTTTGCTTCTTCCTGATACGCAGCAGTCATGCTGAACATGCCGAAATCTGCTGCAACACCGATGGACAGTTGGTCAACATCTTCGCTGCCGTTGTCGCCAACGACTTCGCCGTCAGAATCGGCCAGAACGTAGGACAGCGAACCGGCAAAGTTGCCGTATTCAGCATCTGCGCGCAGTGCAGTTTCGCCATCAGCTTCGGAGAAGCCGTCAGCTTCCATATCGCCAGCGGATTTCCAGCGTGTTTCAGCAGCGAATGCCACGTCGCCCAGATACAGGCCAGCATTTTCAGATTCCAGCGACAGAACGAAACCGCCAGATGCCAGATCTTCGCCCAAAGTGGTTGTCGCAGGGCCTACATCATCTTGGATCACGAAGTCGGTGTCGAAAGATGCGCCAGCGGTCAGGCCGTTGTCCAGCTCTGCGGACATGGAAACGGCAAGGTTGCCTTCCCAGTAGAAGCCGGAGTAGTCGCCAATTGGCGTAGCAGCGTTGTCGCTGTCATCGTTGTAGCCCAGAACGGTCGAGCCAGAGAAGGACACACCAGTGTGGCCCTCGGCAGCTGCGGCGCCAGCAAAAGCGACGATCGCAGTTGTTGTAAGAAGGATGCTTTTCATGGATTTATTCCCTCGCAAAGTTTTGCATTCCCAAGAATGCCAGTTTGACTAGCATTGGCGCTTAATTGCGCTGAACGGCCCGCGCACTCAAGCCAAATGGACATGGGAAATGTCGGTCTGCAAAAAATGATGCATCTATGACACACACATGATTGCCCCATGACATCACCCACCAAACGCCCTATTTCAGGCCCAAATGGCGTTTTTTGCCCAAAACAGGATGATTTCATGCCCTTAGACGATATAAAGGCCCGCGTCGCCGCCGCCTGTGCCGCCGCCGACCGCCCCACCGATGATGTAACCCTGATTGCCGTGTCCAAGGTGCAACCGCTGGACCGTGTGCGCGCCGTTCTGGATCAGGGGCACCGCGTCTTTGGCGAAAACAAGGTGCAAGAGGCGGCAGGCAAATGGCCCGCCCTGCGGCAGGACTATGATGGAATCACCCTGCACCTGATCGGCCCGCTGCAGACCAACAAGGCACGGCAGGCGATGGAACTGGCGCAGGCGATTCATACCGTTGACCGGCCCAAGCTGGCCAATACGATTGCGCGACTGGCGCAAGAGATGGGGCATTGCCCCGATCTGTTCATTCAGGTGAACACCGGCGAAGAGCCGCAAAAGGCGGGCGTGCTGCCAGCGGATGCGGATGCGTTTATCGCGCAGGTGCGCGCGCTTGATCTGCCATTGGTCGGGCTGATGTGCATCCCCCCGGTAGACGAAGAACCCAGCTTGCATTTCGCGCTGCTGGCCAAAATCGCAGCCCGCAACGGATTGTCCGGCCTGTCGATGGGAATGAGCAGCGATTTCGAACGCGCCATCGCGCAGGGTGCCACGCATATCCGCGTGGGGTCGGCGATATTCGGCGAACGGGATTACGGTTGACCTATTGCCCGCCCACAGACCCGCTGGTTTTTCTGCACGACGATCATCAGGTGGTGCTGGTCGACAAGCCCAGCGGCCTGCTGTCTGTTCCCGGCAAGGGGCCGGATCTGGCCGATTGCCTGCTGACCCGTGTGCAGGCGGTATTTCCCACCGCGCTGCTGGTGCACCGGCTGGACCGCGATACATCCGGCGTCATGGTTTTCGCGCTGACGCCCCATGCCCAGCGCCATCTGGGGTTGCAGTTTGAGAAACGCCAGACGCGCAAAACCTATGTCGCGCGTGTGTGGGGGGATATGACGGACAAGACCGGCACCGTCGATCTGCCACTGATCGTTGACTGGCCCAACCGCCCCCGGCAGATGGTGGACCATGAAAACGGCAAACAGGCCGTGACCGACTGGCGCGTGATGCGGCGCGGAAACGGGGAAACCCGCGTGCGGCTGATGCCAAAAACGGGCCGGTCACATCAGTTGCGGGTGCATATGCTGGCGCTGGGCCACCCGATACTGGGTGATCCGTTCTATGCGACAGGGGCCGCGCGGGATTATCCGCGCCTGATGCTGCATTCCGAAACCCTGCAATTCCGCCACCCCGACGGCGGGCAGGGGATGCGGATCACCGCGAAATGTCCGTTCTAGCCGCGCAGGAATGCGGCGACGGCATCCACCTCGGACTGGGCAATTTCGTGCCCGCCGGGGTGCCAGTGGGTTGTGACATCCGCGCCTTGTGCTGACAGGTATTCGGCCAGCGCCTGTGTCCGGTGCGCCGGGCAGATCGGGTCGCGTTCACCGGCCGTGATCAGAACACGCCGCCCCGCCAACCCCGGCTGCGGCACCGGATCCCACGGGATCAGCGGGTGCATCAGCACCAACGTATCCACCAGCGCCGGTTTTTCAAATGCAACGGCGGCAAGGATGTTTGCCCCGTTGGAATAGCCCAGACCGATGGTTTGCGCGGGGGTCGTCGTCGCTTGTTCCGCCGCGATGAAACCAGCCATCGCCGCGCTGCGCTGCGCCAGGTCGGCCATATCATAGACACCTTCGGCGGCGCGCCGGAAATACCGCAGCGCGCCCTGTTCCGCCACATCGCCACGCGGTGACGTGACATGTGCGCCGGGCAAGAGTTGCTCGGCAAAGCCGTGAAACTGATCCTCGGATCCGCCGGTGCCGTGAAAAGTCAGGCACAGCGGCGCACCCGCCGTTCCTGCAGTGCGTTTTGCTACATAGGTCATATCAGCCCTCCAACGGTTGAAGGTATGATTCGAGCCGCGCGCGCAGGTGTTCGTGCTGGCTGGGCAGTTTCAGCGCCTGACCCAGATGGGCGGTATCTTCGTCCCGGTCGAAACCGGGTTCATTCGTTGCCACCTCGAACAACACGCCACCGGGGGTGCTAAAATAGATCGCATGGAAATAATCACGGTCGATCACCGGCGTCACCTGATACCCGGTGTCCAGCAACGCCTCGCGCACCTCAAGCTGGCGGGCGCGGTTTTCCACGGCAAAGGCGATGTGATGGACAGAACCGGCACCGGGCCGCGCCTCGTTTGCCAGGGGGTTCACCTCGATATCAATTACATTCGCCGGGTTGCCGCCGGGCACGATATAGCGGGTGACGTTGTCTTGGGTGTCTTCCTTTTCATAACCCATGAACTGCAACAATTCGGCGGTTCTATCCCCACTGCGCAAACGCATGTCAGCCGAATGAAAGCCGCGCACGCCGATATCTGCGCTGACGCCATTGCCTGTCCAGGGTGTGCGGTCATCGTCACTTTCTACAAGCGCAAACAGGTCACCGTCCGGCCCGTCAAACAGCACGCGTATGTCGCCAAATCGGGTGTCCTGCGACACGCCTTTCACGTCAAAGGTCGCCAACCTGTCCAGCCACGCCTGTGACGTGCCAGTGGGAATGCTGAAGGATGTGCGCCCGACCTCGCCCACGCCCTGACGGCCACGGGCGGCATGTGGGAAAGGGAAATAAGTCATGACGGTGCCCGGTGTGCCGGCCTCGTCGCCGTAATACAGGTGATAGACGTCGGGCGCGTCAAAGTTGACGGTTTTCTTGACCCGGCGCAGACCCAGGACATTGGTGAAAAACGCATTGTTTTCGCGGGCGTCACGGGCAAGCGATGTGATGTGGTGCAGACCGTTGATCTGGGTGATCATGGCAACTCTCCTGTTATTCCTTGGGCGAAATATATCGGATCTGCCAGCGCACGGTATATTCGCCAGCGCACTGAATTGGTGCGCTGGCGAACATGAGGTTATTCTGTGGACCAGCCAGAGATCGCCTTGACCTCCAGAAACTCTTCGATGCCCCAGACGCCGCCTTCGCGGGCGCGGCCTGACATCTTGACCCCGCCAAAGGGCGACCCGGCGGCGCGGGATTTGCCGTTCATTTCCACCATGCCCGACCGCAGTGCCAACGCCATGCGGTTGCGTTTGGCGCCGTCCTGCGACTGCACATAATTCGTCAGACCGTATTGCGTGTCATTGGCGATGCGGATCGCATCCGCTTCATCCGCAAACGGGATGATCGACAGGACAGGGCCAAAGATTTCTTCGCGGGCGATACGCATATCGTTATCCACATCGGCAAAGACGGTGGGCCGTACGAAATAGCCCCGGTTCACACCCTCCGGCAGGCCAAGGCCACCGGCGACCAGCCGCGCGCCTTCTTCGATCCCCACCTCGATCATCGCTTGAATCTTGTCCCACTGGGTCTTGTTCACCACAGGGCCGATGTGGCGGCCGGGCTCTGATGCGGGACCAACCTTGATGCTGTTAGCGACTTCGGCTGCCGTTTCCACGGCCCGATCATAGATCGACCGTTCCACCAGCATCCGGGTCGGCGCGTTGCACGACTGGCCGGAATTGTTCATGCAACTGATCACGCCGCGCTTGACCGCCTTTTCGTCGGCATCGGCAAAGATCACGTTCGCACCTTTGCCGCCCAGTTCCAGTGTCACACGCTTTAGCGTTTCCGCCGCTGCCAACGAAATCGCGCGGCCTGCGCGGGTAGACCCGGTAAAGCTGATCATGGCGATGTCTTCGTGGGCCGACAGCTGGCTACCCACGCCAGCGCCATCGCCATTCACCATGTTGAACACCCCCTCAGGGACGCCCGCATCGTGGACAAATTCTGTGAACAACAGCGACGACAGCGGCGCCTCCTCCGATGGTTTCAGCACGATGGTGCAACCGGCCAGCAGCGCAGGGATCACCTTTAGGGTGACCTGATTCATCGGCCAGTTCCAGGGCGTGATCAGCCCGACGACGCCGATGGGGTCCAGTGCGATACGGTCATTTGGCGCATGGGGGCCAAGCGGGCGCACCCATTCGATTTCCTCGAAGGCGGTCAGGAAATTCTTCAGGTGCCACGGCAGGCTAGGCGCCTGACTATCGCGGGCCATATCGATGGGAGCGCCCATTTCCATGCTGATGGCCTGCGCCATTTCTTCCTTGCGGGCCTCGTATTGGGCAAGGATGCCCTTGACATAGTCCGCCCGCTTTTCAGGAGAGGTTGCAGACCACGCAGGCAGGGCCGCGCTGGCGGCGGCAACCGCCGCATCTGTGTCAGCCTGATCGCCCAGTGAAATGACGGCGCAGGCCTCTTCGGTTGACGGGTCAACCACAAGATGGTCGCGCGGTTTCGCGGGGGCGACCCACGCCCCGTTGATATAAAAGTCTCGTTTCTGGATCATGTGCCTGCTCCCTTATTGTCCCGACAAGGTGTCGCACCGACCCTGATCTGGCGCAAGGCACGGTAGCATTCCTGTGATCTAATTCTTATATCCTGTTTTGAAACAGCAAAGAAGGAGCATCCAATATGGGCCTGCGCATCAACGACACGATCCCCGACCTGACCGTCGAAACGGATCACGGCACGATTTCCCTGCATGACTGGATCGGCGATAGCTGGGCGATCCTGTTTTCCCACCCCAAGGATTTCACCCCCGTCTGCACCACTGAATTCGGGGCTGTCGCGCAGCTGGCCGATGAATGGGAAAAGCGCGGGACCAAGGTGATGGGGATCAGCGTCGACGGCGTGGAAGACCATAAGAAATGGAAAGGTGACATCGAAACCTTTGCCCACGCCAAGGCCGGTTTCCCGATCATCGCAGATGAAGATCTGACCGTTGCCAAGGCGTTCGACATGCTGCCCGCCGATGCCTATCTGCCCGATGGTCGCACGCCTGCGGACAGTGCGACAGTGCGGGTTGTTTTCATTGTCGGGCCCGACAAGAAACTGAAATTGTCGATGACATACCCCATGAACGTGGGCCGCAACTTTGCCGAAGTGTTGCGCGCACTGGATGCGTTACAGACCGCCGCAGGGGAAAATGTCGCGACACCTGCGAACTGGAATGTCGGTGACGATGTGGTCATTCCGACATCGGTCAGTGATGCTGACGCCAAGGCGAAATATGGCGCGTTTACCACCCACTTTCCCTATCTGCGGACGACAAAGCTGTCCGGCTGAGATACCTGCCAGAACCCGAAAGGCCTCGCACTCTGCGGGGCCTTTTCGGTTTCTGTTCTTGCAATCAAAAGCCGAACGTGACCCCCACGCCGACAAAAGGCACCACAGGCAAATCCGACAAATCATTGTTCAGCGCGGCGATATCGGCCTGCACAGTCGGGTCCACACTGTCCGATGATGCCTCAAGCGATGAAATAACAACGCCGAAATCGCTATAGATAGAGATGTTATCGGTCAGATTGTTTTTGAATCCCGTTGTCACAATCGGTGCAACATCATTCTTCAATACCAGTTTTCCGGTGAAATCAGCGCTGGTTGCACTGGTGAAATTGCCCGCCAGTTCGGAATTGGAAAAGAAGACACCGCCGGACACCCGCCATGATCCGGCCAATGGATAATAGTCGGCCAGCGCCGCGAGTCCGCCCAATGCGAGCGTGCCGTCGATTGTGTAATTTTCCTGGGTAAAGGTTTTGGTGTCGTCATAGCCACCCATCAACACCGCGCGCGCATTCAGGTTTGGCTGCATGTATATTTCACCCTGCACGGCAGCGCCAAAGTTTGTCAGCCCAAGCCCCGCATCTTGCGCAGTCGCGCCCGTACCAGCACCTGTCGCCAGTGCCGCCAGCAGCCAATGAAGTTTCCCCATGTCAGTTTCCCCCTTTTTGCATTTTGAACAGATGGCGCGGCTACCTGATGCAGCAGTTAGTAGCCTGAATCAGCATGCCAATCATTCATTGAGGTTGGGTTAATGGGCGATCCGACAGACGTAAGAACAGTAAGGGTTTTCAGTTGACCGCGCAGAAACAAAAACACCCAGCCGATCCGGCTGGGTGTCTTGATGTCAGGACACATTTCTTGCCCTGAAAGATATCAGAAAACTACGCTTATTCGGCGGCGTCTTCTTTTGCGATTTCTTTGCCGGTTTCCTGATCGACCATCTTCATGGCCAGGCGGACCTTGCCGCGGTCATCAAAGCCCAACAGTTTGACCCAGACTTCCTGGCCTTCCTTCAGCACGTCGGAAGGATGGTTCAGGCGCTTGTTTTCGATCTGTGACACGTGGACCAGTCCGTCGCGCTTGCCAAAGAAGTTCACGAAAGCACCAAAGTCGACCAGTTTCACAACTGTCCCTTTGTAGATCACGCCCTCTTCGGGTTCGGCCACGATCGAATGGATCATGTCATAGGCACGCTTGATCGCATCGGCGTCGTTGGATGCCAGCTTGATCACGCCGTCGTCGTTGATATCGACCTTGGCACCCGATGTTTCCACGATCTCGCGGATGACCTTGCCGCCGGACCCGATCACTTCACGGATCTTGTCGACAGGGATCTGCATCGTTTCGATCTTGGGCGCGTGCACGCTGAATTCCTGTGCGCCGGTCAGGGCTTTGCCCATCTCGTTCAGGATATGCAGACGGCCAGCCTTGGCCTGATCCAATGCCTTGGACATGATTTCAGGCGTGATGCCCGCGATCTTGATGTCCATCTGCAGGGATGTGATCCCGTTTTCGGTGCCTGCAACCTTGAAGTCCATGTCGCCAAGGTGGTCTTCGTCACCAAGGATGTCGGACAGCACGGCATAAGACCCATCATCTTCCATCACCAGACCCATGGCCACACCGGCAACAGGTGCCTTCAGCGGCACACCGGCGTCCATCATCGACAGCGAACCACCGCAGACGGAAGCCATGGAAGAAGAGCCGTTTGATTCCGTGATCTCGGACACGACACGGATGGTGTAGGGAAAATCGGTTGCCGCTGGCAAAACAGCCTGCAACGCACGCCATGCCAGCTTGCCGTGACCGATTTCACGACGACCCGGAGGGCCCACGCGCCCAGCTTCGCCCACCGAATAGGGGGGGAAGTTATAGTGCAGCATGAAGTTCGATTTATACATGCCGGTCAGCGCGTCGATCATCTGTTCATCGTCGCCGGTACCCAGTGTTGTCACGACCAGACCTTGCGTTTCACCGCGGGTGAACAGGGCCGAGCCGTGGGTCCGTGGCAGAATACCGGTTTCCGACACGATAGGCCGGATCTGGTCCAGAGCACGTCCGTCGATGCGGCGGCCGTTCTTGACCACGTCACCGCGCAGAACGGACGATTCCAGCTTTTTCATGGCCGGGCCAAGGTTGGCGTCGGCCTGCTGATCTTCGGTCAGGGCGGCGATAATATCGGCCTTGGCAGCAGCAACGGCAGAGGTGCGTTCCTGCTTGTCGGTAATCGCATAAGCGGCACGCATCTTGTCTTCGCCAGCGGCTTTCACGGCCTGATAAAGGTCGGAATAATCGGGGGCTTCGAACTGGAACGGCTCTTTTGCGCTTGATTCGGCCAGGTCAATGATCAGGTCAATGACCGGCTGGATCTGTTCGTGCGCGAATGTCACGGCACCCAGCATTTCAGCCTCTGACAATTCATAGGCTTCGGATTCCACCATCATCACGGCGTCTTTGGTGCCGGCGACGACCAGATCCAGACGCTGCTCGGGGTTCATGCGCAGGTTGTGCATGTCGTCGATTTCGGGGTTCAGGATGTATTCGCCATCCACGAAACCCACGCGGCAACCGGCAATCGGGCCCATGAATGGGGCGCCCGAAATAGTCAGCGCAGCGGATGCGGCAATCATCGCAACCATGTCGGGGTCATTGACCATATCATGCGACAGCACGGTGCACATCACCAGTACTTCGTTCTTGAAGCCGGGGACGAACAGCGGGCGGATCGGACGGTCAATCAGACGTGCGGTCAGCGTTTCTTTTTCAGTGGGGCGCGCTTCGCGCTTGAAAAAACCACCGGGAACCTTGCCGGCGGCATAATATCTTTCCTGATAATGCACGGTCAGGGGAAAGAAATCCTGTCCGGGCTTTTGCACCTTGGCGAAGGTCACGTTGGCCATGACGCTGGTTTCGCCCAGCGTGGCAATGACGGACCCATCGGCCTGACGGGCAACCTTGCCCGTTTCCAGCGTAAGCGTATCCTGCCCCCACTGAATTGATTTTTTGACTTCGTTAAACATCATGTTTTCCTAGTTGGCCTGCACGGCCTTTTGCGTAGGGGGCGTATTCCCCCTCATTCCGGTATCTTCTTTGTCAGGCGCTGGAATGCGGGCGCCGGGCTCTCAAGATGGATGGGCCATAGCGGAAATTCAGGGGTTTGGAAAGGGGAGTGCGCCAGCGCGGAAACACTAACCCTCAGTCGGTTTCTGATTGCCGTCACCATTCATCACTTCTGCCTCGACGACCTCGGTCGTGGCGGGCAGGTTGGTTTCCTTGTCACGACCGACGATCAACGGCAGCATTTCGGTTCCGGCGGGCATTGCCACCTCGCTTTCGGGGGGTCTTTTCCATGACAGCGTGTCGAATGCATGGCAATTACTACAGGTCGGAGCCCAGGTGGCATGCACCGTATGGCAGTTGTCGCAAACCCATTGTGGGCCGCGCGGGGCAGTCAGCGCGCGCGTCAGCCAGCCGCGCACCACGCTGTCATCTGCGCCGCTGCCCCGTTCAATGGCCGCCATCAGGGTCAGCGCACGCGCGGTCGGATCTTTTTCCACCAGATCGCCCAGCGCGCGCTTGGCTTCGGGGAATTCCTCGGCGGCGATGTGCAATTCAGCTAGCAGCATCTTGGTTTCGGGATGATCGGGGATGGCTTTCACCAGCGCATGGAACCGTTTCAGCCGGGCTTGCGGTGTTTCATCTGCCACGATTTCCGCGAATGCAGCCGCAAGATCGGGGTGGGGGTGCGCGTTCCACGCCTTGGTCAACACGCGTGTCGCATAGCGGGCATTCCCATCAGCCATGTAGCTTCGCGCGGCCATGACCGCCGCAGGGATCAGGTCGGGTGACAAGCGGTTCGCCTCGATCGCGGCTTCGCGGGCTTCGATTGTCTTGCCGTCGTCGATGATGTCGCGCGCCTCTGACAGGGCCAGAACAGCGTCGCGGCGTTTGTAGACATCGCGCGGCAGCGTACCTGTTTTCAGCTTGGTATTCAGTGTCTTGCGCGCACCGACCCAGTCGGATTTCTCTGCTTGCAGGCGCAGCAACACATCCTGCGTCTCTTCATGCTTGGGTTTCAGCGCAAACGCCTTTTCCGCCAACTTCAATGCTGTGTCTGTGTCGCCACTGGCCAGTTTTTGTTTCATGATGCCGCGCACCCCGACAAATCGGGTCTGGCTGTCCTCAAGCAGTTTTTTATAGGTATCTTCAGCCTTTTGGCGGTCACCTGTCAGTTCTGCGGCCTGAGCGGTCAACAGGTTTGTCAGCCGTGGCTGTTGCAGATATTTTTCCGCGCGTGCGGCCTTGGTCATGGCCAGATGCCCCTCTCCCGAGGCAAGTGCCATCATCCCCTCGGCCAGCGCCTCGTATCCCTTGCGTTCGCGGTTGCGGTCAAAATAACGCGAAATCGCGGTTTCGTCGCCGTTCAGAAATTTGAACGCCGCAACCAGAAACGCCAGAATTTTCAGCCCCAGCCAGACCGCAACGACAAAGGCAACCAGCCCGAACACCACCTCGATCGGTTCCAGCGTGAATTCATCAATGCCGGTATTCACCGTCAATCCACCGTCAAGATCCATCAGGATCGTGCCGCCGTAGGTCAGCGCGATGATGGCCGCGACGAAAGCCAGGATTTTAATCAAGGACCAGAGCATGGGTTTCGCCTTTTAATTATCGTTGAGGGTAGTCGCGAGCATATCGACGGCAGTCACCGCACTGGCCCGCGCTTCAGCCTGCGAAAGCCATTCGGACATTTCTGCGCGGGCAACATCGGGTAGGGCGGCAAGCTCGGCCAGCGCATCGGACAGACGGCCTGATTTTACAGCCGCCTCGGCGCGCGACAGGATTGCATCAACCGTCGTGCCTTCACGCGGGCTGACCGAGCGGACATCAAGCTGATTGCGCAGAAACGCCCCAAACCCGCTGCTTTCTTCACCTGCCACGCCTTCGCTGCGGGCGGTGGCAAGGGCGGCGCGGGCCACGTCGGGAAATGTTTCTTGCAGGCTTGCCAAGGTCGGCACGCCACCACGGACGGCAGACAAGGCATCAGGCACAGGTTCGCCCAATGCCTCTTGCAGGTCATCCAGCGCGGCGCCCAGTGGTGCGCCGCTTTCCAATCCGGTCTGAATCCGGGCAAGTGCCGCACGTCCGGCGGCCCGCCGCGCAGCAGCCGCCGCGTTTTCCTCGATCATCGCGGCTTCGGCACGGGCAGTTTCAAGTTGGCTTTGTGCGGTTTCAGCCATGGTGGCCAGTTGTCCCTGCATCTGGTTGCGCAGGGCATCCAATTCCGCCTGATAAGCGGCAGTATCAGGGATGGCGGCATTGCCCGCAGAGACAGTCGGCAAATTCTCGATCTGTTCGCGCAGCCCAGCAATGGCCGTATCAAGCCTGTCGATTTCAGCACCTAGGGCAGTCTGGGTTTCTTCGATCCCTGAAAGGTCCACGGTCGGGGGTTCTGCTGCATCCAATGCGGCGATCTGCTGTTCCAGCGCCGCAATCGTGGCGCCTTGGCGGGCGACTTGATCGGCCAGCGGACCATCATTGGACGGGGTCGTCAGCGTGGCAACACCAAACCCGATTACACCTGCAATCAAGCCGCCAACCACCAAAGGAATGAACCCGCCCTGACGTGCCGGTTGTGTGGTCGTGTCGGCCTTGGACGTTTCTACCGGTTCTGGTGTTACAGGTTTCTCTGCCGGTTTTACCGGCGTTGTTGTCGCCGGTTCGACGGTTGAGGTCGACGTTGATGCCGCCTTGGTCATCAGGTGAACCTCGGGCGGGATGGGATCGACCAGCGGCGCAGACGATTCGTCAGCTGTTTGGCCCGCCGACGGTGCATTGGTTGCTTTTGATGGTGTCTTGTCAGCCTTGGCAGCTTGTTTTGCCACGTTTTTTACCCCTTTAGCGCACCAACCCGCTAAAAAAGGCGGGTTTCAATTACAGTATCGCGCAACGCGGCAACCCTCAAGCCAGAGGGATGCCATGGTCCCCTTCTTTGATCGCACGCAGACAATCCAGCGTCGCGCGGATCATCGCAGGCCCGTCCGGCGCTGACGCAACAGTCGTCGTGACAGCGTGCAGATCGGTTGGCAAAGCTGCCGGACTGATCGCGACCACGTGCAGCGGTGCCGAAACTGACCCACTGCGTTGAAATATGGTGCATGTCCGGGCGGAAAACAGGGGCACCACCACAGGATTCTGCCCTTGTAACGCATTGTGGGCGATATCCGTCAGTGGTTTGGCGTGTTGATCATAGGCGATCACATCGCGGCACGGCAGGCCCGCATCGGTCAATGCGTCGGCAATATTTCCACGTGCGTGAAGCCCCCGAATGTGGGCCAAAACGCCAGCAGGACGCTGGGCAAGGATCAAAGCGATCAATTGTGCGGCATCGCCGGGGCCGGTGACGGGCGCAAACCCCACGCTTGCCGCCGCATTTGCGGTTTGTTCTCCTACGCAATAGGCCACGATCCCAGGCGGCAGACCCAACGCCTTGGCCTGTGCAACACCATTGACAGATGTGAAAATGGCCGCACTGATCCCCGACAGATCATCCGCGACCGCGAGAGGGGCGATCTGCAACAGCGGCGACCGAATGATCCTGATCGGTCCGTCCCACGCTGCCTGAATGGCTGCCGCGAAATCGGCCCCCTGCGGGTCAGGTCGTGTCACGATCATGATCGGAGTCATTGTCACACCATTGTTTGCGTGTAGAGCCAGTGTTACCTGCATACGATCAACGCGCAACCGGAACACCCATGACACAGACCCTGACCATCCTTGGCATCGAAAGCAGCTGCGACGACACAGCCGCTGCCGTGGTGCGCGGCACTGATGTGCTGTCGTCGGTGGTTTACGGTCAGACGGCGTTGCACGCCGACTTTGGCGGTGTCGTGCCCGAAATCGCGGCCCGCGCCCATGCCGAAAAACTGGACCATGCGGTCGAACAGGCCATGGCCGAGGCCGGCATCGGGTTTGCCGACCTTGATGCCATCGCTGTCACCGCGGGGCCGGGGCTGATTGGTGGGGTGCTGTCCGGCGTGATGTGCGCCAAGGGTCTGGCGGCGGCGGCAGGTCTGCCATTGATCGGCGTGAACCACCTCGCCGGGCACGCGTTGACGCCGCGCCTGACGGACCAGATTCCCTTTCCCTATCTGATGCTGTTGGTATCAGGCGGGCACTGCCAATTCCTGATCGTCGAGGCGCATGACAGCTATCGGCGGATCGGCGGCACGATCGACGATGCCCCGGGCGAGGCGTTCGACAAGACCGCCCGCATCCTGGGCCTGCGCCAGCCGGGCGGCCCCGCAGTTGAAGCGGCGGCAGCCCAGGGCGACCCGAACCGATTCAAGCTCCCGCGGCCCCTGTTGAACCAACCGGGGTGCGATATGTCGTTTTCGGGGCTGAAAACCGCGATGCTGCGCGCACGGGACGGCGTGATTGCTGACCGTGGTGGGCTGACCAATCAGGATCAAGCCGACCTGAGTGCGGGGTTTCAGGCCGCAGTGGTTGACATCCTGACGGAAAAGACACGCCGCGCTCTGGCCGAATACCTGTTGCTGGCACCTGCAACGCGGTCTTTTGCGATTGCAGGCGGGGTGGCGGCGAACGGACCGGCGCGGTCTTCCCTTACCGCGCTTTGCGCCGGGTTAGAGACTGATTTTTTCGCACCACCCCTTCATCTTTGCACCGATAATGCGGCCATGATCGCCTATGCCGGGGCGGCCCGGATGCAGGCAGGAACGGTGGATGACCTGACCTTGTCTGCCCGACCGCGCTGGCCGCTGGATGATCGCGCGGCCCCGATGCTGGGATCAGGAAAAAAGGGGGCAAAGGCGTGAAAATCGGGATCATCGGCAGTGGTGCCTTTGGCACGGGGCTAGGTGTGGCGCTCGCGTTGGATGGCAACGATATCGCGCTTTGGGGCCGTGATGGCGATGCGCAGGCCGCCATCCAGACCACACGGCAAAACCCGAAACTGCCGGACATAGCCCTGCCAGAGAATATGACGTTTTCTGCCAAGTTAGAGACTGTTCTTGCCTGTGACATTATCCTGCTATCAATTCCGGCACAAACGCTGCGACCATTTCTTGCCGGACATGTCGCGGCACTTTCGGGCAAGTATCTGGTGGCGTGTTGCAAGGGGATCGATCTGGAACGCATGACCGGCCCTGCCAGCACGATCCGCGATATGATCCCCGGCGCGATCCCGGCGATCCTGACCGGGCCCAGCTTTGCCGCTGATATCGCGCGGGGCCTGCCCACGGCGCTTACACTTGCCTGCGCGGATGATGCAGCGGGGGAAATCCTGCAAAAAGCACTGTCCACCACGGCGCTGCGGCTTTACCGCACGACCGATACGGTGGGGGCCGAACTGGGCGGGGCACTGAAAAACGTGCTGGCGATTGCATCCGGTGTGGCGATTGGCGCGGGGCTGGGCGAAAGCGCGCGCGCCGCGCTGATGACCCGTGGATTTCCCGAAATGCAGCGCCTTGCCGCCGCACTCGGCGCCGATCCTGAAACGCTGGCTGGGCTGTCCGGCTTTGGTGATCTGGTGTTGACCTGCACATCCGAACAGTCACGCAATTACCGCTATGGGCTGGCGCTGGGTCAGGCCCAGACCTTTGATGTCGGCACCACCGTCGAAGGCGTGGCCACCGCCCGTGCCGTTCGACAGCTGGCGCAGGATCTGGACATTGACCTGCCGATTTGCACAGTGGTTGCTGATCTGACTAGCGGACAAACCGATGTGATAACGGCGCTGAACAGGCTGCTGTCTCGCCCACTCAAGGAAGAATGACATGCGTTTTGCATTGATGACAAAAGATAAACCCGGCGCACTGCAAACGCGGCTGGATAACCGCGAGGCGCATCTGGCGTATATCGCCGACACCGACGTGGTTGAAATGGCCGGGCCCGTTCTGGATGCCGACGGGCAGATGTGCGGGTCGCTGATCGTGCTAGAGGTCGACGATCTGGCAGCCGCACGGGCCTGGGCCGATAACGACCCTTATGCAAAGGCCGGATTGTTCAGTGATGTCACCTTGAAGGCTTGGAAAAAGGTGATCGGCTGATGGCGCACTGGTTGTTCAAATCCGAACCGGACGTCTGGGGTTGGGATGATCAGGTCGCCAAGGGTGACGCGGGCGAAGAATGGGACGGTGTGCGCAATTATCAGGCCCGCAATAACATGCGTGCGATGAAAATGGGTGAAAGGGGCTTTTTCTATCACTCGCGCACCGGGCTGAAAATTGTCGGTATCGTCGAAATCTGCGCCGAGGCGCACCCCGACAGCACCACAGACGACGCCCGCTGGGACTGCGTGGATATCAAGGCGGTGCACCCGTTCAACAAACCTGTGACACTGGAGCAGATCAAGGCGGACCCACGGCTGAAAGATATGGTGCTGGTGAATAATTCCCGCCTGTCGGTGCAGCCCGTTACAGATGACGAATGGCGCATCATTTGCGACATGGGCGAAACGAACCCCTGCACTTAAACGGAAAAGAGGGCCGGACATACGCCGAACCCTCTTCCACCCCGCGTGCTCCCAAGCCACCACACGCATTGAATATCCAGGTCCGGACCATCCTGATCCTGTGTATTGAATACAGCAGTTCACTGCTGTTCGGCAAATCCAAAGCACGTAAGATTTTAGTCAAACCAAACGCAAAACGCCCGCGGATGTCGCGGGCGTTGGCGTTCGGTTGGCGGGTGGACCTAGCCGTAGATGGATTCTTTGCCGAAATGCTTGGTCAGCATGTAGTAGATGACCGCGCGATATTTATTCCGTTCGGACTGGCCATAGGTTTCCAGCACAGATTTGATCGCCGCATCCAGTTCCGGCCCGTCTTTGAGACCCAGTTTCTTGATCAGAAAGTTGTTCTTGACGGTCTCAAGCTCGGCCGGTTGGCTGCCCGCGACTGTCGATGCATCCGCGTCATAAATCGCAGGGCCGCAGCCGATTGTGACCTTGGTCAGCAAGTCCATGTCAGCCGTCATGCCGCATTTATTGGCCAGATCGTCCGCGTATTTCGCAATCAAATCGTCTCTTTTACCCATGAGAATGTCCCCCGATGTTGTTTTTGTTCAATAAACCGCTGCAATGCGCAACATGGGGCGGAGGTTAACGGCACATTGGCCAATTGCTAAGAATTTTTTCGGGGAGACAGCAAAATTCTGCACCGGATCACGGATCATACAACCCCCACCACCGCGATGGTGGGGGTTGCAGGGGGTCAATAGCGGTAGTGGTCGGGCTTGAACGGCCCTTCGACGGTGACGCCGATATAATCCGCCTGATCCTTGCGCAGTTCGGTTAGTTTCACGCCGATGCGTTTCAGATGCAGGCGCGCGACCTTTTCATCCAGAGCTTTCGGCAGGATGAACACACCGGGGGCATATTCCTCGCCCTTGGTCCACAGTTCGATTTGCGCCAACACCTGATTGGTAAAGCTGGCCGACATCACAAACGACGGATGGCCGGTGGCGTTACCAAGGTTCAACAGACGCCCTTCGGAAAGCAGGATCAGACGGTGCCCGTTGGGCATCTCGATCATGTCCACCTGTTCCTTGATGTTGGTCCATTTGTGGTTCTTCAGTGCCGCAACCTGAATTTCATTGTCAAAATGGCCGATGTTGCCGACGATCGCCATATCCTTCATCTCGCGCATATGCTCGATCCGGATGACGTCGCGGTTGCCCGTGGTGGTGATGAAAATGTCAGCGCTGTCCAGAACATCCTCTAGCAATACGACCTCGAATCCGTCCATCGCGGCTTGCAGCGCACAGATCGGGTCAACTTCGGTGACTTTCACGCGGGCACCGGCACCCGCAAGCGAGGCCGCCGACCCCTTGCCGACATCGCCGTAACCGCAAACCACAGCAACCTTGCCGGCCATCATGGTGTCGGTGGCGCGGCGAATGCCATCGACCAGCGATTCCTTGCAGCCATATTTATTGTCGAATTTCGACTTGGTCACGCTGTCGTTCACGTTGATCGCGGGGAAAGGCAACAGGCCTTTCTTATGCAGGTCATACAGACGATGCACGCCGGTTGTCGTTTCCTCGGACACACCTTTGATCGCGTCGCGGGTTTTGGTGAACCAGCCGGGGGATTGTGCCATACGTTTCTTGATCTGTGCCTTGATGGCCTCTTCTTCCTCGGACTGGGGGACAGGGATGATTTCCTCGCCCGCCTCGGCCCGCGCGCCCAGCAGAACGTAAAGCGTCGCATCACCGCCGTCGTCCAGGATCATGTTCGCACCTTCGGGGAACTGGAACGACCGATCCAGATAGTCCCAATGTTCCTCAAGGCTTTGACCCTTGATCGCGAAAACAGGGGTGCCGCCTTCGGCAATTGCTGCTGCCGCGTGATCCTGCGTCGAAAAGATGTTGCAGGACGCCCAGCGCACATCTGCGCCAAGCGCGTTCAGTGTCTCGATCAGCACAGCGGTCTGGATCGTCATGTGCAGCGACCCGACGATCCGCGCACCGGCCAGCGGTTTCTTCTCGCCATATTCCTCGCGCAGGGCCATCAGGCCGGGCATTTCGGTCTCGGCGATATCCAGTTCCTTGCGGCCATAAGCGGCCAGCGCGATATCCTTGACAATATAGTCTTGCGACATGCTGTTCTTCTCCTGAGAAAGGTTGTGGGTCCCATAGCATCGCGGTCGGGTTGCCACAATCCAAAGCCACGTATTATGCAGTTGTCTGAAAAAGGAATTAAGGCGGACCCTGCATGAAACAACCACGCGCATGGCAAAGGATGCTTTCAGGGCGCAGATTGGACCTGCTGGACCCGACCCCTGTGGACATCGAAATCGCAGATATCGCGCACGGACTCGCCTTTGTTGCGCGGTGGAACGGGCAGACGCGGGGCGATTTTGCCTATTCGGTGGCTGAACACTCGCTGCTGGTGACCGAGATTTTCAGCCGCCAGAACCCCAACGCACCTGTGAAATGGCAGTTGGCCGCATTGCTGCATGACGCGCCGGAATATGTGATTGGCGACATGATCAGCCCTGTCAAGGCGGCTGTGGGTCCGGGGTATAGCGCGCTGGATGATCGGCTGACCGCTGCAATCCATCTTCGCTTTGGCTTGCCCGCGCAAATTCCCGCGACGGTCAAGCGCCAGATAAAAAAGGCCGACAAGCTGTCCGCATGGCTGGAGGCGGTGCAGATTGCGGGGTTTACGCGGCCAGAGGCGGACAGGTTTTTCGGCAAACAGGATACGGCGTTGGTGGACAGTCTGACCATCCGCTTGCGCCCGCCCGCCCAGGTGCGTGACGAATTTACAGCGCTGCACCAGCGCTTGATGAATGCATTGTAACGATCCGGCACGATTGAACATCATAGGCCGGATCGTAGCGGCCCCGATCGATTGAAACGCGCAGACCCACTTTAACGGATGCGAAGGTTACGATGGGACTGGTGCTGTTTTTCGGCCTCTTCCCGTTCATACTGGGCAGTGCTGCGGGCAGTGCGCTGGTGGTTGCGATAATCGGGATCGCTCCAGCCATCCTGACGGGTTGCAAGGGACATCGTGTTGGCAAGTAGCGAAAGCATGGCTTTTCCTTTCCTGAGTTGATAAGCGGCATCTAGGCTGTGTATGCGCGCAATGCGACTCTGAAAGAATTTTATAATGTTAGCTGAACTATCATATGAACTGGCGTGATGTTCCGTCCCTTGCCGCGTTGCGCGCGTTCGAGGCGGCAGCGCGCGCCGGGTCGTTCAGCGCCGCCGCACAGGAACTGAACGTCACCCATGCCGCCATCGCGCAGCATGTCCGCGCAATCGAGGCATCGCTAGGCGCGTCGCTGTTGGTGCGCGAAGGCCGCGGGGTTGCGCTGACCGATGCGGGGGCGCGGCTGGCTGCGACGCTGACAGACGGATTTGGGCAGATCATCGCCGGGGTGCGCGCCATCCGTGACGACGCCGAGGCGCGACCGCTGGCGATTTCAGTGACCCCCACATTTGCTGAAAACTGGCTGATGCCCCGGTTTTCGGATTTCTGGACGCAACATCCAGGCTTTGATTTGTCGATCACGCCCAGCATCGACGTGGTCGATCTGCGCCGCGACGGGTTTGACATGGCGGTTCGATACGGCGACGGCGACTGGCCCGGCGTCGAGGCAACCCATCTGATTTCGGCCGATTATACGGTTGTAGCGGCACCTGGCCTGCTGGCGGGGCGCAAGGTTACACAGTTCAGCGACCTGTATGATCTGCCGTGGCTATTCGAAACAATTCACCGCGAACCAAGGCTGTGGGCAGAGGCATCGGGGCTTGACCCGGCGCGCTGTCAGATCAGGGAACTGGCGACACTGACCATGTTACTATCAGTTGTCCGGGCCGGTGCCGGGATCACGGTCGTGGCAAGTGCGTTGGTCAGTGATGACCTGAAAGCGGGCAGGCTGGTTGCCCTGATGCAGGAAACCCGGGACCGCACAGGGTATTACATCGTTCATGCGCCCGGCGTTTTGCCAGACAGGGTCAAGACATTGAAAAGCTGGCTGTTGCAGGCCGCCAGATCATAGGGCGGATCGTGATCCAACCTGCGCGACGTCACCGCGGGCTGCGTTTGGCCAAAATCCTTTGCAACGTGCGCCGGTGCATCGACAGCCGCCGTGCCGTTTCCGACACGTTGCGGTCGCAAAGCTCGTAAACCCTCTGGATATGCTCCCACCGCACGCGGTCCGCGCTCATCGGGTTTTCGGGGGGTGGTGGCAGGCCGTCATTGCGCGCAAGCAGCGCATTTGTCACGTCAGTCGCGTCCGCCGGTTTCGCCAGATAATCGACCGCCCCGATCTTGACCGCCGCAACCGCCGTGGCAATCGCCCCGTAACCCGTCAGCACAACAACGCGGCTTTCTGGTCGCTGGGCACGCAGTTTTTCAACCACATCCAACCCGTTGCCATCCTCCAGCCGCAGGTCAACAACCGCATAGGCCGGGGGACGGGCCGTGGCAATCGCCGTGCCTGCCGCAACGGAATCCGCCATTTCAACAGCAAACCCGCGCTTTTCCATCGCCTTTGCAAGACGACGCAGAAACGCCTCGTCGTCATCGACAAGCAACAGGCTGTTATCATCGCCCAAGTTCAGTGCCTCGGTGTTCATCATCGGTCCTTTGTGGTCGTTGCGATACAGATAGACCCGCGATGAAGCCCGTCAACTGTCCACGATGCATCCACAAAGCCTGTGCCGGGCAGGGACAGGCATGTGAAGGTTGAATGCTGCATCAGGTAATATTCCAAGTCCTTATCCTGTTTGGAATGGAACGTCCCGTTTGCCAGAGAGGCCGCCGCCACCTGCGCATCCGTATTTTCGTCAACAGAAAAGTTACGCCCACAGGCCCAGGCAAGGCCACGCCCGTCGTTATGGTCACTTTTCCGGCCATGCCCATCTTCCTTCGCGGTTTGGTCGCATTGATCCTGCATGCCCCGATGCTTATCAATGTTCCAGCTTGCCTCATGGGATCCCGCAGTCAGATGTCGATTTCAGAATTCGAGATGTTTCAGGACCAACAGCGCAGCAACTGGGTGCGTCTGCGGACCCTTGTCATGCTGCGATGGTTTGCCTCGGCCGGACAGGCCGCGGCAATTCTTGTGGCTGTCAGGGTTTACGGGTTGCAGATTGAAGTCGGCTTTGCCGCCATGGTCATCGGCGCATCGCTGCTTGCGAATTTGTTTTCCAGCTTTGTCTATCCTGAAAACAAGCGTCTTTCCGAACGCGAGGCATCGCTTTGGCTGGTGTTCGATATTGTCCAGCTGAGCCTGCTTTTGTTCCTGACCGGGGGGCTGAACAACCCGTTTGCGATGCTGATGCTTGCACCGGTGACCATTGCCGCAACCGTGTTGCACCTGCGCAGCACGCTGTTTCTAGGGCTTACCGCGATCATCCTGATCACCCTGCTCAGCCAGTATAGCCTGCCCATCGTCAGTGCCATGGGGGTCACCCTGGTTTTGCCCGGGCTGTTCCAGTTCGGGTTCTGGGTCGCGCTGACCATCGGCGTGGTGTTTCTGGCGATCTATGCCCGCCAGGTCACAACTGAAATGCACACAATGGGCGAGGCGCTGCTGGCCACGCAGCTCGCTCTGGCGCGCGAACAGAAGCTGACGGATCTCGGCGGTGTCGTTGCCGCCGCCGCACATGAACTGGGTACACCGCTGGCGACGATCAAACTGGTCAGCAGCGAACTGATGGAAGAACTGGAAAACCATCCCGAGTTGCTGGAGGACGCAGCCCTGATTCGCCAACAGGCCGATCGCTGCCGGGATATCCTTCACTCTATGGGGCGGGCGGGCAAGGATGATCTGCATCTGCGCCACGCACCACTTGAAACCGTTGTGCGCGAAGCCGCCGAACCGCATATGAACCGCGGAAAGCATGTGATCTTTGGGATCGGTCCCAACGACGGGGCCGCGTTGACCCAACCGACAATTCCGCGTCGGCCTGAAATCATACATGGCCTGCGCAACCTGATTCAGAACGCCGTAGATTTCGCACAGGCCGAAGTTTACGTCGATATCAACTGGTCCAAGGATGACATTACCGTGCGTATTTCCGACGACGGGCAGGGGTTTCCACAGTCGGTTATCGGGCGCATCGGCGATCCCTATGTGCGGCGTCGCCGCTTTGCCGAGGATCGCGGACGCCGCCCCGGATACGAAGGTATGGGGTTGGGGCTGTTCATTGCAAAGACCCTGCTGGAAAGATCCGGCGCCAACCTGACCTTTGCCAACAGCCGCAGACATGGTCATGCGGGATGGGCCGGGCAGGCAACCGGTGGGGCCATCGTTCAGGTAACATGGGCGCGGAGTGCCCTGCCCGATCCCGGCCATGCGCCAGGTGGTGCGCTGGGCCAGAACATGCCGATTGACGCCTGGCCCACAGCCTGAGGCAATCTTAACGCGACTTTAACTTTACTCTTTCAAGGTGGCCTTGTGATTAACCGAGGACCAAGGGCGCGGAGCAATGACATGGATGGATCTGATCGCGGCGGCAGCCATCGCTACATCTGGCGCAGCGATTCTGCAGGTCGCGCGGCAATTCTTTAACCGCCAACCGGAACCGCGCGCGGCATTTGCCGGTCAACCCACATCCGGTCCGGTTTTCCTGTTCCATGACCGTATCCTGATTGACGCAACCGTTGATGCGCAGGCGATGATCGCGGAACACGCCGATCACATGGGCGAATTTGATGCGACCTTGCATGTTCTTGCGCCACATTTTCCCGCGCTGCGTGAAAAGCTGGAACAGGAAATACCAGATACCCTGCGGATCGACGGACCCTGCCAGGACCGGCTTTGGCTGGAAGCGCGGCAAACCGATGGCATGCTGCGTCTTGCCATAAAAGGGCAGAAACACCCCAACGACCTGAGCGCCAGCGATGTGATCGAACGCGATGTCAGCCTGTCGGAATTGGCGGTGCTGCGCGACATGACCCGTCACACCCCTCAGCTGATCTGGCATGAAGACAGCGATGGCAGGCTGATTTGGGCAAACCAAGCTTATCTGTCTTTCCACAATGATGTTCAGCCCTCGAACGAGGATTCCGACAGGCGCAGCTGGCCGGATAAGCCGCTGTTTCCCGATCTGCACGCCACCATGGCGTCGCGTGACAGCACGTTGCGGCGACTGTCCGTAACGCTGGCTGAAAAACAGGCCGAGCAGTGGTTTGATGTGACCAGTGTGAAACGGGGCGACGGATTTTTACATTTCGCAACCGACGCAAATGCTGTGGTGCGCGCCGACCATGAACGCCGCCATTTCGTCCAGACGCTTAGCAAGACTTTCGCAGACCTGTCGATTGGCCTGGCCATCTTCAACAAACGTCGCGAATTGACCATGTTCAATCCTGCGCTGCTGGACATGACCAACCTGCCCGTTGAGTTTCTCAGTTGCCGACCCACGCTGGATGCGGTTCTGGACCGGCTGCGCGAAACCCGGATGCTGCCCGAGCCGAAAAACTATACCACATGGCGTGACCATTTTACCGCCCTTGAGGTGGCGGCAAAGGACGGCCGCTATACCGAAATCTGGAATTTGCCCGAAGGACAGACCTATCGCGTCACCGGGCGGCCGCATCCTGACGGTGCTTTTGCATTTCTGTTTGAAGACATCAGCGCCGAAATGTCACTGACCCGCAGGTTTCGGACGGATATTGAAACCGGTCAGGCGGTGCTTGACGCGCTGCCCGACGCGATTGCCGTTTTCTCCAGTGCGGGCACGCTTGTGATGTCGAATGCTGCCTATGCGACACTTTGGGGTGCGGTGGATGACACCGGGATCACACCCTTTGATTTGCAGACGGCCATTCAAGGCTGGCAATCCCAATGTGCGCCATCCGCTGTCTGGGCTGAATTGCGCCGGTTCGTGCATATCCTTGGCCCGCGCAAACCATGGTGCGATCGTGTGACCCTTGATGACGGGCGGCACCTGCGCTGCCATGCCAACCCTATTTCCGGCGGGATGACGATGGTGCGGTTTTCGATTGCGCCGCCGCGCAAACCAGTGATCCAGAAACTATCTGCCCCGGATCATGCTTTGCTTGCGGGCAAACGCTGATTTCAGCTTGCAGGCCGACCATAAGCCCATAGTCTCGGCACTATGTTCTCTCATCCTATTCATCTGTCACTTCCACAGGAATCCGATACCGTTGAACTGGCCGGCCGGATTGCACCGCGCTTGCGGCGAGGGGATGTGATCCTGCTGGACGGACCGATCGGTGCCGGAAAATCGGCCTTTTGCCGCGCGCTGATCCGTGCGCGTCTTGGCCGAATGGAAGATGTGCCATCCCCGACCTTCACGCTCGTGCAAACCTACGAGGATCCGCACGGCGATATCTGGCATTGCGACCTGTATCGGCTGACCCACCCTGAAGAGGTTTTCGAGTTGGGGTTGGACGACGCTTTTGCCGATGCGATCTGCCTGATCGAATGGCCCGACCGGCTGGGCGATGCCGCACCGCCCGATGCGTTGCGCCTGCACTTTGCCGCCCGTGACGAAGGCCATAGTGTTGTTGTCGATGCGCCCCAAAGATGGCGTGCGCGCCTTGGCGATTTGAATGACTGAGCGCGCCCTGCTGATCGACAGATTTATTGCAACCTCTGTCTGGGCTGGCTGGCAGCGCATGCCGTTGGCGGGCGATGCATCCGCACGCCGATATCTGCGGCTGTCCCAGGATACGCACAGCGTCATCCTGATGGACGCCCCACCTGATAACGGCGAAGACACACGACCGTTTGCACGGATGGCCGACTGGCTGGCGTCGGTCGGGCTATGCCCGCCGCAGGTTTTGACGCATGACGCCGACAACGGGATCATGGTGCTGTCTGATCTGGGGACAGACGTATTTGCCCGCTGGTTGGCGCGGCATCCGGACGATTCTGGCACGCTTTATACAGCGGCGGTCGATGTGCTGGCGCAACTGCACGGACAAGTCGCCGATCAAAGCCTGCCCCGGATGACCCCGCAGGTCGCGGGCGACATGGTTGCCATCACCGGCGAATTTTATGCCCGGGCAACGGTCGCTGATCTGATCGCAGAACTCCGTACACATTTCGAGGCTCATGCGCCGCATGCCGATACGCTGGCGCTGCGCGATTTTCATGCAGAAAACCTGATCTGGCGGCCTGATCGGGGCGGGACTGCGCGCGTCGGCTTGTTGGATTTTCAGGATGCGTTCATAGCGCCGGCGGGTTACGATCTGGCATCGTTGCTGCGGGATGCGCGACGCGATGTTGATGCGGGGCTGGCCGAACGAATGACAGAGTATTTCATGCAGGCAACTGGCGCTGGCCCCGCGTTTCGCGCGCAACTTGCTTGCCTTGGCGCCCAGCGCAATCTGCGCATTTTGGGGGTGTTCGCCCGCTTGGCCAATACGCGCGGCAAGCCGCAATATATCGACCTTATCCCCCGCGTCTGGGAAAATCTGCTGCGAGATCTGGCCCATCCAGCCCTCGGCCGACTGCGTGCAGCGACACTGGATTGCCTGCCCGCACCAGATGCCCGCCACCTGCAAAGCCTGCGCGCATGACCACACCGGTCCTGTTATTCGCAGCCGGGCTGGGCACACGCATGGGCGAACTGACCCATGACCGGCCAAAGGCGTTGGTTCCCGTGGCCGGCCGTGCATTGATCGACCATGCGCTGGACCTGACGACTGGTATCGGCCCGCTTGTGGTGAATGCGCATTACAAGGCCGACATGCTGCGCACCCATCTGGCCGGGCGCGATATCACCATTTCCGACGAAACCGACCTGCTGCGCGAAACCGGTGGCGGATTACGCCATGCGATGCCTTTGCTGCCCGGAAATCCCGTGATCACGATGAATACCGATGCGATCTGGCGCGGCCCCAATCCCGTCACCCAGCTGCGCGGCGCGTGGCGCGAGGGGATGGAGGCGCTGTTGTTGCTGGTTCCCACCGCGCAGGTCACCGGGCACAAGGGCAAGGGTGATTTTACGGTAGACAGTGCTGGGCGCCTCACACGCGCACCCGCGCATATTTATACCGGCTTGCAGATGATCCGCACCGACACCATTGGCGGGATCGCAGCAGAGGTTTTTTCGATGAACGTTGTCTGGGATCAGATGGCGACACGCGGCGCGCTATATGGCGTTGTCTATGATGGCCAGTGGTGCGACGTCGGCCAACCCGAAAGCATCCCCCTGGCAGAGGCAATGTTGCATGTTTGACCCCAGCGCCAGCCCCCGCATCTTTGGCACGCCCCCCGGCGTGGACTTTGCCCTGGGGCTGGTGCGCGGGCTGGAGGCCCGCAGCACAGGCATGACCCCCGCCAATTGGGCACAAGTCGAGGTTTATGTGAACACCACAAGAATGCAGCGCCGCATTCGCGATGTATTCGATGCAGGCCCGCCGCGCCTGTTGCCGCGTATCCGGCTGATCACCGATCTGGCGATGGACCCACTGGCAGACATGCCGCCCCCGGTGTCGCCCCTGCGGCGGCGGCTGGAACTGGCGCAATTCGTGGCCAAGTTGCTGGAACAGGAACCCGACCTTGCGCCGCGCACGGCACTTTATGATCTGTCCGACAGTCTGGCAAAACTGATGGACGAATTGCAGGGCGAGGGGGTCAGCCCCGATACGATTGCCGGTCTTGATGTGACCGACCAGTCAGGCCATTGGGACAGGGCGTTGCGCTTCTTGAAGATCATCGCCCCGTTCTTTGGCGACACACCCGAAGCGCCCGACAAGGAAGCGCGCCAGCGCCTGATCATCACAGCGCTTGCCGAACGCTGGGCCGATGACCCGCCGCAACACCCCATCATTATTGCCGGGTCCACCGGATCGCGTGGTGCGACCGCGTTATTCATGCAAGCGGTGGCGCGTCTGCCGCAAGGGGCCATCGTGTTACCGGGGTTCGATAACGATCTTCCCGATGCTGTGTGGCAGAGCATGGATGATGCCCTGACCGCCGAGGATCACCCGCAATACCGCTTTCGCCATCTAATGGACCTGATCGGCTTTAGGCCAAGTGACGTCGCGCCGTGGTCGGACATTGCGCCTGTGCGCCCCGCGCGAAACCGCCTTGTATCGCTGTCACTGCGTCCCGCGCCAGTGACAAACCAGTGGCTGACAGAAGGGCCGGAACTTGGCTGCATGATCGCCGCGACAGAAGGGCTGACGCTGCTCGAGGCGGCATCGCCGCGGGCAGAGGCCGAAACGATTGCCCTGCGCCTCCGCCAGGCGGCGCAGGACGGCACAACCGCCGCGCTGATCTCTTCCGACCGGATGCTGACCCGGCAGGTGACGGCCGCGCTGGATCGCTGGGATATTACACCCGATGACAGCGCGGGCCTGCCACTGGCCCTGTCACCGCCGGGGCGGTTCTTGCGCCATGTTGCAGACCTGTTCGGCAAACCACTGACGGGGGCTGCGTTGCTGAGCTTGCTGAAACATCCGCTATGTCATTCCGGCGGGTCGAAACGCGGGCCTCATCTGCTGCACACACGAGAGCTGGAACTGCATCTACGGCGCTGGGGGCCACCCTTTCCCACCGCGCAAACGCTGGCGAAATGGGCGGGCGACCAGCCTTACCGGCAGGCCTGGGTTACGTGGCTGGCAAACTTGGTCGCTTTGGTTGATGCTGCGTCTGATCTGCCGTTGCCGGAACATGTAACCCGGCATCTGGCATTGGCAGAGGCCTTTGCCAAAGGGCCAAACGGGGACGATAGCGGCGCGCTTTGGCAAGAGGCCGCAGGACGCGAGGCGCGCCGCATATGCGATACGCTGATCCAGAACGCCGACGCCGGTGGCATCATGACCCCGCGCGACTATGCAGCGCTGTTCGGGGCCGTCATTGCCGAAGGGGTCGTGCGCGACCGCGACAAGGGCCACCCTGGCATCCTGATCTGGGGCACGCTGGAAGCGCGCGTGCATGGCGTGGACCTGACAATTCTGGGCGGGATGAACGACGGCACATGGCCCGAGGCACCACCCCCCGACCCATGGCTGAACCGGACCATGCGCAAGGCCGCAGGGCTGTTGTTGCCGGAACGCCGGATCGGCCTGTCAGCGCATGATTATCAACAGGCGATGGCAGGGCAGGAGGTTTGGATCTCCCGCGCAAAGCGGTCATCGGACGCTGAAACCGTGCCGTCGCGCTGGGTGAACCGGCTGACAAACCTGCTAAACGGTTTGCCTGATCAGAACGGGCCTGCCGCGCTGCGTGCGATGCAGGCGCGGGGTGATCACTGGGCTGCCATGGCGGCTGGGCTCTCGGGCCCGACGGGCCGGACCGACCCGGCCAGACGCCCCGCACCCTGCCCGCCTGTCGCAGCGCGCCCGACGGAAATATCGGTGACGCAGGTCAAAACCCTGATCCGCGACCCATTTGCCATCTATGCCCGCAAGGTGCTGCGCCTGAACAAACTGGACCCGCTGCTGCCCACTGCCGATGCGCCGCTGCGCGGGATCATCGTGCATAAGATATTGGAACGGTTCATTGCAGAAGGCCACGCACCGGCTGACCGTGCCGCCCTGATGCAGATTGCCGAACAGGAATTTGCCGCACAGTGCCCATGGCCGACAATCCGCGCGCAATGGCTGGCGCGCATGGTGCGGTCCGCCGATATCTTTCTGATCGAAGAGATCGCGCGGCAGGCCCTGGCCGATACCCGCAAAGTCGAGCTTTGGGGGAAAATCAACGTGCCACAGGTTGGCATTACCCTGACCTGCAAGGCCGACCGGATCGATGTGACGCCGGACGGTCCCGCACTGATCTATGACTATAAGACCGGCGTGGTCCCAACCGCACCACAACAGGAAAAATTCGACAAGCAACTGCTGCTTGAGGCCGCGATGGTGGAGCGCGGCGCGTTTGAGAAACTTGGCAAGGTTCCCGTGCAGGCAGCGTATTTCCTTGGGATCAATCCCGCAATGAAAACTGCCGCCGCACCGCTGAATAAACAACCCCCCGATCAGGTCTGGGCCGATTTCACCACGTTGCTGACAAACTGGCAAAGGATCGACCGGGGCTATACCGCCCGCATGGCGCTGTTCTCCAAGAGCGACCGCAGCGATTACGATCACCTGTCGCGCTTTGGCGAATGGGATATAAGCGATGCCCCGCATCCAGAGGTGCTGACATGATGCGCGATGCTGCCACCCAAAGGCAGGTCGATGCCGCCGACCCGGGCAATTCCACGTGGCTGTCGGCCAATGCCGGGTCGGGCAAGACTCGCGTGCTGACTGACCGGGTCGCGCGTCTGTTGCTGGACAGCGTGGACCCGCAGAACATCCTGTGTCTGACCTATACCAAGGCGGCCGCAGCCGAAATGCAGAACCGCCTGTTCAAGCGGTTGGGCGCATGGGCGATGATGGCCGATGACGCCTTGCGCGATGACCTGCGCACGCTGGGCGTTGACCGTGTGATCGATGCCGATCAATTGCGCGCGGCGCGCACGCTGTTTGCCCGCGCGATCGAAACGCCGGGTGGCCTGAAAATCCAGACGATCCATTCATTCTGTGCCGGGATCCTGCGCCGCTTTCCGCTCGAGGCCGGGGTCAGCCCACAATTTCGCGAAATGGAAGATCGCGATGCGGAACTGCTGCGCGCCGAAGTGATGGACGATCTGGTGACCGGCAGTGATGCGCAGACGGTGCATGACGTGCTGGCGTTTTTCACTGGCGATGATCTGGCGAAGCTGACAGCCGAGGTGGCGGGCAAACGGGATTATTTTGCGCAGGATGCAGATGAAGCAGACCTTAGGAAAGCACTTGACCTGTCGCCCGGATCGCGACGCGAAGATGCGCTTGCCATGGCCTTTGGCGGGGATGAAAGCGCCATCGCCGCCGAAGTCGCGGAATGCTTTGCTGGTCAGTCAAAGACCTATCAGAATTTCGCGGCACAGCTGAAAGGTTTGAATTACGAAAGACCTGATTGGGGCGGGTTAGAGACACTTTTTTCGCTTTTCCTGTATGCAGGCACCTGCAATTCCAAGTCGGTCAATTTCCCGCAAAGCAACCACGGCAAGGCGGTCGAGGCACTGGCCCCCGTCGCCGATGCCGTTCACGACTGGATGGACAGGGTTGCCACCGCCAAGGCGCATTTATGGGCGATGGATGCGTTGGAACGCACGGTTGCGATCTA
Source organism: Yoonia sp. (assembly GCF_965660735.1). Taxonomy (GTDB): domain Bacteria; phylum Pseudomonadota; class Alphaproteobacteria; order Rhodobacterales; family Rhodobacteraceae; genus Yoonia. The sequence continues at coordinate 57,385 of NZ_CBFIBD010000001.1, forward strand.
TCGCTTTGGCCGTGCGTTCGTGCCTGCCTACGAGGCGCGCAAGCTGGCAATGGGTGCGCTGGATTTCGATGATCTGATCCGCAAGGCACGCGCCCTTTTGACCGACCCAAGCGTCGCGCAATGGGTCTTGTTCCGGCTGGACGGCGGGATTGATCATGTGCTGGTGGACGAAGCCCAGGACACCAGCCCGACCCAATGGGCGGTGATCGAACGGCTGACGCAGGAATTTGCCGCCGGGGTCGGCGCGCGGCCAGATCGCGAACGCACGGTTTTCGTCGTGGGCGACAAGAAGCAGTCGATCTATTCGTTCCAGGGCGCCGACCCTGACGCCTTTGACCAGATGAGAACACTGTTCAAGGATGCGCACCATGCTGTGCAAAAGCCATTTGCGATCACATCATTGGACCATTCGTTCCGATCATCCCAGGCAATCCTGTCGGTAGTAGACGCAACCTTTAGCGAGGACCGCGCCACCGGAATGGATGATGACCTGAACCATATCGCGTTCAAGGAAAACATGCCCGGCCGCGTCGATCTGTGGCCGGTGATCGCAAAGGCCGACAAGGCTGACGACCGCAATTGGTGGGATCCTGTCGATCAGCCCGGCGAAATGGATCACACCGTGCTGATGGCCGCCCAAGTTGCCGACCAGATCAAGCGGATGATCGCACAGGACACAATCCCAGAGGAAATCGAGAACACCGGCGATTTCCGCCGCCGCCCGATCACAGAGGGCGATTTTCTGATCCTTGTGCAGCGCCGGTCAGATCTGTTCGCAGAGATCATCCGCGCCTGCAAAGCCGCCAAACTGAAAATCGCGGGGGCGGACCGTTTGCGCGTCGGGGCCGAACTGGCGGTCAAGGATCTGGCCGCGCTGCTGAGTTTTCTGGCCTTGCCAGAGGATGACCTGTCACTGGCCGCCACCCTGCGGTCGCCGCTGTTCGACTGGTCGGAACAGGATCTGTTCACGCTGGCGCATCATCGTCTGGAAAAGGGCCATCTGTGGCCCGCGCTACGCAATGGGGATTACCCCGAAACGCTGACGATACTGAACGATCTGAGACGCGAGGCGGACTTTCTGCGCCCCTATGACCTGATCGAACGCATTCTGACCCGCCATGACGGACGGCGCAAACTGCTGGCGCGTCTGGGGCCAGAGGCCGAGGATGGTATCGACGCCTTGCTGTCGCAGGCGCTATCTTATGAAAGCACCGGCGTGCCCAGCCTGACGGGGTTCCTTATCTGGATGGAAACCGACGATCTGCAAGTCAAGCGCCAGATGGACAGCCAGGGCGACCAAATCCGCGTGATGACCGTGCACGGCGCCAAGGGGCTGGAGGCGCCGATTGTCATTCTGCCCGACACGGCAAAACGGGATATACAGATAAAATCCGAACTGCTGCCAGCTGACGAACATCTGGTCTGGAAAACACCCGCAAGGGAAAGCCCACCCACCGTGGCGGCCCTGCGCGACGCGGTCATCGCCAAACAGGCGCGAGAGCGGCTGCGCCTGTTATATGTCGCGATGACGCGCGCTGAAAAATGGCTGATTGTGGGTGCCGCGGGCGATGTGGGCAAAGCCGATGACAGTTGGTACAATATCGTGGCCAGCGGTATGGCCCAGCGCGGCGATTATGATGCAACGGCGGGCGATCTGGCAATCAGACGCGTATCACATCTTGAATGGGACGCAGGCGCGTTCGCCACGTCTGAACCCGATCCGACGCCACAAGTCACCCTGCCTGTCTTTGGCATGCTGCCTGCCGTTACACGGATCACAACCCGCGCACCCTCTGATCTGCCGGGCGCCAAGACGCTGCCGGGTGATCCCGGTGCCGCTGACGAAGACGCGATGGAACGCGGGACGCTGATCCACCGGTTGTTGGAACATCTGCCGCTTGTCGCGCCAACCGAACGGATGGCGCTGGGCTTGCGCCTGATCGAACGGCAGGATCCCGCGCTGGTATCGCAAGTAATCGGCCTGCTGGACACACCCGCATTGGCCCATCTTTGGGACGGGAATGCGCTGACAGAGGTGGATGTGACAGCGGATATTCCCGGCATTGGCCGCATACACGGTGCCATCGACCGACTACTGGTCATGCCCGATCATGTGCTGGCGGTTGATTACAAATCGAATACGGTCGTGCCCGAAACAGCGGCACAGACGCCCGACGGGCTGCTGCGGCAAATGGCGGTCTATCACCATGCTTTGGGCCAGATTTTCCCGGACCACGACGTCAAAGTCGCGATCCTGTGGACACAAACTGCAGTGCTCATGCCGCTGGGCGCGGATTTGCTTCACGATACGTTGGTGCTTGTATCCCCGGCTTGACCATCCCCAGCCGGGTGCCTACCTAGAAAGAATGTTAATTTTCGCCAAGGAGTAGGCCGATGGCAACCGTAGCCGTAACAGATGCAACTTTTGACGCCGAAGTGCGCCAGTCTGACATTCCCGTGGTCGTGGATTTCTGGGCCGAATGGTGCGGACCCTGCCGGATGATCGGCCCCGCTTTGGAAGAAATCTCCAACGAGATGGCGGGCAAGGTCAAGATCGTCAAAGTGAACGTGGACGAAAACCCCAATTCCCCTGCCCAGCTTGGCGTGCGCGGCATCCCCGCGATGTTCCTTTTCAAGGACGGCCAGGTCGTATCGAACAAAACCGGTGCCGCCCCCAAGGCCGCATTGGAAGGCTGGATCAAAGAATCGATCTAAGCGTTCTGTCGTTTTCGAAAACAGGCGTCCCACCGGGGCGCCTTTTTTGTCTCAGACAGGCCAGCCGTGGCCGCGCAGCACTGTGCGGATCTTTTGCAAAACCTCGGGTCGTCCAGCATTGATCGACCGTTTCTGCAGAAACCAATACAGATAGGCCGCATAGTCGGGTTCGTGCCGGTCAACCCGCGCAAACGCCTCTGCCAACCCGATGTCACCGACATTCAGCGCAATATGATGAAAATCAGTCTTGCCGAACAGGACCAATGGTTTGCCAAAGAAATATCCCATGAACCCAGCGCCTGAATTCTGGGTAACGACATAATCGCAGTTTCTTAGATACCGTTCCATTCCACCGCTGCGCACATCAAGCCGACTATGGTCGTGCATCAGCGCATTCAGCGCATCTTGTTCCAGAGGGCTGTAATCCTCTGATGGATGCAGCGTGACGATCACCTTGCGACCTGGATCGTGATCCAGGACCGCCTGCACCATGTCGATCGGGCTACAAAACTGGAACGACCGGCAGGTTGTCAGGTGCCCTTGCAGGGGCACATAAACAAACCCGTCCCGTGTAGCCTGTGCAGGACCTTCATCAAAAAGGCGGTTTTGCCAGAACCGATAGAAATCTGCAGCCTTGGTCGGATTCTGTGCGCAGGGACTGAATTGCGCATGCGCAACGGGCCAATCCCAGCGTTTGCCTTGCCTTTCGATATGCCAAAACGGGTAAAGATATGTCCGCCGCAATGTCAGGCCCCGCGCGGTGGCGGGGTTTTCCATCAGATGCAGGCTGCGTCCGGGCCGTGCAATGGCACGTAGGCGCGCTGCGTCGGTGTCATCGTCAAAGGCCACGGTCATACCCGCGCTTGTCAGCACCTCGGAAAGTTTCAACATGAAATTGTGACGCCCCGCCATTGCTTGCTGACGCAGATTGTCATGCAAATAGAAGGTGACTGTGTTTTCTTCGCTCATGGTGCAGACGCTAGCGGCACAGCGTTCCGTGAACAAGCTGTCGGGGTTGTTTGCCCGCGCCTTGCCCGCCATATAAGACCGAACGAACAGGAGCGGACAATGGCAAGTGAACAATTCCCCGGCTGGCATGGCACCACGATCATTGGTGTGCGCAAGGGTGGCAAGGTGGTCATCGCCGGTGACGGGCAGGTCAGTCTGGGCCAGACCGTGATCAAGGGCACCGCCCGCAAGGTCCGCCGCCTTTCCCCCGGCGGGCAGGATGTGATCGCCGGTTTCGCCGGATCGACCGCCGATGCATTCACCCTGTTGGAACGCCTTGAAAAAAAGCTGGAGGCAACACCGGGGCAATTGGCCCGGGCGAGTGTCGAACTTGCCAAGGACTGGCGCACAGACAAGTATCTTCAAAAGCTGGAGGCATTCCTGATCGTCAGCGATGGCAAGGAATTGTTCGTGATCACCGGCGCGGGTGATGTTTTGGAACCCGAACATGACATCGCCGCCATTGGATCGGGTGGGAACTATGCCCTTGCCGCCGGGCGCGCGCTGATGAGCACCGACCTGTCAGCCGAGGAGATCGCCCGCCGTGCGATGGCGATTGCCGCGGATATCTGTGTCTATACAAACGGCAACTTGACGGTGGAAAGCATCGGATGATCGAACGCGACGATCTTCGGGCTGCGATCAGCAGCGGATTGCTGAACGAAAAACAGGCCGCCGGCCTTGTTTCCCTTGCCGATCGTCGGCGGGACGCGCGCGAAAACCTGACGGTCGGTGATGAACCTTTTGAACTGTTCAAAGGCTTTAACGAGATTTTCATCGTCATAGGCCTGATCATTCTCGCGTTTGGCTGGTCGGGTGTGACATCGCTGGCTTTCGGTGACCAGATTGTCGATGTAACCCGATACGCGGCGATGATCGCTGCGGCCGGCGGCGCCATGCTGTGGCTTTTATCGGAATATTTCATCCGCAGACGTCGGATGGTGGCCCCGGCGATTGCGCTATCTGTAATGTTCGCCGGTAATGCGGCGTTCGGGTTCATATCGGGCATGATGCAACCCTTCATGGTTGCGCAAAACGATTTCAGCAGCTTGCCTCTGCCCCTGTTTCTGGCGACCGTCACGCTGGCGGTTTATTGGTGGCGGTTCCGCGTGCCCTTTGCCATGGCGATGATTGCCGTGGGCCTGTTTGCCGTTGCCATTGTCTTTGCCGCCAGCCGGGTTGGGCGGATTGAAAGTTTCAGCGACCTGTTTCTGCTGTCAGCGGGCGGGCCTTTTGCCTTTATCACGCTGGCGCTGGGGTTGGCGGTGTTTGCCGTTGCGATGGTTTTCGACATGAGCGACCCGCACCGCGTGACCCGGCGCAGCGCCAATGGCTTTTGGTTGCACGTGGTCGCGGCCCCTGCGTTGGTCAATACCGTTGCACTGACCCTGCTCGATACCGATGCCTTTGTGGCTGATGTCGTTTTGCTGGGTTTTCTTGCCTTTTTCGCCCTTATTGCCATTGTCATTGACCGGCGTTCATTTCTGATCGCCGCAATCGGTTACATCGTGACCCTTGCCGCCACCGTAATGGATGGCGACGGTGCCGCGCTGACCGTGCTGATCCTTGGCATTGTCCTGCTTTTGCTGGGTGCGTTCTGGGAACGTATCCGGGCCCGCATTCTGCGCCTGATGCCGGGGATCATCCCCCTGCACCGGCTTCCTCCTACCCATAATTAAGGACTGACATGACAGACCTGACCCCCCGTGAAATCGTATCTGAACTGGACCGGTTCATCATCGGCCAGAAAGAGGCCAAGCGCGCCGTCGCCGTGGCCCTGCGCAACCGCTGGCGGCGCAAACAGCTGGGCGATGATCTGCGCGATGAGGTGTATCCAAAGAACATCCTGATGATAGGGCCCACCGGCGTCGGCAAAACCGAGATTTCCCGTCGTCTGGCGAAACTGGCCCGCGCGCCGTTCATCAAGGTTGAAGCAACCAAGTTCACCGAAGTCGGATATGTCGGGCGCGATGTGGAACAGATCATTCGCGATCTGGTCGATACCGCGATCCTGGACACCCGCGAACACATGCGCGAGGACGTCAAGGCTAACGCCCAGAAAGCCGCAGAAGAACGTGTGATCACTGCCGTCGCCGGCACCGACGCACGCGAGGCCACACGCGAGATGTTTCGCAAGAAACTGAAGGCGGGTGATCTGGATGATACCGTGATCGAACTGGAACTGGCCGATACGTCAAACCCGCTGGGTGGTTTTGAAGTCCCCGGTCAACCCGGTGGCATGGGCGGCATGATGAACCTTGGAGAGCTGTTTGGCAAAATGGGTGGCCGGACCGTCAAGAAACGGATGACCGTCGCTGATAGCTATGAGGCGCTGATCGCTGACGAGGCGGACAAGCTGCTGGACGATGAAACCGTGACCAAGGCCGCGATGGAAGCCGTGGAGCAGAACGGCATCGTCTTTCTGGATGAGATCGACAAGGTCTGCGCCCGCGCCGATGCGCGTGGTGCCGACGTGTCCCGCGAAGGCGTTCAGCGCGACCTGCTGCCCCTGATCGAAGGCACGACGGTTTCCACCAAACATGGCCCGATAAAGACCGACCATATCCTGTTCATCGCATCCGGTGCGTTTCATGTGGCCAAACCATCTGACCTGCTGCCCGAATTGCAGGGCCGCCTGCCGATCCGGGTGGAACTGCGCGCCCTGACGATGGAGGATTTCGTGCGCATCCTGACGGAAACCGATAACGCGCTGACACGGCAATATTCCGCCCTGATGAAAACCGAAGATGTCACCGTCACCTTTACCCAGGACGGTATTGCAGCACTAGCCAAAATCGCGGCGGAAGTGAATGAAGCGGTGGAAAACATCGGTGCGCGTAGGCTTTATACAGTGATGGAACGCGTGTTCGAGGATCTGTCGTTCAACGCGCCTGACCAGGGCGGCGACGAAATTGCGGTCGACGCAGACTTTGTCGAAAAGCATTTGGGCGCATTGTCCCGGTCGGTAGATATCAGCCGCTACGTGCTTTGATCCGTTGCCGGTGATTTAGACCTTTCACATCCTGCATGTCAGGATCAAAAAGGACGGGTGACCGGTTTCGCCTCATACCTGCGGTTTGTCCGCGAAAACGCCCCGTTTCTGTTGGTCGGTGTGTTGCTGACAATGCTGTCCAGCTTTGGCCAGACGTTCTTTATTGCCGTGTTCGGCGGGGATATTCGTGCGGCCTTTGGGTTGTCGAACGGCGATTGGGGGCTGATCTATATGCTGGGCACCGGCGCCTCGGCTGTCGCGATGCTGTTTGCAGGCGGTCTGGTCGACAGGTTTCGTGTGCGCACCCTTGGGATCGCGGTTGTCGGATTGCTGGCGGTGTCTTGTCTGGCGATGGCGTTTAACCCTTACGCCGCTGTTCTGCCGCTGGTAATTTTTGCGCTCCGGTTCTTCGGACAAGGCATGGCCAGCCATGTGGCGATTGTTGCCATGGCGCGCTGGTTCATCGCGACACGGGGGCGCGCACTTGCGATTGCGTCGCTAGGATTCATGCTGGCCGAGGCGGTGATGCCGCTGACGCTGGTGTGGCTGAAAGGGTTTGTTCCATGGCAGACGCTGTGGATTGGGGCAGCGGTTTTCGCGGTGCTGATGATGCCCGTGCTGCACAGGTTGCTGCGGTTGGAACGCACCCCGCAATCAGGCACCGATGAAAACGATGCCACAGGTATGGATGGCAAACATTGGACCCGCAGACAGGCGCTGCGCCATCCGCTGTTCTGGGCGCTGGTTCCGGCCATCATGTTCTTTCCCGCTTTCGGCACCGCGTTCTGGTTTCATCAGGTGCATTTTGCCGCGATCAAGGGCTGGGATCACCTGAGTCTTGTCGCGGTATTCCCGCTTGGCACAGCAACATTCATGGCCGCCACATTTCTTTATGGCTGGGCGATTGACCGGTTCGGGGCGGGGCGGTTGTTTCCGATCTATCTGTTGCCGCTCTGTGTCGGGTTCACCTTGCATTGGTATGCGCCAACAGTCGCATGGTCTGCCGCAGGGGTTATCCTGATGGGTCTGGCAGGCGGCGGACAGGCGACGCTGCCCGCTGCGGTCTGGGCGGAATATTACGGCACACGCAACATCGGGTCGATCAAGGCAGCCGTCGCGGCGGTGATGGTACTGGGGTCGGCCATCGGGCCGGGGTTGTCGGGCTGGCTGATCGACATCGGGATCGGTTTTGAACAGCAGATGCTGGGCTATGCGGCATCATTCCTGTTTGCATCGCTTGTCGCGATCATCCCGCTGCGCAAGGCCGGACACCGGCTAGCGGTGCCTGCGTAGATAGACGTAATAGGCACCATGCCCGCCATGTTTCAGATGCGCGGGCGTCACCTGCAAGATCGCGTGGTTCAATGGCGGCAAAGCCAGCCATTGCGGCACCTGATGGCGCAAGACCCCATAGCGCATGGGGATCGGGCCGCCATCGTCCCGGTCCTTGCCCTTGCCAGTGATGACCAGCACCAACCGCCGCCCCAGCGATTGCGACCCAAGGATAAAGGCGACAAGTTCGGGGTGCGCCTCGGCCATGGTCATACCGTGCAGGTCGATCCGGGCCTCTGGTTTCAGCTTGCCGCGGGTCATCTTGCCAAACGATTTGTGATCCATGTTGACCGGCGCACGCGACAGGCGGTCTGTCACGCTGGGCAAGATATCATGCGGTCGGGCGGCATTGGTGGATTGACCAATGCGAAAATCGGGCATCGGGTCTGACCGGCGGACCGGGGGTTTTGGTTTGGGTTTGGGCGATTCACTGGGCATTTCCGGGCGTTTCGGGTCCAGCGGTATGGCACGCTCTGCCACACGATCCCACAGCGCGCGTTCCTCGGGGGACAGGTGACGTGGCCGACGCATCAGACCTGCCCCTTGGGCAAAAGAACGATCATGCGGCCACCATCCTTGACAGAGCCGGCGGTGCGCCCTGCGACATCACCTGTCCCGAAAAAAATATCAGCGCGCTGCGCACCTTTGATGGCTGACCCAGTATCTTGTGCAATCATCAGACGGTGGATGGGATCATCCCCTTGTTTTTCAACCCAGACTGGCGCACCCAGCGGAGTAAACGCGGGATCGACCGCGATTGAGCGACCGGCAGTGATTGAGCGCTGCATCGCACCCAGCGGGCCAAGGTGGGCTGGGATCTCGCTCACTTCACGGAAAAAGACGTAACTTGCGTTTTCCCACAACAGGGCGCGTCCGGCATCAGGGTTTTGGCGGATCCAGTTGCGGATGGCGGTCGCAGACACCTGATCTGACGTGAATATCCCCCGTTTGATCAACGCCTTTCCGACGGATGAATAATCACGCCCGTTCTTGCCCGCGAAACCGACGCGCATCAGATCCCCATCAGGCAAGCAGATGCGGCCTGACCCCTGCACCTGAAGGAAAAACACATCGACAGGATCGGCCAGCCAAGCCAGTTCAAGCCCCTTGTCCGCCAGGGTCATGTCGTCTTCGATCTGGCGGCGCGTCAGATAGGCCGCACCTGGCTTCAGATCATCCGGAAGGGCATAGACAGGGTGTTGATACGGACCACCGCGCTGGCGCGCGCCTTGCAATTCAGGTTCGAAATATCCCGTGAACAACATCGGAGCGCCATCGGTCACCAATACGGGATCAAAATGCGTTTCAAAGAAATTGCGGGGGTCGGCGACTGCCCCCGCAGGATGCGTCAGATCCGGAGAAGTCACCCGGAAAACAGCGAAGGCGGCAGAATGGTCATCTGCCGCCCAACCATTCAGGTCATCAAATCGAAGGCGCTTATATGTCGGCCCTGCCATCACACTGCCTGTCCACGGATCATGCGTCCGTTGCGACAAGCCGCCAGTTCGGGTCGCCGGAATCCATTACACGCGCAAAGGTCCAAGTGTCTTTCTGGCGCTTGATCTCTTTCGGGCTGCCTTCGATGATCTCACCTTCACTGTTGCGCACGACCCATGTCAGCTCACTTTTAAAGCGCACTGTGACTTCGGCCTCTTTGGTGACCTCGTCAAAGCTGGCATCGGTCAGTGTCATGTCACTGATACCGATGAAATTCGCCTCGATCGTGAGGCCTTGACGCTGGCGGTCATCCACGACGGTTGCAAAGGCTTCGTAAATATCCTCGGATATGAAGGGCACGACACTGTCGAGTTCACCCTTTTCAAAGGCCATCAGGATCATTTCATAGGCGCCGCGTGCACCACCAAGGAATTCGGTCACATTGAAAGAAGGATCGACACGTTTCATCGCTGCAAGGGCGCGTGCCGCATCGGAATCTTCCGGGACGTTATCGGTGATGTCCAGATCCGGACCACCCTCGATGACATCGAACGCCGGCTTTTGGCCTGACCTTTCAGAACCTGTGCGGGTCACGGCTGGTTTTTCAAAACCTTCGCGTGTGCCAAGCACCCCACGCAGGCGCAAAATCAGGAACACAGCAATGCCCGCAAGCACCAAAAGCTGAATAATCGGAGAGTTCATTTCGGCCTCTTTCACGTCATGGCATGGAAACCTGTCCATGCGTTTCTTATGTAGGTCACGGTCGGGGCCAAGTCCACCTTACCCCCGCACAAGTTACGAAAGGTTCCGCACATGTGGCTGCTTCTTGCTTTTATTGCCGTTCCAATGATCGAAATCGCCCTGTTTATTCAGGTTGGCGGGGTGATCGGGGTATGGTGGACGCTGCTGATCGTGCTCGCAACTGCGATTGCCGGATCCTATCTGGTGCGCACACAAGGCTTGCGTGAACTATCCAATCTGCAACGGTCGTTTTCAGAGATGGAAGACCCGACAGAACCGCTGGCCAATGGCGCGATGATCCTGTTTGCCGGCGCGCTTTTGCTGACGCCGGGGTTCTTTACAGATATTGTGGGTCTGTCGCTGTTGGTGCCCGGTGTCAGGCGCAAGGCTTATCTGTGGCTTAGGTCACGCATGAAAATCACGACCGTATCGCCGGGTCCGCCACCGCGACAGCCGCGTGACCGTGTGATCGACGGCGAATTCGAGGACGTGACGCCTGATAAAAAGCCTACCCATCGCCCGTCAGGCTGGACGCAGCATTGAGGCCGGCATGATAGGCTGCTAGGAACACGCAAGTTTATTCAACCGGAGTAGTTTCCTATGTCAGAGACACCAGAAAACGGCGCGACACCCGCCGAACAAACCCAAGTCAAAAGCCGCGTGCTGGCCCAGTACATCCGCGATATGTCGTTTGAAAACATCCTTGCACAAAAGGGCGTGACGGGCGATGCGCAACCTGAAATTCAGGTGCAGGTAAACCTTGATGCGCGCAAGCGTTCGGCGGAAAACCAGTACGAGGTGATTACAAAGCTGAACATCACCAGCAAGACCAAGGAAAAGGGCGAACCACTGTTCGTTCTGGAAATCGAATATGCCGGTGTGTTTCAGGTCGAGGGCGTGCCGGACGAACAGATGCACCCCTATCTGCTGATCGAATGCCCGCGCATTACGTTCCCGTTCCTGCGCCGGATCGTCAGCGATGTGACCCGCGATGGCGGTTTCCCCGCGCTGAACCTTGAAACGATTGATTTTATTTCGCTTTATCGCACCGAGCTGGCCCGCAGGGCCGAGGCGGAAAAAGCCAAGGTCAATTAATTCAGCCCATTCTTTTCCACAACGCGCCGTCGCCCAGACTGTCGATAAAGACAGCATGGGCGGCTGCTTCTTCTTTGGTGATGCGAGAGTCGAGCTTTTGCGGTCTTGGCATCGGCCGCCAATCGTCTTTCTTGTTGTCCCCGGATCGCGACCCGGTATTGGTGGAAAGCGCAAAATCAGGCTGCCGCCCACCGATCAGTTCCAGATAAACCTCTGCCAGAATTTCACTATCCAGAAGCGCGCCGTGCAGTGTGCGCGATGAATTGTCGATTGCGAACCGCCGGCACAGCGCATCCAGCGATGCAGGCGAGCCCGGAAATTTCCGCCGTGCAATAGCCAGCGTATCCAGTGCCTGATCCATCGGCAAAAGCTGACGGTTCAGCCAACCAAGTTCGGCGTTCAAGAACTTCATATCGAACGCCGCATTGTGAATGATCAGGCGGGCATCGCCAATGAAATCAATGAAATTTTGTGCAATATCCTTGAATAGGGGCTTGTCACGCAGGGTTTCCTGACCGGGCTTTGGCTCCTGTGGCGGCTCTAACAGGTCGGGGCCGATCCCGTGCACGCCAAATGCTTCGGCAGGCATGGACCGTTGGGGATTGATATATTGGTGATAGGTCCGCCCTGTCGGAACATGACCAATCAGTTCAATCGCACCGATCTCGACGATGCGGTCGCCCTCTGACGGTTCAAACCCCGTGGTTTCGGTATCAAGTACAATTTCACGCATAAGGTTACCCGGCCAGTTCCGAAATAAGATGTCGCACAGCGGCGCGGGTATCGTCCAGTGTCAGCGTTTCAATCACGTGATCCGCGCGCGCACGTTTTTCTGCATCAGGCATCTGCCGGGCGAGGATTGCTGCAAATTGATCTTCAGTCATACCAGGCCGGGCCAGAACGCGGGTTTTTTGCACATCCGGCGGTGCGGTGACGACCAGTACAGATGTCAGCCAATCATCCGCCCCCGTTTCAAACAAAAGCGGGATGTCAAAAACGACCAGCGGACCGCCATGTTTTGCAATGAACGCCTGCCGGTCGGCAGCGACCAAAGGGTGCACGATCTGTTCGATCTTTTCCAGGGCGGATGGATCATCGGCAATGATCCCCTTGAGCTTTGGGCGGCTGACGGCACCATCAACAATAGCCTGCGGGAAAAGGCGCCCAACCGACGCAACCGCTGCACCCCCCCTGTTATAAAGCCGGTGAACGGCAGCGTCAGCATCCCAAACGGGGATCCCTTCGTGGGCGAACATTTGGGCCGTGGTTGATTTGCCCATGCCGATCGAACCGGTCAGCCCGAGCAGATGGGTCATGACAGGACAGCGCGACGCGTCAATTCGTCAACCTCCGGGCGCTTGCCGAACCAGCGTTCAAAGCCCGGCACACCCTGATGCAGCAACATTCCAAGACCGTCGACTGTGGTGCAGCCTGCCGCTTTTGCGGCCAACAGAAAAGGCGTGTGCAGCGGGTTGTAGACAATATCGGTGACAACCGCATCCGGACGCAGCAGATCAAGCGGAACCCGGAATTCCTGCGCACCTTTCATACCAAGCGATGTGGTATTGATGACTGTCCGCGCCTCTGACAGCATCAGGTTGGCCTGCACCCAGTCAATGACCTGAATACGTGCGCCAAATTCAGCCTTCAGTGCTTCGGCTTTGGGGCGGGTGCGGTTGGCCAGCAGAATTTCTGGCACGCCGGCATCAGCCAGGGCCACGATAATTGCGCGCGCAGCACCACCCGCACCAAAAATGGCAGCTGGCCCAGCCTTGGGATCCCATTCAGGTGCGCCTTGTCGCAGGTTTGCCATGAAACCATAGCCGTCTGTATTGTCTGCCAGGATCTTGCCATCGTTCTTGAAGATCAGTGTATTTGCCGCCCCGATCAGCGTCGCCCTGTCCGTGATCTGATCGGCAAGCCGCATCACGGCGACTTTATGCGGAATCGTTACATTTGCACCGACAAAGCCTTGCTCCGGCATATGGTGCAGGGTTTCAGCAAGTGCGTCTTCGGTGACCTGAAGTGCCGTATATTCGCCTTGGATCCCGTACCGGTCCAGCCAGTGGTTATGTAATTTGGGCGACAGGGAATGGCTGATCGGGTTTCCGAGGACAGCGGCACGGGGGATCTGAGTCATGAGGGCAGTGTTCCGCGAAGTGTGAGGTAAGACAAGAGTTCCAGGAGTGGCAATCCGAGGACATTGAAATAATCACCGTCAATGCGTGAAAAAAGACGCACACCTTCTTCTTCCAGCTTATAGGCCCCAACGGCGTGGCGGATGCTATCCCAGTTTCGGCTGACGTAGGCGTCGAGATAGTCATCAGACGCGTCGCGCATCCGGAGACGAACGACACCGACGTGACGCCAAAGCGGTTTTCCTTCGCCATATATCACGGCGGCTGACAAAAGTTGGTGAGTGTCCGCCCGCAGTGACTTCAGCTGGTCCAACGCATCCGCGGGGGTGGCAGGTTTTGCGAGGATCCGATCACCATGCGCGAGGATCTGATCACATCCAATCACAAGGGCATCAGGATTTTTGGCCGCCACGCGCTGTGCCTTCATCTCGGCCAATGTATCTGCAATATCACGCGGAGATGCATCCTCCATTTCCAGAGACTGACGGATTGCATCCTCATCGATGCGCGCAATCTGCACGCTGTGCACGACGCCAGCGTTGCGCAACAAACTGGCACGGATGTCGGACCCGGAGGCAAGGATGATGTTTTCAGTCATGGGGATAACTTTTGGGAGAAACCTTGTGCCAGTCTGAGGGTTTTTTGTGTGAAGTAACTAGCCCGACCGAGCCTGTTGGGAAATGACAGATGTATGCAACACGTCAAGACAAGTTTTCCACCGTGGGGAAGTATAAGTCGGGCCTGTGGAAGAATCGACCCGGATCAGACTGTCAACACATGTTCAGACAAGGATATTCAGCTTTATTTCACACTTAAATTATTGATTATATTGTTTTTATTATTTATTTTACCTGCGACAAAAAATATTTTCCAATGAACAGCAGCTTGGGATAACTCTGCGGATGAAAAAGAAAGCCACAGAAAAAGCCGACACTAATAACAACAACATCTTTTCTCTTCTTTAATATTAATTAAGAGGAGAGAACGAAAGAAAGTGAAAACCGCGATGGAACTGCTGAACAATTTTTACGATTGGATCAAGGCGGTTCATATCATGGCGGTGATCGCATGGATGGCAGGGCTGTTTTATCTGCCCCGCCTGTATGTCTATCACGTGGAAAGGGCTGCCGTCGGGTCTGAACTTGACCATACATTTCAAGTCATGGAGCTGAAACTCTTGCGGGTGATCATGAACCCGGCAATGATTGTCGCATGGTCCGCCGGTCTGGTGATGATCGGGTTAGGCGCCTTTGACTGGGGGTCTGTGTGGGCCTGGGTCAAGATTTTTTCGGTGATCGCGATGACAGGGGCACATGGTTGGATGGCAGCGCGTCGCAAAGAGTTTGCGGCGGGCAAGAATACCCGGAGCGGACGGGCGTATAGGCTGTTCAATGAGGTGCCGACCGTACTGATGGTGCTGATCGTTGTTGCTGTAGTGGTGCGACCCTTCTAGGGAACGATTGACTATCGTATCGGGGTTGCCTATTTCAGGGTCAGCTTCCCGTCCGGGAAAGTGTTTTCCATTTCCGTTCTAGAAAATGTCGGCGCATGCGCCGACTGTGGATTTTTCATGCAACAACATCACCGTTTGAACCTTGCCGATCTGAAGGCGCAAAGCCCGAAGGATCTGTTGTCTTTGGCTGAAGAGCTAGAGATCGAGAATGCCTCGACCATGCGGAAGGGCGACATGATGTTCGCCATTCTCAAGGAGCGGGCAGATGAAGAGTGGGTGATCGGTGGTGATGGTGTGCTGGAGGTATTGCAGGACGGGTTCGGTTTTCTGCGGTCACCAGAGGCGAACTATCTGCCTGGGCCGGATGATATCTATGTTTCCCCTGATATGATCCGTCAGCATTCGCTCCGCACGGGCGATACGGTTGAAGGGGTCATGAAAGAACCAAATGACAGTGAGCGGTATTTTGCACTGACCTCTGTTGAGCAGATCAATTTCGAGGATCCCGAAAAGGCCAAGCATAAAGTTGCCTTTGATAACCTGACGCCGCTTTATCCAGACGAACGATTGAAGATGGAGGTCGAGGATCCGACCATAAAGGATAAATCTGCGCGTATCATTGATCTTGTGGCGCCGATCGGGAAGGGCCAGCGATCACTGATCGTGGCACCGCCGCGGACAGGTAAGACGGTTCTGTTGCAAAATATTGCCAACTCGATCGGGAAGAATCACCCGGAGTGTTATTTGATTGTCTTGCTGATCGATGAACGGCCTGAGGAAGTGACCGACATGCAACGTTCGGTAAAGGGCGAGGTTGTTTCATCGACTTTTGATGAGCCTGCGACCCGCCACGTTGCAGTATCGGAGATGGTGATTGAAAAGGCCAAGCGGCTGGTAGAGCATAAGCGTGATGTTGTTATTTTGTTGGATTCGATCACGCGGTTGGGTCGGGCCTTTAACACGACTGTACCATCCTCCGGCAAGGTGTTGACCGGCGGCGTGGACGCAAATGCCCTGCAGCGGCCGAAGCGGTTCTTTGGTGCCGCACGCAATATCGAGGAAGGTGGGTCACTAACGATTATTGCCACAGCTTTGATCGACACGGGAAGCCGGATGGACGAGGTGATCTTTGAAGAATTCAAGGGTACTGGTAACAGCGAAATCGTTCTTGACCGCAAGGTGGCCGACAAGCGTGTCTTCCCCGCTATGGACATTCTGAAGTCTGGGACGCGGAAAGAAGAATTACTGGTCGAAAAGTCGGATCTGGCCAAGACATATGTGCTGCGCCGGATTTTGAACCCGATGGGCACGACGGATGCAATCGAATTCCTGATCGGAAAACTGAAGCAGACAAAGAACAATGCGGATTTCTTCGATTCGATGAATACGTAACTTATTGTTCTTAAACAATGGGTTAGATAAATGGACACGATTTTTGCTCTGGCAACGGGACAGGGTCGCGCTGGCGTTGCTGTATTACGGGTTTCTGGTCCGAAGGCGGTAACGGCTGTTGGGCGACTGGTCAAAGACGTGCCGGTGGCCCGTGGTTTGCGGATTGTGCGGGATCAGGCTGGCCAGTTACTGGATCATGCTTTGGTTTTACGTTTTCCAGAAGGAAAGAGTTTTACCGGAGAAGAGGTGGTCGAACTTCATGTGCATGGAAGCCCTGCCGTCGTGGCTGCATTGTTGCGGGTTCTGGGGAACATGCCGGATTTGCGTCAGGCAGAAGCTGGTGAATTTACACGCCGTGCGCTGGAAAACGGGACGCTTGATCTGGCCCAAGTCGAGGGGCTGGCAGATCTGATCGACGCGGAGACAGAGGGGCAGCGCCGACAAGCTGTGCGGGTATTTTCCGGGGCGCTGGGTGCCTTGGCAGAAGGTTGGCGTGCTGATCTGATCCGGGCTGCGGCCCTGTTAGAGGCGACCATCGATTTTGCAGACGAAGAGGTTCCTGAGAATGTAACACCCGAGGTGCTGAACCTGATTGGTGGTGTGAAGGCAGAAATGCAGCGTGAATCTGCAGGCGTGCGGATAGCAGAGCGGCTGCGTGATGGTTTTGAAGTTGCGATTATTGGCGCACCGAATGTGGGCAAGTCAACGCTGTTGAATAGGCTGGCCGGGCGTGACGTTGCGATTACGTCTTCGGTTGCAGGGACAACCCGTGACGTCATAGAAGTGAGGTTGGATCTGGAGGGTTTGCCTGTCACGTTCCTTGACACCGCCGGGTTGCGTGAAACGGACGACGAGGTAGAGAGTATCGGTGTTGCGCGGGCGCGAGAACGCGCCGCCCAATCTGATCTGCGGGTCTATATGATGTTACCAGGTGATGACGTACCACAAGGACTGCTGTCCGAGGATATCATTGTGCAAGCAAAGGCAGATATAAATCAGGTGGTTGGGTTTGCGGTCTCTGGAAAAACCGGGATCGGTATTGACGCACTTGTGGCAAGAATTTCCGAGATTTTGAATGAGCAGGTTGCAGAAATTGGAACCGCTATGCGGGAACGGCACCGTGTTGCGATGGTCCGATCGATTGATTTCCTGGAGGCGACGGAACTTGCACTGTCCGATCAGAATGGGATGATGGACCTGATCGCGGAAGATCTTCGTTCTGCAATTCGGGCGGTGGATAGTCTTGTTGGACGGGTTGATGTAGAACATGTACTGGATGAGATTTTCTCAAGCTTTTGCATCGGAAAATGAGGAGTGTTTCACGTGAAACATCAGGAATTTGATGTCGCCGTTATTGGCGGCGGACATGCAGGGGCCGAAGCGGCACATGCAGCGGCCCGCATGGGTGCACGAACTGTTCTGATTACATTGAGCCGTGAATCGATTGGCGTCATGTCCTGTAACCCTGCAATTGGCGGATTGGGTAAGGGGCACCTTGTCAGGGAAATTGATGCAATGGATGGTGTAATGGGTCGCGTTGCTGATGCGGCCGGAATTCAGTTTCGCCTCTTGAATCGCAAAAAGGGGCCCGCAGTTCAGGGGCCTAGGGCACAAACAGATCGCGCCTTGTATAAGGCTGCAATGCAGGCGGAAATTCGCAAACAGGCGTTTCTGGAGGTGCTTGAAGCAGAGGCGACCGATCTGATCATGGTTGGCGGCCGCGTTGCAGGCGTCGTACTTGACGATGGGGCCGAGCTGTTTGCTAGGTCTGTGATCCTGACAACGGGAACATTTTTGCGCGGTATCATTCATATCGGTGATGTATCGCGGCCAGGTGGGCGCATGGGCGACAAGCCATCTGTCAGAATGGCGGAACGGCTAGATTCCTTTGGATTGCCGTTGGGGCGTTTAAAAACTGGAACACCGCCACGTCTGGATGGTCGCACGATCGCCTGGGATAAGTTGGAGGTTCAGCCTGGCGATGAAGATCCTGCCTTATTTTCCTTCATGTCAAAAGGCGTTGTGGCGCCTCAGGTTGTTTGCGGCATTACGCATACAAACACGCAAACTCATGATATCATAAGAGAAAACCTCGAACGATCTGCGATGTACGGTGGTCACATTGATGGTGTGGGCCCGCGTTACTGTCCATCAATCGAAGACAAGATTGTTCGTTTTGCAGATAAAACGTCACATCAGATATTTTTGGAACCTGAAGGTGTTCAAGATCATACGGTCTATCCCAATGGTATCTCGACATCTTTGCCGGTCGATGTGCAAAACGCTTATGTAAATTCCATAGTCGGTCTTGAAAACGCAGAGATTTTGCAACCCGGCTATGCGATTGAATATGACTATGTTGATCCGCGCGCCTTGCGCGCAACGCTTGAACTGCGGAATGTGCCTGGTCTGTATCTTGCCGGGCAGATCAGCGGGACCACCGGATATGAGGAGGCCGCAGCCCAAGGTTTGGTGGCCGGGCTGAACGCGGCTGTCGCCGTGTTGGGTAGAGAGGAAGTCGTCTTTAGCAGGCGGGACTCTTATATTGGTGTGATGATTGACGATTTGATCACGCGTGGCGTTTCGGAACCCTATCGCATGTTTACGTCGCGCGCCGAGTTCCGTTTATCCTTGCGTGCTGACAATGCGGATCAGCGGCTAACTGCACGCGGATATCAATTGGGCTGCGTTGGCGACGCCCGTTTTCAACAATTTTCCGAGAAGATGGATTTGATAACAAAGGCGCGGAGTCAACTGGAGGGTATCAGCCTTACGGCAAGGGATATTTCGAGCCTTGGGGTCAAGTTGAATGCAGACGGGCCAAGGCGAACGGCGCTAGATGCATTGTCCCTCACGGATCTCGATTTTTCGCACTTAGAGAAACTGGGCGTTATTGTTTCTGATACGCCCGCTGATGTGCGGGATCAGATCAAGAAAGATGCGCTTTATGCTCATTATATTGCCCGGCAGGAACGCGATGTTGCCGCGCTGGAGCGTGATGAGACGCAAGTCATTCCTGAAAAAATGGATTTTAATCAAATTAAAAGCATATCCAGTGAGATTATTGCAAAATTGGAGGCCGCACGTCCGCGCACAGTGGCCCACGCAAGCCGGATCGAAGGGATGACACCTGCGGCCTTGATGCTGATAATCGCCGCGATCAAGCGTGAACAGCAGGCCAAGGTTGGAACCTGAGGTATGACGGTTGCGATTGGGGGGCAGAATGTTTCACGTGAAACATATGCAGAACTGCAGAGCTTTGCAGCGCTTGTTCAGAAGTGGACTCCGCGGATCAATCTGATTTCAAAGGCCAGTATACCCGCTCTATGGGACCGGCACATTGTTGATTCGGTGCAATTATATGGTCTTGCGCCAGCTACGTATGAAAAATGGGTTGATATCGGCAGCGGCGGAGGCTTTCCGGGAATCGTCATGGCCATCTTGGGGAAGGTGGAACAGCCTGCGGCATCCTTCACCCTGATTGAAAGCGACCAGCGCAAAGCGTCGTTTCTGCGAACAGCCGCAAGAGAGCTTTCGTTGCCGGTCACCGTTATTGCAGAGCGGATCGAAGATGCACCACAGCAAGGTGCAGATATTGTATCAGCCCGCGCGCTTACCGCATTATCTGGTCTACTTCCCCTCATTCAGCGCCATTTGAAACCAACGGGGGTCGCGCTCCTGCACAAGGGGCAGCGATATCAAGCTGAAGTAGCAGAGGCCCGGCAATCATGGGGCTTTGATCTCGCTGACTACCCAAGTATCACTGATCCGGACGCCCGACTTCTTACCTTGAAAAGGATACATCGTGACCAAATTACATCTTCATGATGGACCAAGGATCATCGCGATCGCAAATCAAAAAGGTGGCGTTGGCAAGACCACGACGACAATCAATCTTGGCGCGGCCTTGGCAGAGCAAAAAAAGCATGTCCTGCTGATCGATCTTGATCCCCAGGGTAACGCATCGACGGGTCTGGGGATCGACCAGGATCAACGCGAACTGACAACTTATGATTTATTGACAGGTGATGCGGAACTTGCAGAAACCGTCCAAAAAACAGAGTTTCCCGGGCTTTTTGTCGTTCCGGCCACAACAGACCTCAGCTCGGCCGATATCGAGCTGATTGATGATCAAAACCGTAGCTTTCTTTTACGAAACGCGCTCCGAAACGGGCGCATCGATGAACTAGGCTTTGACTATATATTGATCGATTGTCCGCCGTCTCTCAATATATTGACTGTGAACGCGATGGTCGCGGCACATGCGATCATTGTCCCGCTGCAAAGTGAATTTTTCGCACTTGAAGGTCTTTCACAGCTCATCCTCACGGTCAGGAACGTTCGCCAAAGCGCCAACCCAGAGCTGAAAATCGACGGTATCGCGCTGACCATGTATGATCAACGCAACAACCTGTCCTTGCAAGTCGAGGATGACGCCCGCCAGAATATGGGTGACATGGTGTTCAAGACGGTTATCCCGCGGAATGTCCGCCTCAGCGAGGCACCGTCATTTGCCATGCCCGTCCTCACATATGATTCGACATCCAAGGGAAGCATGGCCTATCGGGCGCTCGCGTTAGAGGTCATCGCTAAATCACAGGTAAAGAAGGTTCAACATCATGACGCGTAGCCCGAAAAAATCGCGTGGCCTTGGTCGCGGCCTCTCAGCACTTATGTCTGATGTCGCGGTCGAAGATTCGTCAAACACCAAGCCTCGTCGCCCAGATATGATGGTTCCAGTCGAACAGGTTCGTCCCAACCCTGACCAGCCACGTCGTACATTTGCAGAGGACACCTTGCAGGAACTTGCTGCTTCTGTGTCCGAGAAGGGAATCATCCAGCCACTGATCGTGCGGCAGGCACCGGGCAATCCGGACATGTTTGAAATTGTTGCCGGCGAACGCCGTTGGCGCGCTGCACAGATCGCGCAGCTTCACGAAATACCTGTCCTCCTGCGAGAGTATAACGACACAGAAGTTCTCGAGGTCGCGATTATCGAGAATATTCAACGCGCTGACCTTAACCCCATCGACGAAGCAGCCGGGTATCGGCTGTTGATGGATCGTTTTGGTCACACCCAGGAACAGCTGGCCATGGCCCTGGGCAAGAGCCGCAGTCACATTGCAAACCTGATGCGCCTGTTGGGGTTACCGGAAGAGGTCCAGCAATATCTTGTTTCTGGCGCACTTTCCGCGGGCCATGCCCGCGCCTTGATCGGCAATGATCGGGCCGCAACCCTCGCAAGAGAGGCGATTCAACGCAAATTGTCGGTGCGTGATGTCGAAAAGCTGGTGAAAAAGGGACCCGCCCTGAAACGTCGGCCAATACCGGGAACCCCGGTGCCCAAAAATGCCGATACCATTCAAATCGAAAACGAACTTTCGGCAACTTTGGGCATGAAAGTCACCATCGACCATAAAGATGGGGAAGACGGCGGTAAAATGACAATTGGCTACAGGTCGCTTGACCAGCTTGACGATCTTCTGCGGGCGCTGTCAGGAAATTAGCTGCGGAGCAGTTCTCTCAACACTGCATTCAACAACGGTTTACCTTTCTGGGTCAGCCGCAGCAGTCCAGTGTCTGAAGTAACCAGGCCTAATTCGACTAGTCGTTTGATATTATTTGATAAATAATCGCAATTATACTGCGACATGCGCTCTAATAGCACGCCTTCGTCCAATCTCATTCCCATTAACAGCAATTCTGCAATCTGGTCTTCAAGGGACAAAACCTCCCGCAAAGACTCCCCATGTCCGGCCGATGTAACCTGTTGAAGCCAAGTTGTCGGAGCAAGCGGAGATTCGGTTGCATAGCGCACACCGCCAATCGTCAATCGCCCATGTGCTCCTGGACCTATCCCTGCATAGTCCCCATAGCGCCAGTAAATCTGGTTGTGGATACTCTCGAAACCTGGGCGCGCATGATTTGACACTTCGTAACCGTCAAACCCTGCAGTCGCACAAATCTCTTGTGTTGCCGCAAACATGTCCGCTGAAAGGTCTTCGTCCGGCAAGTCTCGCAACTTCCCGGCGGCATAGCGATCGCCAAAGGCCGTGCCAGCCTCGATCGTCAACTGATAAAGAGAAAGATGATCTATCGCCAACGCCAGCGCCCGCTTCAGCTCGGTTTCCCACGCTTTCAGCGTCTGGCCTTGCCGCGCATAGATCAGGTCGAAACTGACCCGATCAAACACACTACGAGCGGTTTCAAATGCGGCAATCGCTTCGCGCTCGGAATGTAGCCGCCCAAGAGCCTTCAGATCCGCATCATTCAGCGCCTGTATCCCCATCGACACCCGATTCACGCCCGCATTGCGGTAGCCAGCAAACCGTCCGGCCTCGACAGATGTCGGATTTGCTTCCAGCGTGATTTCGATATCATTTGCCAAGGGCCAAGTAGCGCGTATTTTCGCTAAAATAGCGTCAACAAGCCTTGGCTCCATCATGCTGGGTGTGCCACCGCCAAAAAACACTGATCGTAATACGCGACCCGCAGTTTGTGTTCCTATCCGGTCTATTTCACTCAGATAGGCTTGCTCCCAAGCAATCTGGTCAATCCGTGCCACGACATGGCTGTTGAAGTCGCAATAGGGGCACTTGGCCTGACAAAAGGGCCAATGGATATACAGACCAAACCCGCCGTGTTCCCAATCCTCAGGCAAAGCAACCTGCGATCAGTTTGCGAAAGGCATCGGCGCGGTGACTGATCTTGTTTTTCTCCCAACGATCCATTTCACCAAAGGTGATTTCATATCCGTCTGGTTGAAAAATCGGATCATACCCATGCCCCTGATCGCCGCGCATTGGCCAGACAATCTGTCCAGGCATAATCCCTTCAAATACTGCGTCATGCCCGTCAGGCCATGCCAAAACCAGTGTGCAGCAAAATTGCGCTCTGCGAGGAAAAGGGGCAGAAACAGTCTCTAACTCGGCCCAAGCACGCTCCATCGCCATCTTGAAGTTGCGCCCGTCCGGCGTTTCAGCCCAATCTGCAGTATAGACCCCCGGGGCGCCATTCAGCGCATCAATCGCGATCCCGCTATCGTCGGCCAGTGCAGGCAGGCTCGTCGCAGTGGCCGCTGCATGCGCCTTGATCCGCGCATTGCCAACAAAGGTATTTTCGGTTTCTTCCGGCTCTGGCAGCCCATGATCCGCGTTCGAAGTCAGAGACACCCCATAGGGCTGCAAAAGATCGGCAATTTCTTCCAGTTTGCCCCGATTATGGGTGGCAATGACCAATTCCTTGCCAACAAAGCGTCGCATCAGCCTACCGCCGCCATCTGCGCCGCAGTCAGTTCGGCCACGCCCTTTTCCGCCAGATCCAGCAGCGCATCCATCTGCACGCGACTATAGGTCGATCCTTCGGCTGACATTTGCACCTCGATCAAACGACCGGCAGTCATCACGAAATTCCCGTCTACGCCGGCTTCGCTGTCCTCGGGGTAATCCAGATCCAGTACTTCTTGCCCCGCATAAACCCCACAGGAAATCGCCGCAACAGGATCAATCAGCGGGTCGGAAATCACATCGCCCGCCTTCATCAGCTTTTGGACAGCCAGTTTCAGCGCGACCCAGCCACCTGTGATCGATGCACAGCGCGTCCCGCCGTCGGCTTGGATTACATCGCAATCCACCACGATCTGCCGCTCGCCCAGCGCCACGCGATCGACGCCCGCCCGCAACGACCGCCCGATCAAGCGTTGAATTTCCTGCGTCCGACCGGACTGACCGTTCTTTGCCTCGCGACGCATCCGCGTGTTTGTCGCCCGCGGCAACATCCCGTACTCCGCCGTGACCCAGCCCAGCCCGGAATTTTTCAAAAACGGCGGCACACGATCATCGATTGTAGCGGTGCACAACACATGGGTGTTCCCGCATTTGATCAGGCAGGAGCCCTCCGCATGCATCGTTACGCCTGTTTCAATCGACACGGGGCGCATTTCGTTGGTTTGACGGCCAGATGGGCGCATAAGGACACTCCTGTTATATTCAAACCCGCAGATACGCGCCCCGACTATGAAATCCAACCCCGATTGACGCAGCAAGGGGTTTGGTTTTAATTGCGGCGCCCTTATCTGTAGATAGAAATGACAAAACAGCCGCCAAATATCGCTGACATGAACGACCGCTCGCGCGAGGTGTTTCGCCGCGTGGTCGAAGGTTATCTCGAAAGCGGCGCACCCGTCGGATCGCGCACGTTGACGCGCGACTTTTCCGAGCAAGTCAGCGCGGCGACAATCCGCAATGTCATGCAGGATCTCGAATTCCTTGGCCTGCTTGACAGTCCGCACATCAGCGCGGGACGCATTCCGACGCAGTTGGGCCTGCGCATGTTCGTTGATGGTCTGCTGGAGGTCGGCGATCTGGATGGTGAAGACCGCCAGAAAATTGACCGGACTATGGGTGCCAACGATCAGGATGTGGCGACTGTCCTTGATAAAGTAGGCGAGGCGCTGTCAGGGGTCACCCATGGTGCCAGCCTTGTTCTGACCCCCAAACACGAAGCCCCGATCAAGCATATTGAATTTGTATCACTGTCGCGCGAACGCGCGCTTGTGGTGCTGGTTTTTGCTGACGGGCATGTGGAAAACCGGATTTTCACGCCGCCACCTGGCCAAACGCCTTCGTCGATGCGCGAGGCGGCGAATTTTCTCAATGCCATCGCCGAAGGTCATACGCTGTCGGATCTGGGAAAAGTCATCGCCCGCGAGATTGCGGCCCGCAGGCAGGAAATTGACAGTCTTGCCGCAGACCTGGTCGAAAACGGATTTGCGCTGTGGGAAAACGAAGGCGAACGCACTGAAAGGTTGATCGTGCGCGGGCGTGGAAACCTGCTTTCAGATCACGAGAATGAAACCGATTTGCAGCGTATCCGCAGCCTGTTCGATGATCTGGAGCGTAAACGCGACATCGCCCAATTCCTTGATTTGACCGAGGAAGGCGACGGTGTGCGCATTTTTATCGGGTCCGAGAACAAATTGTTCTCACTTTCGGGTTCCTCTCTGGTCGTTTCCCCTTATATGAACGCCGACCGCAAGATCATTGGCGCCGTGGGCGTCATTGGGCCGACCCGACTGAACTATGGGCGGATCGTGCCGATCGTAAATTACACCGCACAGCTGGTGGGCAAAATGATTGCTGACCGCTCCTGAAGGGAAAAATGAATGTCTGACAAAGACGCCGAATTTCAAAGCCTCGATGAACTCGCTGCCGAAGGCGATGAAATGGATGCCAACACAGAGGCTAATTTCGAAGAAATCGCCGCCCTGCGGGCCGAGCGTGATGAACTGCGTGACAAATTCATGCGCGCGCTGGCCGATGCGGAAAACATGCGCAAGCGGGCCGACCGTGACCGCCGCGAGGCTGAAAACTATGGCGGGTCCAAACTGGCCCGCGACATGCTGCCGGTTTATGACAACATGCGCCGCGCGCTTGATTCCGCTGACGAGGCTGAACAGCAGGTCAACAAGGCCCTTTTGGAAGGTGTCGAACTGACGATGCGCGAACTGATCAGCGTGTTCAAAAGGCACGGGATCGAACCTATCACGCCAGAGGTGGGCGATAAATTCAACCCGCAGCTTCATCAGGCCATGTTCGAGGCCCCCGTGCCCGGCACCAAAGCAGGTGAGATCATTCAGGTCGCCGCTGCTGGTTTCATGCTGCACGACCGGTTACTGCGTCCGGCACAGGTGGGTGTATCTTCGACGCCAGCGTCTTGAGGCATTGAAAGCTTGCGGGGGGCGCTGCCCCCGGCCTGCGGCCTCCCCCGAGGTATTTTTGAACAAAAGAAGGTGTTGACGGCTTAGTCATCGAGCAGGGCACGCAGATCGTAGATCAGCGCGAGCGCTTCTTTCGGGGTCAGATCGTCGGGAAGCACTTCTTTCAAACGCGTCTCAACCTCTGATTCATTCGTTTTCATGGGTTGAGGCGTCGGCGTTGCCGCAAACAGCGGAAGATCGTCAATGATTGCTTTGCGTGTTCCGCCACCTTCGCGCTCACCTTTTTCCAGCGCCTCCAGCACGACCTTGGCCCGCTCCACCACGACTTGCGGTAACCCTGCAAGTCGCGCCACCTGTACGCCATAGCTACGGTCGGCGGTGCCGCGTTTCACCTCGTGCAGGAAAATCACATCCCCGTCCCATTCCTTGACGGTGACCGTCGCGTTTTCCACGCCTGCCAGTTTGGCCGACAGCGCCGACATTTCGTGGTAATGTGTGGCAAACAGCGCGCGACAACGGTTCACATCGTGCAGATGTTCCAATGTGGCCCACGCGATCGACAAGCCGTCATAGGTTGCCGTGCCGCGCCCGATTTCGTCCAATATCACCAGCGCCCGGTCATCCGCCTGGTTCAGGATCGCGGCGGTTTCGACCATCTCGACCATGAACGTGGACCGCCCCCGCGCCAGATCGTCCGACGCGCCGACGCGGCTGAAAATCTGGCTGACAATCCCGATATGCGCATCCTGTGCAGGCACAAAGCTGCCCATTTGCGCAAGGATCGCCAGTAGTGCGTTCTGCCGCAGAAACGTCGATTTGCCCGCCATGTTCGGCCCGGTCAGAAGCCAGATCGGCGCATCGGTCAATCCGCAGTTATTAGCGACAAAGGGCGCGCCGGATTTCTGCAAGGCGGCCTCGACTACCGGATGCCGCCCGGCGGTAATGTCAAACGCGCGGCTGTCGTCAATACGGGGGCGGGTCCAGTTTTCTGCCGTCGCCAGATGCGCCAGTGATGCGGCCAGATCAACCTCTGACAAGGCACGCGCCAGCGCGCCCAAAGGCCCCGCCTGCGCCACAATTGTCTCTTTCAGGCTGGAATAAAGCCGCTTTTCTATCTCAAGCGCCCGTCCTCCAGCGTTAAGGATTTGCGTTTCGATCTCGGACAGTTCGACGGTGGTGAATCGCACCTGATTGGCGGTCGTCTGCCGATGAATAAAGGTTTCATTCAACGGCGGCGCCATCATTTTTTCTGCGTGGGTCGCGGTGGTTTCGATGAAATAGCCCAGCACATTGTTGTGCTTGATCTTCAGTGATTGCACACCCGACAGCGTTACAAAATCTGCCTGCATCGCCGCAATGACGGACCGGCCTTCATCACGCAGTTTGCGCGCCTCGTCCAGCTCGGCATCGTATCCCGGGGCGATAAATCCACCATCGCGTGCCAAAAGCGGCGGTTCGGCCACCAGCCCGTCATCAAGCAGGGCCAGCACATCATCATGCCCCACCAGATCGCGCGCTGCATCTGCCAGCAGCGGGGGCAGATCATCAGCCGCCGGTATGGCTGCGGCCTGCGCGATCGTGTTGCGAATGGCAGCCATGTCACGCGGCCCGCCGCGATCCAGCGCAAGACGCGACAAGGCGCGGTCAAGGTCATGCACCCCGCGCAGCCGGTCGCGGATATCTTCGGTCAGGCGTGTGTTAACGGCCAGATACGCTACGCAATCCTGACGGGCTGCTATCGTGGCCAGATGACATGATGGCGACGCCAACCGCCGCTCCAACAACCGCGCTCCGCCCGCCGTTACTGTCCGGTCGATGCAATGCAACAGTGACCCTTGCCGCCCGCCTGCCATGGCATGGGTCAATTCCAGTGACCGGCGGGTCGCCGTGTCGATCTGCATGGCGGCAGATTGCCCCTCCTGCACCGGGGGGCGCAGAAGGGGAAGATTGCCCTTTTGCGTAATTTCCAGATATTCTGCCACGGCGGACATTGCCGCAATCTCTGCCCGTGAAAAGCTGCCAAAGGCATCCAGCGCGCCAACCTTATACAGTGCGCAAAGCCGTTTTTCGCCTGATGTGCTATCGAAGGCAGCCGCCCCCAATGTTGTCAGTGCGGCACCGGAATCAGACACTATTTCAGCCCAACCGCGCTCTGATCCATCTACCACGATCACCTCGCGCGGGGTCAGGCGGGCCAGTTCGGGGGCCAGTTGCACGGTCGGGCAGGGCATGACGTGAAACGCGCCGGTCGATATATCGACCCATGCCAGCGCGCCTGCATCCCGCACCGTGGCAAACGCTGCCAAGAAGTTGTGACGCCGCGCATCAAGCAGGGAATCCTCGGTCAATGTGCCGGGCGTGACCAGCCGGACGACATCGCGCTTGACCACGGACTTGTGCCCGCGCTTTTTCGCCTCGGCGGGGTTTTCCATCTGTTCGCAGACGGCAACGCGAAACCCCTTGCGGATCAGGGTCAGAAGATACCCTTCGGCGGCATGAACGGGCACACCGCACATCGGAATATCCTGATCTTCGTGCTTGCCGCGCTTTGTCAGCGCAATGTCCAGTGCCGCCGCCGCTGCGACGGCATCGTCAAAAAACATCTCGTAGAAATCGCCCATCCGATAGAACAGCAGCGCATCGGGATAGCCTGCCTTCAGGTCCAGATATTGCGCCATCATGGGCGTGACATTGGATTTCGCGGTGCTCATGCATCCCCCCGGATCATCATGGCGACACTACCGACCCCATGAAAGCGACGAAAGCCCGAAATCAAGCCGTTGCAGCCATTGCCCAGAACCCGCTATGTCTGTCGGACCAACAAGGGGGGAGTGGCATGGCCAAGATGAAGATTACCCGCGAGGATGCGCTGACATTTCATTTGCAGCCAAGCCCCGGGAAATGGGAAATTCAGGCCACCGTGCCGATGACGACGCAGCGCGATCTGTCGCTGGCCTATTCCCCTGGTGTCGCGATCCCTTGTGAAGAAATCGCCGCAAACCCGGCCACGGCCTATGATTACACCAACAAGGGCAACCTTGTGGCGGTCATTTCCAACGGCACGGCGGTGCTGGGGCTGGGCAATCTTGGCGCACTGGGCAGCAAACCCGTGATGGAAGGCAAGGCGGTGTTGTTCAAACGTTTTGCTGACGTCAATTCCATCGATATCGAACTTGATACCGAAGACCCCGACGAATTCATCAAGGCCGTGCGCCTGATGGGCCCCACGTTCGGCGGCATCAACCTTGAGGACATCAAGGCACCCGAGTGTTTCATCATTGAACAGACGCTTAAGGAACAGATGGATATTCCGGTGTTCCACGATGACCAGCATGGCACAGCAGTGATCTGTGCCGCCGGTCTGCTGAATGCGCTGCATATTTCGGGCAAAAAGATCGAAGATGTGAAAATCGTGCTGAACGGCGCGGGCGCTGCGGGCATTGCCTGCCTTGAACTGCTGAAATCCATGGGTGCGCAGCATAACAACTGCATTATGGCAGATACCAAGGGCGTGATTTATCAAGGCCGAACTGAAGGCATGAACCAATGGAAATCGGCCCATGCCGCGACCACCAGCGCGCGCACGCTGGCCGATGCGATGCAAGGGGCCGATGTGTTTCTGGGCGTCAGCGCCAAGGGTGCCGTCACGCAGGACATGGTCATCAGCATGGCGCCGAACCCTGTCATCTTTGCCATGGCCAACCCCGATCCAGAAATCACCCCCGAAGAAGCCCACGCCGTCCGTGAGGATGCCATCGTCGCCACCGGGCGCAGCGATTACCCCAATCAGGTGAACAACGTGTTGGGCTTTCCCTATCTGTTTCGTGGTGCGCTGGATATCCACGCCCGCGCCATCAACGACGAAATGAAGATCGCCTGTGCCGAAGCGCTTGCCGCGCTCGCGCGCGAGGATGTGCCGGACGAGGTCGCACTGGCCTATGGCAAAAAGCTGAGCTTTGGGCGTGATTACATTATCCCAACGCCGTTTGATCCCCGCCTGATCCACCGCATCCCGGTTGCCGTCGCTCAGGCGGGGATGAAAACGGGCGTTGCCCGGCGGCCCATCGTCGATATGGACGCCTATGAGGCATCCTTGAAATCGCGGATGGACCCGACCGCATCCATCCTGCGGGGGCTGAATGCGCGGGCGCGTGCGAACCAGTCCACTCTGGTCTTTGCAGAGGGTGATGACCCGCGTGTGCTGCGTGCTGCTGTGCTGTATCAGCGGTCGGGCATGGGCAAGGCGCTGGTGGTTGGACGCGACAGCGATGTGCGTGAAAAACTGACCGCTGAAGGTCTGGCCGATGCGGTGGATGAGCTGACGATCGTGAACGCGGCCAACACGGAATATTTGGAAACCTATAAGGATTTCCTGTATCAGCGGCTTCAGCGTAAAGGTTTCGACGCGCATGATGTGCACCGGCTGGCCGCGCGTGACCGGCATGTGTTCGCTGCGTTGATGCTGGCCCATGGCCACGCCGATGGCATGGTGACGGGTGCGACGCGCAAATCGGCGCATGTGCTGGAACTTATCAACCATGTCTTTGACGCAGGTCCGCATGATGGCGCGGTCGGTGTAACGGCGGTGCTGAACAAGGGGCGGATCGTGTTGATCACCGATACGCTGGTGCATGAATGGCCCGATCAGAACGATCTGGCCGACATTGCCGAACGCGGTGCATCGGTGGCCCGCGAACTGGGTCTTGATCCGCGTGTGGCGTTTCTGTCGTTTTCGACCTTTGGTTACCCGGTATCTGAACGCGCCGAAAAGATGCATCAGGCCCCAAGGGTGCTGGATGAACGCGGTGCCAATTTCGAATACGAAGGGGAAATGACCGTCGATGTGGCGCTGAACCGGCAAGCGCAGGAACATTACCCGTTTTCGCGGCTGACGGGCCCAGCGAACGTGCTGGTGGTGCCTGCACGGCACTCGGCGTCAATCTCGGTCAAGCTGATGCAGGAAATGGGTGGCGCGACTGTTATTGGTCCGATCCTGTCGGGGATCGGTAAACCAATCCAGATCTGTTCCACAGTCAGCACTGTCAACGACATCCTGAACATGGCGGTCATCGCCGCCTGCAAGGTCGGCTGATGGCCATCTGGAACCTTGGGTCGATCAACGCGGACTTTGTCTATGCCGTGTCGCATATTCCCGCCCCCGGTGAAACGCTGTCATCCACTTCGCGCAAGGTTTTCCTGGGCGGCAAGGGGGCGAATATGTCCGTGGCTGCCGCCCGCGCTGCGGCGCATGTGAACCATATCGGCGGGGTCGGGTCGGATGGTGAATGGGCCGTGCAGCGCCTGCTGGAATATGGCGTCGATACCCGCAACATTGCCGTTCTGGCCACCGAAACGGCCCAGGCGATTATCATGGTGGACCCTGCGGGTGAAAACGCCATCGTGCTGCATCCCGGTGCGAATGTGCAGATTCCCCAGTCGATTTTGCAAAACGCGATGGCCGAGGCGCAGACCGGTGACTGGCTGGTGATCCAGAATGAAACCAACCTGCAACGCACAGCCGCTAGTCTGGGCAAGAGAATGGGGCTGCATGTTGCCTATGCCGCCGCCCCCTTTGATGCGGATCGGGTGATGGCTGTCTTGCCGCATCTGGATTTTCTGATCCTCAACGCGGTCGAGGCGGACCAGCTGCAACAGGCCACCGGTCAATCCCCCGCCGATCTGCCAGTGCGCGATGTGATCGTGACGTTGGGCGCTGACGGGGCCGATTGGTATGGGCCAGACGGCAAACAGCATTTCGATGCGATCAAGGTTGATCCGGTCGATACCACCGGTGCAGGTGACACGTTCACCGGCTATGTTCTCGCGGGGCTTGACCGGGGTATGCCCATGGCGCAGGCAATCGTGCAGGCGATGCGCGCATCGGCCCTGATGGTGATGCGCCACGGCACGGCAGACGTTATCCCCGACCTGTCAGAGGTGCAGGCGTTCAAACCCTGACAAGGCCCCTTGGCACGTCGCGTGACCTGGCCTAGCGTCCCGCCAAAGGGAGAAACGCCATGACCGATGTCACCACCCACCAGGCGCAGGACGATGCGCGCAACGAGGATATACTGATCTATCTCGATGGCCGGATCGTGCCCAAGGCGCAGGCCGTGGTCAGCGTCTATGACAGCGGTTTCATGCTGGGTGACGGCGTATGGGAAGGGTTGCGGCTGTATGATGGCAAGTGGGCGTTTCTGGACGACCATATCGACCGCCTGTTCGAGGCTGCGAAAGCCATTGACCTGGATATTGGTCTGGACCGAAAGGGCGTGATTTCCGCCTTGTTAGAGACACAAAAAGCCAACGCCATGACCACAGATGCCCACGCGCGCCTGATGGTGACACGCGGTGTCAAGATTCGTCCGTTCCAGCATCCCGGCCTGTCGCAGCAGGGACCGACATTCGTGATTATCATGGAACATTCGCGCCCGAAAATCCCGCGGCCGATCACGCTGGCAACCGTGCCGCATCAGCGCGGGTTGCCCATGACGCAAGACCCCAAGCTGAACAGCCATTCCAAGCTGAATTGCATACTTGCCTGCATCGCCGCCCAAAAGGCCGGCGCGGACGAGGCATTGATGCTGGATGTCCATGGTTTCGTGAACACGACGAATGCCTGCAACTTTTTCATTGTGAAAAAGGGCGCCGTTTGGACCAGTACAGGCGATTACTGCATGAACGGGATCACCCGCCAAAAGGTGATCGACTTATGCCATGCCAATGATATTCCGATCCAAGAGCGTAATTACAGTCTTGTCGATACCTATAGTGCGGACGAGGCGTTTCTGACCGGAACATTTGGTGCGCAGACCCCCGTAGGCAGTATTGATGGCCGCACCATCGGCGCAGGCGAGCTGGGGCCGGTCACTGCGCGGTTGCGTGAACTTTACAAAGATCTGGTGGCAAGGTCATGAGGATCGCGATGTGGTCCGGCCCGCGGAATTTGTCCACTGCGATGATGTATGCCTTTGGCAACAGAGCGGATTTCGCCGTTTGGGACGAACCGTTCTATGCGCCCTATCTGGCGGCGACCGGACTTGACCATCCGATGCGTGCCGAGATTCTGGCGGCGCATGAGACCGACCCGGCCAAGGTTGCAATGCGGTGTTTAGACTCTATTCCAGCCCAAAAGCCCCATTTCTACATGAAACACATGCCGCATCACATGCTGCCGGATTTCCCGCTGGATTGGGCCGGGGACTGTGTGAACATCCATTTGATCCGGCATCCAGCCCGCGTAATTGCTAGCTATGGGGCCAAGCATGACCAGATGGGCGTGGATGATATCGGCTTTGCCGCGCAGACGGCGCTGCACGATCGGATCGGCGGGCTGGTCATCGACAGCGCGGATATTCGGGCCGATCCGCGTGGCATGATGGAAAAACTTTGTGCTGCGATCGGACTGCCGTTCGATCCTGCGATGTTATCATGGCCGGCAGGCCCGCGCACCGATGACGGCGTGTGGGCGCAGCATTGGTATAACGCCGTGCATCAATCCACCGGTTTTGCAGGGGCCGAGGGGCCATTGCCCGTCTTGAAAGAGCAGCAGAGAAAATTGCTGGATCAGGCGCTTGAACATTACGAAGCACTTTACCGCAAAAAAATCTGACAGGGCGTGAAACTCTTTCTCCGGCGTTCGCGTGGCTTGGGCATCTCGCAAGCATCCGCTTGCGTTGCAATTACGGAGAACGACAATGAAATTTACACTCGCATCCGCCTTTATTCTGTCCTCGTCCATGGCCTTTGCTGCCGGTCATGCCGCAGCACCGATGGTGTCCGCAGCCGATCAGGACGTGTCAAACGGGATCGTCAGTGCCGAGACTGTCATGGCCGGTGAAAACGGTTGGATGGTCGTGCATCGCACAGACGCCGGGATGAAACCTGGCGCCGTCGTTGGCTATGCGCCGCTGCGCATGGGCGAAAACACCGATGTTGCCGCGATCTTGATGGAAGAGGTTCAGCCGGGCGAGATGCTGATGCTGATGGTCCATGCGGAAACCGGCGGCATGAAAACCGGCGGCTTTGAATACACGCTGGGCGCAACCGAAGACGGCCCCATCCGTGTTGATGGAAATCTGGTTATGGCGACAATCACCGCACAGTAACCGACAGATGTTGTTAACGAGTATTCTGATCCCCTCAAAGGGGTTGTCCTTTGGGGGATCAGACGTTGATTTCAGCGGTGGTTGTCCCGCAGCGCGCACCATCGAAAAACCGGTCAAGCAATTGTTCAAACGCAGGCGGGGCACCGGGCACGGCAGCAAACAGCGTTGCACAGGATTTCAGCTTTTTCGCATCGGTGCTGCCAAAAATCTGCACTGCCGAGCTTTCCGGACCCTGTAGCAGCAGCCCGACAACCGTGTCCAACCGCGGCCCCAGAACCGGATGATGGTAGTATTCCGTCGCTTCGGCCAGATCGTTGATGCCATAGAGCTTGGCCATATCCGACTGACCCAGCGACGCAAGCTGTGGAAAGACGAACCACATCCAGTGCGTGCGTTTTTTGCCCGCGCGCAGTTCGGCCAGAACACTATCCCAGACAGTGTCCTGTGCTTCTACGAACAGGTCGAGTTCGTCATCGTCTTCCATCATTTTTCCAAACGGCGGTTGCGGGCCGCCAACAGTTTCAGGCGCAGGGCGTTCAACTGGATAAAGCCTTGGGCATCGGCCTGATCATAGGCACCTGCATCATCCTCGAACGTGACATGCGCTTCGGAATAAAGCGAATGATCGGACCAGCGGGCGACGGTGTTGCAGCTTCCTTTGTAAAGCTTCACGCGTACGGTGCCGCTGACATGTTCCTGCGATTTGTCGATCAGTGCTTGCAGCATTTCACGTTCAGGGCTGAACCAGAACCCGTTGTAGATCAGTTCCGCATAGCGCGGCATGATGCTGTCTTTCAGGTGGCCAGCGCCGGAATCCAGCGTGATCTGTTCGATCCCGCGATGCGCCTCTAGCAGCACGGTGCCGCCGGGCGTTTCGTAAATGCCGCGCGATTTCATCCCGACAAAGCGGTTCTCGACCAGATCAAGCCGACCCACGCCATGTTTGCCGCCAAGCTCGTTCAGCTTGGTCAGGATGGTGGCTGGCGACATCGCCTCGCCATTGATCGCTACCGCATCGCCGCGTTCGAATGTGATTTCCACCATTTCCGGCGTATCCGGTGCGTCTTCGGGCGCGACCGTGCGCTGATAGACGTAATCGGGCGCTTCCTGTCCCGGGTCTTCCAGCACTTTGCCTTCGGACGATGTGTGCAGCAGGTTGGCATCAACGCTGAACGGCGCTTCGCCGCGCTTGTCCTTGGCGACGGGAATCTGATGCGCCTCTGCGAATTCCAGAAGGCGGGTCCGGCTGGACAGGTCCCATTCGCGCCAGGGTGCAATGACCTTGATGTCTGGGTTCAGGGCATAGGCGGCCAGTTCAAACCGCACCTGATCGTTGCCCTTGCCGGTCGCGCCGTGGGATACCGCATCGGCACCTTCGGCGGCCGCAATTTCCACCAACCGCTTGGAAATCAGGGGGCGGGCGATGGATGTGCCCAGCAGATACAGCCCCTCGTACAGTGCATTGGCGCGGAACATCGGGAACACGAAATCGCGCACGAATTCTTCGCGCAGGTCTTCGACATAGATGGCGGATGCGCCCATCATCTCGGCCTTTTTACGGGCCGGTTCCAGTTCTTCGCCCTGACCAAGGTCGGCGGTAAAGGTCACGACTTCACAGCCGTATTCGGTTTGCAGCCATTTCAGGATGATCGAGGTATCAAGGCCACCAGAGTAGGCCAGAACGACTTTTTTCGGGGCGGTCATGCGCGTGCCTTTACGTCAATAGATCTTCGCAAAGCGCGATATCGGTTTTTAGGAGCAGGGGCAAGCCAACCGGTTTTCGTCTATCTGATCAACCCCGCCACAAATGCTGCATCCCCGTCATTGGCCAGCGCATCAACCGCATCCGATGGTGTCATCCAATGTGCGAAATGCCCGGGTTCGCTGGGCGCACCGTGGGGCCGGACGGGCCGTGCCAGGTAGATATGGCACAGCTTTTCCGCGAACATGTCGTATTCGGGCATGAACACAAACCGGCGGAAAGCGCCCAACCGCACCGGCTTGCCGATCCGCCATCCTGTTTCTTCGAACACTTCGCGGTGCAGGGCATGCAGGGGGCTTTCGCCGGGGTCGATACCGCCGCCGGGCAGTTGCACCTCGTCATGGGGGGCTGTCTGATAGGTCAGCAAAAGCTGCCCGTCGCGCGGCAAAATCGCATAAGCGCCGGGCCGCAGCGTATAGCGTTGCCCGTTTCGTGGCGTCTTGCCATACCGTCTGATCATAGCTTGCCCCCTTGGACCATAGCTTGCCCCGCCTATATAGGCGCGGTATGCCATCCCGTGACTTGTAAGGAAAGACCATGAGCCTCAGCGCACAGATCGCCTGGGACGACACCGTCCTGCCGTTTCAACTTGACGCATCCGACATTCGCGGTCGGGTGGCCCGTCTGGATGGCGTGCTGGAACAGGTCTTGTCGCAGCACGACTATCCCCCCATGATCGAAGGGCTGGTGGCGGAAATGGCGCTGCTGACCGCGCTGATCGGCCAGACAATGAAACTGCGCTGGAAGCTGTCGTTGCAAGTGCGCGGGTCCGGGCCTGCGCGGCTGATCGCGACCGATTATTATGGACCCACAGATGACGGCGAACCGGCCCGCATACGCGCCTATGCGTCCTACGATGCGGAAACGCTTGATCAACAGGCAGAACCGTTCAGCCAGATCGGCAACGGATATTTCGCGATCCTGATCGATCAGGGCGAAGGGATGACCCCCTATCAGGGGATCACACCCATTGCCGGTGGGTCGCTGTCATCTTGTGCCGAAACCTATTTTGCGCAGTCGGAACAGTTGCCGACACGGTTTGCCCTGACCTATGGGCGGTCACAATTGCCCGGGCAAGGCGCCAAATGGCGTGCCGGTGGTGTGATGTTGCAGCACATGCCCAAGGCGTCGCCTTTTGCCAAGGGTGAAGGTGGTTCTGGCGAAGGCGGACTGTTGGATGCGGTCGATATTCTGGATGATGACGAGGGCGAAAACTGGACCCGCGCCAATGCGCTGTTGGATACGGTCGAACAGATCGAACTGATCGGCCCCACGATAGCACCCACCGACCTGCTGGTGCGCCTGTTCCACGAAGAAGGGCCGCGCGTGTTCGACCCGCAGCCTGTCAGTTTCGGGTGCAGCTGTTCAGCGGATAAGGTCAGGCAGAGCCTGTCGATCTATTCCGCCAAGGACATCGCAACGATGACCACGGACGCAGGGATCGTCACCGCCGATTGCCAGTTCTGCGGGGCACATTACACGTTCCAGCCGGAAACCCTTGGGTTCGAGGCAAAGGATACCGGTGCCTAGCCTGCATCAAAGATTGGTTGACGCGCTGTCCAGAGGGGGCCGCGCGTCGTCTGATTTTGACCTGAACAAAGATGTTCAAGCCCCCGACATTCGCCTGACGCCTGCGGGTGTTCTTGTCGCGATAAGCGCCGATCGTGAATCTGTCATTCTTACGAAACGGTCGCCCCGTCTGAAACATCACCCTGGCCAGATCGCCTTTGCCGGAGGCAAGCAGGATGCGACCGATGCAACAATCGTTGACGCCGCCCTGCGCGAGGCACACGAGGAAATCGGCCTGCCGCGCAGCATGGTCAATGTGCTGGGCACGCTGCCGACGCACCAGACAGTAACGGGGTTTCAGGTGACGCCGGTGCTGGCGATCGTCAACGGCCCGTTCGACCCGATCCCAGAGGCAGGTGAAGTCACCGAGGTGTTTCAGGTGCCGCTGCACCACGTCACCAACCCCGCCATGTTCCGCGTCGAAGGCCGCCACTGGCAGGGCCGCAGGCGCCTGTATTATGCCGTGCCCTACGGCCCCTACTATATTTGGGGTGCTACCGCGCGCATTTTGCGCGCGCTTGCCGACCGTATGTCATGACCCGGATTGACGCCCCTTGGCTGAAAGATGACGCCGCACAGCAGGTTTGCGCCGTGCTGACCGATGCAGGCCTTCAGGCGTGGTTTGTCGGTGGCTGCGTGCGCAACACGCTGTTGGGTGAACCCGTCGCAGATCTGGACCTGACGACAGATGCGCACCCCGATGACGTGATCCGGCTGGCCAAGGCGGCGGGACTGCGCGTGATACCGACCGGGTATGACCACGGAACAGTCACTATTCTTGCCCAAAACCAACCTTTTGAGGTGACGACCTTTCGCCGCGATGTCGCGACAGACGGGCGGCGCGCCACCGTCTCCTTTGCCGATAATATAGAGGAGGATGCCCGCAGGCGCGATTTCACGATGAATGCGCTATACGTGGCACCGGATGGCACAGTGGCCGATCCCTTGGGTGGTTTGTCTGATCTGCGCGCGCGGCGGGTGCGGTTCATCGAAGACGCCG
The DNA here is from genome assembly GCF_965660735.1 of Yoonia sp. Taxonomy (GTDB): domain Bacteria; phylum Pseudomonadota; class Alphaproteobacteria; order Rhodobacterales; family Rhodobacteraceae; genus Yoonia. Next base: position 95,845 of record NZ_CBFIBD010000001.1, read on the forward strand.
ACCGCCGGATCAGGGAGGATTACCTGCGCATCCTGCGGTTTTTCAGGTTTTACGCATGGTATGGCGATCCTGATGAAGGCCCCGATATTGATGGGCTGGCCGCCTGTGCTGGCAATATTGAGGGGCTTCAAACGCTATCAACCGAACGTATAACGGCGGAGGTGTTGAAACTGCTGGCCGCCCCTGATCCTGCCCCTGCTGTGGCGTCGATGGCGGCAACCGGGGCGCTGGCGCAGGTGTTGCCGGGGGCAGCGGTGGCCGCCTTGCCTGTGCTGGTCCATGTCGAAGACCAAGCAGGGCTTGCCCCCGACCCGATCCGCCGTCTTGCCGTTTTGGGGGGTGATCCGCAATCTGCACTGCGGCTTAGCCGGCAGCAGGCGACCGCGTTGGAGCAGATCAAAAGCGACCTGCCGGCGGGGGGGCTGGGCTATCGGTTTGGTGTGCACCGCGCGATGGATGCCTTGGCTGTGCGGGCAGCGTCGGTGGGACAGGAAATAGACCCTAACATGGCTGAAAAAGCCCGATTTGGTGCCAAACAGACATTTCCGCTAAGCGCGGCTGATCTGATGCCAAAGCTGACAGGCCCCGCCTTGGGCCGCGCCCTGAAACAGGCCGAGGCCCGCTGGATCGCGTCGGATTTTACCCTTGGCAAGGACGACCTTATTGACTGAACTTTGGCCGTTTTTCGGGTTCGTGTTCTTTGGGTTGTTTTCGCCGGGACCGAATGTGATCCTGCTGACCGCATCAGGTGCGCGGTTCGGGTTCCGGCGGACGGTGCCACATATCCTAGGCGTTGCGCTGGGCGTTGGGATTACCTCGGGGGTGACAGGTCTTGGGGTCGGTGCGCTGTTGCTTGCGCAACCTGTGCTGACCTCGGTGCTGAAAACCGGGGCCAGCATCTGGATCTTGTGGATGGCTTATCGGCTGTGGCACGCCGATCCGGCAAGGGCAGACAGGCGCGAGCGCCCTTTTACCTTTGTCGAGGCCGTGTTGTTCCAATGGATTAACCCAAAGGTTTGGGCCGTTGCCATCAGCGCGATGGCCTATATTGCGGCACTGGCACCAGCCGATCAGGCCATGACACTGGCCGCGACTTTTTCCGGTCTTAACCTGAGCGTCTGCCTGTTCTGGACAACGGCGGGGGCACTGTTGTCATTTCTGTTGGCCAATCCGTTGGCGTGGCGCGTCTTCATGCGCATAATGGCGCTGGCGCTAGCAGGGTTTTCGGCGCTCATCTTTTTGTAAGCGATGGCTACTGTTGGACGCGGCAGCCAAAGCGCTAGATAAAGCGGCAGAGCAAATGAAAGCAGCCCATGACACCCGAGCGTTGGATTGACCCGTTCGCCCCCGCCGAGGGGCCGCCGCCCCAGACCCTGATGGCGTTCATGATGTGGGCATTGCGGGGCAGCCTGAAGATGGTCACGCTGGGTGGCGCGATATCGGCGTTGGCCGGCACGCTGGAGGTGCTGACCGCGCTGATGCTGGGTTGGGTGATTGACGCGGCGTTGTCGTCAGCGGCGGATGCGTATTTTTCCCAGAACGCAGTTTTGCTGATCGCTGTCACCGCCTTTTTCATCATTGCACGCCCCTTGGTCCTGGGTGTGTCAGGCGTAATGCAGTCGGTCGTGGTTGGTCCATCGCTCAGCAATCTGATCTTGTCGCGGTTGCACCGGCATTCGCTTGGACAGGCGGTGACGTTCTTTGACGATGATTTTGCCGGGCGGATCGCGCAAAAACAGATGCAGGCGGCCCGCGCGACGACCGATCTGGCGGTGGATATGATCCACACTGTGGCCTTTGCGCTTGCGTCGCTAGTGGGGTCGGTCATCCTGCTGCTGACGATTGATTTGCGCACCGCCGCGCTGCTGGCGCTGTGGGTTGCGGGCTATATCTGGATGATCCGGTTTTTCATGCCGCGTATCCGCGAAAGGTCCAAGGCACGGGCGGCGACACGGGCAATGGTGACAGGACAGGTTGTCGATACGATCACCAACATCAAGACCGTGAAATTGTTCGCCCACGACAAACACGAGGACCGCGCCGCAATCGACGCGATGGAAAACTACTGGGGCAGCGCGGTCGATTATGGCTGGCTGTCGGCGTCGTTCCGGTTCTGGCTGATGGCGCTGGGTGGGTTGCTGCCGATCCTTTTGGTCGGCACGACGCTATATTTCTGGTCGCTAGGCGTGGCATCGGCCGGCGATATTGCCGCGGCGGGGGCTATCGCATTGCGTCTATCGCAGATGACCGGCTGGGTCAGTTTCACGCTGATGGGCATGTATGCAAACGTGGGCGAGATCGAGGATGCGATGCGCACACTCAGCCCGCCACATCAGTTGACCGATGCACAAGGCGCGGCCGACCTGACCGCCGACAAAGGCGAGATTGTGTTTTCCGATGTCAGCTTTACGTATGGTGGCGGCCCCGGTGGGCTGGACGATGTAACACTGACTGTGCATTCGGGGGAAAAGCTGGGGATCGTCGGGGCCTCTGGCGCTGGCAAGTCCACCTTGGTGGCTCTGCTGCTGCGGCTATACGACACCGAGGCCGGCGATGTGCTGATCGACGGGCAGAACCTGCGCGAGGTCACGCAGGAAAGCCTGCGCCGCAAGATTGCAATGGTCACGCAGGAAACGGCGATGTTCAACCGGTCCGCCCGCGATAATATCCGCTATGGCAAGCCAGACGCCACACAAGCCGAGATTGAAGAAGCCGCCAGACAGGCCGAGGCGCATGCATTCATTCTGGATCTGGTCGATCACAAGGGGCGCAAAGGGTATGACGCGCATCTGGGTGAACGCGGTGTGAAACTGTCGGGTGGACAGCGGCAGCGTATCGCCATCGCCCGCGCCATCCTGAAAGACGCGCCGATCCTGGTGCTGGACGAGGCGACAAGCGCGCTTGATTCAGAGGTAGAAGCAGCGATTCAAGGCGCGTTAGAGACGATTATGGACGGCAAGACGGTGATTGCCATCGCGCACCGGCTGTCCACGCTGGCGCGGATGGACCGGATCATCGTGCTTGACGCGGGGCGCGTTGTGGAACAGGGAACGCACGATGATTTGCTGGCCAGGGGCGGGCTTTATGCCCGTTACTGGAACCGGCAATCGGGTGGTTTCATCAATGTCAAAGACGCGGCGGAATAAATGCTGACAATCGAAAGCCTGACCCATCTTGGACTTGGCCGGGCCTCTGACGGGCGGTCGCTGTTGGCACGTGTCCTGCCGGGTGAAGAAGTCGCCGTGGCGCAGGATGGCGCGGTGCGGATCATCATGCCGTCACCCCATCGGGTGGCACCGCGTTGCAGGCATTTCAAAACCTGCGGTGGCTGTGCAATGCAGCACGCCAGCGACGATTTTGTCGCGGCGTGGAAAGCCGGCATCGTGCAAAAGGCGGTGCAGGCGCAGGGCCTGGCCCCGGAATTGATGCCCATCATCACCTCGCCCCCGCAATCGCGCCGCCGGGCCAAGTTTTCGGGCCGCCGCACCAAAAAGGGGGCGATGGTTGGCTTTCACGCCAAGGCGTCGGATATGCTGGTGCCGGTGCCTGATTGCCAGTTGGTCACGCCGGCGCTGACAGCGATATTTCCTGCGCTCGAGGCGCTGACCGTCATCGCCTGTTCACGCAAGGGCGAAATAGACCTGACGGTAACCGATACCCCGTTTGGGCCGGATGTACTGGTCGCAACGGACAAGGATCTGACCGCGCAATTGCGTGTTGATCTGGCAGGGTTTGCGCAGCAGCACAGGTTCGCCCGTCTGGTTTGGAACGACGAACCGGTGGTCACGATAAATCCGCCAGTGCAGGATTTCGGTGGCGTGTCCGTGGTGCCGCCGCCGGGCGCGTTTCTTCAGGCGACCAAGGATGGGGAAATGGCGCTTTTGGGCGCGGTTGAACAGATCACCCAAGGGGCGTCACGCATCGTAGATCTGTTTGCGGGATGTGGGACATTTACACTGCCGCTTGCGCGGCGAGCCGAAATTCACGCGGTCGAAGGCGAAGCCGCGATGCTCGACGCGCTTGATCGGGGGTGGCGTGGCGGGCACCAGTTGCGCCGCGTGACGACCGAAACGCGTGATTTGTTCCGCAGGCCGCTGGAGCTTGATGAATTGCGCAGTTTTGATGCGGCCGTGATAGACCCGCCCCGCGCCGGTGCCGAGGCGCAGATCGCCACGCTGGCGCAATCCGGTGTCAGCACCATTGCGATGGTGTCCTGCAATCCGGTGACATTCGCGCGCGACAGCCGCGCGTTGACCGACGCAGGTTTTGTCATGGGTGCTGTTCAGGTCGTGGACCAGTTTCGATGGTCCCCTCACGTCGAAGTTGTCACAGGTTTCCGCCGTAAATAGTCAACCGTTTACATCTTTTTCTACCTTTTCTCGCTGTTTTCTTGTATTCAGTAAAAAACGGCGCAGACCGGGACAATGGGCAGAAGAATGATTTCAAGACGATCAGTGATGGTTGGCGCAGCCGCAGGGCTGGCCGGGTGCAGTGCGGAACCGCCGCAGTATAACGGCCCGAGTGTGACGCGCGTTCAGGTGTTCAAGGAACAGCGTCTGATGCAGCTGATCGGGGGTCGTAGCCTTTTGCGGGCATACCAGTTCGAACTGGGCTTTGCCCCGACAGGGCACAAGCTACAGGAAGGTGACGGGCGCACGCCTGAAGGCGCTTATCGGATCGATCGACGCAACCCCAACAGTCAGTATTACCTGTCACTTGGCATTTCTTATCCGAATGCGAACGATATCGCCGCCGCGCGTGCGCGTGGGGTCAGCCCGGGTGGCGATATCTTTATTCACGGCACACCACAGATCGTATTTGGCAAGCGGGATTGGACCTGGGGCTGTATCGCCGTGCAAAATCAGGAAATGGATGAAATCTATGCGATGGTGCAGACCGGTACACCGATCTACATCTATGCCTAGCTGCCGGGAATAGGCTGGCGGATCGCCGGGTCGCTGCCCATATTCAATGTCCACCACAACTTGCCGGCGGTTTCCTGATACCAGGCAAACCCCATCAACCGTGCGTCCGGGTCCATGATGACGGCACGCGTGTCCGGCTGCTCCATCCATGCGGCAAGTGTTTGCAATTCGGTTTCATACGATTCCGAAATGTTTTCACCCAAAAGCCGCCCGGGAAAGCCGACCCGACGTGCGCGGTCAAGTGGGCTGGACCCGTCAGAGCCGAACAGCCACGGGCGGTTCTGAATTGACATATCCCGTGCATGTGTCGCGGCAGCTGCGTTCAGACGACCGTCAAGTGCGACGGGAACAAGGCCTTGCGTCTGTCGCAGGACATTTACACTGTCCAGCATGCGAAACTGGATTTCCGCCTCTTGCCCTTCTGTGATTCGGTAGAGCGTGGGCAAAGGCAGCCCGTCCGGACCCAGCCGCGAAACTGGGACCTGTTCGCACGCCACCAGCCCAAAGGCTGCCAGTCCTGAAATCATCTCGCGTCGATACATTTGTCGTCTGCCCTACTGCCTGAGCGGTTCTTAGCGGGATTGCTGTGACACTTCAAACCCACATCGGCGGGGATGCGCCGTTATGACGTTTGTTTGAATTGCGGTTGCCAGCAAGACACAATAAATTCCGTGTTCAAAGCGCGTTGTGCAGATGGAGCATTGAAATGTCACATACCCTATCCCGTCGGGGATTTCTGGCCGCGACGGCCGCTGTTGTCGGCACGGGCGCCGCAGCGCAGACTGCCGGTACGACCGAGATTGAGGGTGATATCACTCAAGCGGTCCAGCGTAACATTTCCAGTTTTCGTTCGTTGGATTGGCAGCCATATTTCAGCAATCTCAAAAATGGTGCGATTCTGGTCGATATCCAGTCGCGTGCGCTGCACTATTGGTCCGAAGACGAGGCGATCTACAAGCTGTTCCCGACCAGTGTTCCCCTGACCGAGGATCTGACACGCAAGGGTCGCACCGAAGTTATTCGCAAGGTCGAAGGCCCAAGCTGGGCACCGACGCCCGCAATGAAGATCAGAAACCCCGAATGGCCGGATTTCATTGGTCCCGGCCCGGAAAATCCGCTTGGCACCCATGCACTTTATCTGTCCTGGCAATATTATCGGATCCATGGCACGCACGACACACGCAAAATTGGTCGCCGGTCGTCAAATGGCTGTGTCGGGCTCTACAACGAGCAAATCGCAGAGTTGTTCGGTTACGCTACCGTGGGCACGCAGGTCTTGTTGATTTGAGATGGGTTCAACCGGCGAAAACGGTTGTATAACTAAAGAGAGCAACCAAAGCTGCCACTGTCAGATAACCGGTCAGCCGCATGATGGATTTGACTGTCACGCGTCCTGTGTGGCTGTCATATTTGCGTTTAAGGGCGTCCTCTCGTCGAACATAACTTGAAACGCTGTGGCTGATGCTTTTGCGTTGAACGGTTTCTTCGTTGAAATCGCGCACCCACTGTGGCACCACCAACCGTGACCGCCCATCCGATGATCCCTCCGCGTTATTGGTCTGGGCCTCTGTTCTTTGCAGTTGTTCATTGGTTTCCGACACAAGGCGGATCAGCGTTTTTTCAAGGGTCTGATCAATCGGCGGCAGGCCAAAGGGCTGTTGTTTCTCACCGTTCGTGTCGATGATCTCGCGCCATTCCCTGGCCGATTGCAACCTGTCCTTGGGCAGGACGCTCATCGCCTTGTCGATCGCCTTCAGGAATGTGTCGTCATAGGTCTTGAACCGTCCGACAAGGGGTTCGCAGGGGTCGGGATTTCCTGCGGCAACATCGGCCATGCGGATCTGGCTATTTGGCGGTGCCTTGCCGGTAATCACGTGGTAAAAAGTGGCCGCAAGCGCATAGAGATCGCTGCTGGGCGTCTGTTTGCCACCCGCAAAATAAAACTCGTGCGGTGAATAGCCATCTTTGACGACCAGAACCATCGACAGGGCGCGGGTTTCCCGGCTGGCTTCCTCGCGGGCAGCGCCAAAGTCGATCAAAACGGGGTTGCCGGCCTTGTCCAGCAGGATGTTGTCGGGCGAAATATCGCGATGCAGCAAATCCTGTTCATGCACGACCTGCACGGCATCCAACAGCCGGATCAGGATGTCCTGCACCTGTTCTGCCGGCAATCCGTCGTTCTTGCTCTCTATGATCTCCAGCAGGTTGTGCCCATCAACCAGTTCAAGCGCGATATAGGCTGTTTCGTTATCCTCGAATACGCGATGCACGCCGATGATATTGGGGTGCCGCAGCTTTGCGATACTGCGGGCTTCGCGGGCGAACATCGAAACGATTGACCGGAATTTCTCCAGGTTGCTTGTCGAACGCACATGAACGCTGGTCCCTGTGCGGCAGCAAAATACCTCGGGAAAGCATTCCTTTATCACGACTTTCCTGTCGAGATAGTTATCCTTGGCCAGATAGGTGATGCCGAAACCGCCGCTTCCCAACCGGCCGAGAATCGTAAACTGATCACCGAGAAGCAGGTCCCCCTCGGTTAGCGACTCGGACATTTCCGAGGTTGGTTCACTGGTATGAACGTCCTGCGCCACAGCCATCTGCAAAAACCTTTTTTGCGCAAAACAAGCGCGCCTGATCACAATACAATAGGTATTCTTAGCCACCGAATATGGTTGATTTGAGGCCATCATGCGGCGAGAACGCACCAAACCCGTGGCAACATACCAATGATGCCACGGGGTCAGATCCGTGTGGGAATGTATAAAAGTCTAGCCGACGCAGGGTTTAACCCAGCCACCCCTTCAGGTTTTTTTCGATCACGCCGGTCAACGCATCAATGTGCGCCGGATCGTCGTTCAGGCAGGGGATATAGGTGAAATGTTCACCACCCGCATGTTCGAAACTTTCCTTGATCTCTTCGTTGATCTCTTCCAGCGTTTCGATGCAATCTGCGGAAAAGGCAGGCGCGCAGACGGCGATGTTTTTCACGCCATCCTCTTTTGCTAGGCGCGCAACCTCTTCCACTGTGTAGGGTTTCAGCCATTCTTCGGGGCCGAAACGTGACTGGAAGGTCGTCACGATTTGCGTATCGTCCCAACCCAGCCGTTCCTTGAGCAGGCGCGTCGTCTTCTGGCACTGACAATGATAGGGGTCACCCTCGCGCAGATAGCGTTCCGGCACGCCATGGTAGGAGCATACCAGCTTTTCGGGCTTCGTTTCCGCATTGGCATAGGCGGTTTCAATGGATTGGGCCAACGCCTCGATATAGGCGGCTTCTTCGAAATAGGGTTCGATCACACGGGCGACGGGTTGCCACTTTTCATCCATCAAGGCGCGAAAGAACTGGTCATTCGCGGTTGCGGATGTCGCGCCGGCATAATGGGGGTAAAGCGGGAAAAACACGATTTTGGTGCATCCGGCATCCACCATTTCACGAACCTTGGATTTGGTCGAGGGGTTGCCATAACGCATGCAGAAATCGACGCGCACATCGTCGCCGTAACGTTCCACCAGTTGCGCCTTGATCGCGGCCGTCTGTTTCTTGGTAATCGTCAACAGCGGGCTTTCGTTGTCTTCTTCGTTCCAGATGGATTTATAGGCGGCCCCCGATGAAAACGGGCGTTTTGTCAGGATGACCAGCTGCAACAGCGGCTGCCAGATCCACGCGGAATAATCGACGACCCGCTTGTCGGACAGAAATTCGTTCAGATACCGCCGCATTGACCAATAATCGGTCGCGTCGGGCGTGCCCAAATTGGCCAGCAGAATACCGACGCGCGCCGGTTTCACCTTGGGGTGATCTGCGGGCGCATGCATGGGACATGTGGCTGGCCGTTCAGCGGACTGGCTGTGTGCATCGAACATTTTCATGACCCTTTAGGTAGCGTGATTTTGAACCGAGTTAAACGTAATACGCCCGATATCAAGATTTGGACTTGTCTAAAGGCGTTTCAACCGTGCCCAACGCATCGGCAAGCCTGATTTTTGCGCTGCCGGGGCGCAGGGGTTGCGGCTGCGTGTCCGCAGGGCCCCAGCCGGTAAGGGTGATGATTTCAAAGGTCGCATCCACGCGGCCTGCGTCATTGGCGAAGTTCGCCGCATAAATTGAAGATGCTTCGGTCAGGATATTGCGCCGGGTGATGGTCCGCGGCCGCCCTGCCAGCGCATTGTTTTCGCCCATCTTGCGCAAATCGTGCATCAAGTGGAACGCATTGGCATAGCTGGCCGTCAGCGGCGTGCCGTCAGCGACCGGCAACGCAAGGCCCGCCCGTTGCAAAAGCGCGCCAAGGTCGCGGATTTCCCCCATGGGCGCGATCCGTGGCGACAGCCCGCCGGTTATCATCGCCTCTGCCTCGGCCAGCGCTGTGCGTAATTCATGCAAGGTCTGCCCGCCAAGGAACGCCGCGATAAAAAGCCCGTCGGGTTGCAACGCATGGCGGCACTGCACCAGCTGCCCGACAGGATCATTGGCCCAATGCAGCGCCATGGTGTGCAGCACAAGATCATGCGCGTCCTGCTGCAGTGCCAGCGTGTCATCATCCGCCACGATTTTTGCGTCGGGGAAGTGACGACGCCAGAAATCAGGAAAACCTGTCACGATCGCGACCGATTTAAAGGTTCTGTTAACCTCGGTCAGTCTTTCATGGATCTCGTCTGCCACGGTGTCGTGCAGAAACAGCGCCTCTGGTTCGGCGCGGGCGCGGTTGCGTAGCAGGGCGGGGCGATCGACAAGTTGGGGCGTATTCGTCATGGCCCCCATTTAGGGTGGAACGATGCAGATGCAAAGCGTGATCAGAGCGATTTACCCAGCGCAATGCGTCGCATGTGATGCGCAGACAGAGGCAGAGTATGGGCTTTGTGGCCCCTGCTGGCGTGAAACGCAGTTTATCGGCGGCCTAGTCTGTGACACCTGCGGCACATCCTTACCCGGTGAAGACTGCGGTGATATTGTCCAATGCGATGACTGCATGACCATCGCCCGACCGTGGAACAGGGGCCGTGCCGCGCTGGTCTATGCGGGCATCGGGCGGCGATTGGTTCTGGCCCTGAAACATGGCGACCGTACCGATCTGGCACGACCGACATCTGCGTGGATGGCACGGATCGCCCGGCCCTTGTTGCGGGATGACACGGTGCTGGTGCCCGTTCCGCTGCATTGGATGCGACTGGCGCGGCGGCGCTATAATCAGGCCGCGTTGCTGGTGCATGGCTTGGGTCACGCGCTGGACCGTCCTGTTTGCCCCGATGCGCTGTTGCGTCCCAAAAAGACCAAACCGCTGGAGGGACACAGCCGTGATGCCCGTTTTGCCGCACTTGCCGGGGCCATCGTGGCAAACCCGGGGCGGGCGGAAATGATCAAGGGAAGATCGGTGCTGCTGGTCGATGATGTGATGACCTCTGGCGCGACCCTGGCCGCCAGCACAGAGGCGCTGTGCGCCGTCGGTGCCAAGGATGTGTCTATTGTAACACTGGCAAGAGTCGTCAAGAATCCCTAAATAAATGGAAATAGATCTAGGGACGCTGCCGATGACCACGATTGAAATCTACACGAAACCGACCTGCGGCTTTTGTCATATGGCCAAGCGGCTGCTGAAATCAAAAGGCGTCAGCTTTGCCGAGGTGAACATAAGCGCCCAGCCGGAACGCCGTGCCGAAATGATCCAGCGCGCCAACGGTGGCAGCACGGTGCCACAGATATTCATTGGCGATACGCATGTTGGGGGTTGCACAGAACTGATGGCGCTGGAGCGTCAAGGTAAACTGGACGCAATGCTGGCCGCATGAAGACTGCGCTGCTTCAGTTGAACGCAAGCGACGATCCGGCGGTGAACCTGCCGGTGACGCTTGATTTAGTTGCGCAGGCCGCTGCGCAGGGTGCGCGGTTTGTCCTGACACCCGAGGTGACAAATTGTGTTTCTCAGAACCGGGCGCATCAACAGGCAGTCTTGCAGCACGAAGCTGACGATATAACCCTTGCGGGCTTGCGCGCGGCGGCAATTCTTCATGATGTGTGGCTGTCGATCGGGTCGCTCGCGCTCAAGACGGACGACCCCGACGGGCGGTTCGCGAACCGGTCGTTCCTGATTGATCCCGCAGGGCAGATCGTGGCGCGTTATGACAAGATCCATATGTTTGACGTCACCGTGTCTGACACGGAAACCTATCGCGAATCTGCGGGTTACCGTCCCGGCGCGCAGGCGGTTGTCGCCGACACGCCTTTTGCGCGGATCGGTCTGAGCGTGTGTTATGACGTTCGTTTTGCCTATCTTTACCGTGCACTGGCACAGTCGGGGGCAGAGGTTCTGTTGATCCCGTCCGCCTTTTCGCCTGTCACCGGTGCCGCCCATTGGGAACCTTTGCTGCGCGCGCGCGCGATTGAAACGGGGGCGTATGTTCTGGCGGCTGCCCAAACTGGCGAACATGCCGCAAGTGCAGGCAAACCGCGGCGCACATACGGGCATTCCATGGCGGTTTCGCCCTGGGGCGAGGTTTTGGTCGATATGGGGACCGATCCGGGCGTCGCGTTGGTTGATCTTGATCCGGCACAGGTGGCAGAAAGTCGCAAACGTATTGCGGCCCTGTCCCATGACCGCCCATTTGAAGGCCCCTGATGCCGGATTCGTCAAACCATCTTGTCGTGACCCTGTTCAGCGAGATTCTGGCCGTGGATCAACTTGCCCGGGCCAGCGTCGCCCGCGTGTTGCCCAAGGGAATGGAACTGTCGCATTTTTCCGTGCTGAACCATCTTGCCCATGCGGGGGACGAACGGTCGCCCGCGCAACTGGCCAAGACATTCCACGTGACGCGTGGGGCCATGACGAACACGCTGCATAAACTGGAATGGGCCGGCTGGGTGCATATCCGTCCCGATTGGGACGATGCCCGCCGCAAGATGGTGGCGATCAGCCCATCTGGCCAATCCGCCCGTGACGCAGCCCTTGCCGCCATTGCGCCGGTCATCGCCGATGTCGTGGCCAAAGTGGGTGAAGACAAGGTGCGTGTGGCGCTGCCGGTCCTTCGTGAATTGCGGCTGAAGCTCAGCCAGATCGATTAGTCCGGGTGTCAGACGGTAATCGGCACGGCGCGGGCACCGGCCATAAGGTGCAGACCCGCGTCGAATGTCACTTGCGGGAGCCAGCCCAAAAGGCGGTGCGCCTTTGTGATATCGGGACAGCGGCGTGACGGGTCATCAACCGGACGGGGCCGCAAGACGACATGGTCTGGCCGCCCAAAGGCGTTGTTGATAGCTGTCGCCGCCTGCCTGATCGTGATTTCGTGGGGGTTGCCAATGTTGACGACCTCGCCTCGGGCGGGGCGCATGGTGGCGAGGCGCAGCAGCCCGTCAACGGTATCACTGACATAACAGAAACTGCGCGTCTGGCTGCCGTTCCCGTGGATCGTCAGTGGCTGGCCTGCTTGCGCCTGCGCGATGAAATTCGGAATTGCCCGCCCGTCGTCAAGCTGCATGCCCGGCCCGTATGTATTGAATATGCGTGCGATGCGGATATCGGCGTCTGCACTGCGCACAGCATCCATCAACAGTGTTTCGGCGGCGCGTTTGCTTTCGTCATAACAGGCGCGCGGGCCGATCGGGTTAACGTTGCCCCAATCCGTCTCTTTTTGTGGATGTGACAGAGGGTCGCCATAAACCTCGCTGGTAGAGGCCTGAACCAATGTTGCCCCGCAGGCCGTTGCATGTTCCAGCAGATGCAGCGTGCCGATGACGTTGGTTTTCCACGTCTGCAACGGGTCGTTTTGATAGTGAACAGGAGATGCCGGACTGGCGAGGTTGAAAATGACGTCGGTTGTGGGAAATGTCCGCCGCTGCGTGATGTCGTGCCGGTCAAATGTCAGGTGCCCGGTTTCAGTGGCCAGAGCATGAAGACGAGCGGGATCACCTGTCGAAAAGTTGTCAATCACATGTACAGATGCCCCTGCGCGCAAAAGCGTCGACACAATCTGGTGCCCGATGAACCCCGCCCCACCGGCGACGATAATGTTCTTGCCATGCCAGCTTTGCGTCATGCCCGTTCCCTTTCCACGATAGCGTTCACAGCGACCTGACGTTCGCTTTCAAACGTCAGGGATTTTGCCAGGGTTTGGCCGGCCTTCGCGATATCGCGGGATTTGGACTGGTGGGTTCTGGCCCAGTCGATTTTTTCATTCAGATCAGACAGATCAGCACTGATCGGGATGAAATGTTCCCATGGGACAAGTCTATCATAGTACCATTGATAATACCCAAAGGGGCTGGTCACTTTCAATACGCAGCAGCCCAGCTTTAACCGTTGCATCAGATTGCACCAGGCATTGGTATAACCATCAATGTCTATGGCGTATTTCATCCCCGCCCAATCGTGGGTCGGGATATAGCCCCCGATCAAACCTGCCGTGTCGAGTATGCGGTCATGTGGCCGGTCAGGTTGTGCGACAAAACGGAAATCGACATCGTTGTCCCTGCATTTCAGCGCCATCCGCAGCCGTTGCATCACGCCTGCATGTTCGTTCAGCGCAGGGTCGAGCGAGAAAAGCCCAACATTGTTCAGTGCGCCCCGCCAGAGAATCTGATCGCTTCGATCATCCCAGTTGGCGGCGTTATCTGCTGCAAAACGATCAGTCGCGCGGTAGCCGTGGTCGCGAAAGAAATGCGGGTCAGGTAGCGGCGTGTTTTCTGCCGACCTTGCGCAATAGGTATAGCGGGCCGTGTTCGGCGCATCCCCGTCCGAGGCATCGACAACGATTTCGCGAATGTGACCGGGTGTCTGTCCGAACCAGTGCATATAAGCGGCAAGTTTGTTGTGGGAGTGTCCCAGATATAACTGCGACACGGTCCCGTTGAACAAGCAGACAATCGCACCACGTTCCCTGCGCATGATGATGTCGGTTCCGCCGACGGGCTCATCCGATCTGGTGATCCGAAAGTCAGGCACGGCTATTCCGGCGCTTTGAAACTGTTCCTTTGTGATCCTTGCCATGCGCGATGCTGTCGCCCACTGCCGCCTTTTTTGCAGCCGTAGTTTGTTCCACCGTTTGATCGCCGCTTTCAATGCACCTGCCCCGCACTATGTGTCCGTCCGCGTCGTTTTGAGGATAAACGCGGGTTTATTCAACCGGCTTGGTTGCCGCCGTGACATAGTTCACCGACAGGTCGCGGTCAGATATCGACCATGTGAACCGCGCGAAGTTAAAGACATAGCCCTTGCGATCAACCGGTGTCAGCCCGGCCCTGGTCAGCAGATCGAACAATTCATCGGGGGTGATGAACTTGTTCCATTCATGTGTGCCCTTGGGCAGCCAGCGCATGACCCATTCCGCGCCGACGATTGCCATGGCAAAGGATTTTGGATTGCGGTTGATCGTCGAACACAGGTGCAGCCCGCCGGGTTTCAGCAATTGCTGGCATGCCGTCAGATAGCCCAGCGGGTCGGCGACATGTTCGACCACTTCCATGTTCAGCACCACGTCGAATTGTTCACCTGCGGCGGCCAGTGCCTCGGCTGTGGTGTGGCGATAGTCTATATTCAGGCCCGATTGTTCGGCGTGCACCTGTGCGACGGGAATATTGCGTTCTGCCGCATCGGCACCGACAACGGTGGCCCCCAATCGCGCCATCGGCTCGCACAGCAACCCGCCACCGCAGCCGATATCAAGAATGCGCAACCCCTTGAACGGTTCCGGCTGCGACAGATCACGCCCGAATTCGGCGGCGATCTGGCTGGTGATATAATCCAGCCGCACAGGGTTCATCATGTGGAGCGGTTTGAACTTGCCTGCCGGGTCCCACCATTCAGCGGCCATCGCTTCGAATTTGGCGATTTCGGCGGGATCGACGGTATTCGTGGCAGTCGCGGACATTTGTTGGCTCCGATTTGTGCGGCGGTCATGGTCAGTTGTTTCAAGACGCGATATAGGATGATTATGGACAAAGTCGTAGGACAAAAGCGCCCAGGCGCGCATCTTTACCTCCCCGTCGATCCCTTTGATCAACGGATGCTGGATGTCGGCGACGGGCACCGCATCTATGTTGAACAATGCGGCAACCCCGATGGTATCCCGGTCGTTGTTCTGCATGGCGGCCCCGGCGGCGGTTGCAGCCCGGCGATGCGCCGCTATTTCAACCCGAATGTCTACAGGGTCATCCTGTTCGATCAGCGCGGCTGCGGCCGGTCGCGGCCGCATGCCAGCGTGCAGGCGAATACGACCTGGCATCTGGTCGCCGATATCGAATTGATCCGCGAAACGCTGGGGATTGATCGCTGGATCGTCTTTGGTGGCAGCTGGGGGGCGACGCTGGCGCTGATCTATGCGCAAGCGCATCCTGATCGGACGGCTGCGCTCACACTGCGCGGCGTGTTTCTGATGACCCAGCCGGAACTGGACTGGTTCTATGGTGGGGGTGCGGGGAAATTCTGGCCTGATCTATGGCAGAAATTCGCGGGCCTGATACCCGAGGATGAACAGGGTGATTTTATCGCTGCCTATCACCGGCGTTTGTTTTCGGGGGATATCCCACTTGAAACCCGCTATGCCCGTGCCTGGGCATCGTGGGAAAATGCACTGGCATCCATGGACAGTGACGGCATGACAGGCGAAAGCCCGGCAGATTATGCCCGCGCCTTTGCCCGGCTGGAAAACCACTATTTCCACAATGGCGGATTTCTGGCCGAGGAACAGCAGATCCTGCACCCGGCGCAGATGGCAAAGATTGCGGATATCCCCGGCGTGATCGTGCAAGGGCGTTATGACATGATCTGCCCGCCTGTGTCGGCGCATACACTTGCGCAGATGTGGCCGAAGGCCCGGCTGACGCTGATTGGCCGTGCGGGGCATGCATTATCCGAGCCGGGCATCAGCGCCGAGCTGGTGCATACGATGGACGCGATCGGCGCCCAAAGGGACATGTTGGGGCTTTAGGCTTTACAGTCGGGGTTCTGCGGCTAAGCTATTGGGCAACCAATAGGGAAAATATCGTTTTGGGCAGCGTCCTGAAAATCATATTGCAGCGCCTTGCGCTGGGCGTTCTGACATTGCTGATCGTATCGGTAGTGATCTTTACGGCTGTGAACATGCTACCGGGCGATTTTGCTGAATCGATCCTGGGCCAGGGGGCCACGCCAGAGGCTGTGGCGTCCATCCGGCGGGATCTGGGGTTGGATCAACCCTTGATCGCCCGGTATTTCGACTGGCTTGGCGGTGTTGTGCAGGGCGATCTGGGCACCAGTTTCGCGCAGGCCAATTTCGCCAGCTTTACGGGAACCACATCAGGGGCCACCACCGTTGCTGCGCAGATCGCGCCACGTTTTGCCAACACCATGTTCCTTGCTGCGGTGACGGCAACAATTGCTGTGCCCTTTGCCATCATCCTTGGGATCTTGGCGGCGCTTTACCGCAATTCAGTGTTCGATCGGGCAGCGAATATCTTTACCCTGACGTCGATTTCCAGCCCCGAATTCTTTCTGGCCTATATCCTGATCCTGTTTCTGGCCGTGCTGAACCCGATCTTTCCGTCGCTGTCGAATATCTACGAAGGCATGGCCTTTAACGAGCGGCTGGAAAAATCCATGCTGCCCGCGCTGGTGCTGACCCTTGTCGTCACGGCCCATATGATGCGGATGACCCGTGCTGCAATCATCAATCTGCTGGCAAGTCCCTATATCGAAATGGCCCGGCTGAAAGGCCTGTCGCCGATGCGGGTGATCGTCGTCCATGCCCTGCCCAACGCGCTGGCTCCGATCATCAATGTCATCGCGATCAACCTGGCCTATCTGATTACCGGTGTCGTCGTGGTCGAGGTGGTGTTTGTCTATCCCGGTATCGGGCAGTTGTTCGTAGATAGCGTCAAGATCCGCGATATCCCCGTGGTGCAGGCCTGCTGCCTGATCTTTGCGGCCGCGTATATCTTGTTGAACCTGACTGCTGATATCATGTCGATCCTGTCTAATCCCCGCATGAGGCATCCGAAATGATCTGGTTTGCCCTTGCTCTGGTCGTGATTGCCGCTGTCGCGTGGGTGTTCCGGTTTGGCGGGCAGGCCGTGACACGGCAGGCCCCCTATTTCCGCGACATGCCTTATGGCGTGGCGTACGGATATGTGCTGGGCGCGGTGGCGCTGGCGTGGCTGGTGTGGGCCTACATGCAAGGCCACAGTGCCGACCCGTTGATTGCGAACAAGTTCTTTTTCCTGCGCATCGCCGTCGAAGGTTTCATCATCTGCGCCATCGCCGCCTGGCTGTTTCGTTTGGCGGGCCGCAGCATCGGCACCGCGTGGAGCCGGAAAATGTTCCGCGCCATGCCGCTGACCGCCGCGTTCGGCATCCTGATGATCCTGATCTATGCCTTTGTTGCAATCACTGCGCCATGGCTGGCACCTTATGGGCAGGAACAGATCATTCCGGGTGTTGCCGCGAATATCGTGCCGGGCGGTGATCCGGCGCTGGGCGGTGATCCTGCGTTTCCATTCGGCACCGACCAGATCGGGCGCGATATCCTGTCGCGGCTGATCTATGGTGCGCAGAATACTGTCGGCATCGCCTTTGCTACGACCGTGCTCGCATTTCTGCTGGGTGGCACATTTGGCTTTCTGGCGGCGACGCTGGGCGGTTGGCTGGATCAGCTGCTGTCGCGCGCGGTCGATGTGCTGATGGCGATCCCGTCGCTGATCTTTGCGCTGCTTTTGATGACGATCGCCAGCGTCTGGGCACCGCGCACCGGCATTCCGCTGACGGTATTCATGGTGTTGATCATCGCGGTGATCGACAGCACCCGGGTGTTCCGGCTGGCGCGTGCCGTGGGGCAGAACATCGTGGTGATGGACTATATCGAGGCGGCCAAGCTGCGCGGCGAGGGGCTGGGCTATCTGGTGTTCAAGGAAATTCTGCCCAATGCGACCGCCCCGCTGCTGGCCGAATTCGGCCTGCGGTTCTGTTTTGTTTTCCTGACCATTGCAGCGTTGTCGTTCCTTGGGGTCGGCATTCAGCCGCCCTTGGCTGACTGGGGCACGATGGTGCGCGATCTGGGCAGTTTTGTGAATTATGCCGCCTTCGCGCCGCAGGCGGCAACTGCACCCCTTTTGGCGGCGGGGGCAATCGCGATGCTGACCGTGGCGGTCAATTTTGTCGTTGACTGGATGCTGCAAAGATCATCGGGGCTGAAAGAATGACAGATACGCTGTTGAAAATGCGCGGTGTCAAGCTGGAAGGCCGCAGTGAAGAGGTGTGGAACCCGATCATCAACGGGATCGACCTGACGCTGGCCAAAGGCGAGGTGCTGGGGCTGATCGGTGAATCCGGTGCCGGAAAATCCACACTGGGGCTGGCCGCGATGGGCTATACCCGTGACGGCGTGCGGATAAGCGGCGGGTCGGTGGAATTTGACGGAATTGACCTTCTGACAGCCTCTGCCGCAGTCAAACGCGGGCTGTTGGGCAAGCGTATCGCGTATGTGGCGCAATCGGCGGCGGCCAGTTTCAACCCTGCGCACAAACTGATCGACCAGCATGTCGAAGGGCCCGTGCAGCACGGTGTCATGTCACGTGCCGAAAGCATTGCAGACGGGATCGAGCTTTACGCCAAACTGCGTCTGCCGGACCCGGAACAGATCGGGTTTCGCTATCCGCATCAGGTGTCTGGCGGGCAATTGCAGCGGGCCATGACGGCGATGGCAATGTCCTGTCGGCCTGACCTGATCATCTTTGATGAACCGACAACCGCGCTGGATGTGACGACGCAGATCGAAGTTCTGGCCGCGATCCGGGATATTGTCGAACAGTTCAACACGGCCGCGATCTATATCACCCACGATCTGGCGGTCGTGGCGCAGATGGCCGACCGGATCAAGGTACTACTGCGCGGGGACGAAGTGGAAACCGCCGACACCCGCACGATGCTGGCGGCCCCCACGCAGGAATACACCAAATCGCTATGGGCGGTGCGCAGTTTTCAACGACCTGTGAAACCCGCGGTATCTGCGGACGCGGTGCCTGTCATCAGCGTGCAAAACGTGGATGCCGCCTATGGCAAGGTGCCGGTGCTGCATGACATCAGCTTTGACATGCATGAAGGGCGCACCGTGGCCGTGGTGGGCGAAAGCGGGTCGGGCAAATCGACGGCTGCGCGCTGTATCACCGGGCTGTTGCCGCCAAGTGCAGGCCAGATCCTGCTGGATGGGCAGGTGCTGCCCCCTGATTACCGCAAGCGTAGCAAGGACCAGTTGCGGCAGATCCAGATGATTTATCAGATGGCCGATACCGCGTTGAATCCGCGCATGTCGATCGGCCAGATCATCGCGCGACCGGTGCAATTCTACCTAGGCCTGACCGGGTCTGCGAAACGCAAGCGCGTGAACCAGCTGCTGGAACAGATCGAGATGGAGCCGTCGGAATATTACAACCGCCTGCCGTCGGAATTGTCCGGCGGGCAAAAACAGCGCATCGGGATCGCCCGCGCGTTGGCGGCCGAGCCGAAGTTCATCATATGCGATGAGGTGACATCGGCGCTGGATCAGCTTGTCGCCGAAGGTATCCTGCGGCTTTTGGCCAAGTTGCAGGACGACTTGAAACTGACATACATGTTCATCACACATGATCTGGCGACGGTGCGTGCCATCGCCGACGAGGTAGTTGTGATGAAAGACGGACGTGTGGTGGAAATGGGTCCCAAGGATGCCATGTTCAAACCGCCCCATGACCGTTATACTGAACTTCTGTTGTCGTCTGTGCCGGAAATGGACCCAGACTGGTTGACCAATCTGCTGGCCGAACGCGGAGTTGATAATATCGGCGATGCCGCCCTTGATAAGATGTAGCACGAATCATGCGCCCTCTGGGCGACGAACAGGCCGAACAGGCCCTGACAAAATCGAAATGGGAGAGTAATCAAATGAGTGGATTAAGTAGACGCGGACTGCTGAAAACGGGTGTTGCTGCTGGTGTTCTGGGCCTGTCCGGCATGCCCCTGCGTGCGCAAACGAAGGGTGGCAAGTTTACTGCTGGCCTGTCCGGTGCCAACACATCCGACAGCTGGGATGGCCGGACACATTCGGATGTGTTCATGATTGCCGCAGCGCTTGGTGGTGTATTTGATGCACTGACCGAGGTTGCCGCCGACGGGTCGCTACAGGGCGAATTGGCCGAAAGCTGGGAGGCCAGCGCCGACGCGAAAGTCTGGACCTTTAATCTGCGTCAGGGTGTGACATTTCACAACGGCAAGGCCTTTGGTGCTGATGACGTGATCGAATCGCTGCAAATGCACGTGGCCGAGGGATCGAAATCCGCCGCGCAGCCGCTGGTGGCCGCTATTACCGAGATGAAAAAGGTCACCGACCATCAGGTGCAGTTCACGCTGGAAGCCGGTAACGCCGATTTCCCCTATCTGATGTCGGATTATCACCTGCTGATGTATCCCGCAGGCCAGATCGAAGAGGCGATTGCCCAGGGGATCGGCACCGGTCTGTATCAGGTCGTGGCCTTTGACCCCGGTGTGCGTTTCGTGGGCCGCCGTGTGGCCGACCATTACAAGGGTGACACCGCAGGTTTCTTTGAAGAGGTCGAGCTGATCGCAATCAATGACAACACGGCCCGCATGAACGCGCTGATGACCGGACAGGTCGACGCGGTCAACCGGATTGATTTCAAGGCCGAGGCCTTGCTGCGCGCCAACCCCCGCATCAACATTCAGGAAGTGACGGGTAATCAGCACTATACCTTCCCGATGCTGACCAAAACCGCGCCTTTTGATGATGTGAACGTGCGCAAGGCGCTGAAATACGGCGTCAACCGTCAGGAAATGGTCGACAAGATCCTGCTGGGTCACGGCAAGGTCGGCAACGATTCCCCGATTGGGCCGGCCAACCAGTATTATGCCAGCGGGCTGGAGCAGCTGACCTATGATCCCGACAAGGCCAAGTTCTATCTTCAGCAGTCGGGGCTGGACAGCATCGACATCAACCTGTCCGCGTCGAACGCGGCGTTCGAGGGGGCTGTTGACGCGGCCCAGCTTTATCAGGCGGCTGCGGCACCTGCTGGCATCAACATCAATGTCGTGCAGGAACCTGCCGACGGGTATTGGTCAAACGTCTGGCTGAAAAAGCCGTTTTGCGCGTCGTATTGGACGGGCCGCTCTACCGAGGACTGGATGTTTTCCTCGGCCTACGAGGCAGGCGTGCCGTGGAACGACAGCCAGTGGGATCACCCGCGGTTCCAGGAACTGTTGTATGCCGCACGCGCTGAACTGGACAGCGACAAGCGCCGCGAGCAATACACCGAGATGCAGATGATCCTGCGTGACGAAGGCGGTGTGATCATTCCGATGTTCGCCAACTTTGTGCAGGCCCTGAGCAGCCGGATTGCGACGCCTGATATCGTCGGGAACACTGCGCAAATGGACAACAACCGCATGTTGGAACGCTGGTCCGTCGCCTGATCGGCCATAAATTGCTGAATAACGCCCTGCCGAAAGGCAGGGCGTTATTTTATGTATCATGTTAATACGTTGATATTAAAAGATAAAATCTTACCAGAATGATCAAACTTTGCGTTTGATGATAACGGATCGTTCAACGCTGGTTCATCGCATAGCCACTACGCAACCTAAGTGGGAAATGAACCAGAGGAGGATTCGTGATGAATCTGTTCAAGAAATCAATCGCAGGAACGAGTGTGCTTGCGCTTGCGCTTTCTGTGACGACTGTGTCTTTCGTATCAGTTTCGCCAACCGCTGCACATGCAGAACGCGGTGGCAACGGTAAAGGCAACGGAAATTCCAATCGCAACCGAAGCCGTAGTGAAAATTCGCGCAGTGACAATGCCCGCGGGGGCAGCGAACGCGGTCGGGTCGCGCGCGAACTGCGGGGCCTGAATGCCGCGCATGCCAACCAGAATGCGCTGGAAAATGCCTCTGGCGACAGCATGCCGGGCAAGCTCTATGTTTATCAGCAGGCACAGCAAGAGTATTCTGACCTTGCTGCGATAGAAGCCGCCGCTGGCGACAAATATCTAAGCTTGCTGGCGCTGACCGAAGACGAAAGAGCAGCACTTTTCCCTGCCGCAGCCGTAGAAGAAACGGTTGTCGTTGAAGGCGAGGAACAAACCGCCGTAGCCTATGATGAAGCAGCATATGACGCTGCTGTCGGCGCTGCGCTTGCTGATCTGGCAGAGGCAGAGGCAGATGCGCAGGAAGCAGAAACAACGCTGCAAACCAGCCTTGATGTTTTGACCAAGGGAGACGAACTGTCAGATGCGGCTTTGGCAGAACTGAACCGGCTTTTGGGTCTGTAAGAAACCAGGACACCAGGGGGCATACGGTTCATCCCGTGTGCCCCCTTGCAGTTTGCGACAACACTGCGTATATCAGCATCAACAGCGGCGCTTTGGTTTCCACCCCCAAGGCCCACCGGGAAACATCAACGGGCCGCGCGCCCGTTTTTTTATGCGTGAGTGACATGAACGACCTGATCGCGAAAGCGGCGATTGACCGCCGGATAGCCGAGATTATTACCCCTGTCGTCGAGGACATGGGATTTGAGGTCGTGCGTGTCCGGCTGATGTCCGGCAAGGACACGATCTTGCAGATCATGGTTCAGAAACCTGATGGCACGATCGAAGTCGATGACTGCGGTCGGGTATCGACCGCGATCAGCGCGGTTCTGGATGTCGAAGACCCGATTCTTGACGAATATAACCTTGAGGTGTCCAGCCCTGGCATCGACCGCCCACTGACAAGGTTGAAGGATTTCGACCAATGGGAAGGGTTCGAAGCCAAGATCGAGACGGAAGCGCTGATTGATGGCCGCCGCCGGTTCAAAGGCCAGTTGGCCGGAACCGATGGCGATGAGGTCCTGATCACGATTGAGGAAGGCACCATCGGGCTGAAATTTGAATGGCTGTCAGATGCCAAGCTGGTGCTGACAGATGAACTGATCCGCGACGTGTTGCGCGGGCGCAAGGATGCGGGCCAGATCGACGAAGCCCAATTTGACGAAATAGAAACCATCATTGATGGCGAGGAGAACTCCTGATGGCATATACATCCGCAAACCAACTGGAACTGCTGCAAACAGCAGAGGCCGTGGCCCGCGAAAAGAACATCGAACCCGGTCTGGTGGTCGAGGCGATGGAAGAATCGCTCGCCCGTGCTGCCAAATCGCGTTACGGCGCGGAAATGGATATTCGCGTGTCCATCGACCGCAAGACTGGCAAGGCCACGTTCACCCGTGTGCGCACAGTGGTCGCGGATGAAGAGCTTGAGAACTATCAGGCGGAAATGACGGTCGCGCAGGCGCGCGAATATCTGGAAGACCCAAAGGTCGGCGACGAATTCATCGAGGAAGTGCCGCCGGTTGAACTGGGCCGGATCGCGGCGCAGTCGGCCAAGCAGGTAATCCTGCAAAAAGTCCGCGAAGCCGAGCGTGACAAGCAATACGAAGAATTCAAGGATCGCGCCGGCACGATCATCAACGCACTGGTGAAGCGCGAAGAATACGGCAACGTCATCGTTGACGTGGGTTCGGGCGAAGCTGTGCTGCGCCGCAACGAAAAGATCGGCCGCGAGGCATACCGCCCCAACGACCGTATTCGCTGCTACATCAAGGAGGTGCGCCGCGAACAGCGCGGGCCGCAGATTTTCCTGTCGCGCACAGCGCCTGAATTCATGGCCGAACTGTTCAAGATGGAAGTGCCCGAAATCTATGAAGGCATCATCGAGATCAAGGCAGTGGCCCGCGATCCCGGCTCGCGCGCCAAAATCGCTGTGATCAGCTATGACAGCTCTATCGACCCTGTCGGTGCCTGCGTCGGTATGCGCGGCAGCCGTGTGCAGGCCGTTGTGAACGAATTGCAGGGCGAAAAGATCGACATCATTCCATGGAACGAAGATATGCCAACGTTCCTCGTGAACGCCTTGCAGCCTGCCGAGGTGTCCAAGGTGGTGCTGGATGAAGAAGCGGGCAAGATCGAAGTCGTTGTTCCAGAAGAGCAATTGTCGCTGGCGATTGGCCGTCGCGGCCAGAACGTCCGTCTTGCGTCGCAGTTGACCGGGCTTGATATCGACATCATGACCGAGGAAGAAGAGAGCAAGCGCCGTCAGGCCGAATTCGAACTACGCACGAAATTGTTCATGGACACCCTTGATCTGGACGAATTCTTTGCCCAACTACTAGTGTCTGAGGGGTTCACAAGCCTTGAGGAAGTCGCCTATGTCGAGCAGGATGAACTGCTGGTCATCGAAGGTGTCGATGCGGATACCGCTGCCGAATTGCAGGCCCGCGCGCGTGACTATCTGGAAGAGCAGAACAAGAAAGCCATGGAAGCCGCCCGCGCTTTGGGTGTCGAGGACAGCCTTGTTGGTTTTGACGGTCTGACGCCCCAAATGCTCGAGGCATTGGGCAAGGATGGTGTGAAAACGCTGGAAGATTTCGCAACCTGCGCTGACTGGGAACTGGCCGGTGGCTGGACGACCGTCGATGGCGAGCGGGTCAAGGATGATGGCGTTCTGGAACCTTTCGATGTCTCGCTTGAGGAAGCGCAGAACATGGTGATGACCGCCCGCGTGATGCTGGGCTGGGTTGATCCGGCAGAGCTTGAGGCAGAAGCCGAAGGCGAAGAAGAAACAGAGGAGGCGGAGGCCTGATCGCAGGCCTTCGGGGGTTCGGGAATGGCGCGCGGTGGCCACAACAAGGAACGGGACGATGCCGAACGCAAGTGCATCGTTACCGGCGAGGTGCAGCCAAAGGCGGGATTGATCCGCTTTGTGGTGGGGCCTGACAATCAGGTCGTGCCTGACGTGCTGGGTAAATTGCCCGGACGCGGCATGTATGTGACTGCTGACCGCGCCACACTGGATGCCGCCCGCAAGGGCCAGTTTTCGCGCAGTGCGAAACAGGCCGTGACGGTGCCCGACGGGTTGATCGACGAGGTGGAACGCCAGCTGGCGCGCCGCGTGATTGACCTGATCGCGCTGGCCCGCAAGGCCGGCCTTGCGGTTTGCGGGTTCGAAAAGGTAAAAGGCTGGCTTGCCGGGGGTGAGCGGGTCCGTGTTCTGGTTCAGGCCTCTGACGGGTCGGAACGGGGCAAGACAAAATTATGGACGCCCGAGGGTGCCAGATACTTCGGCTGCTTGACCGCAGCGGAATTGGGTTTGGCATTTGGACGGCAAAGTGTGATACATGGCGCGCTTGCGGCTGGTGGACTCAGTGATCGTGTTGTAGACGATGCCACAAAGCTACGCGGTTTGCGCGAAGGGAACGGCGGCAAAACGGCCTCCGGGAAGGATAAAGAAGCTAGATGAGCGATAACGACGGCAAAAAGACACTCGGCCTTGGTGGCTCGCGCCCGAGCAATGTAAAGCAAAGCTTTAGCCACGGGCGGACCAAGAACGTCGTGGTGGAAACCAAGCGCAAGCGCGTTGTGGTGCCCAAACCCGGTGCGGCAAAGCCAGCCACAGGGGGCGGTTCGGCACCACTTGGCGGTGACCCGTCCAAGCGTCCCGCAGGAATTTCCGACGTCGAGCTTGCGCGCCGGATGAAGGCGCTTGCCATGGCCAAGGCCCGCGAGGCCGAGGAAAATGCAAAGCGCGAAGCCGAAGAAAAGGCCCGCGCCGCAGACCGCGAGGCCCGTCGCGCCGAGATTGAAGCCAAAGAGGCCGAAGACCGCGAACGTGAAGAACGCGCCAAGGCCAAGGCCGAGGAAGAAAAGCGCAAGGAAGAAAAAGCAGCGCGTGCCAAGGCCGCCGCCGATGCGCCGCCCGCCGCCGCTGATGTGCCAGGTGAGGCCGCGATTTCCCGTCCTTCTGCCGCGCCGCGCAAGGCGGACCGTGGTGCAGAACCACGTGACAAAGCGACCAAGGCCAAGCCTGGACGTGGAGATGACGGTCGCCGTGCAGGCAAGCTGACGCTGAACGATGCCCTGACCGGTCGCGAAGGTGGCCGCCAGCGGTCCATGGCTGCGATGAAGCGTAAACAGGACCGTGCCCGCGCCAAGGCGATGGGTGGCCAGGTCGAACGCGAAAAGGTTGTCCGCGACGTGCAATTGCCCGAGGCGATCACCGTTTCGGAACTGGCCAACCGGATGGCCGAACGTGTGGCTGATGTGGTCAAATCTCTGATGAATAATGGCATCATGGCGACCCAGAACCAGACGATTGATGCCGATACCGCCGAACTGATCATTGAAGACTTTGGTCACCGTGTCGTGCGCGTATCTGATTCGGATGTGGAAGACGTGATCGTTCAAGAGGCAGACAAGCCCGCCGATCTGGTCAGCCGCCCCCCGATCATCACGATCATGGGCCACGTTGACCACGGCAAGACATCGTTGCTGGATGCGATCCGCAACGCCAAAGTTGTTTCAGGCGAAGCAGGCGGAATCACGCAGCATATCGGCGCCTATCAGGTTACGACTGACAGCGGTGCCACGCTGACCTTCCTTGATACCCCCGGCCACGCGGCGTTCACGTCGATGCGGTCGCGCGGTGCGCAGGTCACGGATATCGTGGTGTTGGTTGTTGCTGCCGATGATGCGGTGATGCCGCAGACGATCGAGGCGATCAACCACGCCAAGGCCGCCAAGGTGCCGATGATCGTGGCGATCAACAAGGTGGATAAACCTGCCGCGAACCCCGACAAGGTGCGCACCGATCTGCTGCAACACGAGGTCATCGTCGAAAAGATGTCTGGTGATGTGCAGGATGTTGAGGTGTCGGCGCTGACGGGCAAGGGTCTGGATAACCTGCTGGAGGCCATTGCGCTTCAGGCGGAAATTCTGGAACTGAAAGCGAACCCCAATCGCGCCGCCCAAGGTGCCGTGATCGAGGCGCAACTTGACGTTGGTCGTGGGCCCGTGGCCACCGTTCTGATCCAGAACGGCACGCTGCACCAGGGCGATATCTTTGTCGTGGGCGAACAATACGGCAAGGTTCGCGCGTTGATCAACGACAAGGGCGAACGCATCAAGGAAGCAGGCCCCGCCGTTCCGGTCGAGGTTCTGGGTCTGAACGGCACGCCCGAGGCGGGCGATGTTCTGAACGTCGTCGATACAGAAGCACAAGCGCGTGAAATCGCAGAATACCGTGAAAAAGCCGCGAAAGAGAAACGCGCGGCGGCAGGTGCGGCGACAACGCTTGAACAGCTTATGGCCAACGCAAAGGAAAACGAAAACGTCAGCGAATTGCCCATCGTGGTCAAGGCCGACGTGCAGGGTTCCGCCGAGGCGATCGTGCAGGCGATGGAAAAGATCGGCAACGAGGAAGTGCGTGTGCGCGTGCTGCATTCGGGTGTCGGTGCTATCACTGAATCCGATATCGGCCTGGCCGAGGCATCGGGCGCGCCTGTGTTTGGCTTTAACGTTCGCGCAAACGCATCGGCCCGTCAGACCGCAAACCAGAAGGGTGTGGAAATCCGCTATTATTCGGTGATTTACGACTTGGTGGATGACGTCAAGAAAGCCGCCTCTGGTCTGCTGTCCGCCGAGATCCGTGAAAAGTTCATCGGCTACGCCAACATCAAGGAGGTCTTCAAGGTCTCTGGCGTCGGCAAGGTGGCTGGTTGTCTTGTCACCGAAGGCGTCGCCCGCCGGTCCGCCGGTGTGCGTCTGCTACGCGACAACGTGGTGATTCACGAAGGCACGCTGAAAACGCTCAAGCGCTTCAAGGACGAAGTGGCGGAGGTTCAGTCGGGTCAGGAATGTGGCATGGCGTTTGAAAACTACGAAGATGTGCGCCCCGGCGACGTGATCGAAATCTTTGAGCGGGAAGAGGTCGAGCGCAACCTCTGAGTGTAGCGCGACGAAAGAGCACATCACCAGAACAGCAAAGGGCGGTCCGTTTGGGCCGCCCTTTTGCACAATCCATAAGAAAAAGTCGCTTTATAAACGATTATTATGAATTTTACCCGTGCATCCGGATGGCCTAAGACCAAAGGCAGTCAAGGGCATCAGCGCGCCACAAGGGTGCGGAGGGGGTGAAATGCAAAATCTTAACATCGCACAGCAGGGCCAAGCTGCGACGAACATGGCAGAGGTTCTGACCCTGCCACACTGGCAAGGGCCTGTTGGTTACCGGCTTGGCGGCTACAGACCCGGACCGACCATTGCGGTCACCGGACACAGCCCGGTGGCTGATATCGTCTATGATCGCTTGCTGCGTGTGCCCACCCTTGCCTGGATGCGCGGGACCATGATTCTGATGCATATGGATCTGACCGAAGGCCACAGCCTGCACCAAATTCTGGGGATAGAGCGCGGGGCGCAGATCGACCGCGTCGTTGTCCTGCCGCACTTGCACACCAAGGCAGCATTAGATCTGGGCTATTGGCATGTGCTGCAAGTCTGCACACACCTTGGCATGATAAACGGACGTGGCGTCAGGCCACAGCCCGTCAGAAAAGAGACAGCAAAATCCGACAGCTAAGATTGGCCAAGACCGCGTGCTTTGCGCGGGTCATAGCCAATCGCGCAGGATCGGGATCAATGGTACATCTGCGGCAGGCATCGGATAATCCCGCAGTTGGTTGGCGCGCACCCATTTGAGCGCCTGATTTTCGCGTGATTGCGGCGTGCCATCCCATTTGCGACAGGCAAACAGCGGCATCAGCAGGTGGAAGTCATCATAGGAATGGCTGGCAAATGTCAGCGGCGCAAGACAAGACGCCCAGGTGTCGATGCCCAGCTCCTCTTGCAACTCGCGGATCAGGGCGACTTCAGGGGTTTCGCCTGCCTCGACCTTGCCGCCGGGAAATTCCCAAAGCCCCGCCATTGATTTGCCTTCGGGGCGCTGTGCCAGCAGCACCCGCCCGTCAGGATCGATCAGCGCGACCGCCGCAACAAGAACCGTTTTCATGACCGGTAATCGGCGTTGATGTCGATATACCCGTGGGTCAGATCGCAGGTCCAGACGGTGCATTGGCCATCGCCCAACCCCAGGTCGACGCCGATCGTCAGTTCGGGGTTCTTCATATAGGCGCTTGCCGCGTCTTCGGAATAGTTCGGTGCACGCCAGCCGTTTTCGGCCACCGTAATGTCACCAAAGCGGATCGACAGCTTGTCACGGTCCGCCGCTGCGCCCGATTTTCCAACGGCCATGACGACGCGGCCCCAGTTTGCGTCCTGTCCGGCAATCGCAGTTTTCACCAAGGGCGAATTGGCGATGGCCATGGCAACCTTACGGGCGTCGGCATCATCGGCGGCGCCCGTTACGCTGATGGTGACGAACTTGGTCGCACCTTCGCCGTCACGGACGACCTGATGTGCAAGGTCCAGCATGATACCATGCAGCGCCTGCGCAAAATCATCGCTGCCGGTTACATCAATACCGGACGCGCCGGTCGCGCCCATGATAAGACTGTCAGATGTGGACGTATCGCTATCGACTGTGATGCAGTTAAAAGTGCGGTCGTTGATCCCGGACAACAGCGATTGCAGCGCCCCCTGTTCGATCAGCCCATCGGTAAAGATATAGACCAGCATCGTTGCCATGTCCGGCGCGATCATCCCTGACCCTTTGGCGATCCCGGCGATCCTGACGGGCTTGCCATTCACATCAACCGTCGCAGCGGCGCCCTTGGGAAAGGTGTCGGTTGTCATGATGGCGCGGGCCGCATCAGCGATTTTTTCAGCGCTTTGCCCGTCTGAAAGCTCTGACAGTTTTGCAGTGATCCGGTCGTATGGCAACGGTTCGCCAATCACCCCGGTCGAGGCCGTAAATACGCGGGCCTTTGCAACCCCGGTGACCTGTTCGACGGCGGTGGTCAACGCCTCGACCGCTTCCACACCGTTGCGGCCGGTAAAGGCGTTGGAATTGCCGGAATTCACCAGAATGGCGGCAGGGCCGGATGGGTCACCGCCAATCTTGGCCTGACAATCCAGCACCGGAGCAGAGCGGGTGGCAGAGCGTGTAAACACCCCGGCCACCGCGCTGCCGGGTGCAAGTATTGCCAGCATCACGTCAGTGCGCCCCTTGTAGCGGACCCCGGCCGCGCCTGCGGCAAAGGTCACGCCATCAACAACAGGCAGTTCAGGAAAAGCCGCAGGGGCAAGGGGCGAAAGGGCCATGGTCAATCAATCCAGAAGATCAAGGTTGTTGATGAGTGCAGGGTCGAATTCGCCCTCTGCCGGTTTGGTGACCTCTGTCGCCACGCTCAATTCATCAAGACGGGCGGTGACGGCGGCCTCTTGCAGTTCAGATGTCAGTTCACCGCGCAACTCGTCAAGGCTGGGGCGGGGCTGAACGCGCATTTCGTTCAGCGTGGCCACATGCCAGCCGAATTGCGTCTGAAAGGGGTCCGTTACTTCGCCGACTTCCAGTGCCATGATTGCCGTCTCAAACTCCGGCACCATCGCACCTGCGCTGAACCAGCCAAGGTTGCCCCCGTTTGGCCCGGTCGGCCCAGTGGATACATCGCGTGCCACGTCAGCAAATTCAGCCCCCTCATCAATACGTGCCTTGGCGGTGATCGCCTCTTCCTCGGTTTCGACAAGAAGATGCGAAGCGTTGAATTCACTGACATCATCGGCGTTGGCAAAGCGGGCGTCATAGGCGGCTTGCAAAGCCTCCTCGGTCACAGCGGTTTGGGTGATAGCCGTGATAACCTCGCCTGCAAGCATGGCGCGGCGTTCGTTCTGCAACGCCAGTTCAATGCGGCTTGGCACAGTTTCCAGCACATCCGCCAACAGCTGCTGTTGGATCAATTGATCGACGACACCTTCGAACAGAACGCTGTCCGGAAACTGGTTATACTGTTGCGGCAGCTGTGCGCGGGCGATGATAACCTCGCCCATCGTGATTTCTGTGTCGCCAACACGGGCGACGATAGTATCGGCGGTTACGTCTTGGCCCATTGCGCTGGTTGCCAGCGCGAATGACAGGGCCGCAGACCCCAAAAATGTAACATGTTTCAGCATTTTACGATCCCTTGATTGACCACGCTGGTGCGCGGCGTTGACACTGCATACCCTGCCCCTTACATCCTTTTCAGGCCTTCGAGGGGGCTGGCCCGGGCCCTTTGTAGGTGTCCTGCGATGGGCCTACAAGCAACCTCCTCTCAAATAGATGTCAGACAGGCGCAGACGCGCCATCGGAGAAAATATGCTGGGTATCGGAACCATTGCCAAAAAGGTGTTTGGCACACCGAACGACCGCAAAGTGAAAGCAGTGCGCCCCTTGGTTGAAAAGATCAACACGCTTGAACACGAGTTCGAGGCGCTGTCTGACGAAGGTATCAAGGAAAAGACACAAGAACTGTCTGAACGCGCCAGCAAGGGCGAAAGCCTTGATGCGTTGCTGCCAGAGGCATTTGCCAACTGCCGCGAGGCCGCCAAGCGCGCGTTGGGCCTGCGGGCCTTTGACACCCAGTTGATGGGCGGGATATTCCTGCATCAAGGCAACATTTCAGAAATGAAAACCGGCGAAGGTAAAACCCTTGTCGCGACATTTCCGGCCTATCTGAACGCGCTGACAGGCAAGGGTGTGCATATTGTCACCGTCAACGACTATCTTGCCCGCCGCGACGCCGAATGGATGAGCAAGGTTTACAGTGCCTTGGGCCTGACCACCGGCGTCGTCGTGCCGCAACAGCCCGATGACGAAAAGAAAGCCGCCTATGCCTGCGACGTGACCTATGCCACCAATAACGAATTGGGCTTTGATTATCTGCGCGACAACATGAAATCTGAGCTGGACCAGATGTATCAACGCCACCACAATTTCGCAATCGTGGACGAGGTGGACAGCATCCTGATTGACGAGGCGCGGACCCCGTTGATTATTTCCGGCCCCGCGCAAGACCGTAGTGAAATGTATGCTGCCATCGACAAGGTGATCCCTGACGTCAAGGATGAATACTTTACGCTGGATGAAAAAACCAGGCAGGTGACATTCACCGATGAAGGCAACGATTTTCTTGAGGAACGGCTGACCGCATTGGGCCAGCTGCCCGAGGGTCAGACGCTGTATGATCCCGAAAGCGCGACGCTGGTGCATCACGTCAATCAGGCACTGCGGGCACACAAGCTGTTTTCGCGCGACAAGGATTACATCGTCCGCGATGGCGAAGTTGTGTTGATCGATGAATTTACCGGGCGCATGATGGCGGGTCGCCGCCTGTCTGAGGGGCTGCATCAGGCGATCGAAGCCAAGGAAGGCGTGGCGATCAAGCCGGAAAACGTTACCCTGGCATCAGTGACGTTCCAGAATTATTTCCGCCTTTATGACAAACTGTCCGGCATGACCGGCACCGCAGTCACCGAGGCAGAGGAATTTATGGAAATCTACGGGCTTGGCGTGGTCGAGGTGCCAACCAACCGGCCGATCGCGCGGATCGACGAGCACGATCAGGTGTATCGCACCGCACAGGAAAAGTTCGCCGGCATCGTGACCGAAATCAAGGAAGCTCACGCCAAGGGTCAGCCGATCCTTGTGGGCACGACATCCATCGAGAAATCGGAATTCCTGGCGCAGTTGTTGGAAAAAGAAGGTATCAAGTTCAACGTGTTGAACGCCCGCCAGCATGAAAAAGAAGCGCAGATTATTGCAGATGCGGGCAAGCTGAACGCCGTGACGATCGCGACGAACATGGCAGGTCGCGGGACCGACATCAAACTTGGCGGCAATGTCGAATTCAAGATCATGGAAGCACTGACAGCTGACCCCGATTCCGACCCTGAACAAATCCGCGCCCGGATCGAAGCCGAACACGAAGCCGATGAGCAAAAGGTGAAGGATGCAGGTGGCCTGTATGTTCTGGCCACGGAACGCCACGAAAGCCGTCGGATCGACAACCAGTTGCGCGGGCGGTCCGGCCGTCAGGGTGACCCGGGGCGGTCTGCGTTTTTCCTGTCGCTTGAAGACGATCTGATGCGGATTTTCGGATCGGAACGGCTGGACAAGGTGTTGTCCGGCCTTGGCATGAAAGAAGGCGAAGCGATTGTGCACCCTTGGGTGAATAAATCGCTGGAACGCGCGCAGGCCAAGGTTGAGGCGCGCAACTTTGATATCCGCAAACAACTTTTGAAATTCGACGACGTGATGAATGATCAGCGCAAGGTGATCTTTTCACAGCGCCGCGAAATCATGGAAGCCAACGACCTGTCGGAAATCGTGCGGGACATGCGCCATCAGGTGATTGATGACCTTGTCGCGGACCATATTCCCGCCAAAAGCTATGCCGACCAGTGGGACACCGAGGGGCTGTATGCTGCGGTGATTGAAAACCTTGGCATTGACGTTCCCGTCATGTCTTGGGCCGAAGAAGAAGGCGTGGACGACAATGACATCCGCGAACGGCTTGAACAGGAATCCGACAAATTCATGGATGAAAAGACCCAGGCTCTTGGGGCGGAAACCATGCGCAACGTGGAAAAACAGCTTTTGTTGCAAACCATTGATGCCAAATGGCGTGAACATTTGCTGACGCTAGAGCATCTGCGGTCTGTTGTCGGGTTCCGGGGCTATGCCCAGCGTGACCCGTTGAATGAATACAAGACCGAAGGCTTTCAACTGTTCGAACGTCTGCTGGACAGCCTGCGCAATGACGTTACGAAAAAGCTGGCCCAGATCCGGCCAATGTCAGCCGAAGAGCAGGAAAAGATGATTGCACAGCTGCGCGAACAACAACGCGCAGCACAGGCGCAGGCGGCAGCAGCGACCCAAGTGGCCGAAGGTGCCGGGCCAGCGCGCGAAGGCTTTGATGAAACCAATCCGGAAACATGGGGCAATCCTGGCCGTAATGACCTGTGCCCGTGTGGGTCAGGCCAGAAATTCAAGCATTGCCATGGGCGGCTTGCCTGAAATGTGACACGATCCCGCCACTCGATAACCATCGCATCGTCCTTGTCTGGTCATGCTCTGCCTCCATGATAAAACAGGATTTGTTGGTCCGGGGATGTTCGTGATGTCTGGCAAGGCGACGTTAAAGACGGTTTTGGTGACGGTTGTCGTTGCCTTGGTGGCTGGCTTGTCTTTGCAGATTGCCGGCGCGGGCAGCGCAGAATCTGAACGCACCGGGTCGGCTTACCGTTCTGAAGTCATCAGCACGATGACCGTGAATAACGCACAAAGCGATTCGATCTTTGGTGTGCCTGAGGTCGTGGTGACCCCACTGTCGCATTTGGAAAATGTGCAGACGGTTGCTGCGATCCCGGCCAGCCATCCCGATATGGCGGTGCCGGCCATGGGCACCATCCAGGCAGGGCCAATAGGTGATTGCCAAACGACCTTGGCAGCATCACCCGAGATTGCGGCGATGGTTCATCTGCATGTGTCTGCCAAGTGCCACCGTAACGCGTTCTTCGTAATCCGTCATATGGGGATGACGTTCTCTGGCAAGACCGATAGCACGGGAACGGCACGGATCAGTGCGCCAGCTTTGGCTGTCGATGCCAGTTTTGCAATTTCGTTCGACAACCTGGAAGTGGCCAGCGTGGCGTTGCGCGTTCCAGACTTGGTCTTCTATGACCGTGCGGTCCTTCAATGGCGGGGCAAAGACAACCTGCAACTTCATGCGCTGGAGTTTGGTGCAAAGATCGGAGACCCCGGCCATGTGTGGTTTGCAGCTGCATCCAGCCCTGAAAGGGCGCTTGCAGGGGAACGGGGTTTCATAAAAAGGCTTGGTCTAGCTGCCGCTGATATGCCTTATATGGCAGAGGTGTATACGGTTCCATCAGGGTTGATGAAGCGCGGTGGCGCCGTTTCGCTGTATGTCGGCGCCCTGGTCACAGAGCGGAATTGCAATCGGACTGTCGATGCCCACGCAATCCAGACAAGGGCGGGCAATATGCTGAGCGCTCGCGATTTGTACATTCCTTTGCCAAACTGCGATGCGCAGGGCCGGTCGCTCTTGATGCCGAATATGTTCGAGGACGTGATATTGGCTGCTCGCTAAAGTCCAAATGCTTTAGCCAAAGAGCCCTTCGGCGCGGAAACTGATCTCGCAGGATTTTCCGATAATCAGATGGTCGTGAACCGTGATATTCAATGGTTGCGCGGCCTGTGCGATCTGACGTGTCATGGCGATATCCATGTCCGATGGCGTCGGGTCACCGGACGGATGATTGTGGACAAGGATCAGTGATGCCGCGTTCAGTTCCAACGCGCGTTTGACCACCTCGCGCGGGTAGACGGGCACATGATCAAGCGTACCCTTCCCCTGTTCCTCATCCGCGATGAGCACATTTTTCGTGTCTAGGTAAAGCACCCTGAACTGTTCTATGTCACGATGCGCCATGACCGTATGGCAATAGTCCAGCAAGGCCGCCCAACTGGAAACAACGTGCCGCCGCATAACGCGGGCGCGGGCAAGCCTGTGGGCTGCAGCCTCGACCACTTTCAATTCGAGAGCGACAGTATCGCCAACCCCCTTGGTGCGCATCAGTTGCGTGATCGGCGCGGACAGAACCCGGTTGAAATCGCCGAAGGTGTCGATCAGATCCCGCGCCAACGGTTTGACATCCTGCCGTGGAATCGCCCGAAATAGCACCAATTCCAGTAGTTCATAATCAGGCATGGCATGGGCCCCGCCAGCCATGAACCGTTCGCGCAGGCGTTTGCGGTGGTCGCGCAGATAAGAAGGCGTGCGAGCGCCCCCTATGGGCGGGATATCCACGACATCATCAATATCGGGAAAAAGTGAACGGTTTTCGGCAAAGTGGGTCATCTGCCCACTCTGCCGCATGATTAGTTAAATGCCGGTTAATATCAGCTTTTCATCGCGTCCCAGAAGCTTTTCACCGATTTGAAAAAGCTGCTGCCTGCGGGATTGTTTTCCTCGCTGAGGCTGTCGAATTCCTTGAGGATTTCGCGCTGTCGTGCCGTCAGTTTGACTGGCGTTTCGACAGCAAGCTCGATGAACATATCGCCGTTTGCGCCACCACGCAGGGCTGGCATACCTTTGCCACGCAGCCGCATTTGCCGACCCGATTGCGATCCTTCGGGAACTTTCACCCGGCTACGCCCGCCGTCGATGGTCGGTACCTCGATTTCGCCACCCAATGCAGCGGTGGCGATAGATACGGGCACCCGACAGAAAAGGTTAACCCCATCGCGTTCGAACAGCGCGTGTTCGCGGACTTCGATAAAGATATAAAGATCGCCCGTCGGGCCGCCGCGCAGTCCGGCCTCGCCTTCGTTGGCCAAGCGAATGCGCGTGCCGGTTTCAACACCCGCAGGGATATTGACTGACAGCGATTTTTCTTTTTCTACCCGACCAACGCCATGACATGTGTTGCAGGGGTTCTTGATGGTCTGGCCGGCCCCGGAACATGTGGGGCATGTGCGTTCGACCGTAAAGAAACCCTGCTGCGCGCGCACCTTCCCCATGCCGGAACATGTCGGGCATGTCTGCGGCTCTGATCCGCCTTCGGCACCTGTGCCGTTGCAGGATCCGCACGCGACTGCGGTTGGTACGGTGATCGTCTTTTGCAGGCCGCTATAGGCATCTTCAAGGTTGATGCGCAGGTTGTAGCGCAGGTCATTGCCGCGTTGCGCACCGCCTCGCCGTGCCCCGCCGCGCCCGCCCATGAAATCGCCGAACAGGTCGTCGAACACATCGGAAAACGCACTGGCGAAATCGCCTTGGCCGCCACCACGTGGCCCGCCGCCACCGCCCATGCCGTTTTCGAACGCAGCATGACCATAGCGGTCATAGGCGGCCTTCTTGTTCTCGTCTTTCAGAACTTCGTAGGCTTCGTTGGCTTCCTTGAACTGCGCCTCTGCCTGTGGATTGTCGGAATTACGATCGGGGTGCAATTCCTTGGCCTTTTGGCGATAGGCCTTTTTGATCGCCGCAGCATCGGCCCCTTTGGCGACGCCGAGCACCTCGTAGTAGTCACGTTTTGCCATGATATTTTTCCCCTTGGGAACAGAAAAGACCGACCCGGGTTTGGGCCGGTCTGTTTCCTCAGAAGGTGGCGGCTTTAGTTGCCACGCTTGTCGTCATCAAGATCTTCGAAATCGGCATCAACGATGTCGTCAGGCTGGTCTGCGCCGCGTGCTTCAGGCTCTGCTTCGCCTGCCTCTTCCTGGCTGGCCTTGTAGATGGCTTCACCCAGCTTCATGGCGCTTTCGGTCACGTTCTGAATACCGGATTTGATCTTGTCGGCATTGTCGCCTTCCAGATCGTCCTTGAGCGCGGCAATGGCCAGTTCGATTGCTTCGATGGTGGTCGGATCAACCTTGTCCGCATGCTCTTCCATCGACTTTTCGGTCGAATGGATCAGGCTTTCGGCCTGGTTTTTCGCGTCGACAAGCTCGCGACGGGCCTTGTCGGCCTCGGCGTTTTCTTCTGCGTCCTTGACCATGGCTTCGATGTCGTCGTCAGACAAACCGCCCGACGCCTGGATCGTGATCTTCTGTTCCTTGCCGGTGCCTTTGTCCTTTGCGCCCACCTCGACAATGCCGTTGGCGTCGATGTCAAAGGTCACTTCGATCTGGGGCATGCCGCGTGGTGCCGGCGGGATGTCTTCCAGGTTGAACTGGCCCAGCAGCTTGTTGTCGGCGGCCATTTCCCGTTCACCCTGAAACACACGCAATGTCACGGCATTCTGGTTATCTTCGGCGGTCGAAAAGACCTGAGATTTCTTGGTCGGGATCGTGGTGTTGCGGTCGATCAGGCGGGTAAAGACGCCGCCCAGTGTTTCAATGCCCAAGCTTAGCGGGGTCACATCAAGCAGCACCACGTCTTTCACATCACCCTGCAAGACACCGGCCTGAATGGCGGCACCCATGGCAACAACTTCATCGGGGTTCACACCCTGATGCGGTTCCTTGCCAAAGAATTTGCCAACCTCTTCCTTGACCTTGGGCATCCGGGTCATACCACCGACCAGAACGATTTCGTCGATGTCACCAACAGACAGACCTGCGTCTTTCAACGCATCCTTGCAAGGCTTGATCGAGTTCTTGATCAGGTCGCCAACAAGGCTTTCCAGCTTGGCACGGGTCAGCTTCATGACCATGTGAAGCGGCTGCCCGTTGGAGCCCATGGAAATAAACGGCTGGTTGATTTCGGTGCTGGACGATGACGACAGTTCGATCTTGGCCTTTTCGGCCGCTTCTTTCAGACGCTGAAGGGCCATCTTGTCCTTGGTCAGATCGACCTGATGCTCTTTCTTGAATTCGTCAGCCAAGTAGTTGACGATCCGCATGTCGAAATCTTCACCACCCAGGAACGTGTCACCATTGGTGGATTTCACCTCGAACAGGCCATCGTCGATTTCAAGAATGGTCACGTCGAACGTACCACCGCCAAGGTCATAAACGGCGATCGTCTTGTTGTCTTTCTTGTCCAGACCATAGGCCAGTGCGGCAGCGGTCGGCTCGTTGATGATGCGTAGCACCTCAAGTCCGGCGATTTTGCCGGCATCCTTGGTCGCCTGACGCTGCGCGTCGTTGAAATAGGCAGGAACGGTGATGACGGCTTGCGTCACTTCTTCGCCAAGATAGCTCTCGGCGGTTTCTTTCATCTTGCCAAGGATGAAAGCGGAAATCTGTGATGGCGAATATTTATCGCCCTTGGCCTCGACCCATGCGTCGCCGTTGCCGCCATTCACGATGGCAAACGGCATGTTCTTTTTTTCCTTGGCGAGGTCTGAATCGTCAAACCGGCGACCGATCAGACGCTTGACAGCAAAGATCGTGTTTTCGGGGTTTGTGACAGCCTGACGTTTCGCAGGCTGACCGACAAGACGTTCGTCATCGGTGAATGCCACGATTGATGGCGTCGTGCGCGCACCCTCTGCGTTTTCGATAACCCGCGGTTTCGAACCATCCATGATGGCAACACAGGAGTTGGTCGTTCCCAGGTCGATACCAATAACTTTGGCCATTTTTCAAATCCCTCTCATTCAGGCGGTTTGAGCGACGCGAACCCGTTGCGGCATACGCGCCAGTTTCATGTATCAGATCGGGTTTGCCGCGCCGACCTGTGATCTAGGCGTATATAGGGACGGGATTTGTGGCCTGCAACCGCAGCTCTTGGAGGAAAATCGCGAAAACGAGGGGTTTTTTCTTTTCAAATTGTTAACGCAACGGCAACCGGGGCCATCACAACCGGGTCAGCGTGTCGCGTTCCAGCTGGCTGATGCATTTCTGCGCGTGTAAAATTCGCCCATCAAGCCGATTAGCAGCAGAACCAAGGATAGATAAATTGGATAGCTGATCGACGTGAAATGCGGGTTGTAGTGCAGAAATACAAAGCCCCGCGTCTGATCGATGATATGAAACAGGGGGTTCCAGTCAAAAACCGCGATCATATGAGCGGGCAGGGTATTGGCCACGAACATCTTGCCGGATGCGATCATGTTGGCGCGTGAATATATCGTGCTGGCCAGACCGACAAAATCCGGGGCCCACGGCTTGATCGCCAGAAAAATCACCCCGACCGCCAGACCGGAAAACCACGCTAGCAGCACCATGCCCATGGCACCCACCGGCGCGTCGATCGTGATCGGGGTCACGGCGATGTGGTAGACGAACAGGATCACCGCCATGGACAGCAACTGTATATAGAGTGACGACAGGGCGGCGGCGCAGATCGCGATGATCGTGTTCATCGGCGCGTGTTGCATCATTGGCGATGCCGGACCCTCTGACATGAGAACGGCGCCGACCGTCTTGATATGTGTCAGATAGAGAAAGATACCTGACATGATATATAGTAAAAAATCGCCCCTGAGCGCCGACTGACGCATGCCAAGCAGTTCGAACAGCACAAAAAAGGCCAGCACAAAGACAAAGGCCTGCATCATGTTCAGAAGCAGCCCGATCATTGCATTG
Source organism: Yoonia sp. (assembly GCF_965660735.1). Taxonomy (GTDB): domain Bacteria; phylum Pseudomonadota; class Alphaproteobacteria; order Rhodobacterales; family Rhodobacteraceae; genus Yoonia. The sequence goes on from NZ_CBFIBD010000001.1 coordinate 135,524, forward strand.
CGATGCGATCGGCGGATATCGCGAACGACTGAATGATAAATCAGTTCGGCCATCCCGAACAGGCCGCGTGCTCTTGTTGGCTTCGCTGGAGCCTGAAACATATGATTTCCCAGATGGCACGGTGCGGGTGTTCCGACCGCGGCATGATTTCCTTGCCGTTCGCCTGATGGCCTAGCATAAGGAGACGACCAATTTCATTAACAAATACTCGGACCGCAGGCGTTTATGACATGGATTATGACAAGCTGACTACAGTAATGCGCGATCTGGCCTTGCAGGCCGGTGACAAGATCATGGAAATCTACGCCGCAGACGATTTCGCAGTGCGCGCGAAAAGCGATGCAAGCCCGGTAACCGCTGCCGATGAGGCCGCAGATGCGATCATCAGCGCGGGCTTGCACGCCGCCTTTCCCGATGTGCCACTGGTGACCGAAGAGCAGGCGGCGTCCCACACGCAGGACGTTAGCACGTTTCTGATCGTCGACCCGCTGGATGGGACCAAGGAATTCATAAAACGGCGGGGCGATTTCACCGTCAATATTGCGTATGTCGTGGATGGTGTGCCCGAGCGCGGGATCGTCTATGCCCCGGCAAAGGAACGCCTGTTCTACACCGATGCCGCCGGTCACGCGGTCGAGGAGACAGGCCCGTTTGACAAGGTGACCGTCGGGGAGACAGTGCCATTGTCGGTTTCAAATCCGGACAACAATGCGCTGCTGGTCGTCGCATCCAAGTCGCACCGTGACGAAGCAACTGACGACTACATCAATAAATACAGCGTCCGCGACATGCGCAGCGCGGGGTCGTCGCTGAAATTCTGTCTGGTCGCCACAGGCGAGGCCGATCTTTACCCGCGTCTGGGCCGCACGATGGAATGGGATACCGCAGCAGGGCATGCGGTACTGGCGGGGGCCGGTGGCGAAGTTGTGCGTTTCGATAGTCATACACCGCTGCGCTATGGCAAGCCCGGTTTTGCCAACCCGTATTTTATCGCCCACGCGCCGGGCGTCGTGTTGGAGAAACCGTGATGTCGGTGCTTGTCGTGATCCCTGCGCGCTATGCCTCAACCCGCTATCCCGGCAAGCCGCTGGTTGATTTGCGCGGCGCGACCGGCGCGGCGCGCAGCCTGATCCGCCGGTCTTGGGATGCGGCCATGGAAGTTTCGGGTGTGGATCGGGTGGTCATTGCTACCGATGACGACCGCATCGCTGATGCCGCCCGCGGTTTCGGAGCCGAGGTTGTGATGACCGCGACCACCTGCCGCAACGGCACTGAACGCTGCGCCGAGGCGTTGGGCAAACTGGGTGGCGATCATGACATCATCGTCAACTTGCAAGGCGATGCACCCCTGACGCCTGCATGGTTCATCGAAGAACTGGTTGCCGGTCTGCGCGCGCACCCTGATGCACTGGTTGCCACGCCTGTCTTGCGTGCCGATGGCCGGACGCTGAACGGGCTGCTGGCCGATCGCAGGGCGGGGCGCGTCGGTGGAACAACGGCAGTATTTGGCACCGATCACAACGCCCTGTATTTTTCCAAAGAAGTGATCCCGTTTACCGGGCAAATCTATTCCGACGGCGATCAGACGCCGGTGTTTCACCATGTTGGCGTTTATGCCTATCGCCCGCAGGCGCTGACGGCCTATCCCCATTGGGCAGAAGGGACGCTGGAAACGCTGGAAGGGCTGGAACAGTTGCGATTTCTGGAACGGGGCATCCCGATGCTCTGTGTCGAGGTCGCCGCGCAAGGCCGCCAGTTCTGGGAACTGAACAACCCAGAGGATGTCCCCCGGATTGAAGCGATGCTATGTGACATGGGTTTTGCGTGACCGGCGGCCCGCGAAATTTGGCCGAGCCTATCGGATGTTGTCAAGAATTCGTAGGCATCGGGCCTTAGGATCGCCATGATCGCATGCGACGCCAAGCGATGCGACCAACCCAATCGCCAGATCACCCAGACCAGAGGCAGCATGATGAAAAGAAAAGTAACCAAAGCGATTTTTCCTGTGGCAGGTCTGGGCACAAGGTTTTTGCCCGCGACCAAATCCGTGCCCAAGGAAATCATGACATTGGTGGACCGTCCCCTGATCCAATATGCCATTGATGAGGCCCGCGCTGCCGGGATTGAGGATTTCATCTTTGTCACCTCGCGGGGGAAATCTGCGTTGGAAGATTATTTCGACCTGGCCCCCGACCTGGAAGCTGCGCTTGAAAGTTCAGGCAAGACAGACCTGCTGCGGTTGTTGCGCACCACCAACATGGAAAGTGGTGCCATCGCCTATCTGCGCCAACATAAACCGCTTGGCCTGGGTCATGCGGTGTCTTGCGCGGCCAAGCTGATCGGGGATGAACCCTTTGCAGTGATCCTGCCTGATGATGTGATCGCCGCCGATACGCCCTGCCTGCAACAAATGGTCGAAGCCTACGCCGAAACCGGTGGCGCAATGGTCGCGGCGATGCAGGTCACGCCGGAAAAAACTTCTTCCTATGGTGTGCTGGACATTGCCAGCGAAGATGGCCCGATTGTCCGCGTCAAAGGTATGGTCGAAAAACCCGCGCCCGGAACTGCGCCGTCAAACCTTGCTGTGATTGGGCGCTATATCCTGACCCCGCGTGTTCTTCAGAATTTCGAAAAGATTACCAAAGGTGCCGGGGGCGAGATCCAGTTGACGGATGCCATCGCTCATGAACTGACCGAGGGGCGCGATGTCTTTGGGTATCAGTTTTCCGGTGAACGCTATGACTGCGGCTCAAAGGCGGGGTTCTTGCAGGCTACGGTCGCCTTTGCGCTGGGCAGGGATGAATTGCGCGACGAACTGGCAGCCTATCTGCGGCAGCTTGATCTGCCCGCGACATAAGGGACATGCAGGCGGGTGCGGACCACTGAACGCGGCAGATTGGCGGGGCCTTGGCTGGCATACAGATTACGCTGGAAGCGACGGCGCTTGTTGTTCCGGATCTGGCGCAAGCGCCGCCAGATCACCGTGCAAGAAGATCGGACCAGGCAGATTGGCCCTGATGACATCCTGCTGTTCGCGACCGTCCGCAACGAGATTGCCCGCCTTCCGCATTTTCTGGACCACTATCGCAAGCTGGGTGTCGGGCATTTCCTTTTTGTCGATAACGCAAGCGACGATGGCACGACGGATTTTCTGGCCGCGCAGCCCGATGTCTCTCTTTGGACGACGGCGCACAGCTATCGCCTGTCGCGGTTCGGGATGGATTGGCTGGGCTGGTTGCACTGGCGGCACGGGCATGGCCATTGGTGCCTGACCGTCGATGCCGACGAACTGCTTGTCTATCCCGGCTCGGGCCGGCGCGACCTGCGTGCATTGACTGGATGGCTGGACAGCCAGGGGCAACAGTCCCTTGGTGCGTTGATGCTTGATCTTTATCCCAAAGGCCCCGTTGACACGGCTGATTATCAGGCCGGCGATGATCCGCTGACGGTGCTGGAATGGTTTGATGGCGGCAACTATCGCCACCAGCGGCACCCGGTCTTTGACAATGAATGGATACAAGGCGGAGTCCGCGAACGGGTTTTCTTTGCCGATGATCCGCACCGCGCGCCGACCCTGAACAAGACACCGCTGGTCCGCTGGCATTGGCGCTATGTCTATGTCAGCTCGACCCATCAGGTGCTGCCGCGACGCCTGCACGACGTGTTTGATTTCAGTCACGACAGCCGGACAACGGGTGTCTTGCTCCATACCAAGTTTTTACCCATCATCGGCGCCAAATCAGCCGAGGAGCTGCGGCGTCGCCAACATTTTGAGAATTCCGATCTCTATCAGCACTACCACCGCAGATTGACCGAGGGCCCTGATTTGTGGTCTGCGGCATCCCACCGATATGATGGGCCGGAAACCTTGATAGATCTGGGCCTGATGTCGTGGGGGAATTGGGACTGCAATGGTGACCCGCAAGGATAAAAGAGTAAAGATTTGAGCGTTCTGACATCATACAGGCTGCGCTTGCAACGCAAGCGATGGCGCATCCGTGCGTGGCGCAAGCGACGTGAACTGGTGCCGGTGGCAGACCGGACAGCCCAGATCGCACCTGATGATATCCTGTTGTTCTGCACATTCCGCAACGAAGCGGTGCGCTTGCCATATTTTATCGACTACTATCGCAAACTGGGCATCAACCACTTTGTCATGGTCGATAACGCAAGCGACGATGGCGGCCGCGAATTTGCCGAGGCGCAGCCTGATGTATCACTTTGGACGGCACGCGCCGGCTATGGGAATGCCAGGTATGGCATTGACTGGCTGACATGGCTGCAAGGCAAATACGCCCATGGGCATTGGGCGCTTACCGTGGATGTGGACGAATTTTTCGTCTATCCGTTTTGCGATACCAGACCTGTTCGCGCGTTGGCCGATTGGCTGGATGCATCTGATGTTCGGTCATTTGGCGCGATGCAGTTGGACATGTATCCAAAGGGCCCGGTCAGCCAAACGACGTATACGGCCGGCCAGAACCCGTTTGAAATCGCGAACTGGTTTGACGCCAGCAACTACATCATGACCCGCAATAACCGGCTGCGGAATCTGTGGATTCAGGGCGGCCCGCGTGCCCGGGTATTTTTTGCAGGCAAGCCAAAGGCGGCACCGGCGTTGAACAAGGTGCCTTTTGTGAAATGGCAGCGCAACTATACCTATGTCAGCTCGACGCATATGATCCTGCCGCGCGGGTTGAACCTTGTCTATGATCAGTCGGGCGGCGAAAAGACCTCGGGTTTGTTGCTGCATGCAAAATTCATCAACCTGTTTCAGGACCGCGCCGCACAAGAGGCCGCACGCGGCCAGCACTATGGCGCGGGCCGCGAATATCAGACCTATGCCAGCCAGCATGATCGTGATCCAGATCTGTGGTGCAAATGGAGCGAGCAATATATCAACTGGCGCCAGCTAGAGGTGCTGGGCCTGATGTCAAAAGGGAACTGGGCATGACGCTTGGTGTTGTAATGCTGGTTCACACCGCATTCGACCGCGCTGAACAGGTGGTGCGCCATTGGGCGGATGCCGGATGCCCGGTGGTGATCCACGTGGATCGGATTGTAGATGCGGCGACCTATACGGCCTTTGTCGCCGCTGTGTCTGATCTGCCTGACGTTCAGTTTTCGGAACGGTATCGTTGCGAATGGGGAACGTGGGGCCTTGTTGCGGCGGCGCAGGCGGGGTCGGCGCAGTTGTTGGACTGCTTTGCCGATGTGCGTCATGTCTACCTTGCGTCGGGGGCGTGCCTGCCATTACGGCCGGTTGCGGAATTGCGCAAACATCTGGATGCACACCCGCAGACCGATTTCATCGAAAGCGCCACGACAGCGGATGTAGACTGGACCGTGGGCGGTTTGGACAAGGAACGCTTTGTGCTGCGTTTTCCGTTTTCATGGAAAAGGCAGCGCAGGTTGTTTGACAGATACGTCAAGCTGCAACAACTTCTGGCCGTCAGGCGCAAGATCCCCCAAGGGATCACGCCGCATCTGGGGTCGCAGTGGTGGTGCCTGACGCGGCAAACGCTGTCCGCTATTCTGACGGACCCGCAGCGCGCGGAATACGACAGGTATTTCCGGCGCGTCTGGATCCCGGACGAAAGCTATTTCCAGACATTGTCGCGCAAACACTCGGACCGGATTGAAAGCCGCTCACTGACCATGTCCAAATTCGATTTTCAGGGCAAACCTCACATTTTCTATGACGACCATTTGCAACTATTGGCCCGATCCGGTTGCTTTGTGGCACGCAAAATCTGGCCGCTAGCCGGGCTTCTGTATGATCATTTCCCCTGCAGCAGCGCACCCGCAGACGCGGATCGCGTGCCCCATACCGCCACGATCGACCGTTTGTTCGACAATGCCGTAGTACGCCGCACACGTGGGCGTCATGGGCTTTATATGCAAAGCCGCTTTCCACCGATGGAACGCGAGAACGGGTTCGCCGCCGCGCCCTATTCGGTGCTGCACGGTTTCGATGATGTTATCCCCGGTTTTCAGGACTGGCTGAAAAGGCAGACCGGAACCGAAGTGCACGGCCATCTTTTTGGCCCCGACAAGGCGCATTTCATGAACGGGGAGGCCGTTTTTCGCGGCGGTTTGTCTGACCACCCGCGGCTGCGCGACTACAACCCCCGCATGTTTTTGACCAACATGATCTGGGCTGGGCGTGAACGGCACCAATGTTTCCTTTTCGGCCCTCAGGATGCACAGGATATCTGCTGGATGCTGGCGCGGGATACGAATGCGCGGCTTACGGTGATTACAGGCGCTTGGGCGTTATCGTTGTTCCGCTCTGGTGCATCGGCGTCTGACGCCCGGACAGAGGCCGCCGCACTGCAACAGACCGAACAGGCCTTTTTGCGTATTCTGCGGTCGCACGATGCACGCGCCCGGATCCGCATCGTCAGTCTTTCGGATTTTGTTCGTGCGCCGCGTGATATCTTGCAGGACATGATTGATGAAATTGCGGGCCATCGCGCCAATGTCCTGCATGCGATCCCGCCGATGACGGATTTGACCGGCCTGGGTGAATTCTTGCAGAGTCTGAAAAATCAGGGGATGCCCCCTTTTCTGACGGGCGCGTTTTCGGTGGGCCCCGTGCCTGAAAGGCCGACGCAGACAAGACGCAAACCCTATGTAAGGTCCGGTGAATGAGTGAATTTGATTATTTCGTCATCCTTGCCGACATGCGCACAGGATCCAATTTTCTGGAAGCAAACCTGAACAAGGTCGCGGGGATCACCTGCCACGGAGAGGCCTTCAATCCTGCGTTCATCGGGTATCCGAAATCAGATGATCTGCTGGGCATTTCGCTGGAACAACGTGAAAGGCGACCCACTGTTCTGCTGGATGCGATCAAGGCCGCGCCGGGGCTTGGCGGTTTCCGGTTCTTTAACAGCCATGACCCCCGAATTCTGCACACTTGCCTGAATGATCCACGCTGCGCCAAGATTGTGCTGACCCGCAACCCGATCGAAAGTTTTGTCAGCCTGCAAATCGCCCGTATGACAGGGCAATGGAAACTGACCAATGCGACCCGTCTCAAATCGCAGCAAGCGACATTTGACAGCGATGCCTTTTCCGAACATTTGCAGACATTGCAGACGTTTCAGTTACTTATTCTGAACACGTTGCAAAAGACCGGGCAAACCGCATTCTATCTGGCCTACGAAGATTTGCAGGATGTTGAGGTGATCAACGGGCTTGCGGCCTATCTGGGTGCGTCCGGGCGGGTTGAAAAACTTGACAAGAAACTCAAGAAACAAAATCCACAACCATTGTCTTACAAGGTCGCGAATTTTCACGATATGGAAACGGCTCTGGCGCGGTTCGATCGGTTCGATCTGAACAGGACGCCAAACTTTGAACCGCGCCGTGGGGCCGCGATACCTACCTATATCGCAACACCCAAGGCGGGGCTGCTGTATGTGCCGTTGCGGTCGGGCCCTGATGCTGCAATCTGTGACTGGCTTGCACGGCTGGATGATATCCCGCCTTCGGCACTGCTGCGCAAGTTTTCACAAAAATCCCTGCGCGACTGGATGCGCGAACATCCTGATTTCCGCAGCTTTGCGGTGCTGCGCCATCCGGTTGCCCGCGCCCATGCGGCGTTTTGTGATCGGATTCTACAAGACGGACCAGACAGTTTCCCCGAAATTCGCGCGACACTGCGCAAGGTATACAAGCTGCCGCTTCCTGCGAATGCACCGGACGGAAACTATGATATGGCAACGCATAAAACGGCGTTTCTGGCGTTTCTGGCGTTTCTGCGCAGCAATCTGTCAGGGCAGACAAATGTCCGGCTGGACCCATCGTGGGCCAGCCAGTTCGCCTTGCTGCATGGCGTGGCGCAGTTTGCATCGCCTGACTTGATCCTGCGCGAGGATTGGTTGCAGCGCGATCTGGCCATGCTAGCAGCGCAGGCAGGGGTTGATCATATTCCCGACGCGCCCGAAACCCGACACGAGAAAGACGATATGCTGGTCGCAATCTATGATACAGAAATCGAAGCTGCCGCGCGCAATGCTTACGCGCGCGATTACCTTTTCTTCGGATTCGGAAACTGGGCCTAGGCCGCTTGTGTGGCGTGCTGTTCTGTCAGGATCGTGTGCAGCGTCGCGGCGTCATTATTTGCACGCAACTTTGCACAGATCGACGGATTGCGTAATGTGCGCGACACCAGCGCCAAAGCCTTGAGATGATCAACACCAGCATTTTCCGGCGCTAGCAAAGCAAAGACAAGATCGACAGGTTGACGATCAACCGCATCAAAGTTCAAAGGTTTTTCAAGCCGCAAAAACATACCAACCACACGATCAACATCTGCGAGCCGCGCGTGGGGCAATGCAATCCCTTGCCCCACACCGGTTGGACCCAAACCTTCACGTTCGATCAACGCGTCGATGACATTTGCCGCGGGCAACCCATAGCAGTTTTCCGCCAGTTCACCCAAGTCGTGAAATAGGCGTTTCTTGCTGGTGCAAGAGGCGATTACCTTCACGGCTTCCGGCTTGAGAATGTCAACAACCTGCATGTGTCGCTTCTTTCAAGGTTCAAAGGATTTAACCCGTCGAAACCGGGTCAATCCATCCTATGTTTCCGTCATCTCTGCGGTAGACAACATTAATTCCGCTGTGTTTTTCATTGCGGAACACCAAAACAGGCGCATGTGCAATTTCCATTTGCATCACTGCCTCGCCAACCGAAAGTGATGGGATTTTCGTCTCCATCTCGGCAACGATCATGGCGTTTACAATGTCTTGCTCACCCTCATCGGATTCTTCCTGTGACTCGATGATATATGACCCCGCATCGGAAAGTTCAACAGGCTGCGACCGACCGGCGTGATGGTCTTTCAGGCGGCGTTTATAGCGCCGCAACTGCTTATCCATTTTCTCGGCAGAACTGTCGAACGCCGCATAAATCTCCGCTGCGCGGCCGGTTGCCTGCGCTGTCAACCCGGTGGAAAGGTGCACCACGGATTCGCAGACAAATTCATGCCCTGACTTTGAAAAAACGATATAGGCTTCTGTCGGGCGACCGGCATATTTGCTGAGGATTTCCGTCAATTCGGTCTGCACGTGGGTCTGCAGGGCTTCGCCAATATCGATCTGTTTGCCGCTAATTTGATACCGCATCGTTTCTCCTGTGGTTATTGGCATGTCGCGCGAAGATGGCCGCCCTAACGGGTGGATTCGACGTGCGACACTGTTGTGGAAAACGATAACGCCCCGATTTTGCTTAATTTTACCCTATCTGCTGGCAGGGTCACCAGCAAAAATATGGGAAAGGAAAACGAGTCTGTCATCCATTATATTGGGCGACAAAAGACCAGTGCTTGTCAATAAGACAGTGGTTAACGGGTTAAGAAACTCAATTCACCCGAAAGCTGTTGCCAAGATAGACGCGGCGCACGTTTTCGTCTTTGACGACCTCGTCAGTGGTCCCGCTCATCAGAACCTGACCATCGTGCAGGATATAGGCGCGGTCGACGATCTGTAGGGTTTCCTGCACGTTGTGATCGGTGATTAGCACACCAATCCCACGGTTTTTCAGATCAGCCACCAGATGCCTGATTTCACCAACGGCGATCGGATCCACCCCCGCAAAAGGTTCGTCAAGCAGCACATATTTTGGCCCGGCTGCAAGACAGCGCGCAATTTCAACCCTGCGCCGTTCGCCCCCCGACAGTGCCAGGGCCGGCGCGCGGCGCAGGTGTTCGATCGAAAATTCTGACAACAGTTCTTCCAGACGCTCGCGCCGTCTGTGCCGGTCTGACACGGCGATTTCCAGAATTGCCATGATATTATCTTCAACTGTCATTCCGCGAAAAATTGACATTTCCTGCGGCAGGTATCCGATCCCCAGCTTGGCGCGCCGATACATCGGCAGGGTCGTCACATCACGCCCGTCGATAATGACATGCCCGCCTTCCGGCGAAATCAGACCGGCGATGGCGTAAAAACAGGTGGTCTTGCCCGATCCGTTCGGACCCAACAGCGCCACGACCTCTCCCCGGCCCAGATCAATGCTGACGTCACGGATGACCGGCCGTTTGCGATAGCTTTTACGCAGGTTGACGATGTGCAGCCCCATATCGCCGTCTTGCAGCGTCAGGTTTGGGGTGTCGGGCATCAGTTGTCGCCCTGTTGCAGGACGGTTCGTACGCGTCCTTCCATGGTCGCTGTTCCGGTTTCGACGTTCAGCACCATGCGTCCGGCTGAAATGGCGCTCGCTCCTTGGGTCAAAAGGACATCACCGGTCAGCGTCAGCACCCCGGTCGTAATATCGTAATCGGCACTTTGTGCCTCGGCGGCATCAGTGTCGGTGGCGAACAGAACATCGTCACTGGCGATCAGCCGCGCAATATCGCCGGTCTCCTCGCTATAGATCACCTCGACCTGGCCCGCAGACAGGCGCAGATTACCTTGCCCGATCACCACATTTCCGGTGAAAATGGCCGTTCCGCTGTCTTGATCGACTGTCAGGCTGTCTGCCGTGACTTCGATCGCGGCAGATGTATCGACGCTCATGCCGCCAAGGTCTACATTGGTCTGGGCGATGCTGAAGCCCGCGCCAAGAAGGAACAGCACTATGCTGAGAGCGATGGATTTTATCACGTGGGACTGTTCCTTTGGCACAGGTCTTTATTGGTCTTGGGGTCTGTATATCAGCCTGACCCCGTCTGTGAAATGCATCAGCTGACCCGTCTGATCGCCGGTTACCTTGAACGTCACCTTGCCGGCCGTCAACTCTCCAAAGGGAGCCCGTATTTCAAGCAGCCCGTGCGATGTGACAATCCCTGTGTCAAGTTCCGCAGTCAGGCCGTTAGTCTCCATTTCGAAACCGGATGAAGTTTCCAGACGCGCCAGCCCCAAAAAACGGGCAATCCGGTCGCGGCCATCAAGTTCGCCAGTGGTGGCCGTCACGGTCAGATTGCTGCCGTCGGGGTTTTCCATCCGAAAGATCAGTGCATCAATCATGACAGTGTCAGGTTGCGTGGCGTCCGGTTGGGCGCTGCGTGCCGTAAGGATCACAACTGATCCGTCATCTGTCAGGCCGGAAAATTTCGGCGCAGTGATACGTTGCTCGCCGGCGATATCCGCAATCTCTGAAAAAGGTATGGTAGTTTGATTCGATGGCTTGCGCGCAAGCATGAAAAGTGTGGACAGCAAGGCAAGCGCGCCAAGTGGCAGAATGATCTTGGCCCAGCCGACAATTTGCGAATGCATGTTATCGGCCGGGCGCATGGTCAGACCACCCCGGCCCGCAGGCAGTCATGGATGTGTAAGATGCCCTGGGCCTTTCCGGATATGTCGGGGTCCAATGCGAAAAGGCAGGTGATCGTGCGGGCGTTCATCAGCGCAACAGCTTCTTCGGCCAACGCGTTGGGCCGCACGGTGGTTGGAGCAGCCGTCATGACCTGCCCTGCCGTTCGGTCAAGTAGCCCGTCCATGTGGCGGCGCAGGTCGCCATCGGTCACGATGCCGACAAGCCGACCATCGTCATCAATCACACCGACAACGCCAAACCCTTTTTGGCTGATCACCAGCAGCGTGTCCTGCATCGGTGTTGTCGCAGTGACCAGTGGCAACGCATCGCCGGTGTGCATCAGATCACGCACCCGCGACAACCGTGCACCCAGCTTGCCGCCCGGATGAAAGTCACGAAAATTTTCGGGGGTGAACGCGCGGTGTTCCATCAGCGCCACGGCAAGCGCGTCGCCCAAGGCCAATGTCATCGTGGTCGAGGTGGTGGGGACAACGCCAATGCCGCAGGCCTCTTCTACTTGAGGCAGCAAAAGACCAATGTCGGCCTGTTTGATCAGTGTGCTGTCGGGGCGGCTGGCGACACCGATCATCGGAATTTGAAAGCGGCGGGTATAGGCGACCACATCGGCCAGTTCCGGCGTCTCGCCCGAATTGGACAGAACCAGGACAACGTCATTTCGGGTCAGCATGCCCAGGTCGCCATGGCTTGCTTCGGCGGGGTGGACGAATTGAGCAGGCGTGCCGGTGCTGGCCAGGGTGGCGGCAATCTTGCGTGCGATATGCCCGGATTTTCCCATGCCGGACACGATGATCCGGCCCTTGGCCTCCAGAAGCAGTTCGACGGCTTTGACAAAACTGTCGCCAAGTCCGTCTGACAGCTTGCGAAGACCGTCTGCTTCGTCTGTTATGACGCGGCGTGCGGTGCCCAAAAGTTTTGCGTGATCCACCATCAGTGCGAAAAGATGTCGATTTCGGGCCAGCCGGCCAGATCCAACCGCGCCCGTGTTGGCAAGAAGTCAAAACAGGCCTGCGCAAGGTCCGTGCGTTTTTCACGGGCCAAAAGCACGTCAAACGCATCTTTCAGTTGATGCAGATAAAGAACATCGGATGCCGCATAATCCAGCTGCGCCCCGGTGAGCTTTTCCGCGCCCCAATCGCTTTGTTGCTGGTGTTTGGAAATATCAACGCCGATCATGTCTTGCAGCAGCGTTTTCAGCCCATGCCGGTCGGTAAAAGTGCGCACAAGTTTGGATGCAATCTTGGTGCAGTAAACCGGCGCGGTCAGTGCGCCAAATGCATTGTACAATGCCGCGATATCGAAGCGTCCGAAATGAAAAAGTTTCAGCACTGTCGGGTCTTCGAGCATCCGGCACAGGTTGGGGGCCGTCGTTTGCCCCATTGCGACCTGCACCAGATGGCAATTTCCGTCTCCGCCGGACATCTGGATCAGGCACAGCCGGTCGCGGTGCGGGTTCAGTCCCATCGTTTCGCAATCGATTGCGACCACAGGACCAAGGTCAAGCCCATCAGGCAGATCGTTTTGGTAAAGAAAATTCGCCATGTCTGGTCCTTCCGGGATCGGCAGTATGCGTTACCAGATACGGCCTGCGAGATCATTCCTCAAGCCCAGGTGAAAATTGGGGGGTGTCCGGCGTCCTTACCTATAGTCGGGGCGGCATATTCGCGCAGCCAGACCCGAAAATCTTTGGCTGACATCGGGCGGGCAAAGCCAAACCCTTGGCCGACCGCGCATCCATGTGCGTTCAGCGATCGGGCTTGGTCTTGTTGTTCTATTCCTTCCGCCACCACTTGCAGATCAAGCTCGACCGCCAGCGCCAGAATTGCACGGATCACGCTGTCGGCTGCGGCCTCTGGCAACGGCGAAATGAGCGAACGGTCAAGTTTTATACCGGCAAGCGGCAATTGGGTCAGCTTGGAAAGGGACGCATAGCCCGTGCCAAAGTCATCAAGTTCCAGCGCCACGCCGCATTCTGCGAGGGAATCGATGTTGATCGAGGCCATGTCATCTTTGCCGTCAATGACAGTTGTTTCCAGCACCTCGATGATGATCTGCTCAGGACACAGACCATTGAGGTGGAGCAGCAACAAGAACCGTTCCATCAAATGCGGATCAGAGATCGTTTCCGGTGCTGCATTCAATGAAATATGAGGAATATTGATACCTTCACTTTGCCAATTCTGAAGGTTTTTCATCGCGGCCTGCCAAATGGCGAAATCAAGATCGATCATCAGGCCGGCGCGGACTGCTGCGGGCAAGAATTTGTCAGGTGAAAGGAGGCCATGTGAAGGGTGCCGCCATCGGGCCAAAACCTCTGCGCCGTGCATCATCCCGTCTGACAACCTTATTTGGGGCTGGAACCACGGTTCAATCTGTCCGGTCGCGATCGCATCGGGAAGTTCAAGCTGGAGTTTTTGCAGTGTTTCCATATCGACCCGGAGTGACGGCCTGAATTCCAGTGTCCGATTGCCCCCGGCCACTTTCGCGATTTGGAGAGCGACCCCTGCGTCGGCGATCAGCGACAAGGCGTCGGCGCTGCCGTCACTGGACTGCAAATAGCCGATGCTTGCGTTTACGTGCAGTTTACGCCCCCCGACGTTAAAGGGCTCTGTCAACGCGCTGGTCACACGTTTGGCAAGTGTCGATGGCGCTTCGAAGGTGACCAGCACGAATTCGTCCCCGGCGACGCGTGCAACCATGTCCTCGGTGTCGATGCAGCTTTGAAACCGGGTGGCGACGGATTTTAGCACCTGGTCGCCAGAATCATGGCCCGCTGCGTCGTTCAGGGCTTTGAAGTCGTCAAGACCAACAAACAGAACGCCAATATCGGGCGCGGGATGTGCGTGCACGACCTGATTCAGGTGCCTGACGACTGAACCGCGGTTGGGCAACCCCGTCAGCGCATCATGATTTACAAGATATTCCAATTTCTTGTTCATCTCGACCAACTGCGATCGGGATTTGCGCATGACTTCGGTTTTTTGGCGCAGTTCGGCGATTGATGCGCGAACCGTCATTTGTGCGGGTGCAAAAATGAATATCGCCTCGGCCAGCAGAACAAGTGCCGAGACCGTCAATATGGCTTGTTGTATGTCCTCTAGCCGCTGGCCTTGATCAACGGCTGTGAGTTCTAACAGGTGCAAGGTTTCCTGCTGCCTTGCCGTCATATCAGCGTCTGTATGAAAACCGCGCAACGTATTCAGCGCGGCTTTGCGAGAGTGGGCAGGGCGGGTTGCCAGTTCTGTCGCCAATGCCAGATAGCGTTCCGCGTCACCGACTAATCCGGTGCTATCGGAAAAGAAATGCGCCTGCAGTTCCGGGGACCACAGCCCAATGTCCGGCAACGTCTTTTGTATTTGTGCCAACCCGGCGATAGCGGTTTCAAGCGCGGCCTGGGCGTCGGCCACGCCCAAGGCATATTGGTCTGCCGCCACCAAGATCGCGTTGTCCGCGATGATGGTGGCATTTGCGGCGCGCAGCGCGTTGGCCGCGATGCTGCCATGCTCGATTATCCTTTTGTTCACCTCATGTGTTGCCACCAAAAGGCCCATGATCAGGAAAAGCGCACAGGTATAGTGGATCCAAAGACGCTCTGGATTGTTGCGGTTGACCTGTCGCCTGATCCAGTCAAAGCATGCCCCGATTACTGCCATCATCTGATTCCCATAACGCCACCCTTCTAATCTGGGGGATTTTGATTAACGTGGCGTTTCATTGCCATCGCGCGGACATAAACCGCAGATCACGCCCCAAATGTCGCCTGATCGTGGGGCTGAATCAGTCTTGGCGCCGGGCGTTGCTTTTCTTTGTGCATGCCGACTCCGATGTTCCTATGTGTCTGGCAACTGCAAGGGAATTGGCGCAAGCGGTGGCGCATTAAAAACGAAAATACCTGGAATAGAAGGCGTATTTAGCCTATGAAACCAGTGGTTTGCGCCAATGCAACTCCGCCCGGCCGGTTATGCAAGGGCGCTGCGAACGTAGGCGGTTGAGTGTTGGATCATCGTATCTGATGCCGGATCAGCAGGGGCAAGTTTTTGGCGCTTTGGCCTGAGGCGCAGCACAGTCCATAATCAGAGTGGTCGAGCCTGAAAGGCTCTGACCCGAAGTATACTGGACCATGGTGCCCGCCCCGTCATGGGTCAGAATGGGACCGTTTGAATTGGTTTACCATCTTGTTCCATGTCTGATGTGGTCAGTGCCGCAGGTGCATACGGTTGAGCGGTGCGGTGCCGGACTCAGACTTCGACCGCGACCTTGCCGATGGGATTGCTGCAACAAGCCAGAATATAGCCATCGGCAATATCGTCGTCGGTAATACCGCCGTTGTGGACCATATGCACCTGACCTGCCGTCTTCTTGATCTTGCAGGTCCCGCAAACCCCAAAGGTGCAGCCTGACGGGATCACGATACCGGCAGATCGCGCAGCCGCCAGCAGGGTTTCGGTTTCTGCACATTCAACGGTCAGGCCCGACGCCGTGAATGCGATCTGCGCCTTGATCTCTTGATCAAGCGTCACATCGTCGGGAACGGCGCCGGTGTCCCCGACAGGAGCATGGAAACTTTCCTGATGATAGCGGTCCATGTCGAAACCCAGACCTGCCAGCGCCTCGCGCACGGAGGTCATGAAACTTTCCGGACCACAGCAAAATACCTCGCGTTCAAGGTAATCCGGCGCGGCAAGCCCCAGCAAAAGCTGGTTGAAACGCCCACGATACCCTGTCCATGGCTGGTAACGGTCTGTCTGTCCAACCACCCATGCCAGTTCGATGCCGGTGATCCGCGATGCCATATGTTCCAGCCTCTGGCGAAAGATGATCTCGGACGGGCGGCGCGCGCAGTTGATGAACACCACATCGGGGTCGCGGCCTGCATCATACATATATGTCGTCATCGACATCATCGGCGTGATGCCGGAACCGGCAGAGATGAACAGGTATTTGTCCGACGGGTAATTCACATGCGAAAACGTGCCCCCCGGTCCTGTGGCCCGCAGCCGCACACCGGGGCGGAGGTTATCCAGCATCCAGCGCGTGCCGATCGACCCGTCCTGCGCCTTGACCGTGATCGTCAGCGACGTGGGCCGCGAGGGCGAGGATGATATCGTATAAGTCCGGTGCAGCGGCCCGCCCGGCACAGACAGTTCCAGCGTGATGAACTGTCCCGGCTTGAACCGGAACAACGCGCCCGATGGCGCCTGAAAGGTGAAAGTGACGACATCCGGCGTCTCTGGCAGAAATGACACACATTCCAGCGGTTCGTCATCGGTCCAAAAGGCGAGTGTGGGGGTCATCGCTGTCATCGGGTCATTCCGCCGCCACGGCGCGGGGGGTCAGCCCGCGCTGCATTGTTTGCACATACCAATCGACGAATTGTTCCACCCCGGATTCCTGTTCAGGGCTGTAAGGGCCGGGCAGATAAGCGGGTGAATTGATGCCCTGCTGGTTGCCCTCGACGATTTCACGGTCTTCATCGTTGGTGGCGACCCAGACCTCGGTCAAGCGTTTCAGGTCGTAATCCACCCCTTCGACAGCATCCTTGTCGACCAGCCACGTCGTTGTCACCTCGGTTTCCTGCGGGCCGATGGGGGTGACGCGGAAAGTCAGCGAAATATCGGGCAGGAAATGGTTCCATGTTGACGGATAATGGAACGCCAACAGTGATCCCGCGTCCGGCAGGGCCACCCGCCCCAACGCGCGCCGCGATGCGGCCTTGCCATCCATCGTATAGCTGACGGCGGTTTCCTGAAGAGGCATGCGGGCGAAACGATATTGTCCGGCAAATCCTGCCAATCGGAATTGTGCCTGCGCGCCTGTGGCCTCGCACCGGTCGAAATGCGCCTGAAGCCGCGGCGAAATGGTGCCGTCCGCAGATACGCCCGCGACTTCCGGATCAAGGGGGAATGACCGGCACAGCGCAGGATGCGTGCCACCGCAATGATAACATTCGCGGTTGTTTTCCCAGACCAGTTTCCAGTTTCCCTTTTCCACGATCGAGGAGGTATAGGCGACTTTGGCGCGGTGCAGGTCGTGGATTTCCAGATAGGGGCGGGCCAGATCGGCGTAAGCATCGAAATCGGGCACATCATCGGCGAGGCAAATATAGACCAGCCCGCAAAATTCGCGCAGATGGACGGGGCGCAGGCTGAACCTGGTCGGGTCAAAATCGGGGCCCATGTCGCGCGCCCAGATCAGGCGCCCGTCAAGGTCATAGGTCCATTGGTGATAGGGACAGACCAGTTTGGCGACCTGTCCATCCCGTTCCTTGCACAGCACCGACCCGCGGTGCCGACAGGAATTGTGGAACGCTCTGATCTGGCCATCGGACCCTTTGACTATCACGACGTTATACGCCCCGATCTGGATGCGCGCATAAGCGCCTGTCTTGGTCAACTGGCAGGCTGGGATGGCATACAGCCATTCGCGGTAAAAAATCTGGTCAAGATCTTGCGCATAGATATCCGGATCGGTGTAAAACGCCTGATCGAGCGAATAGCCGGGTTGACGGCGGGCAAGCATGTCGGTCAGCGCAGCGTGCATGGCAATGTGTCCTGAAGCGTTATAGATGAGTTTGAATAATTCAATGCGGACGAATTTTTCCGTTTTCAATGGTAATAATTCTCATCTAGCATTAGTTATATTCACCTGATTTATTTGCGACCTTCGTAGGAAAGAACACGACCCCATGGCCCGTCCTTATGACCTTCCGTCGATGACTGCGCTGGTCTGTTTCGAAACTGCTGCACGCTATTTAAGCTTCAAGCAGGCCGCGGCGGAATTGAACGTGACCCCTGCGGCGGTCAGCCACCAGATAAAGGCGCTGGAATCGGCCTTGGCTGCGCCGCTGTTTCGGCGCCAGCATCGCGGTGTCGATCTGACCGAGGCAGGCGCGTATCTGTTCGTGGCGCTACAGCGCAGTTTCGAAGGCATCGCCGAGGCTGTCGATGCTATCCGCGCCCCCGCCGACACCGAGGATGTGATCGTGCAGGCGACGACCGCCGTCAGCGCATTCTGGCTGACCCCCCAGATCACAGCGTTCTGGAAAGACAAACCTGATACAATCGTGTCGCAAATCGTCAGCGATGTCGCCTTGCCAGAGGGCCGCCCCGATCTGAGTATCCACTATGGACCGATGCCGGAAAACGATGACGGCTGCCGCCTGTTGTTTCATGACGATATCGTTGCAGTGGGCACGCCAGAGTTCGCGCGTGCGCATCGGATAACCTGCATCGACGATCTGCGGTCCGTTCCTGCAATCCACGTCGCGGCAGAGGGCACGGATTGGACGGGCTGGGCCGACTGGTTCGGGGTGTTCGGCCATGCGGGGCCTTTGGGGCGGCGCATTGCCGTCAATAACCACATGATCGGGTTGCAACTGGCCCGTGACGGCGCGGGCGCGGTGTTGGGGTGGACGGGGCTGATCGGGCCGCTTTTGGAAAACGGCGATCTGGGGCTGTTGGTGCCGCAACGGATGCCATCGCCCTATGGGTTTTACCTGCGGACGCATCCGCGCGCATCCTCACGTGCGCTGGAATTCCGCGATTGGCTGGTGGCCACACAGCGCTGACCTCAGGTAACCGGCGAAAAGCCGTGGCGCGCATGGAACCTTGCCAGGTCCCCTTCGGTCGGGGACTGGCCGCAGTAGGTGCGCACATAGGCCGGGATCCGTGCCATACGGGCGGCAAGGCTTTCGTGGGTTTGCAGGGAGATATACCCGATTTGCACAAGGTAAACAGTGCGCGCCCGCACGTCTGCGTCATCGGCGTCAAAGCCAAAGCGCGCGAACATCTCGCGGATCGCGGCAAGGCGTTGCTCATCCGCAGCTGCCACTCGTGCCATTACGGGGTCTGACTGATGCGCCCAGCCACGCACCGCCATGTCAAAACGCGGCGCAAAGCGGATTTCGTCCAGAAACACGGTCAGAAGGTTCAAAACGGCCTCTGCGATCGTTTCGGCATAGGCGCTGCACGCGTCTGTCAGGGCCTTGGTATTTGTCGCTTCCCAGTCATCCAAAAGCGCATCAAGAAGCGCGTGCCGATCTTTGAAGAACCAGTAAAAACTGGTGCGCGACAGGTTGAGCCCGCTGGCGAGCGGCTGGATTTTCACAGCATCAATGCCACTTTCCAGAAACGCCGTTCTGGCCGCATCCAGCCAAAGCTCACGCGAGCCACGCCAGCCTTTTTCGGTCGGATCGCTGGTTTGCACATCACTCATGACGCCAACCTATCTGCCGCCTGACACGGCAACAAGAAAAATATTCACCTATGAACTAAAACTTGACGCAACTGAACATTTAGTGGAATTGTGCTGTAGCAGCCACGGAGTCGCCTCATGTCCACCGATCCCCTTTTGCAGTCCTACACGCTCAAGCATCTGACACTGAAAAACCGGCTGATGATCACCAGCCACGAACCGGCCTATCCCGAGGACGGAATGCCCAAGGACCGCTATCGCGCCTACCACGTGGAACGGGCGCGGGCCGGCGTGGCGCTGACTATGACCGCCGGATCGGCCAGCGTGGCGCGCGACAGCCCGCCGGTGTTCAACAATATTCTGGCGTGGAAGGACGAGGTTGTCGGCTGGATGAAACAGCTGACTGACGAATGCCACGATCACGGCTGCGCGGTGATGATCCAGTTGACCCACCTTGGTCGCCGCACCCGCTGGGACAAGGCGGACTGGCTGCCGGTGGTATCCCCCAGCCATGAACGCGAACCCTCGCACAAGGCATTCCCGAAAAAGGCCGAAGACTGGGACATCGCCCGCATCATCCAAGATTACGCCGATGCGGCAGAGCGGATGCAGGCCGCCGGTCTTGATGGGATCGAACTGCAAGCCTATGGGCACTTGATGGATCAATTCTGGTCGCCGCTGACCAATGATCTGGAGGGGCCTTATGGAGGCAGTCTGGAAAACCGGCTGCGGTTTACATTCGATGCGCTTCGTGCGATCCGCGACCGCTGTGGCGATGAATTCATTGTCGGGGTGCGCTATACTGCGGACGAAGATATGCCCGGCGGCCTGACCAAAGCGGACGGCATGGAAATCTCGCAGCGCCTGAAAGACAGCGGGATGGTGGATTTCCTGAACGTCATCAAGGGCCATATCGACACCGATGCCGCCCTGACCGACGTGATCCCCGTGCAGGGGATGCCCAGCGCACCGCACCTGGATTTCGCGGGCGAAGTGCGCGCCGCAACCAAGTTCCCCACGTTTCACGCGGCCAAGATTCAGGATGTCGCCACGGCCCGCCATGCCATCGCCAGCGGCAAGCTGGATATGGTCGGCATGACCCGCGCGCATATGGCCGACCCCCATATCGTCGCCAAGATCATGCGCGGCGAAGAGGACCGGATCAGACCTTGCGTTGGTGCAAACTACTGTCTTGACCGGATTTATCAGGGCGGAATGGCGCTTTGCCTGCATAACCCCGCTACGGGGCGCGAGTTGGAGCAGCCGCATGTTGTCGCAAAGGCCGATACGCCCCGGCGCATCGTCATTGTCGGTGCCGGCCCTGCCGGGCTGGAGGCCGCGCGCGTTGCTGCCGAACGCGGGCATACTGTCATCGTGCACGAGGCCGCAAATGATCCCGGTGGCCAGATCCGCCTGACCGCGCAGACCGAACGGCGGGCCGAAATGATGCAGCTGATCCAATGGCGGTTTGCAGAATGTGAACAGATGGGCGTGACGTTCCGGTTCAACTCTTTCGCGGATGCGGAAACCGTGCGGTCCGAGGACCCCGACGTGGTGATCATCGCCACGGGCGGGTTGCCGCATACAGAGATTTTGGCGGAAGGTGATGCGCTGGTCATATCGGCGTGGGATATTCTGTCAGGCGATGCACAGCCCGGTGAAAACGTTCTGATCTATGATGACGCAGGCGATTACGCTGCGTTGCAGGCCGCCGAGAAAATCGCCGCGACCGGTGCAAAGGTCGAGATCATGACCCGCGACCGATCATTTGCGCCCGAGGTCATGGCGATGTCGCTGACCCCCTCGATGCGTGAACTGCAAAAGCGGGACGTGACATTTACAGTAACGTGGAAACTTGATGCGGTGCGCCGCGACGGCAACAAGCTCTTGGCGACCATCGGCAGCGATTACGGCGGGGTTACGCGCGAACGGCTGGTTGATCAGGTCGTGGTCAACCACGGCACGCGCCCGCTGGATGATGTTTATTTCGATCTGCGCCCCGCCGCGACCAACCTTGGCGAGGTGGATTATGAGGATCTGGTCGCAGGCCATCCGCAGACCGTGAACCGCAATCCTGAAGGCAGCTATCAGCTGTTCCGCATCGGCGATGCCGTGGCCGCGCGCAATACCCATGCTGCGATCTATGATGCGCTGCGGTTGGTGAAAGTGCTGTAATCCAGTCAACCGGTCCCTTACCGGGGTAGTCTTTTTGGGTTCTCGAAAAATTAACCATTTCTTAATTGTGGGTTGGTAGCGGTTGATCACGCTGTTGGCTTTCTGTCCGCGGCACGAGGATGAGACGATGCGGTCTTGACCGCCATCGCCCCGCACGGAGAACCCGATGCTGAAATGGCCGGCAGTTGCCGCGATTGTGTTGTGCCTTTCCGGTTGCGGGGCGATTTATATCTCTCCGCAGGTCGATGCCGAAAATGATAGGGTGCAGGTCGTTCCGCTGACTGCCAAGACCTTACAACGCGCCAATCAAGACCCCTATGAACCTGTGCAGGTGCCCGATGCCTTTTTCCAGACTGCGCCTGTTTCCGGCATCGTTTCAGGGCCAAGGCAAACCCCTAAACCCAGTCTTGCTGCGCAGGCACGTCCGACGGTGATGCCGATCTCTCCACCGCCGGACCCGGCCACTGGTCCGTATCGGATCGGCGTCGGAGATGTGGTCATTCTGGCAAGCAAGACTGCCGGCAGCACCGTGCAGGAACTTTCCGGCTTGCTTGCCGCGCAGAGCAGTAGACAGGGCTATACCGTTCAGGATGACGGCGCAATCGCCGTGCCTGATGTCGGGCGTATTCGGCTGGCCGGGTCCACCCTGCAAGAGGCAGAAGGGCAATTGTTCCAAAGCCTTGTGCAGAAAGGCATTGAACCGACCTTCAGCCTCGAGATCGCAGAGTTCAACTCGCAGAACGTAACGCTGGGTGGAGCGGTGGCGCAGCCGGTCATCATTCCAATCGATTTGACCCCGCTTTTTCTGGACGAGGCGCTGGCGCGCGCGGGTGGTTTTTCCAGCGATGATCCTGAGTCTACGTCGCTCCGTATCTATCGCGCGGGAACGCTGTTTCAGATTCCGCTGACAGAATATCTTGCGCGTCCGGTCTATCAGAAAACCCGGCTGATCGCGGGGGACAGCATCTTCGTCGATAGCGCCTTTACGCTGGAAAAGGCGCAGGCCTATTTTCAGGAACAAATTACGCTTGCCCAACTTGACCAACAGGGCCGGGCGCAGGCGCTGGCCGAATTGACCGCAGAAATCGCGCGGCAGCATGCGGCCCTTGCGGAACGCCGTGCGACGTTTCAAGATCTTGTCGCACTCGATGCGGTTGCGCGCGACCATGTCTATTTATCAGGCGAGGTGGCCCGGCCCGGGCGGTTCGCCTTGCCATTCGGGCGCGCCGCGACGGTTGCCGATGCCCTGTTTTCGGGGAACGGTTT
This sequence comes from Yoonia sp., assembly GCF_965660735.1. Lineage (GTDB taxonomy): Bacteria > Pseudomonadota > Alphaproteobacteria > Rhodobacterales > Rhodobacteraceae > Yoonia. The sequence continues at coordinate 158,447 of NZ_CBFIBD010000001.1, forward strand.
TTCCAGTGAAACCGGGAATCCATCGCAAATTTATGTGCTGCGGGGTGTGTCGGGTTCAGACCTTGTCACGGCTTGGCGCATAGATACCAGCAATGCGGCAAACCTTGTGCTGGCAACGCGCATGGAGCTGCGGCCAAATGACATAATTTTCATTGCCGAACAGCCGGTGACCCGCTGGAACCGCGCCTTGCAGCAGATCGTTCCATCGTTGATCACCAGTGGCGCGGCGCTTGCGAGTCAATAATGCGACTTGCGTCAAAGCCGCTTAATCCTGCGCCAGCTTTTCCAGTTTGCGGGCCGCATTCTGCAATGGGCCAAGTTGCGCTTCCAGATCCGCCAAGGTCTTGCGTTGCACGGGGGCATGGATCGACAGCGTGGTCAGAAGCCTTTGTTCGTTATCCTTGATCGCAACACAGATTGCGGCCATCCCATCCATGAATTCCTGGTCGTCGGTGGCATAGCCCCGCGCGCGCGTCGCAGAGATTTCATCGTGCAACACGTTAGGGTCGGTCAGTGACTGGTCCGTGCATCGCTGCAAATCAATCGCGCTGATAAGCCGGTCAAGTTTGTCTGCACGCAGGGATGACAGATACATCTTGCCACTGGCGGTGCAGTTGAACGGCACCTGCGTGCCAACCGGCAACTGAATGCGCAGCGGCCAATGCGTTTCGACCCGATCCAGATACACCATGCCATACCGGCCGGGTGCGGCAAGGTTGCAGGTTTCACCCACCTGCTCGGCCAGTGCCTTCATGATCATCAGCCGTTCGGTGCGCACCCGCTGCGATGACAGTGTGTTGGCCGCCAGCCGCCGCAACCGTTTTCCTGGCCCGTATGACCGACCATCAACGTCGCGCTGCAAAAACCCTTTGGCCTCGGCGGTGGTCAACAGACGGTGTATCGTCGGCTTTGGCAGGCCCAATGCCTCGGAGAGTGATGCAGGCGACACGGGCAGGCCCGTCCGTGCGACTTCTTCCATGATCAGAAGAAGCCGCAGGTTCGTCGGGATCTGGTCCCGGGTGTCAGCGTGTTGGTCGTCGGGCATGTGCTGACCTTTCGCAGCTTAGCGATCGGGAAGCAGCATCAAAGCCAGGTCGGGTGTCAAAGCAACCAGAATCCAAACGCTGATCAACGCGATCAAATAAGGCACCGTGTAGCGAAGAAGCCGGAAATAGGGAACGCCCGTCACACCGGATGCGACATAAAGGTTCAGCCCGTAAGGCGGGGTAATGAACCCGATGGATGCACCAACAAGGAAGATAACCGAGAAATGGATCGGATCCACCCCGACATTTGCGGCAATCGGCGCCAGGATCGGCGCCAAGATAATCGTCACCGGCAGTGATTCCAGCACCATCCCTGAAAAGAACACGATGACCATCGCAGTGAACAACACTGCGTAATAGCCGCCCATGGATGTCACGAAATCACCGATGACCTGCTGCGCGCCCAACAAGGACAGGATCTGCTGCATCACGACGGAAATGGCGATCAGCGGGGCAAGGATCCCCGTGATCTCTGCCGACCGCATGGTGATGCTGGGGATTTGCCAAGGGGTGAACCCGTCGACAACCAGCATTTCGCCATAGCTTTTTTCGTCCCATGTCTTATCGGATTTTAGCCGCAGAACCCTTGTCACCAAGGCCGACAGAACACCAGCGATAATGCAGAAACCCACTGTCACGCCTGCCGCTTCGGTCGGGGAAAACTTGCCGGTGTAGATGCCCCACAGCACCAGCCCGATGGCAAAGAACCCCAGCCATGCGCCAAAGGCTGTTTTCAGCACCCGGTTCAGTTGCAGCGGAATCAGATAACCCCAGCCGTTGATCCGGCAGATGATCCAGCAGGCAAACTGCATGCCGATCACCATCAGCGCACCGGGGATGATCCCTGCCACGAACAATTCGGAAATTGGCAGGTTCATCAGGAACCCATAGACAATGAAAATGATTGACGGTGGAATGATGATCCCCACCGTCCCGCCCGCCGCAGCGGTGGCCGCAGAAAACCGTTCATCATAGCCGCCCTTGACCATTTCAGGGTGCAGCATCGACCCGATCGTCGCCGTTGTGGCCGAGTTTGACCCCGATATCGCCGCGAACAGCCCACACGCCCCCAGCGCCGCCATGCCCAGACCGCCACGCAGCCAGCCCAGACAGGAATATGCGAAATCGGACAGTCTGCGCGCGATCCCTGATTTGTTGATCAGGTCACCTGTCAGGATGAACAGGGGCATGGCCAGCAGGGCAAATCCCTTGTTGAACACGTTCAACAATTCGGCCCCCATATTGTCCAGCGTCAGCCCCAGAACAAAGGAACAACCGATAACCCAATAGGCGATGACCAGCAGAACCGGCACCCCCAGCATGAAAAGAAATGTCACCCCAACCGAGATGAGCGTGACCAGTGTACCATCAGCCATCAGCCCTGCCCCCCGATGACGGCCTGCCGGATCAGCGGCGCGCCAGAGCGGAAATTCGCGAAATCGTCCTGGATATTTTCAATGGCCCGCGCCGCCATCAGCGTGGCGGCCAGTGGTGCCGAGATCAGGAACCACCACTGCATCGTATTGTCGGTGCCCAGCACGATCTGGAAATTCGACGCCGACAGCGCTACCAGTCGTGATGTTGTCACCAGCAGGATCAGCGCGAAACCGAACCAAAGCACGCAATCAAGGCAAAGGCAGGCAAGCTGTGCAGGGCGCGGCATGGATGTGCGGAATTCGGAAAAGCTCAGGTGCGTGCGCACCCGGATGTTATAGGATGCGCCGAACCATGCCATGATCATGAACAGCAGCGGTGGCAGGGTCGTGGACCAGGGTTGCTGATTGGAAAATACGAACCGGTCGATCACGCCCCAGAAAATGATCAGGGCTATCGCCAGATAGCTGACCACCATGATCGTGCGTTCCAGATACCGTTCGATGACCGGCACATGATGATAAATCCACGCCAGCGCCCAACCTGCCAGCAAAAGGAATGCCAGCCCGATGAACCACGTGTTTTCGGATTTCAGTGCCTCGCGGATTGTCCAGGAATCCTGACTTGCAAAGGCGGCAAACAGCGCGCCCGTATCGGACCAGAACGACATCGGTCCACCCTCCCCTTTGGTTTCTCCCACCCGGTCGGACCGGGCCCGTGGATTCGCCGGCCCCAGTGTGATGGGGCCGGCGACCTGTCTTACAGCCTAGAGAAGGCTGATCAGCCTTTCCACCAGCGGCGGGGCTCGACGTTCTCAGGCAGCATATCCGCATCGACTTCGCGGGCGATGTCATAGATTTCCTGATAGGTGTCGATGCCACCGGCCCAGCCGTTCAGACGCTCGCGCCACTGTTCCCACAGTTGCGGCTGGAATTCAGGCGAACACATCTGTTCGGCCTTCTTGATTTCTGCATCGTCCAGGAACGCCACGCGCACGTCGTTTTCATCGAAAATCGTGCCCGGCATCTGCGGATCAGAGAAACCGACCGTCTTGACCAATGCGGCTTCGTTCGCGGCCTGCACATGGGTCTGCGCCCAATAGGAGGATTCCATCACGGCGTCCTGCAATTCACCGCCCAGGCCGTCGAAGACAGAAGCGCTCATTGCGGTGTGCTCTGTCCCGCAAAAGAATTTCAGGTCAACGCACTGGCTGACGACGGGCGACATGTTGGCATAGGCCACGGCGGACGCCCATGTTTCGGCCCCGTCGATCAGACCCTGTTTCAGACCATCGAGCGTTTCTTCCCATGCGACGGGCACGGGGTTCAGGTTCAATGCCTCCATCGCGATGCGGCCTAACTGTGTGCCGGTCACGCGGTTCTTGGTGCCGAACAGTTCTTCCAGCTTGGTGACGGTGGGCCGGTCCTGCCAGCTAAGCCCCAACTGGATGCCGCGCAATTCGCAGTGGCTGAACAGGAATTTCAGGCCGTGCCGTTTTTCATAGGGGTCGCGCAGGATTTCCTGGCTCTTGGGGTGATACAGGAAATGATACTGCGACGCCCGACCGGGGAACATGTAGGCATAGTCCAGCACGTTCAGATAGGGCGCGCCCCCGGCAGAGTTCTGGGTAGAGGCCGCATAGATATCGGTGATGCCCTGCTGGGTTTTTTCAACGCAGGACAGCTGGCCGCAAATCTGGTTGTTGCCGATGAAATCAACGCGGATTTCACCATCGGTCCGCGCCTCAAGATCACGCGCGAATTCCAGCGCGCCGGCCCGTTCAATCAACAGGTTTTGCGGGTTGAAACCGGATGCACCAAAGGTCAGCGTGTGTTTTGCTTCCTTGGCAAAGCGCCGTTCATAGGTCGATTCTGCCGCCCGGGCCAGGTTGGCCGCCGTCATGGCGCCGCCAAATGTCCCCGCCGCGAGCAACGTCGAACTCATCCCGTAAGTTCCTGCGATCTTGAAGAAATCCCTGCGGGACACCCCCTTGATGCGATCATTGATAGCCATTGTTTCCTCCCTAGTTGACAATTAATGATACGTTTTGTCCCAAAAAACTGTAGATTAGTCTTTTCAACTTGCATAGAGTTTTTTTGGACAAGTCGGGAGGACCCCCTGTGGAAGCGGACTATGTGATCATCGGCGCGGGCTCGGCCGGATGCGTTATTGCCAACCGGCTGAGCGCCGTTTCAAGCAACAAGGTCGTCCTGCTGGAGGCAGGCGGGCGCGATTGGAACCCGTGGATTCACATCCCGGTCGGCTATTTCAAGACGATGCATAACCCGACACTGGACTGGTGTTACCGCACGGAACCCGATCCGGGCCTGAATGGGCGCGCCATCGACTGGCCGCGCGGCAAGGTTCTGGGCGGGTCGTCATCACTGAACGGTTTGCTGTATGTGCGGGGCCAGCCGCAGGATTACGACCGCTGGCGGCAGATGGGCAACGACGGCTGGGCCTGGGACGATGTGCTTCCGCTGTTCAAAAGGGCCGAAAACAATGAGCGCGGCGCGGATGAATTTCATGGTGACAGCGGCCCTCTGGCGGTGTCGAACATGCGTATCCAGCGCCCGATCTGCGATGCATGGGTCGCGGCGGCGCAAACTGCGGGCTACCCGTTCAACCCCGACTATAACGGCGCCGATCAGGAAGGCGTAGGATATTTCCAACTGACGACAAAGAACGGGCGCCGGTGCAGTGCCGCAGTGGCCTATCTTAAACCCGTGCGTGACCGTGAAAACCTGCAAATTGTGACCAAAGCGCAGGTGAACAAGATCAACATCGAAGGCAAGCGCGCGGTCAGCGTCACCTATGCCGACCCGTCCGGCGCCCTGCACACCGTCACCGCCCGCCGCGAGATTATCCTGTCAGGCGGCGCGATCAATTCGCCCCAGCTATTGATGTTGTCGGGGATTGGCGATGCGGACGAATTGAAATCCAACGGCATCGACCCGGTGCATCACCTGCCGGGTGTCGGCAAGAACCTGCAAGACCATTTGCAGGCGCGGCTGGTGTTCAAATGCAATGAACCCACCCTGAACGACGAGGTGCGCAGCCTGTTCAATCAAGCGCGGATCGCGTTGAAATACGCCATGTTCCGGTCCGGTCCAATGACAATGGCCGCCAGTCTGGCCACGGGGTTTCTGAAAACCCGCCCCGATGTGGCCACGCCGGATATTCAGTTCCACGTGCAACCGTGGTCTGCCGACAGCCCGGGCGAAGGAGTGCATCCGTTTTCCGCCTTCACGATGTCGGTGTGCCAGCTGCGCCCCGAAAGCCGTGGCGAAATCCGGCTTGATGGCAATGATCCGCGCAAATATCCCAAGATCGTGCCCCGCTATCTGTCCACCGAGACTGACTGTCAGACCATTGTCGAAGGCGTGAAGATTGCGCGGCGCATCGCGCGCTATGCCCCGCTGTCATCCAAGATATCCGAAGAATTCCGCCCCAATCCCGCGCTTGATCTGGAAGATGATGCAGGCACGCTGGACTGGGCGCGCAGTAACAGTGTCTCGATCTATCACCCCACCGGCACCTGCAAGATGGGCAGTGGTCAGGATGCGGTGGTTGACGCGCAACTGCGTGTGCATGGCATCGCAGGGCTGCGCGTGGCGGATTGTTCGATCATGCCGGAAATCGTGTCAGGCAACACCAACGCCCCCGCGATCATGATCGGCGAGAAAGTATCGGACCTGATCAACGATACCGCAGGACAATCGCTCTGATCCTCTGCTTGGGGTGTGGCGCAGACCAGTCCGATATCGTGGATCGGCAGGGCAGTCCCCGGCAATGTGGGCCGGGGGCAGTATCTGGCCGAACGGTCTATCGTCTTTCCGTGCCGTTGTCGTCGCGCCTTTCCCAGATCTGGGTCCATCCGACGCGGTCGGTCGGGCGCACCAGCCCGTCGCGCTCCATGCGGCGCAAAAGATGCAAAGTTCCCGAATTGCTCATTCCAAGAACATCGCGCAGCTCTGACTGGGCCCTTGGCTGATCAAGCGCGCGCAAGACGACACGTCTGCGAAAATTCGCCCCCGAGTTGCGGCGGCGCAAAAGTGCTTTTGCTTCTCTTTCTGGCATCGCTTGCCTTGTCGTTTCTAAGTGGACTGCGGGGTGAAAATGTTGAATGCCGCCCTGACCGCACGCCAGGGTCCCTTGCTTGGGTTCCAACGATCTGGGCGGGCGTTGACCGCAAGCAACGTGGATGGGCGCATATTGCGATCAAACAGACCGCGGCGCAGCATCTTGGGCGGTGACGGCAAGAAATGATACATCATGTGGTCGCCTCTGCCTCGCGGGCAAGCGCGCCTTCGACTGTCGTTGTATAGCAGGTTTCGGGCGGTCGGACGCCATGCGTCAGCAGGGCCTGCCGGATATCGGGATTGGCCGCCGCCACATAAAGCCGCACATCTTGCCGTCGGGCCTTTCGGGCCAACCCTTCGATCACGTTCGCCCCTGTCGAATCCAGAAACGGCACAGCAGCGAAATCGATGATAAGCGCCTTGTGTGTCGCCTGAATCCGATCAAGCACTGATCCGATCGAGGCCGCGGCACCAAAAAAGAAAGCACCGGTGATATGATATATGACGATCCGAGGATTCGCGCCGGTGGCCGCATCATAGTCGGTGTCCCCGTCCGGCGCATCCTGGCCGACAAAGGGGGTTTCCGTTTCGACGGCGGCATGTTGGCTCATCCGGTTGATGAACAGCACAGAGCCAAGTGCAAAACCGACAATGATGGCCTCGGTCAGGTCGCGGAAGATGGTGAGCAAGAATGTGACCCCCAAGACGGCCGCATCGCCCCGACCCGACCGTAAAAGCACGGCGATGGCAGGTTTCTCGATCATGTTCCACGCGACGACGGCCAGCACCCCGGCTAGGGCTGCCAACGGGATGTAGGCGGCAAGCGGGGCTGCGATCAGCATGAACAAAAGGATAAATACAGAATGCAGCATACCGGCGACCGGGCCATGCGCCCCGGCACGCACGTTGGTCGCCGTGCGGGCGATGGTGCCGGTCACACAGAACCCGCCAAAAAGAGCCGACCCGATATTGGCGACGCCCTGCGCCACAAGTTCGCAATTTGAACGATGCCGTCGGCCGGTCATCCCGTCGGCCACCACCGCCGAAAGCAGCGATTCGATTGCCCCAAGCAAGGTAAAGGAAATCGCCGCCGGTAAGACCTGCCAAGCCAGATCAACTGTAAATACCGGCAGTTTCGGTCCAGGCAGTCCCGACGGGATGCCGCCGAACCGTGTGCCGATGGTCTGAACCGGAAGCGACAGAAGTATCGCTGCCGCAGCAACGACGGCGACGGCGATCAGCATGCCGGGCCAATGGGGACGCCAGTGTTTCAATCCGAGAATAATGCCCACAGTGCCTGCCGACACCACCAGCGCGGCCGGCGTCAGCGTCGCCCGCACATCCCAGAGCGCGGGCAGCTTTTCCAACAGCGCGCCCGGTTCCTGCGCAAGTGTCAGCCCTAGCAACTCCCTGATCTGACTGGCAAAGATGATGACAGCAATACCAGCAGTGAAACCGACGGTCACCGGAAAAGGGATAAACTTGATATACGTGCCAAGGCGCAGGAAGCCAGCCACCATCAGCATGAAGCCTGACATCATGGTGGCCAGAATCAGCCCTTCCATGCCATGTGCCGCGACCGTGCCGGCGACCAGAACGATAAACGCCCCTGCGGGTCCGCCGATCTGAAACCGCGAACCACCTAGTAAAGAAACAAGAAAACCGCCCACAATGGCGGTGTAAAGCCCTTGTGCGGGGGTCGCACCCGATGCAATGGCAATCGCCATGCTTAGCGGCAGTGCCACGATGGCAACAGTCAGTCCGGCCATGGCGTCGCTGCGCAGCTGTGCCATGCCATAGCCTTCGCGCAGGACGGTCAGCAATTTCGGCGTGAACAGCGCGGCAAAGCCGGGTGGCGCGCCCTGTCGGATTGTCTGGTCTGTCATCGTTAGCCGCACCTTTGTCAGGTTGTGCGGTGGGATCGTCGGCAATTGGTCGGCGGTCGCCGTCGCGTGTTGAAGCGTTAATGTTTAGGTGGCGGTGTTTTCAGGCGCACCCCGCGCCCGCCTGCCGTGCTAGAGGCACCTTCGGCAATCAGTTCAATGCCCGCAATGTCAAGCGCGGCGACAATTTTCGTCAAGCTGTCCACAACCCCGCGGACATTTCCCGAACTTGCCTCCATCCGTTGGATTGTCGGCACAGACAACCCTGAAAGCCCGGCCAGCGTTTTCTGATCGATACCAAGAAGAGCCCGCGCGGCGCGCAACTGTGCAGCAGTAATCATGATAACTGTTCCAAAATCGTCATAGAGATGCTTAAAATAAACTAACTCATGTTTCAAGTATCACTTTTAAAGTTTTTGGCATTTCTAATACGCGGCTATATCACGGCCCTGGTCCGTTTCGTTCCCAAAACATGCGCTTGTTCTACGCTGCTTTTGCAATCGCCACTACGCGGTCTTGGCAGGGTCTGGAACGATCTGGCGGGTTTGATGGCACAATCTGTGGTGCCGCAGAAATGCTTGCAAAGCAGGCGGACCGGCATTTGCGCCATGGTTCAAGGCACTTTGCAGTTGCAAAAAGGCAAAGCGAAACCTCTGGGATATCTGAAATTTTGGTGCCCCAAGACGGACTTGAACCGCCGACCTACTATTTACGAAACAGTTGCTCTACCGACTGAGCTATTGGGGCTTGTGGCAAGGCGTTTAATCGGTCGCGCGGATCAGTGCAAGACAGGATTGCGCCTGCCTTGTTCTGACCCGCGTCCCGTCAAAAGCGCAGGCTGACCTGCAGGTTGACGCCCAGGCTTTTATAGTTGTCTTCGCCGATGCCATTATAGATCGCGTTCGCGGACACGTTCAGGCCGCTGTCCAGCGAATAGCTGCACCCAAGGTTGACCCGGCCATAGCCCGTTTCGGTGGTCACAGCATTTGCTTCGGCCTGTGACCAGACGCCCGCGATGCCGCCCTTCAGGGTCAGTTCGCCCGTCGCGACGCTGATCGGCGTTACAAAATCCAGCCCGGCGGCGACATCTGTCATCGCCATGTCCTGTGCGGCGACGACATTGGCGTTGTTGTCGGTAAAGGCCGCCTGATCGTCCTGCACATAGGTCGCGGCCAGCGATGGGATCAGTGTCGTGGTGCTGGTTGCGACCTCGCCCGATACCTTGACCTTGGCCAAGACGCGGTCGGTGTCAAACGTGCCCACTTCGGTCCCGGCGTCGGTGATGTCATTGGTCGAGGTTCCGCCCAAGGCGCGTGCCTCGAAATATAGCAGTTGGCTGGGCAGTTTCGCCACCAGATAGGGCCCGACCAGATAGCCGGTGCCGGTGGTTTCCACGTCCCCATTGGTTTGCGTGGTTTTGTCGAAGCTGACCATCAGACCCAGCAATGTATTTGCCGAAAGGTCCATATGCGCGCCAACGGAACCCGCGAAATAATTGGTTTCAGCGCCGTCCGTTTCGGACCAATTGCCTGATAACTGCGCCCAGACAGGTTGGTTACTGTTGGTGGCCAAATCGAATGTCCCGGCGGCCTGGGTCGCGGCAACGTTGAAACGCCCGGCGCTGCCGGTCATCAACCCGGTCAGATCGGGCTGTGATGCGGCCAGTTGACGGGCGCGGGATTGCATGAAGCTGCTTATTCCTCTCGCGCTGACCTCAACTTCTGGCTGAGGAATTGGCGGCGGTGGGAATCCACTCTCGCCCGTACCGACGCGGAACTCGTAAGTACCTGCCGGATAGTTTGCATCATTTTGCGAATTCGTGGCGGTGGTAAAACGAAAGCCGATGTAGTTGTCGGTTTCAAATGTCCCATCCGCGCATAAGCGGTTTTGCCGGAGTCTGCTACCCTGTTAACGTTGCAAGAGCCAAGAGGAAAGGAGTTGGAGACGAAATCCTCTACATCAAATGCCTGAGCAAATTGGGGTGCCAATGCCACCGCCATAGCCAATGAAAGTGATTTGGGTTTTTTCACGGATGCGGCCCTCCTGTGGCCCACAGTCCGGGGCGATCCTTGGTGATGGCGCAACACACAAAATCACAAGAAAGATCAACCGATTAACAAGTTCTTACTGGGACGCTAAAACCAGCGGAGCTTGGCTTTTGCGTGATTCAATTGCGGCGAAGTGCGGGCGGTTGCAGAATGGGGAAGAGACAAAAAAACGCCCACCAAATGGCGGGCGTTCCAACGTCTTGGCATTTGCCTGACGCAAAGTCCGGCTGCGTTAGCGACGCAGACCGAGACGCTTGATGAGATCCTGATAACGTGCCTCATCCTTGGCGCGGGCGTAGTCGAGCAGCTTGCGGCGCAAGGCGACCATTTTCAAAAGGCCACGGCGACCGTGGTTGTCTTTCTTGTGGGTCTTGAAATGCTCTGTCAATGTTGCGATGCGCGACGACAGGATGGCAACTTGGACTTCGGGCGAACCGGTGTCGCCTTCCTTGGTTGCGAATTCTTTCATCAGCCGTGCTTTTTCTTCAGCAGTAATCGACATCGGGGTCTCCTTGTCTAAAGGGTGAATGGCGCGATCCGGGATGTCGTCCAGAAAGGCCCGTGGAGGGTCCACACGGGAGATTCCCGCTTGGATGCGTGCGTTTAGGGCTTTTCGGCCCGGATGAAAAGGGGTTTATGCCGGGATCAGGGATACCCGGCCCAGATCAAGCACACTTTGGTTGGCAAATGTCGCAACAGCGATCCCGTCCGCCAGCAACACTAGCCCGTCATCTGACAACGCGGTGGACAGCGCGGGCATCGTGCCTTCAAACGTCAGTTCGATCAGATCCTCGGCCGGATCATAATCCGCGACAAGCGGGTGCCCGCCGGCATCCAGTGCGAATGTATCGGCCCCGGTCCCGCCGTGCAGATTGTCACCCGTATCGCCCGTCAGCACGTCATTGCCAGCGCCGCCATTCAGGAAGTCGCGGAAATTGTCGCCGCGATCATCCAGAATGTCGTCACCCGCCCCCCCGTGCAGCACGTCTGCCCCGTCGCCCCCTGTCAGCACGTCATTGCCCAGTGATCCCAGTAACGTATCATTCCCGGCGCCGCCCCTCAGCACATCGTCACCCGCACCGCCATTCAGCGCATCATTTCCTGCGCGGCCCATGATCATGTCATCACCGACATGGCCGTTCAGCGTATCATCACCTGCGCCACCATCCAGCACATCATCGCCCCGCCCACCCTGAATCGTGTCATGGCCGGCACCACCGACCAGATGATCGTTGCCGTCTTCGCCATCGACATAGTCGTTACCCGCCCCTGTCTGGACAGTGTTGTCATCGTCACCGGCAAAGATCACCGTGTCATCGTCGGTCATTTTCAACACCTCGTCCAGCGGGGCGATTTCGATTTCCGGTCTGTCATGCTCCTGGGCTTCTCCCGGGGTTTCAGGATCGTCGAAATCGGTCTTTCCGACCACGATCGCCGACATGGCGATGCCCATAAGTCCAAGAATTGCCAACATGATAAACCTGATCTGATCGCAGCCGCCCCCGACCCCTTGCGCTGTGCTAGCATATCGGGACCGTTTGCCGGTGCAGAAACTTAACGTTTGGTTAACCGCCCCAAGGCGCGGGCTGCTGGCTGTAACTGATATATAGCGGATGCTTGGGGTGGCCGTCCTTTGTCAGCCCCAGTGTCATCAGTGGCTGTTGGCTTGCGTGCAAAAGGCGCGCGACCGCAGGGCCCCGGCCAAGATGCGCGCCATGGGTGCCCCATGCGGCGATGATCTGGTCAGCCCATGCGGCGCCTGCGCGGATCATCGCGTCATTGTCCGGTCCGACCGGGTCGGCCACCTTGCGCATCTTGTGCGGATCGGTTTCGCGCCATGCAAAGATATTGGTCACCTGAAATGCGCCAAATCCCAACGCCCGTGCGCGGCGTTCACAGCGTTCGACGGTGGGGTCGTTCTGCACCTCTGTTGCCTTGGATGGGTTCAGCATCACGAACAACACGCGTTTGCCGCCCGCGTTCCACGTCCGCGTCAGCGCATAGCGGTAGCATGCGCAATCCGAATAGACTGCGGTTGACGGCGCATCGTCCTTGATATGCGTGCGGGTAATCACCCGTCTTGGGTCACAAATACGCGGGTCGGGTGCAATTCGCCGCCGCGATAGGTGCCGACTGCAATCGCCTGCCCGTCGAAAGAGGCCCAGACCTCTTCGCCATAGTCCACATCGGATGCGATGACCGACGCGGGGTTCCCGTTGCGCAGTTTCGCCACGCTTTCGGCAAGGCAGCGGACCTCTGGCAGGTCGGCCAGACCAATTTCCAGCGGCAGGATATGCGCGTCAAGCTGGGGGGTTTTCGCCATGGCATCAATCTGGTCCAGTGACACGCCATCTGTGGCCTGAAACGGCCCTGACCAGATACGGCGCAGGGTGACGACATGGCCGTAGCATCCCAGCACCTCTCCCAGATCCCGCGCGATGGAGCGGACATAACCGCCCTTTCCACATGTCATTTCCAGCACCACGTGATCTGCATCGGGGCGATCCGCCAGCAGCAGTTCCTCGACCCAAAGCGGGCGCGCGGCAAGGTCCATCGCTTCGCCGTCGCGGGCCTTTTTATAGGCGCGTTCGCCATCGACCTTGACGGCCGAAAACTGTGGCGGCACCTGCATGATGTCACCCACAAACTGACCCAGCGCCGCCTTGATAGCATCATCATCGGGGCGCGTGTCGCTTTGCGCAATCACCTTGCCTTCGGCGTCGTCGGTGTTGGTGGCCTGGCCAAGACGCACAGTGAAAACATAGGCCTTCAGTGCGTCGGTGATGTAGGGGACTGTCTTGGTTGCTTCGCCCAGGGCCACGGCCAGCACGCCCGTCGCTTCGGGGTCCAGCGTGCCGGCATGGCCTGCCTTTTTGGCGTCCAGTGCCCAGCGCACCTTGTTGACCACCGCAGTCGAGGTGATCCCGGCGGGTTTGTCTACGACCAGCCACCCGGAAATATCGCGACCCTTGCGTTTGCGTGCCATTGTCTTGTCCTTTGAAACTGCGCGGTTGCTAGTGGGATGGGCCACTGTGGTCAAGGTTTGTGGGGCGGATGGTTGCGGTTAAGACCCTTTATCGTCTACCCGCCTTCCAAAACCTCCAGAAACGCATCGCCAAAGCGTTCGGCGTATCTGTCGCCGATCAGCCGGGTCAGCTGATCGGCATCCGCACTGCGCATCTGCGCCACCTTGGCCAGTTGGGCCGCCGAGCAGCTCATCGGTTTGTCTGCACCGTGGGGGCCGCGGGCCAGCTGCGCCTGCGCCTGCATCAGGCGGTCGTAAATCGCGCCTTCATCGCGCCCTGCCAGTTTACGGCGGGCAGGGTGGATATCATCCCCCGCACCGGCGATCACCTCCAGAAAGGCACGCCCGTAACTTTCCAGCTTTTTCGCGCCGACGCCGCCGATATTGGCCATTTCATCCAATGTGCGCGGCTTGCGTTCGGCCATTTCGATCAGGGTGCGGTCGTTGAAAATAATATAGGCAGGTGCATTCACCTGTTCCGCCAGGAACCGGCGTTTGGCCTTGAGCGCGGACAGCAAAGGCGCATCTTCGTCGCTGACCTGCATCCGCACCTTTGGGCCGGTGCCACGGGCGGCGCGGATCGTGTCGCGGCGCAGTTCAATCGTGGCCTCGCCGCGCAGAATCGGGCGGGCGGCCTCTGTCATGCGCAGGGCGCCGTGGCGGTCTGGGTCGGGGCGCAGCAGGTCGTGGCCCATCATCTGCCGGAAAATCGCCTGCCATTGGCGTTTGTCATATTCCTGGCCGACGCCAAAAGTCGGCAGCCCATCATGCCCGCGTTGCCGGATCTTGTCGGTCAGATCGCCGCGCAGAATGTCGATCAGGTGGCCCGCGCCGAACCATTCTTCGGTGCGCAAGGCCGCAGACAACGCCATGCGCACAGCGGTGGTGGCGTCGAACACCTCGGCGGGTTTGTCGCACAGGTCGCAGTTGCCGCAGGCGGCGGACGTTTCACCGAAATATGACAGCAGGTTCTGGCGGCGACAGCGCAGCGCCTCGGCCAGACCCAGCAGCGCGTTTAGCCGTCCATGATCGGCGGCACGACGTTCGGGGGGGGCCAGACCTTCGTCAATCTGCTGGCGGCGATAGCGGATGTCGTCAGGCCCGAACAGCGTCAGCGTTTCGGCGGGGTCGCCATCGCGGCCTGCGCGGCCGATTTCCTGATAATACGCCTCGATCGACTTGGGCAGGTCGGCGTGGGCGACCCAGCGGATGTCGGGTTTGTCGATGCCCATCCCGAATGCGACCGTGGCGCAGACGATCAGCCCGTCTTCCTGCTGGAAACGCCGTTCGACAATGCGCCTGTCCTCGGCCTCCATCCCGCCGTGGTAGTGGCAGGTCAGGTGGCCGGTTTCAGCCAGCGCGCGGGCCAGCGTTTCGGTCTTGGCGCGGGTGCCGCAATAGACGATACCGGATTGCCCCTTGCGGGCGGCGGCAAAGTTCAGGATCTGCGCGCGTGGCCCGTCCTTGACCGCGAATGCCAGATGGATGTTGGGCCGGTCAAACCCGTGCAGAAAGGTCGCGGGTTGGACGCCGTCGAACAGTTTCTGGATGATTTCCGCCTGTGTTTCTGCGTCCGCAGTCGCGGTAAAGGCCGCCAGCGGGACATCCAGTGTGCGGCGCAATTCGCCGATGCGCAGGTAATCGGGGCGAAAATCATGGCCCCACTGGCTGACGCAATGCGCCTCGTCCACGGCGATCAGGCTGATGCCCGCGCGGCGCAGCATGTTGATCGTTCCGCCAGAGGCAAGCCGTTCAGGCGCCATGTAAAGCAGCTTCAGCGCGCCCGCCTCCAGTGCTGCAAACACGGCCTCGGTTTCCTCGGGGGTGTTGCCGGATGTCAGCGCTCCTGCTTCGACCCCGGCCTCGCGCAGGCCGCGCACCTGATCGCGCATCAGGGCGATCAGCGGTGAAATCACGACCGTCACACCGTCGCGGACCAAGGCCGGCAGTTGAAAACACAGCGATTTGCCGCCGCCCGTGGGCATGATGGCAAGGGTGTTCTGCCCGTCCACCACCGCCTGCACGATGTCCTGCTGGCCGGGGCGGAAGGCGTCAAAGCCAAAGACATCACGAAGCAGCGTAGCGGCGCTCATGCAAGGGGACCTGTTGATTTGTTCATGCTCGTTTGCGCGACAATCCCACAGGCGGATTCCACGAACAAGGGATGCCTTGCCGTCTGGTGGATTTAAATCCACGCTGCCGGGCGTTGCCAACTGGCCGCCGACGCCGTAACCCTGACCCCGCAGGAGGGCACGATGGGCGAGATTGTACTGATACGGCACGGGCAGGCGAATTCAGCCGCCAATGACGAAGAAAGCTATGACAAGCTGTCCGATCTGGGCCACCAGCAGGCGCGCTGGCTGGGCGATTACCTGCGCGAGCGGGAAAAGCCGTTCGACAAGGTGATCAGCGGTAGCTTGCGGCGACACCGCGAAACAGCCGCTGGACTTGGCCATGATGCCCCGCTGATTGATCCGCGTTTGAACGAGATGGATTATTTCAACCTTGGCAAGGCGTTGCAGGATGTGCATGGCGTGCCATTTCCAGGGCCAGATGAATTTGCCGCCCACGTCCCGCAGGTCATGCAGGCCTGGCACAAGGCCGAAATCAAGGGCAATGAAACCTTTGCTTCCTTCGAGGATCGTGTGGCGTCAGTCTTGCAAGAGGCCGCCCGGCCCGGTGTGCGCATCCTTTGCGTCACATCCGGCGGGGTGATCGGTATGATCGTCCGGCATTTGCTGGGGCTTGACCCGACCCGCATGGCGCATATCCTGTTGCCGATCATGAACACCTCGATCCATCGCGTGCATGTGATCCCGCAGGGGCCGATCCTGGGTGGTTTCAACGCGATCCCGCATCTGGACCGGACTGACCGCGCCCATGCCGTGACGCATTACTGAAGGATTGAAATCATGGTTCACCTTTGGGTTCGGTCCGAAAGCCGCGCACATGAGGAACGGGTCGGTCTGACCCCGCAGGGGGCGGCGCGTTTGCGGGTGGCCGGTATCAAGGTGACGGTCGAGCAAAGCGCGCAACGGATCATTCCCATTGCTGAATATGCTGCCGCGGGCTGTGCCATCGCGCCTGAATTTTCATGGCCGGATGCGCCGCGCGACGCGATCATCTTTGGGCTGAAAGAACTGCCCGACGACGACACCCCGCTGCCGCATCGGCACATCATGTTCGGCCATGCCTACAAAGGACAGCCCGCAGGCAAGGTTTTGCTGGACCGGTTCCGCGCCGGGGGAGGTGTGCTTTATGATCTGGAATATCTGACCGATGCGGATGGGCGCCGCGTGGCCGCGTTCGGGTATTGGGCGGGCTATGCCGGGGCGGCGGTTGCGCTGATGTGCTGGATGGCGCAACAGCGCGGCGGCATCGCGGGGCCGGTGCAGGCCTATCCCGGCGCACACCACATGCTTGCCGATTTGCAGCAGGGGCTTGTCACGCTTGGCGCAGCGCGGCCTACGGCGCTGATCATCGGGGCGCTGGGGCGGGTCGGCACGGGGGCCGCAGACCTGTGTCAAGCGATGGGTGTGGCCACGACGAAATGGGACATGGCGGAAACCGCATCAGGCGGGCCGTTTCCGCAGGTCCTGACGCACGGCATATTCCTGAACTGTATTCTGGCACGCCCCGGCACGCCGGTTTTCGTGCCAGCCAGCGCCAGGGTCGCGGCACGCGATCTAAGCGTGATTGGCGATATCGCCTGTGATCCCGACAGCGATTTTTCCCCGATCAAGGTTTATGACCGGACAACCACCTGGGATGCGCCCGCGCTGCGTGTGCAAGACGCGCCCGTGCTGGATGTCACGGCGATTGACAACCTGCCCTCAATGCTGCCTGCCGAAAGCAGCGCGGATTTTGCCGGCCAGTTACTACCGCATCTGCTGACGCTGGATGCGCTGGATCAAGGGACTTGGGGCAGGGCACGGGCCTGTTTTGACAGGGCGGTTGCCTGATGGGTGATATGGCGGTGCATTTACCATGTGCCTAGGGTTGCTTCGACATCAATAAACGCGGCTATTTTGGCGCATCCGAAAAGCGCAATCCGCTGGGGATCATTCCCATCGGGCCGTAGCTGGCGTGGGCCAGGGTAGATTGAAATCCACCTTACACGGGCTTGATCAGGCGATCCTCTTCCTCGGTCGCGTCGATGCCCAGCGCGTCCAGCCCCGCCTCCAGATGTGTGGCAAGCAAAGGCGATCCCTTGAGGTATTCTGTGGTTGGCGTTGTCGCCTCGTTCGTGGCCGTTGCCATGGCTTCATCCAGATCGTCAGCGTCGTAAGTGCCGCGCCCGATCCAGTAGATCGCGACTAGGGCGGCCTGTTCTTCAGCGTTAAGCGCATTGACGAGCCCGTCAAATTCAGGTTCTGCGCGGTCCAGTTCGCGGGCCAGAATGATGACCTCTGCAACTTTGGCGACCGAAATTGGTAGCATGATGATGCCCTCCTTTTTTGTCACGATGGGGCATTGTCCTGACAAGAGCCTTGATCTGGCGCAAGTTGCGTGCCCGGCATTTCCGCAAAATTAAGAAGAATTGACCGGACTGTTTGTATCGGCAACAGTTGGTCCATGGAAAATATCTATTTTGGCACCCAGACCCAGCAAGGGCTGCAATACCGCACGGACCGGCTTTGGTCGCTGTTGAAGTCCCGCACGGAATATTCATGCCACGGGCGGTCGGTCGGGCTGGCGGATGCCACATCGGAGAACCTGAAAGAACAGCTCGCGCTCGCGCAGCTTTTGGGGGCCGGCGCGGCTGAGGGTGTTGACGTGGCAGATGTTGCCGCACGCAAAGCCGCGATCGAGGCTGCCGGGATGATGACCGACCAGTATGTCGAATGGCAAGGCGGGAAGCAGGTCGTGGAGGCCGCCCGTGCCGTGAGCGGGGCGCGCCGTCTGAGCGAAGATCTTGTGGTTCATGCAACCGATGCGCAGACCCAGACGGAAGACCTGAAACAGCTGGACGCATTGACCCAGCGTTGCGAGGTTCTGTTGCCGATGGCGTCCTTCCTGCGGGGTCATGATCAACCGACGGTGTGTCTTTATGCCAAGGACAACGATGGCCGCGTGGTCGGTGCGTCGGCATCGGTCATGCAATACCACCGCGATCATGCCAAAGGGCGAAAGGCGTGGTGGGGCATGTTATCGACAGACCCCGATCGCAGGGGGGAGGGGATCGCAATGGTCATGGGTGCCCTGTGCATTCTTGCGATGCACGACCGATTTGGCACTGCCAATTTCATGACAGGCATCAGAGAGGGCAACGGCCCGTCAGAGGCGCTTTGCGGTAAACTCGGGCTGCGACCGACAACCAATATCTTTCTGATCGCGATTGATCCCGTTATTTTCGGGGCAGGGCGCGTGACGAAATAGGTGGTCGCTGCACACTGACATGAGAACTCCACACAACTTTATCTACTCTTTCTTTTTTAAAAGACTGTGACCACACCTGACCTGAAGCCCCACTTTATAGCCTATTCCTAAGAGTGTTAAGTTCACGAATTTCAAAAAGAGCAACCAATGAAATTTGAATTATCCAGCTTTACTGTAATTGCAGCGCACTTCGGTGATTTTTTCTGGATTGGAAATTTGGAAAAAAGAATCAGATCGCTTTCCAAATCCGACTCAATTCAAGATTTCCGCATAGTCGATCAAGACCGAAGCAATAAATCAGCATTATTTCTTGCAGACCTGCCCAGCAAGCCGAGTGTTCTTACGTTCCCAGAGGACGTTGAGCAAATTGCTCAGTTCGGGCATGATCATGCGGCGGCCCTCAATCACTGTATGAACGTGGATTATGCGACCAGCCATCTGATTATCCTGGACTCAGACTGTTTTCCGATCAAACCCGACTGGATCGATATGATCCAACGCATATTGGATGCAGGCAGTGATGCAATAGTCGCCCGGGATCCACACAAAAGCGGATTATCGCATCCATGTTTTATGGTGCTGCCAATTGGGGCGCTTCATCGTCTGGACTTTGCAGAAGGCTTCATGGAAGTGGGTATTGATACCGGCCGACTTATTGGTTTTCAGCTGCAAAAGCAGGGCTATCAGGTGCACTGGGACGAAGGAAAGAAAGCATCGTCATATCGCAGCAGCTACTTTTATCTGGAGCGTTCACTTTATCACCACGGCAGCGCATCATTTGTAAGCTCGTCACAAAAAAAGTTATCATCACAGGTTAACGCCGTCACTGAAGAATTCTTTAGGAAAAAAGTCGCGCACGGTGAGTTCGATTTGACCTTGTCTGACAAAATTCGGCTTTCCATCCTCAAGCGCTGCACCAGACTGTTTGTCACCAGTTGATTTTTCACTCCAGTGCGATCAGTCACCTCAAAATTGCCGTAGCCTGAAGGTTTGATGATTGAACCTCTGGAATCATCTCGCCCCAAAAAGCCTGTAATACATCCAGTCGGGCATGAATTGTGACAGGCGGAATACCCATGAAAACACCATTGGGAAACTTTTCTTGAAGCCGTCACCGTTCATGTGGTCAAAAAATTCCCGCGCGGCGTCTTCGGGCGACATGATGAACGGCATATTGAAATCGTTCTTGTCGGTCAGGCGGGTTTTGATGAAACCGGGGTTGATGACCTGCACCTGAATGTTCGATTTATGCAAATCTGCCTGCATCGATTCCGCCAGTGCCATCAACCCGGCCTTGGATGCGGAATAGCCGATCGCCCCCGGCAGACCCCGAAACCCCGACAGCGACCCGGTCAGCACGATGTGGCCCTGGTCGCGCTTGATCATATCGTCGATCACCGCACCGACGACGCGTGACGCGCCCAGATAGTTGATTTCCCCCATCAGGTCGGCTTTTTCGTTGTCCCATTCGCTGGCTTTCATCGGCCAATAGACACCGGCCAGATAGACGACACCGTCCAGTTCGCCCGCCTCTTTCGCCGCAGCCTCGACCGCGGCGCGGTCTGTGACGTCAACGGTGATGTAGGATGCCTTTCCGGGCAATTCCGCGACCAGTTCTTTCAAACGGTCCTCGGATCGGGCAGAGACGATGACCTCGGTCCCGACGCGGCTGAGGGCAAAGGCAACAGCGCGCCCCAGACCTTCGCTTGCGCCGACAATCCAGTATCGTTTTCCCTGCCAGTCTTTCACGTCATTCTCCTGCGTATGCTTGGTCTTTCGGGCGCATTGTGGCGACAAGTTCAGCTACCTTGATGCCGAATTTCCTAAACTGGCTGCGGTTCATGATGGACCCGTTCGCCATCAGATACATCCAGTCGGTCGTATCCAGAACATGACCGCCTGCCTCGTCCGCCAGCTTGATCCGGTAGTTCAGCAGCACTGCTGACCCTTCCTGTCTGCCTGTTCCCGTGCCGACAACATCAGGTGCGTCGGCCTTGATCCCTCCGTCATTGCCAAGGGTCAGGGTCCAGACCCTTTGTTGCGTGTTTCCACTATCATATTGAAAGGTTTCTGTCATCGTGCCGACATTGCCATCCCAAGATGCATCGAAGTCCGCAACAAACCGCGATGTGACGCGACCGGTTGGTCCGTAAATCACGCCTTCGCAGGCGATGGGACCGTTGAAGCGTTCGCGGATATCAAAGATCGGGCCATCGGTATAATCGGACGGTTTCTGCGCCCGGAAAGACATGTAGCGCGATTTGAGGATGAGGACGGCCGCAACCAAAATGCCACCGATCAGGGTATAGGTCAGAACACTCATCGTCTAATCCTCAAGTTTCGTGGCGATCAAAAGCCCGATCGCCACCAGTTTCAAAAGCGACGGCACCAGTGCATAAAGCACCGTCAACATGGTCAAGGCCCCAACGGGCGATGTCTGTGCCCCGGCCACGAACCCGGATTGTTCCAATGCCGGCAGCAGAACCGCCGCGGCGAAGGCAAGCGTGAACTTGTTCACCAGATTCCAAAGACCGAACCCCTGCCCGCCCGTGGGCGATATCACCGCCATCCGTTTTGCAAACATCGCCGGCAAAAGCGTGAGGTCCGCCCCGATCGTTGCACCACTTAATACGCAGACAACTGCAAAGGGGATCACATCGCCGGTGGATAAAGTGACGGTATAGCCAAATGACGCAACCGCCAGCACCATGGCCGTCAGCAGCACCCGCTTTTCCCCGTATCGTCCCGCCAGTGCCGACCACAGGGGCGACGACAGTGCAGCGGCCAGAAAAAACAGCACCAACAGTGCGCCTTCCCAGCCGGGTGCGCCCAGGCGGCTTTCGACGTAGAACAGAAACAGGGTGGAGGACACCGCCAACGGCGTGGCGTTGACCAGCGCAAGGATCAGCAGTTTGCGCGCGACAGGGTCGCTGATTATTTCGCGGATGTGGGTGGGCTCCGCAGCGGTCCGCCCCTTCCATTCGGGCCACATGAAATAGGCGGCAATCAGCGTGACCACCGCAAAGCCATAGGCAAAGGTTGCAAAGGGCGCGGCGACCACATCCATCAACAGCGTCGGGATAACGGCCGCGATGCAAACACCAAGCAAGGCCCCGCTTTCGCGCCAGGCTGCCAGCCGGATGTGGCCTTGTGGTCCGGCGCCTGCCTTGCTGATGCCTTGCGCGTAAAAATTGATGGTCAGAAAGCTGAACGCCGTGAACAATCCGGTGATGGTCAGCCCGAACCACCAGATCGGCGCGATAGGTGGCGTCACGGCGAACAGCCCCAGCATCGACAAGGCCAGCAGCCCAGCCGTGGCGGTGACAATCATTTTCTTGTTGCTGCGCAGCCGTTCACTGATCCAGCCCAGCACAGGATCCTGCACCACATCGAACAGGCGCAACCCGAACAGCACCGCACCCAAGGCCGTCAGGCTGACGCCATAGGTGTCGGCATAATATTTCGGAGCATAGATATAGATCGGAAGCCCGGCCCCTGACAGCACGGCGGCAAAGCCGGTGTAGGCGGGCAGCCGCTCGGTCAGGGCTGTCATTTGCTGACCTCTTGGGTGGGCGGTTCGGGGCGGGGGCGGAATGTAGCGCCCTTCCACCAGAGTTTCATCGCCTGCCAGTGGATCAGCGCCAGCACCCGGCGCGACCCGAACGGGCGGCGCAGCACAGCGCGAAGGATTGATGTGTTGCGCAGCGGCTTGCGTGCGCCGGTCAGCGTGGCGATCAGCCCGCCGTTGCCGCGCGAATAATCGATCCAGATACCGATACTGTCAGGCTGGATATCAAACCGAAACACATACCCGCCCTCAACCGGCTGGAATGGGGAGACATGGAATATTTTTTGTGCTGCGATGGTATCTGACTTGACGATTTCGCGCCCGTCATCGTGGCGGCACAGATAGGAATGGCGATCACCGAATGTGTTGCTGACCTCGGCGATGATGGTGCGCAGCGTTCCATCGGCATCGCGACACAGCCAAAATGAGACCGGGTTGAAGACGTGCCCCAAAACACGGGGTTGGGCCAGCAACTCGATACGCGCAGGAGGCGCGATACCATGCGCGGTCAAGACGTCGCGCACCCATGCGGCCCCTGTCCCGGCCTTGGGTGGCCCACCATGGTCGCGGTCGTGCAGCGACATCAGGTTGCCGCGGTTACGCGCAAAAAGCGCGGGTGTGTCCGGCACTGCCTCTGCATCCAGCAGCACATAGTCGATGGAATAACGAAAGGTGTTTTTCACACCCCCGCGCCGACCGTGATAGGTTTCCCCTGCGATATGATCGATGGTTGCGGTCACTCTGCCGCGACCTCCATGCGTTCGGCGGCGTTCAGTGCGCGCACAACGTCCATCGCGCTGGAAAGGCCATCCTCGTGAAAGCCGTTTTTCATCCATGCGCCACAAAACCATGTCCGGTTGGACCCGTTCATCGCGGCGGCGGTTTGTTGGGCGGCCAGCGCGGCAAGGTCGTAAACAGGGTGGTGCAGCGTCACCTCGTCCCAGATCAGGTCTTCGCGGATCGGGCGTTTGGTGTTCAGCGTGACCATCATGTCGTCGGCCTGCAACCAGGGCTGAAGCGAATTCATCCAATAGGTCAGGTCAATTTCGCGGGTGCTTTGTGCTGCGTCTTCGGAATAGACCCACGACGACCAGACAGCGCGCCGTTTGGGCATCACCGACGTATCGGAATGGAGCACGACCTTGTTGGGCTGGTATTTCACTGCGCCAAGGGTCGATTTTTCCGCCGGTGTCGCGTCTGACAGCATCGCAAGCGTCTGGTTGGAATGGGTGGCAAAGATGACCTCGTCGAACATTTCCCATTCCCCACCGTGGGTTTTCACCTCGGCCCCAAGTGGGCCGCGCCGGACGGCATTGATGGATGCATCAAGTCGGATATCCACGCCACGGCGCACCATATCGGCGCCAAGCCGCGTGACATATTCACGGCTGCCACCATCTACAGTATACCACTGATGCTGGCCCGTCGCACCCAGCAGGGCGTGATTGTCGAAAAATTTCATCATCGCATAGGCTGGGAAATCAAGGATTTTTTCTTTGGGTGTCGACCAGATCGCACCCGAAAACGGCAGCAGGTAATGATCGCGGAAAAAATCCGACAGCTTTAGCTTGCGCAGCAATTCCCCGATGGTCAGCGTCTCATCCTGACTTGCGGCAAGACCCTTGGCGTTAAAATGCAGGATATCCCGGACCATGCGCAGAAAACGCGGGCTGGCGATGCTGGTGCGCGTGGCAAACAGCGCGTTCAGGCTGGCCAAGCCATATTCCAGCTTGCCACCGGAAAACGACGCGCCAAAGCTCATGTTGCTTTTCGTGACCGGCACTTGCAGGTGATCGAACAGCGCCGTCAGGTGCGGATAATTGGCATAGTTGAAAACGATAAACCCGGTATCCACAGGCTGGTCGGCGCTGCGTCCGGCCATGCGCGTGCGGGCATGGCCACCCAGACGCTTTTCTGCCTCGAACAGGACAACCTGATGATTTTCGGCCAATGCGTGTGCGGCCCCCATCCCGGAAATACCCGCGCCGATCACCGCCACACGCTTTGGAGCGGCTGTCGCTTTTTCAAATGGCATAAATTACTGCTCCGTTGCCGTGTCGTCTTTTTCCTTAAGTCATACGTAACTTACGATTTGATGGATCACACGGAAAAAGCGGCGGATCTTGTGATCCGGTTCGCGACACGTGGCGTATTATTTATATGTCAACGCAAACCGACCTAGCCGTGAAACCGGATGCACTTGCCGGGCTTCCCCTTTATACGGGGGGAGATATAAGACTATCGGCCAAGGGCGGAGCGAAAAAGTTGACAACGGAACAAACGACGAAACGCATGGCCTGGGTGGTCCAGGTCACGGCGGTCAGGGATAGAAAAGACAAGGCCGCGTTTGCCGAACTCTTTGCCTATTTCGCCCCGCGCGTGAAATCGTTTCTGATGAAATCGGGCGCCACCCCTGATCTGGCAGAGGAATGCACACAAGAGGTCATGGTGACCCTATGGAACAAGGCGCATCTGTTCGATCCTGCCAAGGCGAGCGTGTCAACGTGGATTTTCACGATTGCGCGAAACCGCAAGATTGATCTGCTGCGTAAACAGAAACGGCCCGAGCCCGAAGACCTGCCATGGGGCCCCGAGGCGGAACCCGATCAGGCCGATGCGCTTGGCTTGCAGCAAGATACGGAAAAACTGGGTCAGGCGCTTGCGACCTTGCCCGCTGAACAAAGAACACTAATTGAACGTGCTTATTACGGCGAGTTAAGCCACAGCGAAATCGCGGCCGAAACGGGCCTTCCTCTTGGGACGATAAAATCGAGAATCAGACTGGCGCTGGATCGTTTGCGCCACGTAATGAAGTGAATGTAGCCATGAAACAGATCAAACATCACCTGACCGAACCACTTTTGATGGGGTATGCCGCCGGCACATTGCCAGAGGCATTCAACCTTGTGGTCGCGACGCATATTTCCATGTGTGATACCTGCCGCGCGGCCCTGGCCGAGTATGATGCGGTGGGCGGAGAGGTCATGATTGACGCAGAGCCTGTTGAACTGGCCGAAGATGCGCTGGCGGCGACGATGGCGCTCATCGACAATGCGCCGGCGTTTGATATGCCCCGTGCCAAGGTGCTGCGCGGTGGCGTGTTCCCTGCCCCGTTACAGGATTACGTGAACGGCGATCTGGACAATGTTAAGTGGCGTCGGGTCGGTGGCGGTGTGCGCCAGATGGTGTTGGAAACATCGGATCAGGCCAGCGTGCGTTTGCTGTATATTCCTGCCGGAACTGCCGTGCCGGATCATGGCCACCGTGGCACCGAACTGACACTGGTGCTGCAAGGCGCATTCGTTGACGAAACAGACCGCTTTGCTGCCGGTGACGTCGAGGTCGCGAACGAAGACCTGAACCATACGCCTGTCGCCGAGGAAGGGATGGATTGTATCTGTCTGGCCGCGACCGACGCGCCGCTTTCGTTCAACGGCCTGGTGCCGCGCATCGCGCAGCGTTTCATGGGAATCTAGACGCGACATGTTCAGGTCACCCCCCAAAGGCCCCGGTTTTTCCGGGGCTTTTTTGTGGGCTGCGGCCATAGACACTATTTTGTCAACACGGCCACACCACCAGACAATTCACGGATTTTCTGCTACAATGTGATGCGACGGGTTTTTCGGCTATTGCCGGAAAACGAAGGTTTGACATTGATCCAGAGGGAGAATGCGTCATGGTCCAGACAATCGGAAATCCCCTTACTTATATGGCATCTGTGTTCAGGCGCGGCTCTCGGCATTTGGGCGAGGGGGTTGCGGACTTGGGAACAAAGGATACCGAACCGGTCGAAATACGGACCCTGGAATTGTCAGATCTAAAGATGTGTCTGCGCAAAGGTCTGACTGATTTCGGCGCAATGCGGACCGACGTGATCTTCATCGTGGTGATCTACCCTGTCATCGGGGCGCTTTTGACATGGGTGGCTATCAATCAAGAGCTTTTGCCGCTGGTGTTTCCGCTGGTATCGGGATTTGCGCTGCTTGGGCCCATCGTTGCGCTGGGGCTTTATGAAATGAGCCGCCGTCGCGAAGCCGGAAAGGAAGTGACCTGGACGGACGGGCTGGGCGTGCTGGCCTCGCCTTCTCTGATCCCGATCCTTGTTCTGGGCTTTTATCTGGTGGTGATCTTTCTTTTCTGGATGGGGATCGCGCTGGGTCTTTACAGCGCTACCTTGGGACCAGAGCCGCCGGTATCTGTCGTAGCTTTCCTGCGCGATGTCTTTCTAACCACCGATGGCCAGGTGATGACAATTGCTGGTGTCGGCATCGGGTTCGTTTTTGCGGCCACGGTGCTGGCGATCAGTGTCGTGTCTTTTCCCCTGCTTCTTGACCGTGATGTCGGCCTCGCCCGGGCTGTAGTGACATCGGTGCGTGTGACGCTGCGCAATCCGCTGGTCATCGGCACCTGGGGTATCGTTGTGACCGTATTGTTGGGGGTCGGGGTTCTGACGCTTTTTGTCGGGATGATCGTGGTGCTACCGGTGCTTGGGCATGCGACGTGGCATTTGTATCGGCAGGCCGTTGTCAGGCCGGAAAAGTAACCCCGCGGTTGGCCTGATTACCCTTTTTGCGGCGCTGCAATCGGGACGACAGCAGTATCCGGCGACAACTCCTCAAAGTCGAAATTATCCAGCCTGTCTGCCCGCTTGCCTGCCCGTGTGGCAGCAGTCAGCACGCCTGACACGTCTTCTCCGGCCTGCCGCAGATGGGTTTCCAACTTGCCGGCCTTTTCGCTGATAATCTCGACAT
This sequence comes from Yoonia sp., assembly GCF_965660735.1. Lineage (GTDB taxonomy): Bacteria > Pseudomonadota > Alphaproteobacteria > Rhodobacterales > Rhodobacteraceae > Yoonia. Next base: position 185,603 of record NZ_CBFIBD010000001.1, read on the forward strand.
CACGGTGCAGCAGGCGCAGGGCCTTGCGAATTTCGCCAGCCTGTTCGCGCATCCGCGCGTCTTTCAGGATTGCGCGCATCGTATTCAGCGTTGCCATGCAAGTGGTCGGTGACACGATCCAGACGCGGGCATCGAACCCCGCGCGCACCACTTCGGGCAGGCGGGCGTGCAGCTCGGCATAGACCGCCTCTGACGGCAGGAACATGATCGCGCCGTCGGCGGTTTCGCCTTCGATCAGGTATTTTTCGGATATCGCCTTGATATGAACGCGCACCGCAGCGCCAAGTGCGCGCAGGGCCAGTGCCTGATCGTCCTTGGTATCAGCGGCGGCAAAGGCCTCGTAGGCTTCAAACGGAAACTTGGCGTCGATCACGATGGGCCCGGGGGGATTGGGCAGATGCACCAGACAGTCGGCGCGTTTGCCGTTCGAAAGGGTCGCCTGCAGCGTATAGCTGTCCGACGGCAACGCCTTTGACACGATGTCGGTCAGCTGGATTTCCCCGAACATCCCGCGCCGCTGTTTATTCGACAGGATATCCTGCAACGACAGCACGTCACCTGACAGTTTTTCGATATTCGTCTGCGCCTTGTCGATCGTCGCCAACCGTTCCTGCAACTGCGTCAGGCTTTTGGTGGTTCGTTCTGAACTGCCGGTCAGCGTTTCCTTCATCCGTTCCTGCATATCGGACAGTGACCGCGCTGATTTCAGCGCATTGTCGGCCAGCCGTTCGGCCATTTGCGCCTGCACCTCGGCCAGCCGCGACTCCATCGTCTGGATCACCCGCACCTGGGCATTGGCCTGCGCATCGCTGACGGTCTGGATGTTGCCGGCAAGCTGGCTTTGCCCCTGTCCCAAGGCGTTCACATCCATCGAAAGCCGTCCGACCTGTGACGCCACATATTGCACCGCCTCGCCCGACTTGCCCGCGCGACGCACGGCGGTGATCAGCAGGATCAGCACCAGCAGGATGATCGCGGTCCCGACAAGGGCCGCAATCACCGCCGGATCGCTGAACGCATAAGTCTGTTCGCCGATCTGGATCATGTGCGCCCGAACAGCCGTTCAATATCCGACAGCTTCAATTCCACATAGGTGGGTCGCCCGTGGTTACATTGGCCCGACAGTGGCGTCGCCTCCATTTCGCGTAACAACGCGTTCATTTCCGCCCCCTGCATCCGGCGACCCGACCGGATGGACCCGTGGCAGGCCACGCGGCTTAAAATCGCTTCGATTCTTGCCTGCACCGATGCGCTGTCGCCCTGATCGGCCAGTTCATCCAGAATGTCGCGCAGCATCGCTTGCGCGTTGACCTCGCCAAGGATTGCGGGCGTTTCGCGCACGGCGATTGCCCCACCGCCAAAGGGTTCGATGGTCAGGCCGAACCGCGCCAGATCATCCGCGATATCCAGCAGTTGCGCCGCCTCGCCTTCGGTCATTTCAACAATGTCCGGAATCAAGAGCGCCTGTGCCGCCACACCGTTGTCAGCCATCTGTTTCTTCAGCTTTTCATAGACCAGCCGTTCATGCGCGGCGTGTTGATCTACGATGACGATGCCCGTTTCGGTTTGCGCGATGATGTAGTTTTCATGCACCTGCGCGCGGGCGGCACCCAATGGCAGGTGGTCGGGTTCGTCTTCGACCGTTGGTTCGATCCGTGCGCTGGGCGCTTCGTGAAATCCCGGTGTCTGCGCCTGAAACGTCATCGAGCGCGCGCTGAAACTGGGCCGGTCCATCTGGTAGACGCGGGGCTGGCCGGGTGGCGGTTGCATCGCCCCCAGCGTCGCATGGGCCACGGTTGTCGATGCGCGGTGCCCTGCGCCCGCCAGCGCGTGCCGCAGGCCCGAGACGATCAGCCCGCGCACGGTGCCGGGGTCGCGAAAGCGGACCTCGGATTTGGCGGGGTGCACGTTGACATCGACCAGCGTCGGGTCGCAGTCCACGAACAACGCGGCGACGGGGTGACGGTGACGCGATAGCACGTCCATATAGGCGGCGCGCAAGGCCCCCAGCAACATCTTGTCGCGGACCGGCCTCCCGTTGACGAACAGGAACTGCGCCACGGCAGCGCCGCGCGAATAGGTGGGCAGCGCGGCATAGCCGGTCAGGTGGAACCCGTCGCGTTCCGCATTGATCGACAGTGCGTTTTCGGCAAATTCACGGCCCAGCACGGTTTGCAGGCGCCCATGCAGCGCATCGAACAAATCCCCGGTTTGCGCCTCGGCGCGGAACGTGGTGCGCGTGTCTCCGTTTGATGCATCGCGCAGGATGAATGTGATGAAAGGTTCGGCCATGGCCAGCCGTTTGACGATATCGCCCACGGCCTGCGCCTCGGCCCGGTCCGTGCGCAGGAATTTCAACCGCGCAGGGGTGGCGTAGAACATATCGCGCAACTCAACGACCGAGCCGTTTGACAGGGCGGCAGGGCGCACATCGCTGGTGCGGCCACCGGACACGGCAATGCTGGCGGCATCGGCCCCCGGCACGCGGGACGTGATCGTCAGGCGGCCGACAGCCCCCAGCGATGGCAAGGCCTCTCCGCGGAAGCCAAAGGAATGGATGTTCAGCAGATCAGAGCCGTCGATCTTGGAGGTCGCGTGGCGCGACAGCGCCAGCGGCAGATCAGAGGCTGCGATGCCACAGCCATCGTCGGTGACGCGGATCAGGGTCTTGCCGCCATCGGCGATCACCACCTCGATCCGGGTTGCACCGGCGTCAATGGCGTTTTCGATCAATTCCTTGACGGCAGAGGCGGGGCGTTCCAACACCTCTCCCGCCGCGATCCGGTTGATAGCGGCCTCATCCAACTGCCGGATCACCGGGCGTGGCTTTATCTGGGGGTCTGCAATCGCCATGCCACAAGGACTAGCACAACAACCGGCGATTCTGCGAGGGGGAAAGCGCGAAGGAAATTCGCGAATTTCCTTCGCGCAGATCAATTTTCTGGAAAATTGATTGCACCTATTGCGTGCTTTCCAACCCTTCGGGTTTGCCCACGACCACGAAATGCAGCGCATCGGGTTGCAGCAATTCCGCTGCGACCCGGTTCACATCGTCCAGCGTCACGGCCGCGATGTAATCGTTGCGGTTGACCACATATTCGGGTGGCAGGCCGATGGTCTGCATCCCCACCATGATGTTTGCAATCGCGCTGTTGCCATCGAACCGCAGCGGGTATTCCCCGGTCAGATAGGTTTTGGCGCTGGCCAGTTCCTCGGGTGTGACACCTTCATTGGCCATGCGGGCCCATTCTGCCTGTGTGACGGCAATCGCCTCGGCAATCGTTGCGTTGGACGATGCGACCGACCCCAGCATCATTTCCGCGTGGAATTTCGGCACCAGAAAGGTGCTGATCCCATAGGTCAGCCCGCGCTTTTCGCGCACTTCGGTCATCAGGCGGGATTCGAAACCGCCAGCGCCCAGCACCTGATTCATGATGTAAGCCGCAAAGAAATCGGGGTCATCGCGTTTCATGCCCGCATGGCCGAACAGGGCGACGGACTGCGGCGTGTCATAGTCGATGACCGTGATCCCGCCTTCCAGACCGAATGCGACATCGGCGGGCTGGCTTGCGCCAGTCGCGGGAAGATCACCCAGCAGATCATCCAGCATCGGCCCCACGGTATCCGCCGTGATGTCACCGACCACGGCGACGTAAAGTTGATCGCGTGTGATTGTATCGCGGTAGGCCTGAAACATGTCATCGCGGGTCAGGGCGGTTACGCTTTCGATCGTTCCATCGATGGGGCTGCCATAGGGGTGGTCGCCAAAGGCCGCCGCGTTGAATGCCGCGCTGGCGATGCTGTCGGGGTCCTTGGCGTCGCTGGCGATGCCTGACAAAACCTGTGCGCGCACGCGGTCCAGCGCGTCCTGATCAAATGTCGGCGCGTTTAGGGCCTGCCGCAGCAGTGCCAGCGCCTGATCCTGATTTTCGGTCAGGAAACTGGCCGAGATTGATAGTGTATCATCGCTGGCGCGGAACCCGAAATTGGCCGCCAACGCCTCGCGCGCGGTCTGGAATTCTTGCGCTGCCATATCGCCTGATCCTTCCTCGATCAGGCCGGTCATCAGGTTGACGGCACCACGTTTACCGGGCCGGTCCAATGACGCGCCGCCGATAAAGCGGATTTCGAGCGCTACAAACGGGATGCTGGGTTCTTCGACGACCCACGCGTTGATGCCGCCGGGCGATGTGACTTCGATAATGTCGATTTCGGCGCGGGCGGTGGTTGTGATGATACTCAGGCACAAGGCCAGAACGATGCGCAACATCAGCGTGCCTCCTCTTCATTTGGCACAACCCAGCCAGTGACGGATTGGTCGCGGTTCAAGACCTTGGCGGCTACGGCCTTGATGTCGGCCTCGGTCACGGATTGCAGGATGTCGGGCCATGCCTGGACATCGGCGACCGTCAGGCTTTGGGTCAGGGCGGCACCATAGCGCCGGGCAAGGCCCTGCACGTTATCTCGCGCGTAAATCTCGGATGCGCGCAATTGGGTGCGGATGCTTTCGATCCGGGCCGGGTCGATGTCGCGGGTCATGAAATCCGCGATCACGCCATCCATCGCGGCCTCGGCCTCTGACAGGGGGACGCCGGGTGTCGGCACCACGACAAAGCTGAACGTCGATGTGTCAAGTGAACTGCCGCTGTAGGACGCATTGGTGTAAATCGCGGTTTGCGTATCGAATTGCAGTGCCTGCCCCAAATCGGATGTGAATGATGACCCGCCCAGCAACTCTGCCAGATAGACCAGTGCCGCCGCCTCTGACTGTGCGCCGGGGTCACGTTCGGGGGCCAGATAACTGCGGATCAGATAGGGCTGGCTGACGCGGGGATCGGTGTAGGTGATCCGCCGTTCCGCCCGCTGCGGCGGTTCTTGCGGGCGAATGCGTTCGGGCAGCTGTTCTTCGGGGGGGATCACGCCGTAATATTCTTCGGCCAGTACGCGGACCGCGTCTGGTGCGACATCGCCAGCCACGACCAGAACGGCGTTGTTGGGGGAATAGTACAGGTCGTAAAATCCCAACGCATCTTGCAGATCAAGCTGCTCCATCTCGTGCTTCCAGCCGATTATCGGCACGCCATAGCGGTGGTTTTGGTACTGCGCGGCGCGAAACTGTTCGCTGGCCAGTGCGCCGGGGTTGTTTTCGGTCCGCTGGTTGCGTTCCTCGAGGATCACGTTGCGTTCGGTTTCGATGTCATCGACGGTGATGGCCAGATTGTTCATCCGGTCACTTTCCATACGCATCATCAGTTCCAGCCGGTCGGCGGCGATACGCTGAAAATAGGCCGTGTAATCATAGCTGGTAAAGGCGTTGTCGCGGCCACCGTTCGCCGCAACTGTGGCGGAAAATTCACCTGCGTCCAGCATTTCGGTCTGTTTGAACAGCAGATGTTCCAGAAAATGGGCGACCCCCGATGACCCCACCGGTTCATCCGCCGATCCGGCCTTGTACCAGACCATATGGACAACCACAGGGGCGCGGTTGTCCTCGATCACGACGACCTCCATCCCGTTATCAAGGGTGAAGTGCGTGACATCTTCGGCCTGTGCGGCCAACGGGGCGGCCAGCAAAGCCACGGCAGCAAGCAGTTGTTTCATGGAAACCCTTCACGTTTAGTTGCCATATAATCTACGTCGGGTGCGACGATGTTCAAGGCGACATACGCGGATGTGAAAGCCGGGTTATTGGCGGGTGGGCGCGTTTGGAACCTGCACGCCAAGACTGCGCAGCCGCTGCAATTCTGCATATGGGTCAAGCACTTGCCCCGCATACGCCGGAAAGTAGCGGTCCCGGTTCAAGGGGTTGAAGATATTTGAGCGGCGCTTACGCTGCAAGATCCGTTCATCCTCGGCCGCAAGGGTCGCGCGAATGTCCGGCTCTGTCCCATAGCGGCCGGCCTGTGCCACCAGCCCGGCATCGCTGGCAGGGACGCCGCCGGCCCGCTGTGCATCAGCAGATCCGCCAAGGGCCGTGATCGCATCGGCCCGCGGTTGCGGGTCGGTCAGGTTGGTGCCTCCGGGGGTCGGGGGAGGCAGGGTCAGCTCTGACGGGATTTCAAGCGGTGCCAAGGGGATCACGGCAAATTCGTCGGGGCCACTGCCAGCGGCGCGCATGTCGCGCAGCGGGCGGTCGGTATCGCCACAGGCGGCCAGAAATACCAGCAGCAGGGCAGAGGTGATCATCGCACGCATCACAAATCCTTCAATCCGTCTTGGTCTGTGTTTTAGCCCAAGCACAGGGCGGCGTCACGTGGTCTTCTTTGTCTTGCCGTCTTCCCCCAGAAACGCAAGACCGATGGCCCCGACAAAAATCGCAATGTCGGCGATGTTGAAGGCATAGGGGTTGTTGATACCGCAGCAGGACATGTTCAGGAAATCCGCAACCGCGCCATAAAATACACGGTCAACCACGTTGCCCATCGCCCCGCCGATCAGCACCCCGGCGGAAATATGAACCCATCTTGTCCCACCGGTCCGGCGCAGCCAGATCAGCACCGCGATGCTGATCGCAAAGGCCAGACCGATCAGCACCCAGCGCATGTCGAAATCGGCGAACAGCCCGAAATTCACGCCGCGATTCCATGCCATGCGGAATTCCAGATAGGGCGGCCAGACCGTGATGCGGCCGTCGGGGTCATTGGCCAGGCCAAGCCAGTGCACAACGTAATATTTGCTGGCCTGATCCAGCAGAAAGACAGCAAAGCCAGTCCAAAATATCAGGCGCATTTCAGAAGTTTCCTAAATCTGTCCGTGCCATAGGCACGGACTGTATGATTGTGACTGATGCATTCTAGTGCCGGAAATGCCGCAAGCCGGTAAAGACCATGGCGATCCCGGCCTCGTCCGCTGCGGCGATCACCTCGTCATCGCGCATCGACCCACCGGGCTGGATCACGCAGGTGGCCCCAGCTGCTGCGGCTTCCATCAGCCCGTCGGCAAAAGGAAAGAACGCATCCGATGCCACGGCGGACCCGATGGTCAGCGGTTGCGGCAGGCCCATCGCATCGGCCATGCGCTCGGCCTTTTTGGCGGCGATCAGTGCGCTGTCGAGGCGGCTCATCTGGCCCGCGCCCACGCCGACCGTCGCGCGGTCCTTGACGTAGACGATCGCATTGGATTTGACGTGTTTCGCCACTTTCCATGCGAACAGCAGGTCGGCCATCTGTGCATCGGTCGGCGCGACTTTCGTCACGACCTTCAGGTCGTCCAAGCTGACATGGCCGGTGTCCTTGTCCTGCACCAGCATTCCGCCGGCGACCTGACGATAGGTCGTGGTCCGTGCCTTAACGTCGGGCAGCGCGTCGGTCGTCAGCAGGCGCAGGTTTTTCTTGGCGGCAAAGATTGCCCTCGCCTCATCGGACGCACCCGGCGCAATTACCACCTCGGTGAAAATTTCGATGATCGCCTTGGCGGTTTCTGCGTCCAGCGGCTGGTTCAGCGCAACGATCCCGCCAAAGGCGCTGGTCCGGTCGCAGTCGAACGCGTTCTTATACGCCTCATGCAGGGTCGCGCCGCGGGCCACACCACAGGGGTTGGCATGCTTGATAATCGCGACGGCGGGGCCATCGGCTGGGTCAAATTCGGCAACAAGTTCAAACGCGGCGTCCGTGTCGTTGATGTTGTTATAGGACAGCTCCTTGCCCTGATGCTGCACGGCTGTCGCCACGCCGGGGCGGTTCGTGCCGTCGGTATAGAACGCCGCCTTTTGGTGGCTGTTTTCGCCATAGCGCATGACCTGTTTGAAGGTGCCGCTGAATGACCGGCGGCGCGGATTGTCCTGCCCGATGGCACCTGCCATCCATGTGCTGACGGCGGTGTCATAGGCGGCGGTGCGGGCATAGGCGATCTGCGCCTGATCTTGCCGGAAGGCATAGGTGGTCTGCCCGTCATGCGCATCCAGTTCGGCCAGCAGGGCGGCGTAATCTTCCACATCGACGATAGTGGTCACAAAGGCGTGGTTCTTGGCCGCAGCGCGGATCATCGCAGGGCCACCGATGTCAATATTCTCGATCATCTCATCATATGCGGCACCACGGGCCAGCGTCGCCTCGAACGGGTAAAGGTTGACCACCAGCAGATCGATCGGCCCGATCCCGTGTTCGACCATCGCATCCTTGTGGTCGTCATTGTCGCGCAGGGCCAGCAGGCCGCCATGCACCACCGGGTGCAGCGTCTTGACGCGACCGTCCATCATTTCGGGAAAACCTGTCACATCGGCGACATCGCGCACCTCGATCGCTGCGTCGCGCAGGGTTTTGGCCGACCCGCCGGTGGACAGGATTTCCACCCCGCGATCCGCCAATGCACGGGCAAGGTCGATCAGCCCGGTCTTGTCAGAAACAGAAAGCAGCGCGCGGCGCAGTGGTGCAAGATCGGTCATCCGGTGTCCTTTGAGATTATTCAACGGCGTCCGTCAGCTCAGCTTGCACAAGATCGCGCACAATATCAGGCGTGTCCTGTGCCTTGGCCAGTGACCAGCGGACGCGTGTCGCATAGGCCATACTGCGTCCGGATAAAACCACCTGTTGCGCCTTGGTCGGCGTTAATTGGCCATTTTCAAGATAGACAGAGCCGGAAAGGTCCAGTTTTGCGGTGCCATCGTGGCGAAAGACCCACGTTTCGCCGGATTTCAGTGTCAACTGAACGGCGTCTGTGGCCTCTGTCAGCGTTGCTTGCACGTCCGGATGCAAGTGGAACCGTGCCGACCAGGCGATGCCGTCGTCACCCGCGCGGGCCAAAGCGTTGTCGAACCGCCCCCTATCCACAGGGGTCAGCGTTGTCAGCATGTCTTCACCAGCAAGCATCCGGCCATCATCGGATAGGGTCAGGATGCGGGCGTGGGTCAATCCGTGTTGGGCCTGATAGCCGTTGTGCGAGAGTTCCAGCGTGCGGGGGTCACCCTCGGCCAGTTCACCCTGGACGTAGTCTGGCGTGTCACGCAACCATTCCTGTCCTTTGTGCAAGCGCCCCGACGCTGCCAGCCGCGATGACGATACCGCATCAAGCCCAAGTGTCGCATGGCTGGGTGTCGCCCGACTGGCGCGGTTCCACTCCGGTCCGAACCGCGCGCCTGATCCACAATTCACAATCAAGGGTCTGCGCCCCGACGTCAGTTCGAATGCCAGTGTGCTGGCATGGGCATTGGCCGAAGCAGCCCCGGTGGGCGGGGGGGCTGCATCCACGATCACCGTGGTGCGCCCGCCGGCCAGCCGGGCGAAACCCATCTGCAATCCCGGCCCGGGCAGGTCCTTGACGCCGGATGCCGCCAGCGCCTGATCCAGCCGCCCCGCGATTCCGCGCCCGCCGCCATGAAACCGGGCCAGTGCGCCGTCCGCATGCCGCAGCGCGCGCAGGGTAGGTGCGACCCGGTCAATGGCGCGGCTGATCGGCACGGGGACAGCCCGGTTTGTCTGGGTCAGTGCCTCGTTTGTCCAGTTCAGAAGCGAAAGCAGTTCCAGCAATGCCTCGGGGTTGCGCGTGGCGATAGCGCCGTCTGCATCGATTTCGGTTTCGCAGTCGCGGGTGATGGCCTGCACGGCCGGATCGACGTGTCGGCCCTGCCCTTCAAGCGACACACCCGCGTGGATCGTGCCCGCCAGCGCCTGAAACCGGGGCAAGCCCGCTGGCATGACAGCCCACCGGCGCGACAAGAACAATGTCTGCCGGGCGAGGCTGGTAAAAACCCGGTCCCTTTGGGCGCGGTTTTGTCCGCGCAGCAGAAATTCACCATGGTTAATCCATCGGATCAGACGTCGGCCCACGATTTCGGGCAGCCAGCCTTGGCCCCTGCCATCGCCATGTCGCTCGATCCACTGATTGACCCAGATCTGGGCACGGTCGCGGGCCGCTTCCGTGCCGACGGCGGCCAGATCATCCAGCCAGTCGCAGCCATGAATCTCTTCGGCCACCCCGGCATGTGTTCCCGCGATATCCCAGACCGAGAGGGTCGCGCCCTGAACACGCAGGCCCGAAAAAAGGAAATCACCTTGAAGAAGTTGCTGGCCCTTAGGCAAACTGCCGATGGTTCGCGGCTCTGGCGGGCGCACAAAGCCGGTTGTCAGATCTGTCCGCGCAGCCCGGCGTGCATGCAGCCGATGCATGAAATTGATCCGGCGGGCGTGCCATGTTTGCATATTTACCAATTACCGCAGCCTCAATCGTGACGCGTGCACCCGTGTTCGCATATGAAATCATAACAGCAGCAGGTAGCAAAAGTCACGCAGGCTTTGTCAGCACCGCCATATAGAACCCATCCATTCCACCCAGATCGGGCCAGAAATCAGGGCGTAGGCGCAGCCCGCCTTCGGGGGTGATCCAATCAGGCTGCACGCCGGCGATATCCAGCGCGGCACGATCCACCGTCAAGGCGGGGTGTCGCACAAGCGCCTCTTCGACCTGCACCTCGCCTTCGTCGGGCAAGAGCGAGCAGGTGCAAAACACCAGCCGTCCACCGGGGCGCAGCAAGGTCAGCGCATGGTCGAGCATCGCGGTTTGCTGGTTGATCAGCGCACCGAACTCCGATCCGTCCTTGGCATAGGGCAGATCAGGATGGCGCCGAATCGTGCCGGTGGCCGAACAAGGTGCATCCAGCAGCACCGCGTCAAAGCCCGTTTCGACAAAGTCAAAGGCGTCGCTGACCACTGTCTTGGCCTCCAACTGCGTCCGCGCCAGGTTCTCCTGCACCCGCGCCATGCGTTTGTCCGACAGGTCCACTGCGGTTACATCGGCCCCGCCTGCGGACAGTTGCAGGGTCTTGCCGCCGGGGGCGGCGCAAAGATCAACTATCTTCAAACCCGTCACATCACCCAGCAGCTTCACCGGGAGCGCCGCTGCGGCGTCCTGCACCCACCAGTCGCCGCTGTCGTATCCCGGCAGATTGGACACCTGACCCGGGGCATGCACACGCACTGATCCTGTTGGCACCACATCACCTCCCACAGCGGCCGCTACAGGCACTGGATCGCCTTTGGCAGTCAGATCCAGCGGGGCACCGGCGAAATGTGCGGCCTCAATCCCGGCGACAGCGTCACGGCCCCATGCGGCAACCAAGGGTTGGCGCAGCCACCCGGGCGTCAGCGGTGCTGGGCGCTTGGCCCAGCCTGCGGGGCCTTCGTCGGCGATCTTGCGCAGGACAGCGTTGACCAACCCTTTCATTGCCTGGGTGCGTTTGTTGCGCCCGACAATATCGACGTATGCATTGACGACGCCATGTGCGGCCTGACCGCCGCACAATTCGATCACGCCAAGACGCAGCGCGTTCATGACATGATCGGGGGGGGTCTTTTTCAGGTAGGGTTTCAGCATCCGGTCGGCGCGATCCAGCCCGCGCAGCGCATCGGTGGCAAGGCGCTGGGCGCGGGCGCGATCGTCGGGGGCGAGGTCGGCCAATGCGCCTGCGCCGATCAGTTCGGCCATCAGGCGGCCGTCGCCGATGATCTGCATCAGCAGGGAATGTGCGCTGCGGCGGGCGGGCAGACCGGTCTGGGACATTTGGCAAATCTCTTGAAGGTAGGTGGGGGCGACGTATATCAAAGCCATGCCACCCACAAGGACAGCACCCATGACCGACGCCCCGCACGATCTGCCCCCTGCCGCCCAACGCGCGCTGGCCGAGGCCGAAGAACGCCGCAAGGCCGCAAAGGACAAACTGCTTCCGCTTGAATTGGGCGGGCGCGACGGGCCGGAACCGGTGCGTTACGGTGATTGGGAAAAAAAAGGACTGGCTGTCGATTTTTGAGCCTCAGATTCCGGTTTTGCAACAACATAGTGTTGTCGCGGGCTTCGATGACCCTATAAGCTGTGTAAAATCAGCGGGGGAATCATGCGCCATATCTTGTATCGCTTCACGGTGACGGGTTTGTTTCTGGTGTTGGCCGGTTGTGGTCTTCCCCGGGGGGCCGGTTTCCAGTCAGAGGTCTTGGCCGCCAGCAATGCCCAGACCGCAGCCCAAGGCGAACCGGCAGAGTATGATTTTGCAGTGTTCGCAGTGACGCGCGCGGTTTTGCCTGTTGTGCGTGACTGGCCAGCCAACAAAAGCCGGAGTTTTCCCTGGCTGGATCGCCAACAGCAGCCCGCATCGCTGCTCATTGCACCGGGCGACCGCCTTCAAATGACTGTCTGGGACGCGGGTGAAAACTCTGTCTTTGCAGGTGCCGCCCAACGGGCGACCCCCCTGCAAGAGGTGCAAGTCGGGTCTGACGGGCGCATTTTTGTGCCCTACATCGGTGAGTTGCAGGTCAGCGGCATGTCGCCTGCGACGGCCCGCGACCGCATCGAAGAAGAAATGACGCGCACGATTCCGGCCGCGCAGGTGCAGTTGATGGTCGCGCCGGGCCGGGCCAATACCGCAAACCTTGTATCGGGGGCGGCTGTGCCGGGTGTCTATCCGCTGCCTGACCGGAATTACAGGGTTCTTGATCTGCTGGCGCAGGGCGGTGGGGCAAATCCGGCCCTGATAAACCCGCAGGTTCGACTGATCCGGAACGACAGGATTTACGGCGTATCACTGCGCCGCCTTCTGTCCGAGCCACGTCTTGATACCACGCTGCGCGGTGGTGACCGGGTGATCGTCCAGCAGGAAGAGCGTTATTTCCTGTCATTGGGGGCGACCGGCACGGAATCGCTGCATGTCTTTCAAAAAGACCAGATTTCAGCCCTCGACGCGATGTCGATCATCGGTGGATTGAGCGATGCGCGTGCCAACCCCCAAGGCATTCTGATCCTGCGGGAATATGCGCCCGGTCAGGTGCGCAGCGACGGGTCGGGCCCACCGCAGGAACGGGTCGTGTTCCTGCTGGATCTGACAACGGCGGACGGGCTGTTTTCGGCGGGGTCATTTGCCATCCAACCCAACGATCTGGTCTATGCAACCGAAAGCCCGCTGGGGTCCGCCTTGTCGGTGCTGAACCTTGCGACCGCTGCGTCGAACTTCAGCAACTAGAGCGGTTCGCCTTTATACGGGATAGAAATACCCAGTCTTTGCCCGACGGCCGAACGCAATTTGCGATGTCGGCGTCACAAGTCGGGGCTGCAAAGCATCAGAACAAGGCCATGCTGTCAGCCAACGCGGCATAGTCGATCACGCCGTCGATGTGCAATGTGTTGCCACCACCAAGGTCAATGGTTGCGCGGCGGTCGGCGTAGCTGCCATATACGGCCAGCACGTCGGCGGCCGATGTCAGCCCCGTCCAAAGTGCGGCGTCAAGTGTGATCTGATCGACGCCCTGTTCGAAATCGCCAATGACGTCCGTGCCGCCGTCAAAGATGAACGTGTCGGCGCCAGCATCACCCCAAATCTGGTCGTCGCCCGGCCCACCGCGCAGGGTATCCATCCCGGGGCCGCCACGCAGGATGTCATGCCCGTCTTCGCCATTCAGCAGATCATCACCATCCCCTGCCAGCAACAGATCAGCCCCGCCGCCCCCGGTCAGGTGGTCAGCCCCGGCGCGGCCCATGATAATGTCATCACCTGTGCCACCCGCCAGCACATCGGACGCTGCCGTTCCGATCAACACATCGGGCGCGGTGCTGCCTGTCTGCCCCAAGCCGTTGCCCCATGGCGTTTCGGATTGCGTCAGCGCCCCACGCAAGTCAGCGGTGTTGGCCGCTGCTAGTACACCTAACCCGGGGCCTATACTGAACGGCCCCCCTTGGTCCGTTGGTGTTGCGGGGGTGTCGCCGGGGGGCAGGTCGGGGGGTGGCGTTGCCGGTCCGGGATATCCTGCCACGATATCCGAAGGCACCCGGGTCTGACCAATGATGTCGGCATTTGTCAGCGTTCGATAGTCGATCGTCCGGCCATCGGCGCTTTGGACGACCAGCAGCTCTTGACCATAGCGGATATCCATCCCGTAGGGCTGGATGTTAATCGTCAGTTGGCTGAGATCGTGCAGCATTGACCAAAGCGACAGGTCGATCCGGTCCTGACCCAAGGTAAAGTCCGTGATCGTATCGGTGATCCCATCGGCAGAGAGCAGAAACACATCTGCGCCCGCGCCGCCGGTCATGGCGTCAGACCCGGCCCCGTCGCGGATTACATCATCGCCCGCGCCTGCATTGATCTGGTCGGCACCATCATGGCCCTGCAGAATGTCATTGCCGGCGGTTCCCACCAACGCACCGCCGGCCAGTGTCGCTGTCGCCGTCGCCCCCGCTGGCCCGGTATCAAGGCGAAGCTGTGTCAGCCCCGGTTCGCTGCTGCTGGCCACATATATATCAACCCCGTCGGCCATCCCGCGGGCGGCAATCGCGCTGACGTTGTTCAGCCCCATTGCCGGGGTGTCAGCGATATGCGCGTGGTCCAGCAGATGCCCGCCTTCCAACAAAAGAAAGACAGACAGCCCGTCATCCGCCCCCCCTGCAATCACGTATGTCCGGTCGTTATGGGTCACGATGTCGATACTTGTGACGCCGCCAATGCGGGTTTGCAAACTGTCCAGCAGATGGTCTCGCAGGGTCAGGCCGCCGGCGCTGCCAATTTCCATGACGCTGAGCGTCCCACTGCCTGCGGCACCCAGCACCAGATAGCTGATGCCGCCGACCGTGCCGACCGCCAGCGCGCTGGGCGTCGCGATCCAAAGGCCGTCATCAACGCCTATGGTTTGCACTGGGCCAAGGCTACCATCGTCGCCGATGGCCCAGCTTGTCAGGGTGTCAGCGGTAGAATTCGCGGTGAACAGAAAATCCTGCGCGCCCATATTGACGGTTGCGATCGCGCTGATTTGCGCGGCCACGGCGCCCGGGCTGGCCAGCACCGAGCCTGCAAAGCTGCCTGCCTCGGAAAAATCGAGGCGCGCGATCCCGCTGGTCCCGGTCAGCGCGCCATAGATCGCCTGCGTTCCATTGCCCAGTTGCACGCTGACACCATGCTGAAACCCGGCCATGCCCGGTGGCAATGCGGTGGCAATGCCAAACATGCCTTCCGGTCCAATGACATGGGTTTGCAGTGTTCCGCCCAAGCCGCCGCCGGTCAGAACAGATGTTGCACCGTCCATGGTCACCGGCACGAGGCTGCTGATAATGCCGGGCAGATCGCCGCCCTCATAGGCGACCTCGCCGATTACGCCCGGCAGGCCGTCAATTTGCCAGCTACGCAGCACGCCATCAAAACGGGTCGTGCTGATCAACACCGGTGTGCCGCCGGTCTGGATGATCGCCAGATCGGTAATATGCGACCGGTCAAGGTCGGCAGAGCCCATTACATGAGCCAGAAACGTGAACGAAGCCATGAAAGAACCCCCCGGTCCTGCAAGCGCCATCAAGGGGGAAAGGGTTGCATCGGGCAGGGATGGTGCCATGACCCAATTACGGCAGCGAAGCGACGTTTATCCTTCAATTTCTTCAATATCGCGCCAGATTTGCGATAGTATCGTTAACAGATTTTCGGTGGCTTTGCGGCCAAGGTCGGGCTAGATGCTTTCAGGCAGTTATCGCTTTGGAGGGTTGGCCTTGGCACCGAAATTCGGCACCAGCGGGTTGCGCGGGCTGGTCACTGATCTGACCCCCGCGCTTGTCGGCGATCATGTTGCGGCTTTTGTGGCGGCTTGTCCGACAGGCACGGGCCTGTATCTGGGTCATGATCTGCGCGCGTCATCGTCTGATATTTCCGGTATGGTGGCCAGTGCGGCAAGGGCCGCAGGGCTGGCCGTCACCGATTGCGGGGCTGTGCCGACGCCTGCACTTGCCTTGGCGGCGATGCAGGCGGGCGCGGCGGCTGTGATGGTCACGGGCAGCCATATTCCGGCCGACCGCAACGGGCTGAAATTCTATACACCGCAGGGCGAGATTTCCAAGGATGACGAACGGGCGATTCTGGGTGCGCTGGGCCGCGCGGCCAGCGGACTGACCGGCCCGCCGGTTGCGGTGCGGACTGATGTGGGGGCCGCTTACGTCACCCGCTATGTCGCGGCGTATGGCGCTGCTTTGCAGGGTATGCGGATCGGCATCTATGCCCATAGCGCGGTCGGGGCGGATCTGCTGGATGTGCTCTTGACCCGCCTGGGTGCTGATACCGACATACTGGGTCGATCCGATACGTTCATCCCCGTAGATACCGAGGCTGTGCCGCAGGCCCTGCGTGACCAGTTGCGCCGTTGGGCGCAGGATGGTGGGTTTGACGCCATCGTATCCACCGATGCCGACGGGGACCGCCCGCTGGTTGCCGATGAGGCCGGAACCATCGTGCCGGGCGACATTCTGGGGCAGGTTACCGCAGCGACGTTAGGAGCGGATATTGTCGTGACTCCGGTGTCGTCGAATACTGGTGTCGCGGCATCGGGCCATTTCAAACAGGTTGTCCAGACCGCCATTGGTTCGCCCTATGTCATTGCCGGTATGGCCACTGCAAACGGCCGCGTCGTCGGATACGAGGCGAACGGCGGCTTTCTGTTGGGGTTCCAAGCGTCAGGCCCGGCTGGGGCCATGCCGCCATTGATGACGCGCGATGCTGTTTTGCCAATGGTCGCCGTGCTGTGTCGGGCGAATGGCACCGGGCTGTCGCACGTGGTCGCGGCAGAACCGGCCCGCTATACCGCCGCTGATCGTTTGCAGGACGTGCCAAGCGAGATTTCCAAAGAGCTTGTGGCGCGTTGGGCAGGTGACCGGACTGCGCGCGCGGCTTTTCTGACGGCAATGGGCGGTCAAGAGGCGGAGCTGAACCGTGTCGATGGTTTGCGGATGGGCCTGCAAGACGGGCGGATCATTCACCTTCGGCCATCAGGCAACGCCCCCGAACTGCGCCTGTACGTCGAGGCTGATACGGCAGCGACGGCACAGGAAACGCTGGTGCGCGGGCTTGCTCTGCTGCGCGATATACTGAAAACGCCTTAGCGTCTAATCCGGTGTGCCATAGCCATCGGGATTGGCGGATTGCCAGGCCCATGTGCTGGCGGTCATGTCGTCAAGCGAATGGGTCGCGGTCCAGCCCAGTTCGCGCTTTGCACGGCTGGCATCGGCCTGCATTGCAGCGATATCGCCTGTGCGCCTGCCTGCCTGACGGACAGGTATGTCACCCCCGCAAGCACGGCTGAATGCCGCAACCATGTCGCGGACGCTGTGGCTTTGGCCGGTGCCGATGTTAAATGCCCGCGCCCCGGTGTTGCACGCGGCGTGGTTCAGCGCGGCCACATGCGCGCGGGCCAGGTCAACGACGTGAATATAGTCGCGCAATCCGGTGCCATCGGGTGTGTCGTAATCATCGCCATAGATCGTCAGCGCGTCGCGTTTGCCTACCGCCACTTGCGCGATGAACGGCATCAGGTTGCCCGGAATATCCTGCGGATCTTCACCGATGCGGGCCGAATGATGCGCACCCACCGGATTGAAATACCGCAGGATCACCGCAGCGGCGTCGGGGTTGGCCCCGGCCCAATCGGTCAGGATCCGTTCGGCGGCCAGTTTGGTCTGTCCATAAACTGATGTGGGGTTTGTCGGGTGGTCTTCGTCATAGGGCATATAGACAGGTTCGCCGTAAACCGTGGCCGACGATGAAAAGATGATCCGCCTGCATCCTGCCCGGTCCATGGCCTGCAACAGTGCGACCGTTCCGCAGACGTTGACATCGTAATACGCCAGCGGCTTTTTGGCGCTTTCGCCCACGGCCTTCAAGCCGGCAAAATGCACGACCGCGTCGGGCCGGAACGTGGTCATGACCTGATCCAGCAGTGCGGCATCGCGGACATCGCCGGTATAATCCGCCACGGTGCCGTTCGACAGTGCGCGGACCCTGTTCAAGACTTCGGGCGTGGCGTTGGCGTAGTTGTCCAGCACGCACACCGCATGGCCTTGTGCCATCAGTTCAAGCAAGGTGTGGCTTCCGATATAGCCGGCGCCACCAGTCACAAGAACCCGCATCAGAGGATGAAATCGCTGTCGGTCAGGTCGTTCACATTTTGCATCAAGGCCCCCATTTCTGCAATGCTGTCACCGTCCCGGTCAACATGCACGAACGTGTCGCGACCGGCAACCGTGACCCAGATGTTGCCGGATGTATCGGTCAGGTTACCTGCGTCCCCAAATTGTAATGACTGGTTGCCCTGCATTGCCAGATCTGCATCAATCCCGGACAGATCGATCCGGTCGATACCTACCTCGAAATCGGTGATCGTATCGGCGCGCCCGGCCCAGCTGTCACTGATGAAGTCGAAAACGAATGTATCAGCGCCCGCCCCACCGGTCAGCCGGTCATGGCCGATCCCGCCGTTCAGGATGTCCGGGCCGGCGCCCCCGTCCAGCGTGTCATCGCCCCGCCCGCCATTCAGCAAATCGCCCGTCGCGCCCCCAACCATGATATCGTTCCCGGCGTTGCCGAAAATGGTGTCAGAGCCATTCCCGCCTGTCAGCCGATCGGCGCCGCTATTGCCATAGATAAGGTTGGTACCGGCTGTGCCACTGATTGCATCAGAACCGGAATTGCCATGCAGGCTGTCGTTGTTGCCTCCTCCGATCAGCGTATCCGCACCGGTTCTTCCGGTCAGCACATTCGCCGCATCATTCCCGATCAGCATGTCATTCCCGTTGCCGCCGGTTGCATCTTCGATCACCACTCCGGCGGCAATCGTATAACCCCCGGCGATTCCGTCGGCGGCTGAAACAAAGCCGCCACCCCCATCCTCGTAGCGCAGTGTGGCGGCGCGCAGGTCAAGCGTGACATCGCGGCTGCCGTGGTAGGTAATGGTGTCACGTCCACCGGTATCCCAGATTGCCAGCCAGCCAGAGACCACATCGGTCAGATCATAGCTGTCATTTCCATTGGCATGGCCAAGATTGGCACCGTAGATTTCCTGCAACATTGCGATATCCAGCGCCATGGGCCCCATCGCGCTGCCGGTGTCGTTGTCTTGCGATGGGGCTGCGGCATACCCATCGTTATACGACATGATGGTATAAACGGTCTGGTTCAGGTTGAAATCGCCAAAATCCCCAAACGGGTAATCGGGCTGTTCGGGGTCCAGCCCGTCAAGTATCAGGTCGCCGTCGTGTGGATGATCCAGCCCAAGCCCGTGCAACACCTCGTGGATGATGGTGGAATAGCCCAGCCCGCCGGCAAGCAAGCCCAACGTTGTCCAGCCGTGTCCGTTGACATTGAATACCCCCATCAGCGCCCCGGTGTAATCCGGTGTGCTGGGTTGATAGAAATATCCCAGCAGGTCAGGATCGTTCAATTCGTCGTTGTCCAAAACCATTTGAAAGTCGGCATTCTGATCGCTTGTCTGCACAAATGTCAGATCCGCGTAGGTCGATATTCCTGCCAGCGCCGCCATCACTCGGTCAATCTCGGCCTGCGCCCAGCCATCAGAGATGACGTCAGCCTTTTCGTCGGTTGTCAGACCGGCGAAGGCCGCCGTCCTGTTTTCGGCAACAAAGTGAACAGAGATTGTCCGATCCCGAAGGCTCGCACCGCTGTCAAGCGTGGCAACAGGAGAGGTTGGATCGGGCATGTGTCAACTGTCCTCTGCTCTGGTCAAAGATAGCGCGTGGTCTTTGTCCTGAAAACAATTCACTGCATTTGCCGCCTAAAAAGCACGTCGAATGTGGCGAAAGTCAGACGGCCATGGGCATGATCACGCGCCCCGCGGAATATTGCTGAACTCTGGCATATCGGGCGACCATTGAACCCCTTCCGGTCAGTCACTGATTTTCCGAACGGCACTAGTCCCTTGCATAGACGTCCTCGTAGCGCAGGATGTCGTCTTCGCCCAGATAGCTGCCGGTCTGCACCTCGATCAGGACCATCGGCAGTTTGCCGGGGTTTTCCATGCGATGAACCGCGCCCAACGGCACGTAAACCGACTGGTTTTCACTGATCAGTTGCACGGTGTCGTCAATCGTCACCTTGGCAGTGCCCTGCACGACGACCCAATGTTCGGCCCGGTGATGGTGCGACTGCAACGATAGCGCGGCACCGGGGTTCACCACGATCCGTTTGACCTGAAACCTGTCCCCGATCACAAGGCTTTCGAACCAGCCCCATGGCCGGTGATCCTTGGGAAAGCTTTCTGCCTGTGGCACCTTGCCGGCCTTCAGCCTGTCCACCGCCTGTTTCACCTCTTGGGTGCGGCCCTTGTGGCTGACCAACACCGCGTCGGGCATCGCGATGGCAATGATATCATCCAGCCCGATCCCGACAATCGCCTGCCCCTCGACCTCGGACCGAAGCAAGCTGCCGGTGCAGTCGATGGCCGTTGCTGGCCCATGAAGCGCCAGACCGTCATGTTCCGTTTCGCGCCAGACGGCGGCCCAATCGCCAAGGTCGGACCAGCGCCCTGTGAATGGCACGACGGCAAGGTTGCCGGAATTTTCCATCACGGCATAATCGATGGAAATAGCGGGGGCCTTGGCCCAGGGGCCTGGGGCAAGGCGCAGAAACCCCATGTCGGCGCGCGCCTCTGCCACCGCTTGCGTGACCGCCGTCAGCATGTCGGGTGCATGGGTTCGATAGGCCGACAGGATTGTATTGGCGGTGAACAGGAAGATCCCGGCGTTCCACAGATATCGCCCCGCAGCCAGCATATCGGCGGCGCGGGCGGCATCGGGCTTTTCGACAAAGCTGCGCAGCGGCAGTGGTGCGAGGCCGCCATCGGGCGCTGCGTGCAGTTCCAGATAGCCATAGCCGGTTTCAGGGCGGTCCGGGGTAATCCCGAATGTGACAAGCTGACCGGCACGCGCGGCAGGCACGGCTGCGGTGATAGCGGCGTCAAAGGCCGGTTTGTCGGGAATTACGTGATCCGACGGCGCGACGAGCATCAACCCGTCCGGGTCGGTTTCGGCCAGATGCAGTGCCGCAGCAAGGATCGCGGGGGCGGTGTCGCGCCCTTCGGGTTCGATCAGGACCGCGCCGGGCGTGATCGCGACATCACCAAGTTGCTGCACCACGATAAACCGGAACGCATCTGCGGTGACGATGACGGGGTCGGCATAATCCGGCCCGCTGAGCCGCTGTGCGCTGGCTTGAAACAGGCTGGCGTCGCCGATCAGCGGTGCGAACTGTTTGGGATAGCTTTTGCGCGACAGAGGCCATAGCCGCGTGCCTGATCCGCCGCATAGAATGACAGGTGTAATCAATGACTTGGCCCCTTATTTAATTGGCCCTCAGGTCCGCGCCAGCAGCCCTTTGCGCCTTGTACCAGTCATAAGTTGTGCTGATCCCGTCCCGAAGGTCAATGCCCGCCGACCAGCCAAGCCTTGTCAGGCGACGGACATCCATCAATTTACGGGGGGTTCCGTCGGGCTTTGATGTATCGCAGACGATGTCTCCGGTGTATCCTGTTACATCTGCCACCATCCGTGCCAGTTCCATGATCGAAACATCCGTGCCCGTGCCGACGTTGATATGGCTGAGCATGGGGTCGGTTTCGGCATCATAGGCGGCGCGGTCAAGGTTCATCACGAAAAGCGATGCCGCAGCCATGTCATCCACATGCAGAAATTCCCGACGCGGCGTGCCAGTGCCCCAGATCGCCACCTGGCTGGCGCCATTCTGCACAGCGTTATGAAACCGGCGGATCAGACCCGGCAGAACATGAGAGTTTTCGGGGTGAAAGTTGTCTCTCGGCCCATAAAGGTTGGTGGGCATGACTGACCGGTAATCGGTGCCATACTGCCGGTTATAGCTTTCGCACAGCTTGATCCCGGCGATCTTGGCAACCGCATAAGGTTCGTTGGTGGATTCCAGCGGTCCGGTCAAAAGTGCCCCTTCGGCCATCGGCTGGGGTGCGTCGCGTGGGTAAATGCAGGATGATCCCAGTTGCAGCAGCCGGGTCACGCCAGCAGCGTGGGCCTGATGGATAATATTTGCCTGAATCATCAGGTTTTCATAGATGAACTGCGCGGGATAATTGTTGTTGGCCACGATCCCGCCCACCTTGGCGGCGGCAAGGATCACCGCGTCAGGGCGCTGCGCCCGCATGAATTCACTTACCGCCGCCTGATCTGTCAGGTCCAGTTCCCTGCTGGTCGCGGTGATCAGATCACACCCGCCCTGCGTTTCAAGCTGCCGCAGGATCGCGCTGCCGACCATGCCCTTGTGTCCGGCCAGATAAATGCGCATCGCTTAATCCTCGAACGTCACAGGCAGGTTCAGCCCGTGTTCCTGCAGCAGCGCATGGCGCCGCGCGCCGCGCAGGTCTTCTGCGACCATTTCGGCACACATTTCCTGCGCGGTGATCTGCGGCTCCCAGCCCAGTCGTGCTTTGGCCTTGGCGGGATTGCCCAACAGGGTTTCCACTTCGGCGGGGCGGAAATAGCGTGGGTCAATCCGCAGGATCACATCGCCAACCTTGATCTTGGGGGCAAGGTCACTGGTCACGGCGGTGACGGTGGCTGTTTCATGCACGCCACTGCCAGTGAATTCCAGCGTCAGCCCCAGTTCCGCCGCCGACCAGTTGATGAAATCGCGCACGGAATACTGCTTGCCGGTCGCGACCACGTAATCTTCCGGTTTTTCCTGTTGCAGCATCAGCCATTGCATCCGCACGTAATCGCGGGCGTGGCCCCAGTCGCGCAGGGCATCGATATTGCCCATGAACAGGCACTGTTCCAGCCCCATGGCGATATTGGCCAGCCCGCGCGTGATCTTGCGGGTGACGAATGTTTCGCCCCTGCGCGGGCTTTCGTGATTGAACAGGATGCCGTTACAGGCAAACATGCCATACGCTTCGCGGTAGTTCACACAGGTCCAATAGGCATAAAGTTTCGCCACCGCATAAGGGCTGCGCGGGTGAAACGGTGTGGTTTCTGTTTGCGGTGTTTCCCGCACCAATCCGTAAAGCTCTGAGGTTGACGCCTGATAGAAGCGGGTCTTGCCTTCCAACCCGAGGAAACGGACCGCCTCCAGCAGCCGCAATGTGCCGATCGCATCAACATCGGCGGTATATTCGGGCGCCTCAAAGCTGACAGCAACATGGGATTGGGCGCCGAGGTTGTAAATCTCGTCCGGCTGCACCTCGGATATGATGCGTGTCAGGTTCGAACTGTCGGTCAGATCCCCGTAATGCAGCTTGAAACGGCCGTTATCGGTGTGCGGATCTTCATAGATGTGATCGACGCGGGCGGTGTTGAACAGGGATGCGCGGCGCTTGATGCCGTGAACCTCATATCCTTTTTCAAGCAAGAACTCAGACAGATAGGACCCGTCCTGCCCGGTCACACCTGTAATCAACGCACGCTTTGTCATCGGCAGCCTTTGTCTTGAAATCATCCCTGTCCTTAAAGCCTGCGGGGCAGACGCGCACAACCCTTGGCAGTGGCCTGTTGCGCAGACCAACGGGCGCTGGACCAGGCAAAGGTTTACCGCGCACCCTGCATAGTGTCCCCCAATTCACCACTGCGGAAGGCGCGTTTCCCCTATGTCTGATCAAACCCCCAACCTGTCCCTGCCGTTCATCCAGGCAGCGCAGGCGCAAAAACATGTCACGCACAACGAAGCCATCGAATTGCTGGACATGATTGTTCAACTGGCTTTGGAAAGCACGGGGGCTGCGATGCCGCCTGTCGCCCCGGCAGAAGGGCAGACTTGGGGGGTGGGCACAGGTGCGACAGGCGGCTGGGCTGGCCAGGACGGGAAGATTGCCACATGGCGCGGCGGTGGCTGGCTGTTCGTGGCCCCGCGCGATGGCTGGCGGGCGTGGGTGCGGGATCTGGGCGAAATGCAGGTCTGGACTGGCGCTGCGTGGGACACGCGAGGCGCGCAGGTTCTGGATAATCTCCCCGGTGTCGGAATCAATGCCACTTCAGACGCGACAAACCGGCTTAGTGTGGTCGGTGCGGCAACCTTGTTAAGCCATGACGGGGCGGGCCATCAGGTCAAGATCAACAAATCGGGCGCGGCTGATACCGCATCGGTTCTGTATCAGACGGGGTTTTCCGGGCGGGCCGAAATGGGTCTGGCGGGCAACGACGATTTCGCCATCAAGGTCAGCCCGGATGGCGGGTCTTGGGTTGCGGCCATATCGGTGACTGCGGCGAATGGGCGCGTCGGGATCGGTCAGATGCTGAACCTTGCGCCCGGGGTGGCGCCTGTCAGCCCGATGGCGGGGGACGTCTATTTCGACACCGCCACGGCCAAGCTGCGATGCCATGACGGGACGATCTGGCACGATCTTTTCTGACCGCATCAATCGGCACCCCGGCAAATCGCCGCATCCGACACCCCGGATGCGGCTTTTTGACGTGGCTTGCGCAAGAATCATGCGCGCGCGCGGCGCCGGATCAGCCGGATCGGCAAGAACATCGCGACAGTTGGCGCTAACGGGCAAGCGACGGGCGCGTTTAAATTATTGGCATATCAATCCATGGTGCGATTCATTGGGCGTTTCTTGTCGCAGAGTGCTTGCGACACCCCAGAGGCTCTGCTACATCCGCCAAGATTTTGACGCTTCCGTGATCAACGGGGGCCAAACAAGTTGCCCGTTTGCCACCGTTCACACTGGGGGTGAGGTCGGGCATAAGACATCGGAAGGGTGGACGTGTCCGAAACTGCTGGTATCTCCACAGGCATTGCTGCGCGCTATGCGACAGCCGTGTTTGACCTTGCCAAGGAAGGCAAGGCGATCAAAGCGCTTGAAGCTGATGTAAGCGCTTTGGAAACTGCAATAAACGAAAGCGAAGATCTGCGCGCCTTGCTGACCTCCCCGCTGTATAGCCGGGATCAGCAGGCAACCGCGATCAGCGCCGTTGCCAAGAAAATGGATCTGTCGCAGACAACAGCCAATGTGCTGTCACTGCTGGCGTCCAAGCGACGCTTGTTTGTGCTGCCGCATCTGGTGCGCGTGCTACAGGATATGTTGGCCGAGGAACGCGGCGAGGTGACTGCCGACGTTACCACCGCGAAAAAGCTGACCAAGGCGCAGGCCGACAAGCTGGCGAAAACGCTGAATGCCCAAGTGGGCAAGAAAATCATCATCAAGGAAACCGTCGATGAAAGCATCATTGGCGGTCTCATCGTTAAAGTGGGCTCAAAGATGATCGACACCTCGATCGCCTCCAAGCTCAACGCACTCCAGAACACTATGAAAGAGGTCGGATAAATGGCGATCCAAGCGTCTGAAATCTCTGCGATCCTGAAGGACCAGATCAAGAACTTCGGTCAAGAGGCCGAAGTGGCCGAAGTTGGCCGTGTGCTAAGCGTCGGCGACGGTATCGCCCGCGTTTACGGGCTCGACAATGTGCAGGCCGGTGAAATGGTCGAATTCCCTGGCGGTATCCGCGGGATGGCATTGAACCTTGAATCCGACAACGTCGGTATCGTGATCTTCGGGTCCGACCGCGACATCAAGGAAGGCGACACCGTCAAGCGCACCAAGTCCATCGTGGACGTGCCTGTGGGTGACGAACTGCTGGGCCGCGTTGTTGACGGTCTGGGCAACCCGCTTGACGGCAAGGGCCCGATCAAGACGAAAAACCGCGCCGTGGCCGACAGCAAGGCCCCCGGCATCATCCCGCGTAAATCGGTGCACGAACCAATGGCGACCGGCCTGAAATCGGTTGACGCCATGATCCCGATTGGCCGTGGCCAGCGGGAATTGATCATTGGTGACCGTCAGACGGGTAAGACCGCCGTGGCGCTTGATACGATCCTGAACCAGAAATCCTATAACGACGCCGCCGAAAAAGAATACGACAAGCTGTATTGTGTTTACGTCGCGATCGGCCAGAAACGGTCCACCGTGGCACAGCTGGTGAAAAAGCTCGAAGAATCCGGCGCGATCGAATATTCCATCGTTGTGGCTGCCACCGCATCTGACCCGGCGCCGATGCAGTTCCTTGCACCTTATGCCGCAACTGCGATGGCCGAACATTTCCGCGACAACGGTCGCCACGCGCTGATCATCTATGATGACCTTTCCAAGCAGGCCGTGGCTTATCGTCAGATGTCGCTGCTGCTGCGCCGCCCACCCGGGCGTGAAGCCTACCCAGGTGACGTTTTCTATCTGCACTCTCGCCTGTTGGAGCGTTCGGCTAAGCTGAACGAAGACAACGGTGCCGGTTCGCTGACTGCGCTGCCGATCATCGAAACCCAGGGTGGTGACGTGTCCGCGTTTATTCCAACCAACGTGATTTCGATCACCGACGGTCAGATCTTCCTTGAAACCGAACTGTTCTATCAGGGTATTCGCCCCGCTGTGAACACCGGTCTGTCGGTGTCGCGTGTG
The DNA here is from genome assembly GCF_965660735.1 of Yoonia sp. Lineage (GTDB taxonomy): Bacteria > Pseudomonadota > Alphaproteobacteria > Rhodobacterales > Rhodobacteraceae > Yoonia. The sequence goes on from NZ_CBFIBD010000001.1 coordinate 211,753, forward strand.
GGTTCGTCTGCCCAGACCAACGCGATGAAATCGGTTGCCGGTCCGGTGAAACTGGAATTGGCGCAGTATCGTGAAATGGCCGCATTCGCGCAGTTCGGGTCCGACCTTGACGCTGCAACCCAGCAGTTGCTGAACCGTGGTGCCCGTCTGACCGAACTGATGAAACAGCCGCAGTATTCGCCGCTGACAAACGCTGAAATCGTCTGCGTGATCTATGCAGGGACACATGGTTACCTTGACAAGATCAAGGTCAGCGATGTCGGCCGGTTTGAACAGGGTCTGCTCAAGCATCTGCGTACGAACGCCAAGGACGTGCTGGACATGATCACCAAGGAAGACCCCAAGGTCAAAGGTGATGCAGAGGCCAAGATCAAAGCTGCTTTGGACGCCTTCGCCGCTGACTTCGCGTAAATCTTGAGATAAGGAGACGATGACGTGCCTAATCTTAAGGACCTGAAAAACAGGATCGCGTCGGTCAAATCGACCCGCAAGATCACCAAGGCCATGCAGATGGTCGCGGCTGCAAAACTGCGCCGCGCCCAGGACGCAGCCGAGGCGTCGCGCCCCTACACAGAGCGTTTCAACGCTGTGATGGCCGGGCTTGCCGCGTCGGTTGGCGGATCGGACTCTGCGCCGAAATTGCTGTCGGGCACCGGCAGCGACAAGGTGCAGATGTTGATTGTCATGACCGCCGAACGCGGGCTTTGTGGTGGTTTCAACGGCAACATCGCGAAGCTGGCAAAAACCCACGCCCGCAAGTTGCTGGCCGAGGGTAAAACGGTGAAAATCCTGACGGTCGGTAAAAAAGGCCGCGATGCGATGAAACGTGACCTTGGTGATCATTTCGTGGGTCATGTCGATCTGACCGACGTCAAGCGCGTGGGTTATGCCGACGCGCAGGGCATTGCCAAGGATGTGCTGACCCGTTTCGACAGCGAAGAATTCGATGTCGCGACAATTTTCTTTGCGCGCTTTGAAAATGTCGTCGTGCAGCATCCAACCGCACAGCAAATCATCCCCGCCCAGTTTGAACAGGCCGAGGATGCCGAGGCGACGCTTTATGATTACGAGCCCGGCGAGGAAGAAATCCTTGCCGATCTCTTGCCGCGCGGCGTTGCGACCGCAATTTTCAGCGCGCTGCTGGAAAATGCGGCGTCGGAACAGGGTGCGCGCATGTCCGCCATGGATAACGCGACCCGCAACGCAGGCGAGATGATCGACAAGCTGACAATCGAGTATAACCGCTCGCGTCAGGCCGTGATCACGAATGAGCTGATTGAAATCATTTCGGGCGCGGAAGCGCTCTAAAGAACCGGAGAAACGAGAATGGCACAAGCAAAAGGCAAGATCACACAGGTGATTGGCGCCGTCGTGGACGTGCAGTTCGGGGATCACCTGCCAGAGATCCTGAACGCGCTGACGACTGACAACAATGGCAAGACGCTGGTCCTTGAAGTGGCACAGCACCTTGGCGAAAGCACCGTGCGCGCCATCGCCATGGACAGTACCGAAGGTCTGGTGCGTGGTCAGGAAGTGACCGACGAAGGCACGACCATCACGGTTCCCGTTGGCGACGCAACCCTTGGCCGCATCATGAACGTTGTGGGCGAGCCTGTGGACGAAAAAGGCCCGATCGGTGAAACCGAACGCCGGTCAATCCATGCGGATGCGCCCCCATTCGAAGCGCAGTCTACCGCATCCGAAGTGCTGGTGACAGGCATCAAGGTTATCGACCTGCTGGCGCCATACGCCAAGGGTGGTAAGATTGGTCTGTTCGGCGGTGCTGGCGTGGGCAAGACTGTTCTTATTCAGGAACTGATCAACAACATCGCCAAAGTGCACTCGGGCTATTCGGTGTTCGCAGGTGTGGGTGAACGGACCCGTGAGGGGAACGACCTTTACTACGAATTCATCGAATCCGGTGTTATCAACGCCGAAGACCTGACCAAGTCCAAAGTGGCGCTGGTTTACGGTCAGATGAACGAACCTCCAGGTGCACGTATGCGTGTGGCCCTGTCCGGTCTGACCATGGCGGAATCGTTCCGCGACCAGTCCGGTACGGACGTTCTGTTCTTCGTCGACAACATCTTCCGCTTTACACAGGCGGGTTCCGAGGTGTCCGCGCTTTTGGGTCGTATTCCGTCCGCTGTGGGCTATCAGCCAACGCTGGCAACCGACATGGGCCAGATGCAGGAACGGATCACATCGACCAAGAACGGTTCGATTACGTCTGTTCAGGCGATCTATGTTCCTGCCGATGACTTGACCGACCCCGCGCCCGCCACGTCGTTTGCGCACCTTGATGCGACCACCGTTCTGAACCGTGCGATTTCGGAAAAGGGGATCTACCCTGCCGTTGACCCGCTCGATTCCACATCGCGTTTGCTTGACCCTGCCATCGTGGGCGAAGAGCACTACAAGGTTGCAGCTGACGTGCAGCAGACCTTGCAGCGCTACAAGTCGCTTCAGGATATCATCGCCATTCTGGGCATGGACGAATTGTCGGAAGACGACAAACTGACCGTGTCCCGTGCGCGTAAGATCGAACGCTTCCTGTCACAGCCGTTTGACGTGGCCCAGGTGTTCACTGGTTCGCCCGGCGTTCAGGTTGCATTGGAAGACACGATCGCGTCGTTCAAGGCCGTTGTTGCCGGTGAATATGACCACCTGCCCGAAGGTGCGTTCTATATGGTCGGCGGTATCGAAGAAGTGAAAGCGAAAGCCGAAAAAATGGCGGCAAGCGCCGCGTAAGGAGCTGCCAATATGGCAAATCTACAATTCGATCTTGTCTCGCCCGAACGCCGCCTGGCGTCGGTCGAGGCATCAGAGGTGCAAATCCCGGGATCTGACGGCGACATGACAGCCATGGCTGACCATGCGCCCACGATCACGACATTGCGCCCCGGCGTTCTGCGCGTCACCCATGGCGGTGGCAGCGATGAATACGTGGTTTTCGGCGGCTTTGCCGAAATCACCGCCGACAGCGTATCAGTCCTGGCCGAACAGGCCCTGCCAAAGTCAGAAGTGACGCAGGAAATATACGACCGCATGGTCGAAGAAGCGAAAGAGGCTTACGGCAAGGCCAAGGAAGTGTTCAAGAATGAACCCGGACCGGTCGATGATGCGGCCAAGCTGTTGTCGGATATGGTTGCGATCGGTGGCCACATCGGATTGGACCCGAAACAATCAAACTTTGGCTGAATACGCGATCAAGTAATCAAGAATGGCCCCGTTTTCGGGGCCATTTTTTTGTCTCGTTTTCACATTCGAAATTCACTATGCCTAATCCCGGAGGCATTGGATGACATGTTAAAGCTGAACAGTGGCACAGTCGGAATCGCACAAGGTGATGCCGTGTTGTTTTCAGATTTCGAAGACGACGGCCCGATGTGGCGCGGTGTGGGGCAAAGGGAAAGCCGTAGCAAAGTCAGCTTTGCCCAAGCTTACCGCACGGTTCCGCATGTGCAGGTGTCCGTGTCGATGCTGGATATGTCAAACATCAGTAACATTCGACTGGATGTGCAGGCCGAAAACATCACTGAAACCGGGTTTGATATCGTGTTTCGGACATGGGCGGATTCGCAGGTGGCGCGGGTGCGGGTCGCGTGGATGTCGATCGGTGAACTTCCCGACGAAGACAACTGGGACCTGTAGGCGCACCTCTCGCGGTCGAATATCCGGCAGGTCAGTCTGACAGGCCGGACAAGCGTTCATTCCGCCGCATAAAGCCCTTCATAAATCGGTTCCAATGTCTTGTGATCGAACAAGGATGACACCGATGTCCCGCTCCAGGTGTTCAGAATTGCCTGCGCAAACATGGGCGCGGTCGGGACAATACGAATGTTCCTGGCGCCTTTGACGGCGGTTGTGGGTGCGATCGTGTCGGTGATGACCAGGCTTTTCATCACGGAATTTTCGACCCTTTCGACGGCAGGCCCGGACAGCACACCGTGGGTAATATAGGAATGGACCTCTTTCGCGCCGTTTTCCATCAGCACTTCGGCAGCCTTGCAAAGGGTGCCTGCCGTATCGACGATGTCATCGACGATGATGCACACGCGGTCCTTGACCTCGCCGATGACGGTCATTTCGGCGACTTCCCCGGGCTTGCCGCGGCGTTTATCAACGATTGACAGGGGCGCGCCGATCCGCTGGGCAAGATCGCGTGCCCGTGCGACGCCGCCCACGTCGGGGGAAACGACCATCACGTCATCCATCCGATTACGGAAATTGTGCATCGCATCCAGCGCATAGATCGGCGACGCGTAAAGGTTATCAACCGGTATATCGAAAAAACCCTGAATCTGCGTGGCGTGCAAATCCAGGGTTAAAACGCGTTCGATTCCGGCTTCGACGATCATGTTGGCGACCAGTTTCGCGGTGATCGGCGTGCGGGCCTTTGACCGGCGATCCTGTCGCGCGTAGCCGAAATAGGGGATCACCGCAGTGATGCGCCCTGCCGATGACCGGCGCAACGCATCGGCAATGATCAGCAGTTCCATCAGGTTGTCATTTGCCGGGTTCGATGTTGGCTGAATGATGAACATATCTTCGCCGCGCACGTTCTCGAATACTTCGACGAACACCTCGCCATCATTGAACCGTTCCACCCGTGCATCGACCAAACCGACGTTCATGCCCCGGTGCATCGACATCCGACGGGCGATTGCGGTTGCCAGAGGCTGATTTGCATTACCGGAAATCAGCTTTGGCTCGTTCATGATGGGCATGGGGTGCGTCCTTTGGCGACAGGTTACAGGTGTGTAACAGATTCGTGGCGTTGACACCGCCTAGCACAGCGTTACCGTCGCGCAAAGAATTGACGTGCCAAAGGACTGTGAAATGCCCCATATTGATTACTTCTTTGCTACGCTGTCGCCCTTTACGTACCTTTGCGGCACGCGTGTCGAGGATATAGCCGCCAAGCATGGCGCGACGGTCACTTACAAGCCTGTTGATATCATGGCGCTGTTCGCACGCACCGGGGGCACGCCCCCCAAGGACAGACACCCCAACCGGCAGGAATATCGTTTGCAGGAACTGCGCCGCCGCTCTGCGCTTGCCGGTTTACCGTTGAACCTGAAGCCAGCCCATTGGCCCACCAATGGCGCGCCTGCGTCCTACGCGATAATCGCCGCACAGAACGAAGACCCGACCAAGGTTGGCAAGTTGGTGAACGCTATCGGTGCCGCCTGCTGGGCCGAAGACCGCGATATCGCGCAAGATGACGTGATCCGCGATTGCCTGACCAAGGCGGGCTATGATCCCGCGCTGGCCGACAAGGGGTTGATGACAAGTGCGGACACCTTTGCATCCAATCTGGAAGAGGCGGTGATGCGTGGCGTCTTTGGTGCGCCGTTCTTCATTACCGACACGGATGAACGGTTCTGGGGGCAGGATCGGCTGGACGATCTGGATGCCTATCTGGCGGGCAAGATCTAGGGCGCGATCACCCGTGCAATAGCGCAAGGAATTGGTCAACGCCGTCTTTGGTCATTGACCAATCCGTCACCAGCCGCCCGGTCAGCATTTCATCAGGATCGCCTGCATCGGGATCGCCGTTCATCACGTAGTAGACCGCGCCACCATCCAGCAACCGTTTATGTTCGCGGCGAGGCATCTGGAAAAAGATGATGTTCGCCTGTGGTTCAAACAGGAATTGCGCGGCATCGTGGCCGCGCATGCCATCGGCCAACTGGGCGCAGCGGGCATTCGCCGCACGCGCCATATCCAGCCACAGCCCATCGGCCAGATAGGCCTGCATCTGCGCCGACAGATAACGGTGCTTTGACAAAAGATGCCCGCCACGCTTGCGCCGCAACTCGAATTCCCACGCCAGATCAGGGTCAAAGATGATGCAGGCCTCGACCCCGACCGCGCCATTCTTGGTGCCGCCAAAACTGACGGTATCGATTCCGGCCCGCCATGTCATATCGGCAGGCGAACAGTCCAGAGCGGTCAGCGCATTGGCAAAACGCGCACCGTCCAGATGGGTTTTCAGCCCGTATTCGCGGGCGATCCCGGTCAGCGCGCGGATGTCATCCAGTTTATAGATCGTGCCTTTTTCAGTCGCCTGCGTAATCGAAAGCGGCCCGCGCTGGGGGCCGTGCACGCCGCGGTTTTCCTCGGCCAGAATTTTGGCGCGCAGGGCGTCGGGGGTGATCTTGCCCTCGGTCGTAGGCACCAGTGTCAGCTTGGCTTGGGTATAAAACTCGGGCGCATTGCATTCGTCTTCATGGATATGTGCGCAGTCGGAGCAGAAAATCGTCTGCCACGGCTGCGCCATGGTGGCGAGCAGTATGGAATTGGCAGATGTGCCGTTGATCACCAGATAGACCGCCGCATCCGGTGCTTCGAATATATCACGGATTTGCGCGCGAACCTCGTCCATGATCGGGTCCGCGCCATAGCCCATGGCATAGCCCTGATTGGCAGCGACCAGTGCATCCATGACTTTTGGATGGGCGGGGCCTGCGTTGTCGGATGCAAAAAACATGTCAGCTCGGTTCCTCGATGATATGGTCTTCCCAGTCGTCTTCGTCGACGTCGAATTCCGGGATGGTCTGTCCGCGCAACGATACGCCAGCCCGGTGCACGGTTTCGGGATCGCCCGAAATCAGCGGGTGCCAGTCAAACAGCGCCTCACCCTGGTAAACAAGGCGATAGGCGCAGGTTTGCGGCAGCCAATACAGATGGTCGGTAATGTTTTCCGGCGTCAGGACGATACATTCCTTCACGTATTGATGCCGGTCGCGATAGTTGCTGCACAGGCAGGTCGCGTCATCCAGCAGGCGGCAGGCCACACGTGTCAGGGCCACATCGCCGGTATCCTCGTCCTCCAGCTTGTTCAGGCAGCATTTCCCACAGCCGTCGCACAACGCCTCCCATTCGGGGCGGTTCATGTCTTCCATGTGTTTGGTTTCCCAGAACCGGGGCGATAACCCGTCGCGATCAATCTTTGACATGGGCAAGTATCTTTCGTGCTTTGGCACAATCGGCATCCATCTGGGTGATCAGCGCGGCAATGCCGTCGAATTTCAGTTCGGGCCGCAGGAAATCGACCAAGGCAACAGACAGGGTCGCGCCATAAAGGTCGCCCTTGAAATCGAACAGAAAGGTTTCGCAGTTGGGGATGTTTTCCCCGAACATCGGGCGCACGCCGATGGATGCCGCTCCGTCATAAGAACCTTTGTGTGGTCCATCCAGAACATCGACCTTGACCGCGTAAACCCCGAATTTCGGCGGATGCAGCCCTTCGATCGACATGTTGGCGGTGGGATAGCCCAGATCGCGCCCGCGTTGGTCGCCACGGATCACGGCACCCTCGATGCGGTGCCAATGGCCCAGCATGGCGGCCGCGTCCCGGGGGCGGCCATCGGTCAGGGCCTGCCGGATCGCGGTGGATGACACGCGCCCGGCAGGCAGCTTGACCATGGATACGATGGTGACACCAAAGCCCATTTCCTTGCCAAAGGCTTGCAGGTCGGTTGCCGTGCCGACCCGATCCTTACCAAAGCAGAAATCGGCACCAATGATCACATGTTTCAGCCCCAGTTGATCGCAGATCACCTGTTGCGCAAATTCGCGCGGTGTCAGGCGGGCAAGGGCGGCGTTGAACGGCACCTCGTACAGTTTTTCAACGCCGAGTTTTGCAAGCCGGTTCGCGCGGGCTTCGGCGTTCATCAGGCGGAACGGTTTTGGATCGCGGGAAAAATAGCTGCGTGGGTGCGGTTCGAACGTCATGATCCCCAAAGGGGCATTTGCGGCCTCGGCCGCGCCGCGCGCGATGTCGATCACGGCCTGATGGCCAATGTGTACACCGTCGAAATTGCCGATGGCCGCGGCGGCACCACGATCGGCAGGGTCAATGAAAACGGTGTCACGGATGATACGCATGGCTTTGCGTATCCCGACCCGCCCAAGGGTGCAAGATCAGTCGAACTTGCGCGACGGTGCCAGCACGGTGGCGTCGCCCACCAGCACCTTTTTGTTATTCACGATGCAGCGGGTGTTCATCGTGACCCTGCGTTTGGAATGGTCGATGTCTGTCACCTCGACCTCGGCCAGCACCATGTCACCGGGGCGGACGGGGGCCAGGAATTTCAACGATTGCCCCAGATAAACCGTGCCATGACCGGGCAGTTGTTCGCCGATCACGGCGCTGATCAGACCCGCCGTCAGCATTCCATGGGCGATACGGCCCGCGAAAATGGTGTCTTGGGCGTAATCTTCATCCAGATGCACGGGGTTCCTGTCGGTCGATACCTCGGCGAACATTTCGATATCGCGGTCGGTCACGACCTTGCGCAGGGACCGGACCATGCCGATTTCGATATCTTCGATGCAGATCGTTCCGCGTGGGGCGTTGTCTAACATTGCTCGCTCCGCTGAGTAACAAAAAATTCCATATCACGTAGATATTGAAATTTAATTACTTTGCGAACGCAGAAAGATCAAGTGATTCCGTTACCGCAGGTGCCCGATGGTATAGGTCGCATCGGTTTGTTGTGCTTGCAGATAGTCGGCTAGCGCCTGCGGATCGGGCTGTTGGATCGTATCGGTCTCTGTCGCGGCCAACCCGCCCGAGATGAACAATGCGTCGATGTCTTCCTGCATGGCGCCAAGGATATCGGTGCCGATTCCGTCGCCGATGGCAATGATACGCGGATCGGATGGCGCATTGGTCAATGCAGCAAGCCTGCGGCGCGCAAGGTCGTAGATCGGCGGATGCGGTTTGCCGAAATAGAGGCTCTCGCCGCCCATTTCGGTATAAAGCGCCGCCAGTGCCCCCGCACACCATTCGCGCACATCACCCCGATCCACGATGATATCGGGGTTGGCGCACAGCAACTTCAGCCCCTTTTGCTTGGCATATAGAAACTCGGGTCGGTTCACGGCGGGATCGGCCAGTGGGTCAAACGGGCCGCAACACACGATGCCTTCGGCCTGATCCAGCGGAACCTTTTGAATATCCACCGGATTTTCAATTATCTGCAGGGGCTTAAAGAAATCGTCGTCGCGGGGGCTTTCGCCCATGAACCAGATCTTTTGCCCCACGATGCCGCGAAACATTGCCGCACGCGCGCTGTCGCCGGATGTGGCGATGGCGTCCCACGCATCATTCGGCACGCCGAAACCGCTGATCTGACGCGCGACCGAATCCCATGGTCGGGGGGAATTGGTCACCAGCACCACGATTCCACCCGCCGCCCGGTATTTCTGCATCGCTGCCACCGCATCGGGCAGGGCATGCACGCCGTTGTGCATGCAGCCCCATAAGTCCACGAACGCGGCGTCATATTGTGCCGATACCTCTGAAAAGGCCGTGATGATCTGGGTCATTGTGGCCCCTTTTCTGCCGCGCGGTGGCGGGCGGTTCAGGAAAGTTTCAGGTTCGGGATGATCTGCTTTTTCCGGCTCATCACGCCGGGCAGGACCACGGTGTCGCCGTCAACCTTGGCGTCAAACGATGCCTCTGCAACGGTCTTGGTCAGGTCGTTGGGGACCAGCATCGTGGCTTCTTCGCGCAGGATATCCACGACGAACAACAGCACCTGATCGACACCGTCCTCTTTCGCGACGTCGGGCATGGCGGCGACCAGCGCATCCTTGCGGTCCAGCACAGTCTTGGGCGATGTGGTTTCCAGCACCGAGACGCGGAATTTCTTGCCGTCGACGGCGTACTCCTTACTGTCCATGCGCAGCAATTCCGCCTCGGAAAACGCAGAGACATCGGATTTCGCGGCAAACATTTCGTCGGCGTATTTCGTGATGTCGATGTTCAGGTCCTTGGCCAATGCCTCGGCCAGGTCCCGATCGACCGGCGTAGTTGTGGGCGACCGGAACGCCAGCGTGTCGGACAGGATGCACGACAGCATCAACCCCTTGATGCCTTCGGGCATGTCTGCGGCCTTTTCGCCCATCATCTGGTGCATGATCGTGGCGGTGCAGGCCAGCGGACGGATCGTGATATTGATGGGGTTCTTTGTCTCAAGCCCGCCCGCAAGCTTGTGATGGTCGATAATGGCGATCACATCCGCGGCGTTGATGCCTGCGGGCAATTCGGCGGGGTTGTTGGTGTCAACAATCACGCATTTCTGATCGGCGTCCACATCCGAGATCACATCGGGCAGATCGAACCCCCAGCGTTCGGCGACGAATTGTGCTTCAGTGTTGGGGGTGCCCAACAGGGCGGCCTTTGCTTCCATGCCGGTGTGGTTCAGGAACCATTCCCAGATCAGCGGCGATCCGGTGCTGTCGGTGTCGGGGGCTTTGTGGCCGAAAACAAGCGTTGTCATGGGGTGTCTGCCTTCATCTGCGATGCAATTTGCGGGCGTTATAGCAGGCGTATGGCCGATGTCACGCCACCTTGCATCATCAGGGCGAAACGGGCGAAAATGCCGCCATGACAAAACCGCGCGAAGCCGATCTTTATCCGCCCATCAAGGCCTTTCTTGAACAACAGGGTTACACCGTCAAGGGCGAGGTGGGCGCGGCGGATGTCGTGGCCCGTCGGGGTGTAGAGCCGCCGCTGATCGTGGAGTTGAAACTGGGGTTTTCGCTGGCTCTGTTTCATCAGGGAATTGCGCGGCTGTCGCTGACCGATCTGGTCTATGTCGCGGTGCCGGAAAAACCGGGCAAGCGTGCGCTGCGCGATAACGTGGCGCTGGCCCGTCGCGTGGGGCTGGGGGTGCTGACGGTGCGCATTCGCGACGGTCATGTCACGGCGCATGCCGATCCGGTGCCATATGCGCCCCGCAAGTCTGCGAAAAAGGCGGCCCGCCTGCTGCGCGCTTTTGACCGGTTGCAGGGCGATCCGAACGAAGGCGGCGCAACCCGGCACGGGATTGTCACCGGATACCGTCAGGATGCGCTGCGCTGTGCGCGGTTTCTGGCGGTGCATGGCCCGTCGCAGGGCGCGCAGGTCAAGGCATGGGCCGAAGTGCCGGATGCCACCCGCATCATGGCCGCCGATCACTATGGCTGGTTTGCCCGCGTGTCGCGCGGGGTTTACGACCTGACCGATACAGGCCGTCGCGGCTTGGCCGATTTCGGTGGCGACTAATGCTGTGTTTTAATCCAGCCGTGTCAGCGCCCAGCCATCGTTTTCCAACAGTTGCAGCAACCCGTATTCGCCCACCAGATGCGCCGCACCAGCGGCCACGACGATATCATCGTGTTGTGCCACTGCGGCATTGATGACGGGCATCCATGCAAGGTTGCGGTCGATCAGCAGCGCTTGTTCGGTCTCGGCGAAAAGTGCTGTCGCCTCTTGCAGCGTCACGCCGGGGACATCGGCCGTCGCGATGCGCGACAGTTCCCACAACCGGCCCACATCGCGGGCGAAATACCGATCCAGCGTGGCGACAAATATCTGTTCCTGCTGATCAGGGGCACCAAGGGCGACACGCAGCATTGCGATCTGATCTTCCATCGGATCGTTCTGAAAAATGTCGAACAGCGTCGTATAGGGTTCCAGCGCCTGCATCGGAACGCCGGCAAGGGTGGCATCGTCGATAACCATCGCGTCCAGACCGCGATTGCCCGCCATCAGGTCGTCGGATGCACAAGGCGGTATCGACAGGACCATCGACAGATACCACGGTTGCATCTTGGCGGCCAAGAACGCGGGAATGTTGCGTGCACGCACTGCGTCTGCGATCAGCTGCCATGTGGGTTCATCCAGCAGGTCCGGCAGGGTCGGCCCGTCGGTGATGAACAGCATATCGGGCTGGGTCGCCATTAATTCCTGCAACTGGCGTTCTTCGGCGGGCGTTGCTTCCAGCAGGACCAGATCGGCGGTTGTCACTTCGGGGCGCAGGGCGTCGCGGATGGGGTCCAGCCGCGGATCATAGATATGCATGGTCCCGGCAAGGGTGATTTCGCGGTCGCCCCTGCGGGCCTGCCAGATCAACCCCCGGGCATAAGGCATGTCCGCGACGGCAGCGGTCAATGCGGCCGTCTGGGCCGCGTCAAGCTGATCCAGGTAGTTGCTTCCGGTACATTCTGCAGCGGCAGGCAGGCCAAGCAAAACGAAAAGAGCAGTCAGGGCGCGGCGCAGGAACATCATGTCTCCTTTGGGGTGAATATGATCTGTCTTTTAGATAACGCATTCTGACAGAATTTCAGGATCGACGATCTCAATCCTTTGACGGGCCGGCCGAATGGCCCCGCGTCTGGCCAGCTTGCTGATAGAGCGGCTGACCATTTCGCGGTTTGCGCCGATCGACCCGGCAATCTCGGCGTGTGTGGGGGCATTTTCGATCACCGCGCCGCTGGCCAGTTTCCCATGTTCGGCGGCCAACCGCAGTAGATACGCGCCGACACGCTGTTCAACCGACAGGGTTGTCATTTCCATGTTGCGTTCGGTCAGGCTGCGGATACGGCCCACCAGTTGCCGGACGACCCGGTCGCGGATCACCGGCACATCGTTGAAAAGCCGAAGGAAACTTTCCTGCCGCATCGACAGGATCGTGGCATCTGTCTTGGCAAAGACAGCCAGTGACCGTGCAGTGCCGTCCAAGGCTGCCAATTCACCGAAATAGGCACCTTCGGGGAACCGCGAAAAAACGATTTCGCGCCCGTCTTCGGTCCAGAATACAGCGAGCAGTGCACCAGAGATCAGAAAGTAGATTTCGTGTGATGTTTCATGCTGGTCAAAAAGCGTTTGCCATGCGTTCAATCGTGTCTCGGTGATATCCAGCGGGATGCCCGCAAGGTCATCGACAGATACACCCGCAAAAAGTGGAAGATCATAGGCGAGAAGGCTTTCGGCGCTCATCGGGTCTGCAACATGTCATTTGCCGTGGCGAATTCGGGCGGTGTGGCCGCCGGTGACAGTGCGGCAAGGGCGTGCCGCAGGTCATCGTGGCTGGCGTTTCCTGCGCGAAACTGGTCGATCCTGATGCGCAGGCGCCACAGGCCAGCGTGCTGCTTGTCGGCTGCCGTGAATGCCTGTGCAAGTGCCTTTGTCGCCTCATCGTGGCGGCTGGTGCGCCGGCAAATATCGGCATAAAGCCGCAGCACCTCGGGGTGCCAGCAATAAAGACCTGATGCCGTGCTATCGCGGGCAGCTAGTCTGGCGCACTGGATTGCCGCGTCATCCTGCCCATGTCGCAACAACGCCTGCGCATAATGCACACGAAAATAGGGAAGCCCGACACGCGAACCTATCGCCTCGTGGGTCAACAGGTTCTGGTTGAACCGGGCCAGCCCGTCGGGTGTGTCGCTTTGGCCGGGATCCATGACATGCAGCCATGCGTCCCCGGTGATCTGCCAGAACATCGCGGCCTGTGAATGTGCGGTTGCAATTCCCTGATGCAGCCGCGCCAACGCGCGGTCATGATCACCCGCGTAAAACAGCGGCACCGCCCCCCACGCCTGTGCATAAGGCAACATGACCGGGATATTCAGCATATCCTGATGCGCATCGGTTTCGGCTATCAGATCTGCAACCATATGGGTGTCGCCGCTGATCGCGCGGCCGACCGGTTCGAACATTTGCGCGGCGGCAAAACTGTCCATTCCGTATTGCGCAATCATCGTGCCATGGCGGGCAATGTCATAGATCCCGCGCAGCCGGGCAAAGCCGGCGAACTGGTCCTGAAAATGGCCTGCGTAAAAGTTGTAGCAGATTTCCGTGTTAAGCGCGGCAAGCTGGATTTCGTGATTTGTCGTCTCTGGCGATACATGTGCGGCGGTATCGACCAAAAGATCGCGAAACCGTTCGGCACCTTCCCGGTCAGCCGAGATGATGGCGTGTGAAAAACTGCCGAAAAACGCTGGACCGTTGGCGCTTGAATGGGCGTTGGTGGTCGCGGCGAGCGTTGCCACCGCCTCGAATGCGTCTTTGACGGGCGGCGCGGTAAAACCTTGTGTCTGCATCCGGATCGACCCAAGCGCCGTCTGACAGGCGATCTGCAAATCGGTCACATCAACACTGTCAGGGGCCTCTTCACATAATGCGATGGCAGCCAGAACATGCGCCTCTGCATCTTCGAACGCCCCCTGGAGCATCGCCCATTGGCTGACGGCCAGATAGTTCTGGATCGCGGGCACATGTTGTTGCGCAAGGCTGAGGTGGTCAGTCAAGAGCGCGGGGTTTCGGCGGACGGCGTCTGCATGGTTTTCCTGCAGGTGTCGGGCGATCCGCGCATGATATTCCACGCGGGTTTTGCGCAACATCCCATGATACGCCGCCTGATGCAAAAGCGCGTGCGAAAACTGCCAATTGTCCGTGCCTTGTCGTTCCAGCACACCTTGGGCGCAGGCCGCTGTCAGATGATCATCAAGCGATGTTTCATGGATGGCAAGCGTGTCGAGCATGTCGCGGCTGAACTGCCTGCCAACCACAGCGGCGCATTGCAACACCGGCTTGGCCGGGCCGGTTGCGTCAATCCGTTCTGCCAGAAGGTCCATCAATGATGCCGGGATCTGATTTTTCCCCGTGGCACTGCGGCGTTTGAACAGTTGTTCCAGAAACAGCGGCACGCCACCGGCCGTTTCGATCAGGGCGGTGCGTTCGGCGGGTGTGATGTGTCCTTGGGACAGGGCATCCAGCATCCCGGCGGCGTCTGTGTCGTCAAAGGCACCCAGGGGGATCATTTGAATCGGCAGGGTCCCGAGATACTTGTTGATCTTGGTATCTTCGCGGCTTGTCATCAGGATTTGATAGTTGGCTGCCGCCGGGCTTTGCAGGATGCTGACAAGCACGCTGAAACTGGCGTTGTCCAGCCAGTGCAGATCTTCGAAGATCATCAGGCCACCGGGCTGAACCGCCTGGATCGCCTGCCATATACTGTTTTCGATCAAGGGCTTCAGGGCCAGATTGGATTGTTCGGCCAATAGCCGCTGGCCTTCGGGCAGGCCCAGCACCAGTGCCAGGGCCCGCTGTGCTGTGTTTTCCAAGCCGGGAAACTGCTGCTGGATGTCTGCAAATTCGGGCAATTTGCAGTTGGTCTGCTGCACGATCCAATCGAGGAACGGCCGATAACTGGCCCTTGTATGCACCCCATTGGCGGCAAAGCTCAGCACCCGATCCGTCGAGCGGGCGACAAGACGGCTGATGGCCGTCTTACCGATGCCGGCCTGCCCGATCAGCAGGGATGGTTCACGGCCGGTGCTGATCCGCCCCAGTTCAGTCTGGCGACCAATGAAAGTTCCGCCCGCTTCATCTGGCGGCCTGTTGCCGGATGAAGCCCCTTGTATGACTGGTTGGAACAGGGTCTGTGTCTCGGAAAATCCCTTGAGCTGCTGGTGGGGGATCTCTTGCAGGGGGATCGACCCGCGCAAGAGTATCTGCGTGCTTTCCGAGACCAACACAGTTCCCGCAGTTGCGCGTTCCTGAATTCGCTGGGCCAGCGTGGTGACCATGCCCGTGGCCCGTGGCCGCACATCATTGCCATCTGCGGGACGCACGGCGGCCTCGCCTGTGGCGACGCCCGCGCGCAGTTGCATCTTGATGTCACCACGAGAGCCGGCGTGAATGTCGCGCACCGATTGCAGTGCGGCGTTTACGGCCTTGGCGGCGGCCAGTTCATCAGCCCGGGTCAGCCCGAACAGTGCCACGATCCCGTCGCCCAGATATTCGGTGATTTCGCCGTCATGGCTCTCGATGATCGTGCGTGCCTGGGTATAGTAATCATCAAGCCAGTGCTGCAAATCCTCTGCGTCTGCCGTGCTGGCGATGTCGCTGAATCCAACCAGATCAATGAAGACGGCAGTGATCTGTTTGCGCTCGCCTCTGCCATGTGTGGCAGCCGGCCGATGCGACCTGTGCATGATGACACCCCCAATTTCCCAAGCCGCACTATAGGCGTGTTTGGGCGGGTTCCAAGTCCGCATTGCGTGTGCTCTCAAACGGGGTGTTCCCCATGAAGCTGAAAACAGGTCATTTTTGCTAAAGGTGGTGGATCAGCATGTCGTTGGCATTGCCCCTTGGGGTCAGTGCTTCCCGTATGGGCATGACGACAATGCGGCAACACCCACGGCCACTGCGGGCGCAGCACCGGGGCGCGCTGTCAGGGTGACGCTGCCATGGTGCGACTGGCAGGTTTGGCTTGCTGGCAACATGTCGATCAGTGACGTGTAGGGCAACATCGGTTTGGGGCAGAATTCCAGCACTTTTGCTGCGATCTGTCGGTCGGTGCCCGATAAATCCGCTGCCGCGATATGCAGCCGTAACACTGGCGGACGGTCCTGGATCGTCTGTGTCAGGCTGAACGCCAAGCGCCCATCGTAAAGTGCATTTGTGTCATGGTGGCCAGTCAGCCTGGCAAGCGCCATTGCCAGAATGGCCTCTGACACATCCGCGATTGCGGCAAGATGGCGCAAAATCAACGGGATCTGGCCGCAGGCCGTGAAATGGATTGTCTGGACCCCGTTGGTTCCGTTCTGTTCCAGCAAGGTCGCTTCAATGCTGGCGCCGCAGTCTTCAATCGCGTTGCGAATGCCGGGCGGATAAATCAAATCAGCCAGGTCTGTGGCCGCAGCAGGCAATTCGGCAAAAAGCTGGCTATGCACACTGTGTCGGCGCTGGTGCAAACCCAGCCACGCGCCAAACCGCAAGTCCCCGGCGCCCTGTGCCGCGCTTACAACATCGCGCAGGGCCGCACCGGGTGCAGTGCCCCCCAAGGACGCCATCAGACGACAGACCTGTTCAACCCGATTGGCAGGATCGCTGGCAGGGTCTGCTACCTCTGTGCGCAGGCACAACCCGGGATTTTCGGGGGAAAAGATCAGTTCAACAGGCGCACCTGTTGCCGTCAGGGTGCCGGGCGCCCAATCGGCCCAGCCGGTGGGTGTCATTACGCCGATATCATGTAACAACCGTTCCAGTGCCTCGCCTTCGCGGCCCTGCCGGCGCAAGAACCAGCACCAGTCAAGGTCGTTGCGTGGTGGGATAGCGGGGGCAAGGCCAAGCATGGGACACCTGTTATTCTGGCGACAATCTGAATCGTACTACATGGCTATAAAAATATATGTGTCACAGGACACAGTTGTTGCGAAAAATCAAAAAAGGCGCGCCACGGGATGAGGACGCGCCGATACTCGTTACAATTCCTGCAGGGGTCAGTTTCGGGAGGGGAAAATGCCCTGCAAAGCGATGATGTAGTTGATGCACAATGTGGGCTGCATGTTTTCGTGGGCCTGTCCGCCACCTGCTGCGGCGATCGTGCGGCTGTTCAGTGCCACGGATGGCTGGGTTGCGGGGTCAGAGGGGTTGTTGTCAACGTAGATCGGGGTCTTGGCGATGGCATCGCCGCTGGCCCTGTCGCCAGTCGGGGCCGCACTAGCCACCAGCATGTCATGGCCGTGATGTGGTATCTGTTGTTCGCGCAATGTCACATCCTCTACGCCGGTTTGCTGGCCGATCTGGCGTGGCGTCAGGCCGGGGCCGGCACCAGCATGCATGGGCACGCGACCGCGCAGGTCGGGCAGGGCAAAGGTGGTGCGCCCGTCGCCACCAAAGGTGGTGCCCAGAATGGAAAACAGCGCGGCATTACTTGAGATTGGCAAAAGTTGCCCGTCACAAAATGCCCAGCCACGCGGCGCGAAATTGCCGCCGAAAAGCATGATTTGTGCAATAAAAGGTTCCATCAATTCTCCGGATGCCAAGGGCCGAACAATGCCCGGCGCAGTATCCCGGGCAGCTTGGCCGCGACTGTGCATCGTCGGTGGTGAATGGGTCTGTGCCATAGCGCACAAAAAACTGCCATATCTTTGGGATGCGGGTTTGAAAAAATCCATCGGCAGGGGGCCACCGCGGCTGCAACACAAGAGCGTCGTGGTTGGGGCGACCATATTGGCAACCCATCGCAGGCAACAAGAGACCGACAGCACCCGCACCCAGAGCGAAACGGGCTGATGGAAAACGGCGGTGGCGTCAGGACGACCACGAGGCTTGTGGTGACAAGGTGATCTGTGAAACCCGCATCTGATCGGGGTTGAAACGGCAATGGCCGGAATATTTATGTGCTATCGGCCTCTGCCCGCTGCCGCAGGTCGGCCCGAATGATCTTGCCGGTGGTTGTCAGCGGCATATCCCCGATAAAGCGGATCATGCGCGGGTATTCATAGGCGGCCAGCCTGGTTTTCACATGGGCCGCGATGTCCTCGGCTAGCCCATCTGACGGGGCATGCCCCGGTGCAAGCTGGACATAGGCTGTCACGATTTGTCCGCGCAGCGGATCGGTTTTGCCCACGACTCCGGCCATCTGCACGGCAGGGTGGGTCAGCAGGCAATCCTCGATCTCGGCAGGGCCAATGCGGTAGCCACCGGAACTGATGATATCATCGTCGCGGCCGATGAACCTGATCCGGCCCGTGGGTGTTTTCGCGCCCCGGTCGCCGGTCAGCAGCCATCTGTGGCCATTTGCGGCGATGAATTTCGCGGCGGTCGCATCGGGGCGGTTCCAGTATTCCAGAAACATCACCGGATCAGGCGCGCGCACGGCAATACTTCCCTCGGTGTCGGTGGCGCAGGGCTGACCCGTGTCATCCAGCACGTCAACCACATGGCCGGGCACGGCAAACCCCATCACGCCCGGTTCGGCGGGTTCAAGGGCCGCACATGATGACACGATCATATTGCATTCGGTCTGGCCGTAAAATTCGTTGATCGTGGTGCCGAACACCTGTTGCCCCCATGCGATCAATTCCTTGCCCAGCGTTTCGCCACCGCTGGCGACAGACCGCATCGGCACAGGTGCGGCGGGGGTGTCGAGCCGCATCATCTTCAGCGCGGTGGGTGGCAGGAATGCGTTGCGGATACCGTGGGTGCGGATCAGGTCGAATGCCGCTGCGGCAGTAAATTTGCGAAACCGGCAGGCCACGACAGGCACCCCGTGGTGCAGCGCGGGCATCAGCACATCGAGCAATCCGCCGATCCACGCCCAGTCGGCGGGCGTCCAGATCAGGTCGCCGGTTTGGGGAAAGAAATCATGGCTCATCTCGACACCCGGCAAGTGCCCCAGCAGGACGCGGTGGGCATGCAGCGCCCCCTTGGGCGCGCCGGTTGTTCCCGACGTATAGATCAGGATCGCGGGATCATCGGCGCCGGTATCGACCGGGGTGAAATCATCAGGGTGGTCTGCGCAAAGAACGTGCAGGTCCAGCGCGTGGGGGTTTGGGCCGTCGATGCTGTAGACCTGCGCAAGATCCGGCAGGCTTTCGCGCAGTCCGGCCAACATGGTGGCCCCCTGTGCATTCGTCACGACAGCGCGCGCACCACTGTCGCGCAGGCGGTGCAACAGGGCCTCTGGCCCGAACAAGGTGAAAAGGGGCAGTGCAATGCAACCCATTTTTGTGATCGCGATATGCGCCGCAGCAGTTTCGACGCATTGCGGTAGCAATACCGCAATACGGTCGCGGGGCCGGGTGTTTCTGCAAAGTACATTGGCGATCCGGTTCGACATGCGTTGCAGATCGGCAAAGCTGTGGCGGGTGCTGGTGCCATCGGGGGAGACGTCGATGATGGCGGTCCCGTCCGGCGTGGTCGCAGCGGGACGGTCGCAGATATCGACACCGATGTTATAGCGATCAGGGATATTCCAGACAAAAGCGTTCTGCGTCTGATCCAGTGTTTTCCGGCGCTGAAGCATGGCCCGCCCTTTTGTTGCCGCATTGAATCAATAGCAGTCTGTCGCGTCAAATTGCCAGTGAAACAGGCCGCCATCCGATGCTATCGATTCGTTTACCAGGGGTGGTGTGTGGTTTGAATGTGCTGTTTTGGTGCCAGAGTGAGCGGGATTACGGGTGTGTGACACCAGGAGGCTGGGTAAAGGAGAGGTTGTTTTCTTGTGGCAGGATGTTGAAAAACATAATGAATTTTGCCAAATGACTCGTGTTTTCCGGTGTGTGAATGAGCGATGAACAAAGAGTTTTTCATCTGTTCATGGATCGACCGGCATAACGCTGGGGACAACCACAAAATTGTTTTGGTTCTGTGATGTTTGGCCTGAACGAGAATGAGGAGGATCTGAATGTATATCGAACG
The DNA here is from genome assembly GCF_965660735.1 of Yoonia sp. Lineage (GTDB taxonomy): Bacteria > Pseudomonadota > Alphaproteobacteria > Rhodobacterales > Rhodobacteraceae > Yoonia. Next base: position 231,749 of record NZ_CBFIBD010000001.1, read on the forward strand.
TTGGTCCGACGATGCTGCCGGTGATGCGGAATCGTTCTCGTCTGTCACGCCACCGGACAAACATGGCAGGAATGCCGAGACAGGGCATTTTGTGGCTGGTGAGACAGATGATCGGTTTCCAGATGTCGACGATATTCTTGATCGCCTGTCACAGAAAACGAAAGTGGTCTGAAACATAAATAAGGTGGGCGCACGTGGTGTTTGTAGAACGTGTCTTGCTCCGACGGTTTGTTAAAAAGAAAGATTTTGAATGAGAACTCAAATTCATGCCATCGCGTTTCTGACGTGCCTTCTGCCGGGTTTCGCCGTGGCAGAGATCGCAGAGATGTCGCAGGCAGAATTGCGTCGTGCCGTGGCCGAAAGCGGCGCGATATCGACACGTCGCCTGATTGCCGGCGTCGAGGATTATACCGGTGGCGTCGTCGTTGATATCCGTGCCTTTAATGTCGATGGCGTTGTGGTCTATCGGATCGTTGTGCGTCAGGACGACGGGCAGATCAGCACTTTGATGGTGGACGGCAACACGGGCCGCGCAGTCAGCGCAAATTCAGATAGCGGTAAACAGATTACGGCCCTTTCGGAATCCAGTGACGGGTCGCCGCAGCTGCCCGACACGGCGAATGAAAATGCCAGTGCCAATGCCAGCAGCAATGCCAATGCCGGCAGAAATGCCAACGCGGGCAATAATGGCCGCAGTAACAGCAATTCTGGCGGTAGCCGCGGAAACTCTGGCGGTAATTCTGGCGGCAACAAAGGTGGCAAAGACCGATAACGCCTGTCATAACCTTCGCAGACGAATGAAATCCCAAGGATGGCCCGCACAACATCATGCGTGTATTGATTGCCGAAGACGAGACAGTTCTCGCGAAACAGATCAAAGGTGTCCTGACGGCCGAAAACAGGGTCGTGGACCTGGCCCATGACGGTATAGAGGCCGAATTTCTGGGCACGACGGAACCCTATGATCTGATCATCCTTGATATTGGTCTGCCTGAACGCGACGGTTTGACGGTTCTCAAGAATTGGCGGGCTGCCGGTATCGATACCCCTGTCTTGATCCTGACAGCACGCGATGGCTGGTCGGAACGGGTGGACGGACTGGATGCGGGTGCAGATGATTATCTGACAAAACCGTTCCACATGGCGGAACTGTCGGCGCGGGTGCGCGCGATGATCCGCCGCAAGACCGGCCAGGCCAGTCCGGTTTTCACCAAGAACAAGGTCATTTTTGACTCGCGCAATAATCAGGTCACGCTTGACGGCATTCCGATCAACCTGACCTCGCAAGAGGTCGCGGTTCTGTCCTATCTGTTTCACAATGCCGACCGGCTGGTATCGCGCAGCGAATTGTCCGACCACATCTATCAATATGACGGTGATCGCGATTCCAACACGATCGCGGTTTTCGTCAACAGGTTGCGCCGCAAACTGGGCGATGACCTGATCGAGACTGTGCGGGGGCGCGGTTACGTTATCAAAGTGACAGTATGAGATCGCTGCGCGCCCGCGCGCTGACGGGCGGTGTTGTCTGGGCGATCCTCGCTGTGCTGATTGGTGTTTACGGGCTGGATACACTGTTGTCAGCCCAAGCCAAACGGCGGTTCGATGCCTTGTTGCTGAACCGGCATACGCAGGTGATCGTCGCCCTTGCCAATGCGGCTGACGCCCCGCAAAATATTGCGCGCGGCATTGGTGATCCGGCCTATTCGCGCCCCTTCTCTGGTGAATACTGGCAGATTGAGGGCGCGCAGGGTGACATCATCGTGTCAAGGTCGCTGGTTGATACACTGCTGCCGCGGGCCGAACCGCAGGCTGACGGCGTTTTGATCCGTAGCTACACTGCTGACACCGGCGACGACCTGCGCGGGGTTTCAGAGTGGATCACCCTTGATGACGGCAGTGACTGGCATGTGCAGGTTGCGTCATCCGTCCAGACGTTGATTGACGAACGCGATGCGCTTCGCAACAGCCTTGTGCTGGCGTTCGGTGCAATCGTGATTTTTGGTGTTCTGGGGGCATTTCTTCAGGTTACGACCATTCTGCGGCCGCTGGGCTATTTGCGCCGCGATGTGCTGACCCGGTGGGACAGCGAAGAGGGATTGCAGCCTGATACCTATCCGGTCGAAGTTGCGCCGCTGGTCAAGGACATGAACACCTTGCTTGAACGCAACCGGGATATCGTTTCCAGATCCCGTCGGCAGGCCGCTGATTTGGCCCATGCCATCAAGACGCCGTCCGCGATTATCCGAAACGAGCTGGAAGAATTGCAGCGCCAGAAATTGCCTGTCGGGGAATCGCTGGCGGCCCTTGACCGGCTGGATGCACAGCTTAAACGGTCGCTGGCGCGGATGCGGGCCGACGGTGGCAACGCGGGGATGCGTCCATCGACCGATCTGGATACAGCGCTGGGGCGGCTTGGCCGGGCGTTCGGGGCGCTTGCAGGGAATGATCGCAAGACGCTGACCACAGATATCAAACCGGGCCTGCGCATCCGCATGGATCAAAGCGATTTTGAAGAGGTGTTGGGCAATCTGCTTGATAACGCGATCAAATGGGCAAAAGGGCAGATTCATTTGTCGGTCCGGACGGATGGTGACAACGTGCTTGTCTGCGTTGCGGATGATGGACCCGGCATCGCCCAAGACGATTATGGTGCCGCCACGCTAAGCGGTCAGCGGCTGGACACGTCCAAGCCGGGCACCGGGCTGGGATTGGCCATTGCCAACGATCTGGCACATGCCTACGGCGGCACCGTCACATTGGGCAAGTCTGACCGGCTTGGTGGGTTGGTCGCTTGCCTGTCGCTGCCTGCGTCAGGTGTCTGAGCTGTCTTCAGGATAAAAACAGGCTGCCGGGTGATCGGATCCGTCCAGCGTGGGCCGTTCGGCGCGGCACCTGTCCTGCACCTTCCAGCAGCGCGGGGCAAAGGCGCAACCGGGTGGCACGTTCAGCGGTGATGGCAGTTCACCCTCCAGCTTGATCCGGTGCTTTTCGGCGGTCGGGTCGGCCTTGGGCGTCGCCGACAGCAGGGCGCGGGTGTAGGGGTGGCGCGGGTTTGACAGCACATCGTCGATGGCACCCGTTTCAACAGGCCGGCCCAGATACATCACGATGATGTCGTCGGCCATATGTTTGACCACCGACAGATCGTGACTGATGAACAGATAGGCAAGCCCCAGCCGGTCCTGCAGATCGACAAGCAGATTGAGGATCTGGCTTTGGATCGACAGGTCCAGCGCGCTAACGGGTTCATCCAGCACCAGCACCTTTGGTTCCAGCATCAACGCACGTGCCACGGCGATGCGCTGGCGTTGGCCGCCGGAAAACATATGCGGATAGCGGTCGAAATGTTCGCGGCGCAATCCGACCATTTCCAGCATGTCGCGGGCTTTCTGGGTCCGCTCCTTTGCAGCAATATCGGGGCGGTTTATTTTCAGGGGTTCCTCAAGGATTGCACCGATCCTTTGGCGCGGGTTCAGCGACCCATAGGGGTCTTGAAAAATGATCTGTACCGATGACCGCAGGCTGGCCCAGTTGTCCGGTGTCGCGGGGGTGCCGTTGATACTGAACGTGCCGTCGGTCGGTTCTTCAATCAGGGAAATCAGGCGCGCCAGCGTTGATTTCCCGCAGCCGGATTCACCGACCACGGCAAGTGTCTTGCCGGGGTGTAATGTGAATGTCGCATCGGACAGGGCGCGCACCACGCGTAAGGGGCTGAACATGCCCCCCTTGACGTCATAATGCCGCGACAGGCCGGTTGCGGTGACGATTGCATCGGTCATGCGGCGTTCCCCTTGGCAAGCGGATAGTGGCAGCGTGCCTGCCCCAGTGCGTCATCCGCCGGCTGGGGCGGCACAGTGCGGCATTTTTCATCGGCAAAGGCGCAACGCGGCGAAAACAGGCAACCCGCAGGCCGGTCGAACTGCCCCGGCACGACGCCCTTGATCGTGGGCAGGTGCCGCCCCGTCGCGCGTTCCGGCAGCGCATCCAGCAGGGCGGATGTATAGGGGTGGTGCGGGGTCTGGAACAGGCCGACGACGGGCTGTTCTTCGACCTTTTGGCCCGCATATTGCACGCTGACGCGTTCGGCGGTTTCCGCCACGACGCCCATGTCGTGCGTGATCAGGATCAACCCCATGCCGGTTTCGGCCTGAAGCCCTGTCAACAAATCAAGGATCTGCGCCTGAATGGTCACATCCAGCGCGGTGGTCGGTTCATCCGCGATCAGAAGGCGTGGTTTGCACGCAATCGCCATGGCGATCATCACCCGTTGGTTCATCCCGCCGGACAACTGATGCGGGAACACGTTCAATCGGCTGGCCGGGTCGGGGATACCGACCTGATCCAACAGGGCAATGGCGCGCGCGTGCCGTTCCGCCTTTGTCAGATTCAGGTGTTGGCGCAAGGCCTCCTTGATCTGAAACCCGACCGTGAAACACGGGTTCAGCGACGACATCGGTTCCTGAAAGATCATCGCCATGTCTTTGCCGATCAGGCTGCGACGCTTGCGGCCTGATACATTGCGCAAGTCGTTCCCGTCGAAATTCATTACGTCGGCGGTCACGGTCGCGGTCCATGGCAGCAGGCCCATCATGGCAAGCATGGATACCGATTTGCCCGATCCGCTTTCTCCGACAATGGCAAGTATGTCGCCTTTGTCCACGGTCACATCCACGCCGTCCACCGCACGGAACTGCCCCGAGGCGGTGCTGAAATCGACAGAAAGGTTGCGTATTTCCAGCAAGCTCATGTCAGCTTCTCTTTAGTTTGGGGTCGAGGGCATCGCGAAGCCCGTCGCCCATCAGGTTGATGGCCAGCACAGTGACCAGAATGGCCAGACCGGGAAAGGTCACGACCCACCACGCGCGCAGGATGAATTCGCGCGAATCCGCCAACATTGTGCCCCATTCCGGCGTGGGCGGCTGCGCGCCCATCCCCAGAAAGCCAAGGGCGGCGGCGTCAAGGATCGCGGATGAAAACGACAGCGCCGCTTGCACGATGATCGGCGCGAGGCAATTGGGCAGCACGGTGATGAACATCCGGCGGAACAATCCGGCACCGGCGACGCGGGCCGATGTCACATAGTCCTTGCTCAGTTCTCCCATCACGGATGCGCGGGTCAGGCGGACATAATGCGGTTGCTGCACGATGGCGATGGCGATCATCGCGTTGATCAATGACGGGCCAAGAATAGCCACCAGCACCAGTGCCAGCAGCAGCGAGGGAAACGCCAGAATGATGTCCATGATCCGCATGATGATCGTATCGACCCATTTCGGTGCAAACCCGGCGAATAGGCCGATCAGAATGCCGACAAAGGCCGCGACCGACACGACGATCACCCCAACGAACAGCGAAAAACGTGCCCCGTGCAGCAGGCGCGACAGCATATCCCGCCCCACGGCATCGGTGCCCAGCAGGAACTGCGTGCTGCCGCCGTCGGCCCAGAACGGGGGAACCAGCGTATAGTCGCGGAATTGCTCGGTCGGGCTATAGGGTGCGATCAGATCGGCCCCCAGCGCCAGGATCACGATGCTGATGAACACATAGAACCCGATCACGGCACCCCGATTTTCACGGAAATAATACCAGAATTCGGATAAACGCCCGGGCCGTTCGGGCGCATCTGTGGGCACGGGGGTGGGTGAAGTGGTGTCCATCATCAGCGTTTCCTGATCTTGGGGTTGATCAGCCCGTAAAGCACGTCAACGATAAGGTTCACGATCATCACCATCACGGCAATCAGCACCAGCCCGCCCTGCACGACAGGATAATCGCGGCGCGAGATGCTATCGACGATCCATTTGCCGATGCCGGGCCAGCTAAAGATGGTTTCGGTCAGAATCGCACCGGCCAGCAGCGTACCCACCGACAGGCCGATTACGGTGACCACAGGGATCAGGGCGTTGCGCAGCGCATGCACACCGTTGATCCGCGTCGGCGAAAGCCCCTTGGCGCGTGCGGTGCGGATGTAATCCTCGCTCAACACCTCAAGCATGGCAGACCGGGTTTGTCGTGCGACCACGGCAAGCGGGATAGTGCCCAGCACGATGGTCGGCAGGATCAGGTGCCGCACAGCAGAGGTGAACGCGCCGCTTTGCCCCGACAGCAGGCTGTCGATCAGCATGAAACCGGTGACGTTGTCGAAATAATAGAGCAGGTCAATCCGCCCCGAGACCGGCGTCCAGCCAAGGTTACCGCTGAACACGATAATCAGCAGCAGGGCCCACCAGAAAATTGGCATGGAATAGCCCACAAGGGCGGTGGACATCAGCGCACGGTCAAAAAACTTGCCCCGGTTCACGGCGGCGATCACCCCGGCAGGCAACCCCAGCGCAATGGCAAGGATCATCGCGCAGATGGACAGTTCCAATGTTGCTGGGAAAAGGGCGAAAAATTCATCCCAGACGGGCCGCTTGGTGACAAAACTTTGCCCCAGATCGCCTTGGACGATGCCGGTCAGGTAATCCCAGTATTGCAGCAGGACGGGTTGATCGAACCCGAATTCCTTGACCATCGCATCATAGCGTTCGTCCGTCATGCCGCGTTCACCGGCCATCACAATGATCGGATCACCCGGCAGCACCCGGATAAACGCAAAGGAAATCAGCGTGACCCCGATGAATGTCGGCACGAACGTCACCAAACGGGCAAGAATATAACGCAGCATCAGCGGGTTCCTACGATCATCAGGTCTTTGGGAAATGCAGTCAGCGAACGACACCCGTCTGCGGTAATGAGCACATCATCTTCGATCCGGACCCCGAAATTCCCGATGTCATACAACCCCGGTTCGTTGGTAAAAACCATCCCCTGCTGCATGATTTCGGGGTTCCCGCGCATGATATAGGGGGCTTCGTGCACCTCGCGGCCCAGTCCGTGGCCGGTTTTGGTACGGATCCGGGACGCATACGGCGATGCCTCCAGCATGCCGGTCACCGTGTCGTCAATATCATGGGCGGTGATGCCGGGGCGGGCCATGGCATTACCGGCCATATTGGCGCGCAGCACGGTGTCATAGACGGCGCGGCCTTCGTCGCTGGCGTGGCCGATGAATACGGTGCGCGTGATATCGGCGGCAAAGCCGTGTTTGCGCGCGCCGAAATCCAGCAGCAGCGCATCGCCCGCCTTGACCGCGTAATCGGCGCGGGCATGGGCATGGGGCATGGCTGAATTATCGCCTGCTGCGACGATGGGCGAAAACGACAGCGCGTCGGCCCCGTGGGCAAACAATGCCTGCACCAGCAGGGCTTCAATCTCGGTTTCGGTCTGGCCGATGCGCACCTGATCAAGGGTCTGAGCAAGCGCGGCTTCGGAAATATCAATGGCCGCCTGAAGGGCCGCGATATCGGCGTCTGTCTTGATCGCGCGAAGGCCGGAAATGGCCTTTTCGCCGTCAATGATCCGCAGATCCGGCTGGACCGCTTTCAACGCGTGATGGACAAAAACGCGCATGACCTGACCTTCGACCGCGAGAGAGGTCAGTTTCAGGTGGCCCACGAGGGCGGCAAATGCGGCCTGATAGCCATCCTGATCGCGCCAGTCAAAAACGAGGCCGTCGAAACCGACCTGCGCCCATGACCCCAGTTCAAGGTTGGGCACGATGGCGGCATCGGGACCATCAGCGGAAATGATCAGCACAAAGGGGCGTTCATGGCTCATGAAGGGCTGGCCCACGGCGCGCGTGAAATTCGGGCCGGGGACAAGGGCGATGGCATCCACGCCAAGCTGTGATGCGACCTGTCGCAGGTCTGAAAAACGCGATGTCATGGGATGCTCCGGCAGAGGTGTCCGGGGCCAGATGGCCGGCCCCGGACGATACAGTTTATTCAGTCAGGCTTACACCATAGAAGATGTGGCCACCCAGCGGGTGAACGATATAGCCTTCGACCTCGGGACGGACCGGCATGTAAACGACCGAGTGTGCAATGGTCGCCCACGGGGCCTGTTCCTTGAAGATGACTTGCGCCTCTTCATAAAGCGCAGTCCGCTCGGCTTCGTCTGTGGCGACCTTGGCGGCCTGAATCACATCCTCGAACGGCTGGTAGCACCATTGTGCCCGGTTGGAGTTTCCGACGCCGTCACAGCCCAGCAGCACCGCAAGGAAGTTGTCCGGATCACCGTTGTCCCCGGTCCAGCCCAGCAGGACGGCACCGTCACGGTCCAGATCGCTGGAACGGGACAGGTATTCGCCCCATTCGTAGGACACGATTTCAACGTCCACACCGATTTCGGCAAAATCGGCCTGCATCAGTTCGGCCATGCGGCGGGCGTTGGGGTTATAGGGGCGCTGCACGGGCATGGCCCAGATCTTCATCGACAGATCGGTGACGCCTTCGGCTTCCAGCATCGCCATTGCGGCTTCTGGATCGTAGGGGTCGTCCTCGATGTCCTCGTTATAGGACCACATGGTCGGCGGGATCGGGTTTTTTGCGATCTGGCCAGACCCCTGGAACACCACGTCAATGATCGCCTGCTTGTCGATGGCCATGTTCAGGGCCTTGCGGACGTTCGGGTTGTCATACGGCGCCATCGTCGTGTTGTAGGCCAGATAGCCTACGTTCAGGCCTTCCTGTTCCATCACGTTGATGCCGGCATCAGCTTTCATCGCGTCGACGTCTGCGGGGTTCGGATAGGGCATCACATGGCATTCGCCTGCCTGCAATTTCTGATACCGCACCGACGCATCCGGCGTGATCGCAAAGATCAGGTTTTCCAGCTCGGATGCGCCATCCCAATAATCGGGGTTGGTCGTGTAGCGGATCACCGCATCTTTCTGATAGGCGACAAAGCTGAACGGACCGGTCCCGATGGGCGCTTGGTTCAACATTTCCGGTGTGCCCGCTGCCAACATCGCCTCGCCATATTCCGCCGACAGGATTGATGCGAAATCCATCGCCATGTTGGCGATAAATGGCGCTTCGGGGCGGGTCAGCACGAATTTGACGGTATAATCATCAACCTTCTCGACAGATGCGACCAGATCGGGCATCGACATGCCTTGGAAATATTCCCAAGTGCCGCCGGATACATCATTATAGGGGTGATCATCCAGACGCTGACGTTCAAAGCTGAAGATCACGTCGTCGGCATTAAAATCACGCGTTGGCGTGAACATGTCGTTGGAATGGAACTTTACACCGCGGCGCAGGTTAAAGGTATATTCCAGACCGTCCTCGGATGCTTCCCAGCTTTCGGCCAGGCCAGGCACCACATTGGTGGTGCCGGTTTGAAACTGTGTCAACCGGTTGTAGATCGGATGCGAGGACGCATCGAATGTGGTGCCGGATGTATACAACGCAGGGTCAAATCCTTCGGGCGACCCTTCGGAACAATAAACCAGCGTCTGTGCGGCAAGTGTCGTCGCACCAAGCGCTGAAATCAGCAGCCCGGAAGCGATATTTCGTTTTAGTGACATTTTTTATCTCCTGTTGGATCAGATTTTCAAGGTGTCAGTTGCTTGGGCAAGCAACCCCGACACTTTGGCTGCGGCGATGGCAGCAGTTTCGGTTTGTCAGCCCCTTATGGCACCCGCCCCTTCGCGGCCTTTCCGTCAAACCGACTGATCCGATGGGAAAAGAAGGCTGAAATTGACGTAAGGGTAGCATTTTTCGATGGCTCAATGTGTGATGCCCGATAATGAAGAGAAAGGTTTTTTGCGCAATGGTGCAAACATGCCCGCATGCTGTGACAAAACAAAAATTTGTTCAACTGGAAAAATTTTGCCATCGCTGTGGCGGTTGTTGCCGCTCTCTGGTCCTGCGGCGCGGCAGGCGCTAGACCGTAGCGGACAAAAAGGAAGCCGCCATGCGCAAACTGACATTTCTGGTGATCATTCTGGCGGGCATTTATGCCAGCTATTGGTTTGTTGGTGCCCGTGCGATTGAAAGCAACGCGGTCAAGGCGCTGGCCGATCTGCGACAGGCGGGGTGGGATGTGGCGTATCGTGACCTTGAAACGGTCGGTTTCCCTTCGCGTTTCGACACCACGGTGACGGATCTTGAGGTGGTGTCAGGGGATGGCCAGATCGCGTGGCGCGGCCCGTTCCTGCAGGTTTTCGCGCTGAGTTATCAGCCCAACATGTTCATCGCGGCCTTTCCGCAGACGTTCGAAATGGACCTGCAGGGCCAGCGCTTTGGGGTTGAAAACGACCGCCTGCGCCTAAGCGGGGCAGTGACGGCCAGCACCGATCTGGCGCTGTCGGACATTACGGTCGAGGCGGCACAAGTCGCCATCACATCGCCTGTTGCGGGCGTGATCCGTTTCGACCGCGCGCTGACGGCCCTGCGCCAGTCGCAAGAAGGGGCGGACATTTATGATATCTATCTTGAGGTCAACCAGCTGACACTTGCCGATATTGCCGGTCAGCTACCCGATACGATCACCCGGCTTGCCATCGACGGCGCGGTGTCCTTTGACCGGCCGCTTGATCGCCACGCTTTTTCCGGGTCCGGTGCAGAGCCTGCCTTGCGCGCCGTGGATCTGCGCAATCTGACGATGGACGTTCCGGACATGTCGTTGACCGCGACGGGCCAGATCGACATTGACGCGCTGGGCGTGCCCGACGGGCGCATCACCTTTCGCACGGCACAGTGGCGCAGGTTGATTGATTACCTGGTGGTGGCGGACGTGATCGACCCCGATATGCGGCGCACAGTGACGAATGTCGCACAGGCGATGGCGGCGGGCGGCGATGTACTGACACTGCCGGTGACGTTTCAGAACGGGTTCATGTCGGTCGGGCCGATCCCCGTGGGGCCCGCCCCGCGCTTGCGCTAGGGTTTGGCGAACAACCCTGTCAGGGCACGGCGCACCAATGCGGTGACCGACGGGCGTTTTGTTGCCTGAAACGGCAGCGGGCGGCAGACCTCTATCGCGGCGATGCCGACGCGGGCGGTAAGGGCGCCGTTCACCACGCCTTCGCCAAACCGCCGCGAAACCTTGGACAAGACACCGCCGCCTGCAACCGATGTGATCAGGTCATCGCCCACGGCCACGGCGCCGGTGGCGACCAGATGTGTCAGCACGGTCCGTGTCAGTCGCCAACTGCCCAATGTGCCGGCCCGTCCGCCATAGATTTCCGCGATCCGGCGGATCATCCTCAGGTTTGCCGCAAGCGCCGTGAAAATATCGGCCAGCGCCAATGGCACAAGTGCTGTCACGGTGGCGACCTGCCTTGCGGCGGCTTCGACCTCGCGCGTTGCGCGGGCATCAAGCGGGGTCAGCAGCGTGGATTCGGCAAGGCCCAACAATGCGTCGGCGTCCAGCACCTCGGCCCTGCGGGCGGCCATTTCAGCGCGCCCCCATGCGGTGTCGTCGCGATTGGCATAAAGCCGCTCTAGCGCGGACATGACGGCACGTGCGGCGTTCAAATCGTTCTCGGCAAGGGCTGTCGCAGCGTCACGCTGAATCGTATCCAGTTTGCGAAGCCGCCCGAACGCGGCCAGTTCACGCAAGCCGATGACCAGCAAGACAAGGATCAGCATTCCGATCAGCAGCGTGGCGATACCCCCCAGAATGGGTGCGCGTGCCAAAAGGCCGGTCACATAATCCCATGCGGCCAGAGAGACGACAAACCCCGTCAGCGCCAGCGTCAGCGACCAGAACCAGCGCGCCAGACGCGACGGTTTGCGGGCTGCCAGACTGGCCATCTGGCGCATTGCCGCCCCCTGCGGCGCGTCGTCGGGAACTGCAGGCGCGGTTTCGGGGCGCGCGGCCTCTGTGTTGTCCAGATCAATCAGAACAGGGCCTTTGGTCATAGCTTATCCCCGATCAGGAACTGTGCGGCCTTGTCCAGCCGGATATGCGGCGGCCCGTCGCCGGGGCGCAATGTCAGCGGTGCGGGTGCAAAATTCATGACGCTGTAATCCGCATTCAGCCATTTTTCGGCGCCGTCCCGTGCGGGTGTCAGCAGATGCGCGGGATCATCGGGCAGTTTACCCGGATAGAACGCCGCCTGTTTGCCGCTGTCCAGCAATCGCCCGCGCACCACGTCCAGCGGGCCGTCGCGGTGGGTGACTGTATCTTCGACCGTGGTGCGCAACGCCGCAATCGACATGGCCGCAGTCTGCGCGCCTGCGAAATCGGCGCGGTCGCGGGCCTCGCGCAGCAAGGCTTGGGTAATCGCGGTCAGTTGTGGGTGTTGGCTGTGGTGGAGGTGGTCGGCCTTGGTGGCGGCAAACAAGATCTTTTCGACGCGCCGCCCTTGGAAAATCCGCGTCAGAAAGGCATTGCGCCCCGGTCGGAACGCGCCAAGGATCTGCGCCATCGCGCTGCGCAGATCATCCAGCGCGGCAGGTCCTGCATGGATCGCGCCCAGCACATCGACCAGCACGATCTGCCGGTCGATCCGCGCGAAATGATCGCGAAAGAACGGGCGCACCACGTGGCGTTTATAGCTGTCGAACCGCCGTTCGCATTCGCGCCCCAGTGACCCGCGCGCAAAACTGTCGCCGGGCAGCGGCGCAAATGTCAGCACCGGTGATCCGGCCAGATCGCCGGGCAGCAGGAACCGCCCCGGCGTGCAGTCGGAAAAACCGGCCTTGCGCGACGCCTCCAGATGCGCGGTATAGGTTTGCGCCAGCTGTTGCGCCTGTGGCTCATCCAGGGGCGCACCGGGGTCAGCCGTGCCAAGCAGCGCCAGATAGGCGTCGCCGCCGGGCCGGCCCTTGGCGCGGGCAAGTGCGGCGCGCGACCATTCTGCATAGGATTGATCGAGCAGCCCCAGATCAAGCAGCCATTCGCCCGGATAATCCACGATGTCGATATGCACGGTGCGGGGCCCTGAAAACCCCGCCAGCAATCCGCGCGGCTGCACCCGCAGCGACAGGCGCAGTTCGCTGATCTGGCGCGTGCCCTGCGGCCAGCTTGGGTCGGGGGCGGTCAGGCGGGCCAGATGATCCTCGTATCGGAAACGCGGGATTGTATCGTCGGGCTGTGGTTGCAGATAGGCCGTGCGGATCGCACCGACAGCAGCCAGCCCCGGCATCCGGCCCCGATCCATCAGGTTTGCCACCAGCGATGTGATGAACACAGTCTTGCCCGCCCGCGAAAGGCCCGTGACACCCAACCGGATCACCTGATCGGAAAAGGGGGCGGTCAGCGCATCCGTCACGCCTTCGACGCGGCGGACAATCTGATCGGCAAGGGCTGAAATTACCAAAGCGAAGCCTTTCAATTCTTGTGGGCAAGATAGGCGCGACAAACGGGGATGTGTAGGGATTGATTTTGCGCGGCAGCGCCCCTAATCCAACCTGATGCCACGTTTTGCTCTTCTTGTTGAATATGACGGCGCGCCCTTTTCGGGGTGGCAGCGCCAGACCGCGCACCCATCCGTGCAAGCGACGATCGAGGCTGCTCTGGCCAAGCTGGAACCGCGCGAACACGCCATTGCCGCCGCAGGGCGCACGGATGCAGGCGTGCATGCCCTGGGGCAGGTGGCACATTGTGATCTGGCGCGCGACTGGGACCCCTTTCGTTTGTCCGAGGCGTTGAACTACCACCTGAAACCCGATCCGGTCGCTATTCTGGCCTGTGCGCGTGTGGCCGACGATTGGCATGCGCGTTTCGATGCGGTCGAACGGCAGTATCTGTTTCGCCTGATCTCGCGGCGCGCGCCGCTGACGTTCGAGGTGGGGCAGTTCTGGCGGGTCAAACACGATCTGGACGCCGAGGCGATGCAGGCGGCAGCCAACCGACTGGTGGGGCATCATGATTTCACCACCTTTCGGTCGTCGATCTGTCAGGCGAAAAGTCCTGTCAAAACGCTGGATGAACTGCGGGTTGAGGTGATTTCCCGCACGAACGGAACAGAATACAGGTTCCATGTGCGGGCCCGGTCATTTCTGCACAACCAGGTGCGCAGTTTCGTCGGCACGCTGGAACGGGTCGGCGCGGGGGCATTGACGCCCGATGACGTGGCCGCCGCGCTAAAGGCCCGCGACCGTGCGGCATGTGGGCCGGTCAGCCCGCCAATGGGGTTGTATCTGGCAGCGGTGCGATATCCGGCAAACCCTTTCGCCGACAGGGTTTCAAGCCAATCTTGAATCACACTGTGCTGCTTTTCGCTGTTGCCGGCGGGCGTTTGCGGCGGGGTTGACACCTCCTTTACACGCAACACGTTACAACGGACACAGGAATTGGCGTGACCAAAACGATTTGTGCCAGTGTGGTGATCGGGAAGTGAATGGCCTTCGGCCAGTGTCTGCGATAGGATAAACTCTGACAATGAACGACAAATGGCGGGGGCTCCGCGCTTTGAAAAAGACTTGGCTACTTTTGGGGGCCGTTCTTTGCACGTCGACGGCAGAGGCGCAGACGGTCCGGCTTGATGCAGATCAGGTGAGCGGTGCGTTGAACGAGGCATCACTGCTGGTTGATCTGCGCGACAATGCTGATGCCGTTCCGCAGGATTTTGTTGCGGCAGCGCGCGCTGATTACCGGCGTCTGCTGACGGCACTTTACGCGGCGGGCTATTATTCCGGCACTGTTTCCATCACCATTGACGGGGTCCAGGCCGCGTCGATCGAACCACTGTCAGCCCCCGATCCGATCAATGATATCGTGATCACGGTAAATGCGGGGCCGTTGTTTGCGTTTGGCGATTTGTCCATCGCACCGTTGCCACCGCAGGCGATCCTGCCCGAGGATTTCACAACCGGGCAGCCGGCCCGCTCTGAACGGATCAGAACTGCCGTCGACGCGGGGTTGACCAGTTGGCGCGATCAGGGGTTTGCCAAGGCACGTGTCACGGGCGAACGAATCATCGCACGTCATCAAGCCAATGCATTGGACGTGGATGTCACGCTGGACCCAGGGCCAAGGCTGCGGTTCGGAGGGCTGTCTGTGTCTGGCAACCGCGTTGTCAGCGATGATCGCATCCGTGAAATCGCGGGCCTGCCCCAGGGTGCGGTGTATTCCCCCGCCGAAGTCGCGCGCGCCGCGCAGCGGCTGCGGCGCACCGGCACCTTTGACAGCGCCGCCCTGACCGAAGCCGAAGAAATTGGACCCGATAACACCCTGCAAATCAACGCGCAAATCGCGGAATCCAAACCGCGCCGGATTGGTTTCGGTCTGGAGTTGGCGTCGATCGAAGGGGTGACCGTGTCGTCATTCTGGCTGCACCGGAATTTGCTGGGCGGGGCCGAACGCCTGCGCATTGACGCTGAAATCGCCGGGATCGAGGGCGAAACCGGCGGCACCGATTATGCGTTGCGCGGTAATTTCACGCGGCCAGCCACCTTTGGCCCCGATACCGAGCTTTTTATCCGAGGAGAGATCGCGCGCGAGGACGAACCGGATTACCTGATTGACAAAATCTCGACCGAGATCGGGTTCACGCGGATATTGAGTGATGATCTGACGGTCGAGGCAGGCGTCGGGCTTCTGACCGCACGCGAAGAAAGCGACCTTGGCACGCGCGAATACACGCTGCTGACCTTGCCGTTGCAGGCAACGCTGGACCGGCGCGATGTGCCGACCGATGCCAGCGCGGGCTATTATGCGGACATCAGCACAACGCCCTTTGTCAGTGTGGATGGTGACGTGACCGGCGCGCGTATTTTTACCGATGCACGGGGCTATCTGACTTTTGGAGAGACCCGCCCTGTGACCTTTGCCGCCCGTGCGCAACTGGGCAGCCTTGTCGGGGCGGGGGTGAGTGATGCGCCAGCCGATTTCCTGTTCTATTCGGGTGGTGGCGGCACCGTGCGCGGCCAGCCTTACAAATCGCTCGGGATTGAACGGGTGATCGGGGGCGATACCGTGACCACTGGTGGCACATCGTTCACCGGTGCCCAACTCGAGGCGCGGTTCGCCGTGACAGGCAATATCGCGCTGGTCGGGTTTTACGACATTGGCCATATTGGCGATACTGCTGTGCCGCTGGAAGATGGCGATTGGCACGCCGGTGCGGGGGTCGGGTTGCGGTACAATACCGGGATCGGACCGATCCGACTTGATCTGGGGACGCAGGCGAGTGGCGATAATGCGGGCGAAAATCTGCAAGTTTACATCGGGATTGGGCAAGCGTTTTGAGAATTCTTTTACTGATAACCGCGCTGTTGGTCGCCCCTTTTGCCGCCATGGGGCAAACCCCGGAAGAAGACAGGGGCTACCTGCAAGGCTTGATCGAGGATAATCTGTCGGGTGCGGGGCGGATCGTAACCATCACCGGATTTGCCGGTGCGCTTTCATCGAATGCGACCATCGAACGTCTGACCGTGGCCGACGAAGAGGGCATCTGGCTGACGCTTGAAGACGTCTCCCTGATCTGGAGCAGGGCCGCTCTGCTGCGCCGCCAGATCGACGTAGAGGAACTGAGTGCGGCAAGCATCATCGTCAGTCGCCCGCCCGTTGCGGAAATCGGTGACAGCACCCCGTCGCCCGAGGCGGAGCCATTTGCCTTGCCGGAACTGCCGGTGGGGATATCGCTTGACCGCCTGAATATTGACCGTGTCGAACTGGGGCCAGCGTTTCTGGGTGAACCTGTGGCCCTGCGCCTGACCGGCAGCGCACAGTTGCGTGACGGCGAGGGGAACGCCAATATGTTGGCGCAGCGGCTGGATGGCAAGCAGGGCGATTTCGAACTGATCGGCAGCTACGTGAACGAAACCCGTGTGCTGGGCCTTTCGCTGAAAATGCAGGAAGGCCCCGACGGGATTGCCGCCGGGCTGCTTGACCTGCCCGGGCGGCCAGCCGTGCGGTTGGTGGTCGAAGGCACCGCGCCGTTGACCGATTACACCGCCACGCTGGCGGTCGCCACGGATGGGCAGGACCGGCTGAATGGCACGTTCGGACTGACCGAAACCGCCACAGGCCGCCGTGTGCGGTTGGATGTAGGGGGTGATGTTTCACCGCTGTTCGCGCCCGACTATCGGGGGTTTTTTGGAGATGACGCCAGCCTGATCGCCGATGTGCTGTTGCCACAAGATGGCCGTGTCGACGTCTCCGCGTTGGAACTGAAGTCGCAGCGGTTGAACTTGTCGGGCTCTGTGCAGATCGGCCCGCAGGGCTGGCCGGAACGTATCGACCTGACCGGGGGGGTCAGCGTCACGGATGGGGAGCCGGTGCTCTTGCCGCTGTCGGGGCCGCGCACCTTTCTGGACGGTGCTGATCTGGCGGTCACTTATGATGCGTCTACATCCGATGATTGGCGCGCTGATATTGTCGTGACGGGCCTGACCCGTCCGGGCCTGTCGGTGGACCGGATCAGCCTGCAAGGCGGCGGTATCCTGCGCCCGGGCGAGGGTGATCTGTTCGGGCAGGTCACGGCCAACCTGCGCTATGGGGCGGCGGGGCTGCAACTGGATGATGCAGGTGCGGCTGCGGCCTTTGGCAATGAACTGACAGGTGAATTCGTGGCCCGCCGCACGGAGGGGAGCCCGGTGGAAATAACCCGCCTGACCCTGTCAGGGGCTGGTGTGAACGCACAGGCCAATGCGACGATTGAAGGCGCCGATTCAGGTTTTCGCACGCAGGCGGCGGCAAATCTGGCCGTTGAAGGGCTGGGCCGTTTTTCAACCCTGGCGGGGCGTGATCTGGGCGGCGGGGCCGAACTGGCGATCCGGCTGGGCGCGACGCCGCTGGACGGGTTGTTCGATATTACCATGAGCGGCACAACCACGGATCTGTCTGTCGGAACCCCGCAGGCCGATGCGGTGCTTGCGGGAACAGGGACAGTGTCGGCCCGCGCTGTGCGCGATACCGCCGGAACACGGCTGGAGTCGCTGCGCGTTGCAACGCCTGCGGCGCTGTTTACCGCCAATGCCGATCTGACCAGCGCAGGCAGTGATGCCCGTTTCAATGCCCGGTTGAATGATGTTTCCATCGTGATTCCAGACCTGCGCGGCCCTGCCACCGCCACCGGTCAGGTGGTGCTGTCTGCCGAAGGTGTCGCCGATTTCGATATCGCGGCCACTGGTCCGGACGCCACCCTTGATGCACGCGGCACAATGACACCGGCAGAGGCAGGGCAGGTGTTTAACGCAACTGCCACGGCCAATATCGCGGATATGTCAACCTATGCTGCCCTTGCCCGCCAACCGATCAGCGGGACGGCCCGCATTGATCTGGCGGGTGAACTGGCTACAGACGGGCTTTTGTTCGATCTGGACGTGCAGGCGCAGACGACCGATCTTGTGACCGGGATAGATCGGGCCGATCCGTTGTTGGCAGGGCGCGGGCAATTCAGCGGGTCGCTGGCCCGCTCAGCGGAAAATGCCTTTCGCGTATCTGATCTGCAGCTGATCACACCGGCGTTGCGCGCCACTGGCGATGCAGCGTTGCAACCCGGCGGTCCGATGGCCGCCAGTCTGGACCTGCGAATCGCCGATACGGCGGTGTTGGACCCCAGCCTGAACGGGCCGCTGACCATCGCCATCGATGCCGTGCCTGCGGCGGAAAATACGACCGATGTGACCCTGACTGCAGACGGCCCCGGTGTGAATATCGGGTTGGACGCCACCGTTGCCGCCCCCGCTGACGCCTATGCGGTGACAGGTGATCTGAGCGCGCAACTGGCCGATCTGGCGGCCTATCGTGCGCTGGTGGGTCAGCCGATTGCAGGATCCGTTGATCTGAACGTGTCCGGGTCTGTTCTGCCCGACCTTAGCCGGTTTGACGCCAATGTGCGCCTGCGCAGCGAAAACCTTGCCGTCGGGAACCCGACCGCCGATGTCCTGTTGGCCGGCACAGGGCGGATCAATGCCGATGTGGGTCTGGCAGACGGTATCTATGCAATCCGCACGCTGGAGGTGTCGACGCCGGAACTGTCCATCGTTGGCGCGCTGAATGGCCGCGCGGGCGTGGGGCAGGGCCGGTTCAACGCCAGTTTGCGCAACGTGGGCGTGCTGACCGACCAGATCAGCGGGCCGGTGCGCGCCACGGGCAGCGCGTCACTGGATGACGCGGGCAACTGGGGCATTGACGCCACCGGCACCGGGCCGGGGGGATTGGGTGCGCAGGTTGTCGGACAGATCAGCCAGCAAGGCCAGTTGAATATTGATATCGACGGCAGCGCACCCTTGGCGCTGGCCAATACGGCGATTGATCCGCGCAGGCTTAGCGGGACCGCGAATTTCGATCTGTCGGTCAACGGGCCGCCTGCGCTGTCGTCGCTGGGCGGGCAGGTGACATTTTCCCAAGGGCGCTTGGCCGCGCCGACGCTGGCACAGGCGCTGGAGGATATCGGTGGTGCGATCCGGCTGGGGAACGGGGCGGCGCAGATCGACCTGCGCGCCAATGTGGAAAGCGGAGGCAACTTAACCATCACCGGCCCGGTTCGGTTCGATGCGCCCAACAATGCCGATATCGCATTGCGGCTGAATAACGTGGTGTTGAAAGACCCCGAACTCTACGCGACCGAGGTATCGGGCACGGTTACACTGGTCGGGCCGTTGCAGGGGGGCGCGCGCGTGGCCGGGCGGTTGGCACTGGGGCAGACCGATATCCGCGTGCCGTCATCCAGCATCACCAGTCTGGGTGAATTGCCCGACGTGGTGCATGTGGGTGCGGATGCCGCCGTGCGACGCACGCTGGCGCGGGCAGGTGTGTCCGTGAACGGCAACGGCAATGGCGCAGAAAACGCAGGACCACGGCGGGCCTATCCACTGGATATCGTCATTGATGCGCCATCGCGCATCTTTATCCGGGGGCGTGGGCTGGACGCGGAACTGGGCGGGCGGCTGACCATCGGCGGAACGACAGCCAACGTCATCCCGACGGGCCGGTTCGAACTGATCCGCGGGCGTATCGACATCCTGCAACAACGCTTTGATCTGACGGAAGGGAATGCATCGTTGCAAGGGGATTTCGTGCCGTTCATCCGGCTGGTCGCCACGACCCAGACCGACACGGGAACGACGATCAGCATCGTCGTCGAAGGGCCGGCCAGTGAACCCGAGGTTCGGTTTGAATCTGTTCCCGAACTGCCGCAGGACGAGGTGTTGTCGCAGCTGATCTTTGGCCGCAATCTGGAAAGTATCAGCCCGTTTCAGGCGGTGCAGCTTGCATCCGCGATCTCGACGCTGGCGGGGCGTGGCGGTGGCGCGCTTGACCGGTTGCGCAGCAATATCGGGCTGGATGATTTCGATGTCACGACGGACGAAGAAGGCGCAACCGCCGTGCGCGCGGGGAAATACCTGTCAGAGAATATCTATACCGATGTGACTGTCACCAGCGAGGGTGACACCGAAATCAATCTGAACCTTGATCTGACCCGCGAAATCACGGCCAAGGGTAGCGTCGATCAGGATGGGGAAAGCAGCATCGGCATTTTCTTTGAGCGGGACTATTAGGTCAATTTCCCGCCCGTCGCATCATCGCCTCGTGTACGGCCTGCATGCCCCGGTCCACCATGTCGGTGACTTCTGCGGCATGGGTTTGTAGGGCGGCCACGACCGCCGGGTCGTCTGATGTCTGGATCACAACGATGCCCTGAACGGTCATGTCGATTTCGGTCACGATGCTGTCGCGCCGGTCAAACAGGATATCCAGCGTCGGGCTTTGGATGAACACCTGCGGGTCGCGCCCTTCTTCGACGCGGTTGATCATGCCGACCACATGGCTGACCACGGTGTTCATAAGGTCTTCATCCTGTGAAAGGGTGACGGTGCTGATCCCGTTTGGCAGGTTCGTGACCTCGCGGGTGATCTTGGGAAAGTTCTGGAACATCACGGCCAGTTCGGCGGATTCTTCGGGCGTCGCATCGAGACCGCGCAGGCCAGGCATATTCGCCATGTCGTGGCCCATGCCGTTCGCGCCGTGCCCATGCATCTGCGCATAGGCGCCCTGAAGGCCAAAGGTGAACACGCCCGCGGCCAGAACAATCACGCCACCAGCGACAAGCGCGCCGATGCGGCGGCGCGGTTTCTTTGGGGCCAGGTCGGTCATGGTGTGATCCTTGATCTGTGTATTGCCCGAGTGCCTTAGCGCAAGCGCTGCTTGGCGTATAGGGATGCTATCGTCGCACCCTAGCCGTTGACGGCCAGCACATGTTCCGCTTTGTGGAAAGGACAGGCGACCTGGTGACTGCTGCCAAGGTCCTGCAACAGCGGACGCGCGCCGGCACAACTTGCCTGCGCCTTGGGGCAGCGGGTGCGGAAGACGCAGCCCGACGGCGGCGACAGCGGCGAGGGCAATTCGCCTTCCAGAATGGGGCGGGGGCGGGCGCGTTCCAGCACCGGATCGGGGATCGGCACCGATGCAATCAATGCCTGCGTGTAGGGATGTTCAGGCGCTGTTGTCAGCGTGCCGCTGGCGGCGGTTTCCATCACGCGCCCCAGATACAGCACCAGCGTGCGGTCGCTGATATGTTTGACCACGCTCAGGTCATGGGCGATGAAAATCATCGACAGCCCCATGTCGTGCTGCAAATCCATCAGCAGGTTGATCACCTGCGCCTGCACCGACACATCGATCGCCGAAACCGGTTCGTCGCAGATCAGCAGTTTCGGCTTCAGGATCAGCGCGCGGGCGATCCCGATGCGCTGGCACTGGCCGCCGGAAAATTCATGCGGATAGCGGTTGATCAGGTTGGGCAGCAGGCCGACCTTTTCCATCAGGTCGCGGACCCTTGCCTTGACCTGTGCCCGCGGTGTCTTGGGCTCGTGGGTGACCAGTGGTTCGGCGATGATATCACCCACGGTCATACGCGGGTTCAATGCGGCCAGCGGATCCTGAAAGATCATCTGCACGTCGCGCCGGTGCACGCGGCGCTGGCGGGGGTCCATGTTGGCAAGGTCCGCGCCTTCGAACATGATGTTGCCGCCCGACGACGGGATCGTGCCGACGATGGCGCGAGCCAGCGTGGATTTTCCCGATCCGCTTTCGCCGACGATGCCAAGACATTCGCCGGGGGCAAGATCGAACGACACCTGTGATACGGCGTGCAGTTTGCGCGGCGGGGTCCATGGCCATGACCCGGGGCGGCGCACGTCGAATGTGACCGACAGATCGCGAACTGAGAGGATCGGGGACATCATGCGACCTCTGCTATGGGCAGGTGGCAGGCGCGGCGGCGGGTTTTGATCTTTTCAAGCATGGGTTTATCGGTGCGGCAGTTGTCCAGCGCCTGTGCGCAACGGGGCGAGAATGGGCAACCGGCAGGCAGGCGGGACATGTCGGGCGGTTCGCCCGCGATGGTGGCCAGCTTTGCATCATCGCGGTCAAGGCGCGGGACGGCGCGCAACAGGCCGCTGGTATAGGGGTGGCTGGGACTGGCGAACAGATCATCGGTCGGCCCTTCTTCCATGATCTGGCCGCCATACATGACCAGCGTCCGGTCGCAGAACCCTGCCACGACACCAAGGTCATGGGTGATCAGGATCACCGCCGCCCCGAAATCACTGCGGATATCTGACAAGACCTGCATGATCTGCGCCTGCACGGTCACATCCAGCGCCGTGGTCGGTTCATCCGCGATCAGCAGGCGGGGCTGACACAGCAGCGCCATGGCGATCATGATCCGCTGGCGCATGCCGCCGGAAAATTCATGCGGGAACATGGTGATCCGGGCGCGGGCGTCGGGGATGCGCACGGCGTCCAGCATGCGTGCGGATTCCGCGATGGCGGCAGATTTGCCCATGCCCTTGTGCAGCATCAGCACCTCGGCCATCTGGTCGCTGATCCGCAGATAGGGGTTCAGCGATGTCATCGGATCCTGAAAGATCATCGCGATATCCTGACTGCGGATCTTGTTCAGGGCGCGTTGGTTCATCGCCAGAAGGTTCTTGCCGTCAAAACGTGCCTCGCCCGTGGCGCGCCCGTTCTTGGCCAAGAGACCCATCGCGGCAAAAGCGGTCTGCGATTTTCCCGACCCGCTTTCGCCGACAATCGCCAGCGTTTCACCCTTGTCGATGGCAAAGTTCACGCCGTTGACCGCGTTCACATCCCCGTCGCCGGTGGTGAATGTCACATGCAGATTTTCGACTTCCAATAGCATGGTTCAGCTGTCCTTGGGGTCAAGCGCGTCACGCAGCCCATCGCCGACGAAGAAAAAGGCGAAGATTGTGACGACAAAGAAGAAAAGCGGAAAGGCGATCTGCCAGTAATACCCGTATTGCATGGTGCTGGAGCCTTCGTTGATCAGTGCGCCCAGCGAAGTGGCGGGTTCCTGCACGCCAAGGCCCAGAAAGCTGATGAAGCTTTCGAAAATGATCATGTTGGGCACCAGCAGCGTGGCATAGACGATCACGATGCCCAGCAGGTTGGGCACAATGTGGCGCAGGATGATCTTGATCGGGTGAACGCCGGTCGCATGGGCGACCTCGACGAATTCCTTGTTCTTGATGGCCAGTGTCTGGCCGCGTGCGATCCGCGCCATGTCCAGCCATGAAATCAGGCCGATGCCCAGAAAAAGCATGAAAATGGACCGCCCGAAAATCACCAGCATCAGGATCAGCACGAACATGAACGGGATCGACATCAGCACATCGACGATGCGCATCATGATCCCGTCAGTACGCCCGCCGAAATACCCCGCCGTCGCGCCATAAAGCGTGCCGACGACCACCGCGACCAGTGCGCCGACGATTCCCACCATCAGCGAAATGCCGGTGCCCTGCACGGTGCGTGCGAACAGGTCGCGCCCGCTGTTGTCGGTGCCGAAGAAATGGCCCGTTTCGAATGACGGAACGCCCCTGTAGGCATTGCTGCCGATCAGGGTGAAATCGACAAAATCGTTTTCATATTGCGCCAGCAGGCCACCGAACAGGGCAAACCCGCCGACCAGCGCAAGGATGACCAACGACACCACTGCGGCCTTGTTGTGCAAGAACCGCTGGCGCGCATCGGCCCAGAGTGACCGGCCCTTGACCTCGGCCATGTTCATCGCCTCGGCGACGGATTCCACTGTTGCGGGATTGGGTAACATCTTGCGCCCCTTAATACCGGATCTTGGGGTCGATCCATGCATAAAGGATATCGACGACAAGGTTGAACAGGATCGTCAGGGCGCCCACCAGAATGGTGATTCCCATGATGACGGAATAATCGCGGTTGAATGCGGAATTGACGAAAAACTGCCCGATCCCGCCGGTGGAAAAAAACACGTCGATAATGACCGATCCGGTGATCATCCCCACGAACGCCGGTCCCAGATAGGACAGCACCGGCAGCATTGCGGGTTTCATGGCGTGTTTCCAGATGATGCGGCGCATGGGCAGTCCCTTGGCCTGTGCGGTGCGGATGAAATTGGCGTTCAGCACCTCTAGCATCGACGACCGGGTGATCCGCGCGATCGAGGCCATATAGGATGTGGATAGTGCGATGACCGGCATGATCAGGTATTGCCACTGCCCGCCATTCCAGCCGCCGCCCGGCAACCAGCCCAGCCATAGCGTGAAGATCAGCAAAAGGATTGGCGCCATCACGAAATTCGGCAACACCTGTGCGCCGATGGAAATGCCGACAGCCAGATAATCCAGCCATGTATTCTGCCTGATCGCCGCCGCGACACCCAGCGACACACCGACGGTGACGGCCACGACAAAGGACCAGAACCCATAGGTCATTGTGACGGGAAACCCTTGGGCAATCACATCGTTGACGCTGCGGTCCTTATACTGAAACGAAGGGCCGAAATCGAACTGGGTGACCACGCTCCAAACGTAAGTGACGATCTGTTTCCAGAACGGCTGATCCAGCCCGTATTTCGCCTCGATATTTGCCAGAACCGCAGGCGGCAGGGGGCGTTCGGAATTGAATGGGCCGCCGGGGGCAGCATACATCAGGATGAACGACAAGACGACAAGGATCAAAAGCGTCGGGATGGCCACGGCAAGGCGGCGGGCGACAAAGCTGAACATGGGGCAGGATCCATAAATAGGATCACCGCGCCCCGGTATTTTGCAGGGCGCGGTGTGGGGTCAGAATAGGTTATTCAGCCACTTTATACAGGTCGCGCGAATACCAGTTCTGCTCAAAGTTCTCGTAGGGCCAGCCCTTGAGGTCGGATGCGAACATATCCACTGCGGCATAATGATAGATCGGGATGATCGGCGTATCCTGCGCGATGAATTCCTCGACCCGGTCATAAAGCGGCTGCGGGTTGTCGGATGTCTTGGCCTCGGCCAGCAGGGCGTCAACCTCGGGGTTGATGTATTTGCTGTCGTTATAGCCGGATTCCGATTGCATCAGGTCAAGGAATGTCGATGCCTCGTTATAATCTGCACACCAACCGCCGCGCGCAACCTCATAGTCGCCGCTGCCGCGTGCCTCCAGGAATGTCTGCCACTCCTGATTGGCCAGCGTGGTTTCGACACCCAGCGTCTGTTTCCACATCTGGCTGACAGCCAGTGCGACGGACTTGTGTGATTCATCGGTGTTATAGACCAGATCAATGGACAGCGGATTGTCGGACCCATAGCCCGCCTGCGTCAGCAATTCCTGTGCCATTTCGTTGCGTTCGTCCTGCGTCATCGACGCCATGGGGATATCGGGTGTTTCAAAGCCCGCAGTGGCCCAATGGGTAAAGGTGTAAGCTGGCTTTTGCCCGCCCGCCAGCACCGCGCCGGTGATGATGTCGCGGTCAATCGCAAGGCTAAGCGCCTTGCGCACGTTGGGGTCTTGAATGTGGTCGGGTGCGTTATCTCGCAGGTTGAACATATAATAATACGAACAGGCTTGTGGCACGGAAACCGCCTGATCGGGGTATTGTTCGGACAGGCGCGGGAACTGGCCTGCGGGCACATCGGTGCGATCCAGCTCGCCCGCCAGATAGCGTGTCAGCGCCACGTTTTCATCGGCAACCACCAGCTTGACGACCTTATCAAGGATCGTTGCGTCGTTGTTCCAATACATCGGGTTGCGTTCGCGGACCAGCCGTTCCTGGGGCACGAATTCGGTCAGCACATAGGCCCCGTTCGACACCATGTTTTCAGGCAGAACCCAGTCGCTGCCATGTGCCTCGACCGTGGCCTGATGCACGGGGAAGGTCGTGCCATGCGTCACCATCTGCGCGAAATAGGGCAGGGGCTGGGACAGCCGCACCTGCAGCGTGGTATCGTCGATGGCGGTGACGCCCAGTTCGGACGGGGCCATGTCACCCGCGATCACGGTGGATGCGTTTTCGATCGACATCAGCTCGATATACCAGCTGTAGGGCGATGCCAGTTCGGGCGATGCGGCGCGGCGCCACGCATAGACGAAATCGCCTGCGGTCACAGGGTCGCCGTTGGACCATTTGGCGTTGTCGCGCAGGGTAAAGGTATACACAAGTTTGTCATCGCTGACGGTGTAGCCTGTCGCCACGCCGGGAATCAGGTTGCCGGCGGCATCCTGGTTCATCAGACCCTCGAACAGGTCGCGGACAACGTCGGAACCGTCAACATCCTCGACAAGACCGGGATCATAAGACGGGCTTTCGTCACCCACGCGATAGGTGAATGTCTGGTCAGAGGCGAGGGTTTCGCCCGTGACAGGGTGCGTTGCATGCGCATCGGCATTGGCCGCGCCGGTGGCGGCGATCAGGATCGCGGCGCTGGTGGCCATCAGTCTGGTTTTCAATGTCATGATAATCTCCCCTTTAGGATGCGCCGTTGGCCGGCGCAAATTGGATTTATGTCACGCGTATTCACGCGGATGCACCACCCTTTGACGGGAAAGTCGAAATGGCAAGGTTAATTGCGGATTTACCCCGCGGCAGATCCGGTCGCCCCCTTACCGTAAGCGGAAAGCTGCGGAATCGCCCGCGCCGCGATCCACGGTAAAGCGAATCCTGCCGTCGCTGCGGACCTCGACCAGTTGGCAGTTATACCCCAGCGGATCACCGCCCCAGGTCAGATCACGGCAGAAATACCCGTCCTGCCAGTCCCAACTGCCGGTAATGTCCCAGCCAATGGCGCTGCCTTGGATCTCGCCGTTTCCCAGCACATTCAGGGTTATCGGATAAAAGCCGTGCCGCAGTTGGCGGCCATCGATCAAGGACAGGAACGTGTCTTTGTCCATCACCGAGACATAGCTTTCGGCGAAAGCCGGGGCAGGCGCAAAGGCAAGAAGCAGTGCAATAAGATGACGTTTCATCAGACACCTCGGGATTTGATAAGTTTGCCCTTTCTACGCAATACCCGACCTGCTGGTTCACTTTGACGCACTATAGCCCTAAAACATCGACCATATCGTATTCGCCTGGGCGTTTGTCCTGCCCCCACAGGGCCGCACGCAGCGCGCCGCGCACGAAAATCGACCTGTCGGTCGCGATATGGCGCAGCACGATCCGTTCACCGGCGGCGGCGAACAGCACGTCATGTTCACCAACAATATCCCCGCCGCGAATGGCGCAGAAGCCGATATCGCCGCGCCGCCGCGCACCTGTCATGCCGTCGCGCCCGCTGTCGCGCACATCATCCAGCGACACGCCGCGCCCTGCGGCGGCGGCCTCGCCCAGCATCAGGGCGGTGCCGGATGGGGCATCGACCTTTTGGTTATGGTGCGCCTCGATCACCTCGATGTCGAAATCTGCGTCCAGTGCGGCGGCGACCTGTTGGGTCAGTTTTACCAGCAGGTTCACCCCCAGTGACATGTTCCCCGCACGCACGATCACTGCGTGACGCGCGGCGGCGTTGATCGCGCGCAAATCTTCGTCCGACAGCCCGGTGGTGCCGATCACATGCACGGCGCGGGCCTGCGCGGCCAGCTCGGCAAACTGCACGGTCGCGGCGGGCGCGGTAAAGTCTATGACTGCCTGTGCCCTGGCAAACGCCTCTAGCGCGTCATCGGTCACGGCCACACCCACGGGCTGGCCGCCCATGGCGGTGCCGATGTCTTGCCCGATCCAGTCGTGCCCATTGCGTTCCAACACGCCGACCAGATGGCATTTGTCCGATGCCAGCACGGCCTTTATCAGCGATTGACCCATTCGGCCCGATCCGCCTGTGATCACGATACCCGGTGTGTCGTTCATGGTGCATGCCCCCGATTGTTCGCCCCTGTCTTAGCGGCGGATTGCCCGTAGCGCAAAGCCTTGCTTGGCATCTGTCCGCACAGCGATTACATGCATGTCATGGCAAAGAACACGAACCGAGATGGCAAGGCCCCAACGCAGCGGATGCTGCGGGTGGGCGAACAATTCCGCCGCATCCTGTCAGAGGTGCTGCAACGTGGCGACGTGCACGATGATGAACTGGCGCGCATGTCGATCACAGTGGGCGAGGTGCGGATGACACCGGACCTGCGCATTGCGACAGCATTCGTGCTGCCCCTTGGCGGACAGGGCAAGGAAGAGGCGCTGGCGGCGCTGCGCCGTAACCGGTATGAAATCCGGCATCTGGTGGTCAAGGGCGGCACGATGAAATTCGCACCCGAACTGCGGTTCGAGATTGATGGCACCTTTGACCAGATGGACGCCACCCGCGCCCTGCTGGAGGAAGATCACGTGCGGCAGGATCTGGACGACTGATGCGCTGGGTCGTATTGGCCCTGATGTGGTTTGCAACGCCCGCAGCGGCGGTGACCTGCGCGGATATCACCTATCAGGGCAACAGTTATACCGCCTGCACCGTCGATCCCGCCCGAGAGGATGTGCGCCTGTTTCACAGCGACGAAAGCGGCAGCGTGCTGGGTAGTTTCAGTGCCGTTGACGACGGGCTGGCAGGCCAGCGGCTGGCCTTTGGCATGAATGCGGGCATGTATCACCCTGACCGCGCGCCGGTCGGGTATTATCTGGAAAACGGTGTGCAGACGATGCGCGTCGTTCCCAATGCAGGCCCCGGAAATTTCGGCCTGTTGCCCAACGGGGTGTTTTGCATCACGGACAAGACCGCACAGGTCTATGAAACCCTGCGCTTTGTCGCCGCCAAACCCGTCTGCCGTGATGCAACGCAATCCGGTCCGATGCTGGTGATTGACGGGGCGCTGCACCCACGGTTCCTGCCGGACAGCACATCGCGCTTTATCCGCAACGGGGTCGGCACCACGGCGGATGGCACGCGCGCTGTATTTGTCATTTCCAACACGTCGGTGACATTTCACGAATTTGGGGCGCTGTTCCGGGATTTTCTGAAACTGCCGAATGCACTGTATTTCGACGGCAAGGTGTCGCGGTTGTATGCGCCCGCGCTGGGGCGGTCGGATTTCGGTTTTCAGCTGGGCCCGATTGTCGGTGTGGTCGAATAGTCCGGCTGGGGGTGACCCCCAACTTTACGCTTTTGCCAGGTCCAGAACCATCAGGACATTGGGGCTGACATTCAGTGCCGCAACGTCGTCCAGCGGCACCCAGGCCGCATCGCTGACATCGTCATTTGCCAACGGCTTGCCGTGTTCATAGCGGCACAGGACCGCCGCCAGCAGGAAATGGAATTGCAATGCGCCTGTGTTGTCATGAACGATGACGTCAACATTTGTCAGATAACGCAGCGGTGTCGCGACCACGGATGTTTCCTCGGCCAGTTCACGCACTGCGGCGGCAAGGGCCGTTTCCCCGGGGTCCACATGACCGCCGGGAAAGCCCCATAAACCGGCATTGGGTTCATTCTTGCGGCGCGCCAGCAGCACCCGCTTTTCGTGAATGACAACCGCGATGGCGGCAAGTTTTGGTTGCATGGGTTTCGTCCCTGGTCCTTTTGCATCAATCGAAAGCGGCTTTGCCCCTTGGCCTTGGGCCCGCTTATGCACATATAGGGGCCAACACGCCATCAAGGAGAACAGACCATGCTGGAACTTAACGCGACCCCCGACACAGACAGTGACCTGATCAAGGACGGCACCGACGCTAGCTTTGGCGCGGACGTGATCGAAGCCTCGCAAACCGTTCCGGTCATCGTGGATTTCTGGGCGAAATGGTGCGGCCCGTGCAAAACGCTTGGCCCCGCGATCGAGGCGGCGGTGCAAAAGGCAAAGGGCCGGGTCAAGTTGATCAAGATCGATGTGGACGCCAATCAGGTTTACGCAGGCCAGTTGCAGGTGCAGTCGATCCCGACGGTCTATGCCTTTCACAAGGGGCAGCCGGTCGACGGATTTCAGGGTGCGTTGCCGCCATCGCAGGTCGATGCCTTTGTCGAGAAAATCGCAGCCCTTGCAGGTGAACCCGAGGATGACGGGCTGACAGCCGCAATCGAGGCCGCCAACCAGATGCTGGATGAAGGCGCCGCTGCGGATGCCGCTGAAACATTCGCTGCGATCCTACAGGAAGACCCTGCAAATGCTGCGGCCTATGCCGGTCTGGTCCGGTCCTATCTGGCGCTGGACGAAGTGGACGAGGCAGAGGCGATCCTGAACGGTGCCCCCGCCGAGATTTCCAAGGATCCGCTGCTAGAGGCGGTCCATGCGCAGATCACCCTTGCCCGCGAGGCGGCGCAGGCCGGCCCGGTGGCGGAGTTGCAGGCCAAGGTGGATGCCGAACCCGCCGACCTTCAGGCCCGGTTCGATCTGGCAAAGGCGCTGTATGCCAATGGCAAGGTTCAAGATGCCGTGGATGAATTGCTGGAGCTGTTCCGGCGTGACCGCGAATGGAATGACGGTGCCGCCAAGGCACAGCTTTTCACCATATTCGAGGCGCGGGATGCCAAGGACCCGATCGTGCTGAACGGGCGGCGCAAACTGTCGTCGATGATATTTGCCTGACGCCTGCGACGGGCTAGATCGATGGTCATGATATCATCAACTGATCTGCCAGACATCATTCCGGTGTTTCCCCTGCCGGGCGCGCTGCTTTTGCCGCGTTCGCGCTTGCCACTGCATTTGTTCGAGCCGCGCTATCTGGCGATGCTGGATGATGTTTTGAAAACGTCCAACCGATTGATCGGGATGGTCCAGCCTTATGATGCGCCGGGGGCATCCGGCAAGCTTCACAGCATTGGCTGCGCAGGTAAGCTGACCGCCTTCTCCGAGACCGAAGACGGGCGCTATATGATTACCCTGTCCGGGGCGTCGCGGTTCCGCATCGTGGAAGAGGTTGAAGGGTTCACGCCCTATCGCCGCTGCAAGGTTAATTGGCAGGGCTTTGAACGCGACTTGGGCGTGACAGAAAAGGATCCGGCGTTCAACCGTGAAAGATTCATGAAGCTGCTGGACCGGTTCCTGAACGATCAGGGGCTATCGACCGACTGGGACAGT
The DNA here is from genome assembly GCF_965660735.1 of Yoonia sp. Lineage (GTDB taxonomy): Bacteria > Pseudomonadota > Alphaproteobacteria > Rhodobacterales > Rhodobacteraceae > Yoonia. The sequence goes on from NZ_CBFIBD010000001.1 coordinate 262,796, forward strand.
CTGGGCGAGGCCGAAGATGAATTGCTGATCAATTCGCTATCGATGCTGTGCCCCTTTGCCCCCGAGGACAAACAGGCCCTGCTAGAGGCACCATCGCTTGAAACCCGCCGCGAAACCTTGCAAACGCTAATCGAATTTGCCCTGCGTGGCGGATCAGGCGACGAGATGATGCAATGACCGACCCAAAGTTCGACCCCAAGATGCTGGAAGCACTGATTTGCCCGCTGACCCATGCGACCCTGCGCTATGATGCGGAAAGGCAGGAACTGGTGTCAAAACCGGCGCATCTTGCCTTTCCGATCCGTGATGGGATCCCGGTGATGCTTGTCGATGAGGCGCGCAAGATCGATTAGTGATCGCTTGCCCGGCGATACTGCTGTCACAATTCTGCCAAAACCACGTTCTATCAAACGGGTCTGAGGATGAAGGAGGATTGCAGTGCAGGAGGCAAGCCAGCAACACGCGGCGAAATTCGGGCTGACCGGTTTTCTTCTTGGTATCGCAAGCCTTGTCGTGATCCTTATCCAGCTATCCGCGCTTTTCGAACCCGCAGAGAAAAGTGCCGGCACCGCCATAGGTGAGATTGCCGCCGAGATCCGGCTATCTGCCAGCCGTGCATTATCGGGTGAACCGGCGCCGGCACCTGCACCGGCACCCCCGGATTACAGCCGTTTCATTACAATCGGGGCGCTTTGCGTCGCGGGCGGTGCGGTTGTTCTTGGCGGCATAGGTCTTTACCGCAACGAGCCGCACAGGCTGTCGTATCTGGCAGTGGGCGTCGGCACATCTGCATTGGTCATGCAGTATGTATTCTGGCTGGCGGTTCTGATTTGTGGGGTGGCGCTGCTCATCAGTATTATAGCCAATATTGACGGTATTCTGGGTGGTTAGGGGGAACGGCGTTGCACCTATCCACGCATCAACCGCGGCAAATCCCCTGTCAGGCCTGCCGCTTCGCGAATGAACCCGCGCCGCAGGCCAGGGGCCGCATTGACCAGCCCCATCCCGATATCCCGCGCCGCGCGCAGCAGCGGGTTGTCGTTGGAAAACAGCCGGTTGAACGTATCCGTCGCAATCGCAAGGGTCGCTGTGTCAAACCGCCGCCACTGTTGATAGCGTTCCAGCAACAGCGGGTTGCCGATGTCCTCGCCGCGGCTGCGCGCCTCTGTCAGAACATCGGCCAATGCCGCCACATCGCGCAGGCCCGCGTTCAATCCTTGCCCCGCGATCGGATGCACACCATGGGCGGCATCACCCACCAGTGCCACGCGATCCGCGATCAGGCTGTTGGCCAGCGTAAGCCCCAGCGGATAGGCAAACCGCGCCCCCGTCAGCGAAATCTGCCCCAGAAAGCTGCCAAAGGCGGGGCGCAATGCATCAAGAAAGGCATCATCGTCCAGCGCCATCAAGGATTTGGCGCGGTTTTCTTCCTCGCTCCAGACAATTGAACTGCGGTTGCCGGTCAGCGGCAGAATGGCCAGCGGTCCACCGGGCATGAAGAATTGGTGCGCGATCCCGTTATGCGGTCTTTCATGGGTCACGGCGCAGACGACTGCCGTCTGCCCATAGCCCCAGCCGGTGCGTTTGATCCCCGCGCGGCTGGCCGTGCCGCTTTGGCGTCCGTCCGATCCGACCAGCAGTGCGCCGGTCACGGATTTTCCCGATGCAAGTGACACGGTGACATGCCCTGCGGATGCATCCTGTGCGACGACTGTGTCACCGGCCAAATGCGTGATCCTGTCGTCGGCTGCCATGGCATCCAGAAACGCCCGGCGCAGGTGCCGATCCTCGACCAGATAGCCCATCGGGCCTTCTTCGATCTCGGCGTGGTCGAAATGCATCATCCAGGGGCTGGGGCCTTCACCGGCGCGGCCATCCGTGACCTTGATTTCCAGCATCGGCTGGGCGTTTTCGGCTACGACATCCCATATGCCGATCCCGCGCAACAGCCGCGTTGACGCCAGCGCCAGCGCATAGGACCGCCCGTCAAAATCAGGTCTTTTGCGCCGGTCAACCGGCAGGCTGTCGATGATGGTGACGGCAAAGCCCGCCTGTGCAGCGGCCAATGCAAGGGCCGGACCGTTCAGGCCGCCACCCACGATGATGATATCAGTATCCATACCTCGCAATATGCGCGTCGTTGCGGGATTGTCCATGCGCTGCTTGGCCGCTACCGTCCCCCAACAAAGGAGAATGCGATGCAAGAGTGGCGATGGATGACGGCGGCGGATCTGGGGCGTGGGATTGGCGCGGGCACGATTGACCCCGTGGCGCTGGCAGATGTGTTTCTGGCGGCCATCGACGCGCATGAATGCCGTGACCGGATCTATGCCCGCGTGACCCATGACCGCGCGCGGGGCGAAGCCGCGGCAGCAGCCGAGCGCGCCAGTTCGGGGATGCGGCGCGGGCCGCTGGACGGCGTGCCGGTGTCGTGGAAGGATCTGTTTGATACTGCCGGTGTGGGCACCGAGGCAGGCACTGCCCTGATGGCGGGCCGCGTGCCTGACCGTGATGCCGCCGTGCTGCAAACGGCGACCGCCGCAGGGCTGGTGTGTCTGGGCAAGACGCATATGTCGGAAATCGCATTTTCGGGTTTGGGTTTGAACCCGATCACGGCGACGGCACCTTGCGTGCATGATGCAGACGCGGTGGCGGGCGGGTCGTCGTCGGGGGCGGCGGCGTCGGTCGCCTTTGGGTTGGCGGCTGCGGGTATCGGGACCGATACAGGCGGGTCGGTGCGTATTCCCAGCGCCTGGAATGATCTGGTGGGGCTGAAAACCACGCACGGGCGGTTGCCGCTAGAGGGGGTTGTACCGCTTTGCCAGACTTTTGACAGCGTCGGCCCGCTGTGCCGCACGGTCGAGGATGCGACCCTGTTTCTGGCCCTTCTGGAAGGTGGCAAACCTGCTGATCTTGCGGGCAACACGCTGAAGGGTGTGCGCCTGATGGTCCTTGATACCATTGTCCCGGAAGATGTGCGCGATGCGCCCCGTGATGCCTTTGCCCGTGCCGTGGAACGGCTGCAAGGCGCCGGTGCCGCGATCGAACACCGTTACTTTTCCCAACTTTTCGATGCGTTCCGCGTGGCGGGTGATCTTTATGCCGCCGACAGCTATGGCTGGTGGCGTGATCTGGTCGAGGCGCACCCCGAAAAGATGTTTCCGCAAATCCTTGAACGGGTGCGCGGCGGCAAATCGGTCAGCGGACCGGATTACGTGGCAGGGTGGAACCTGCTGCGCGACATCCGGCGGCAATATGCGGCAGAGACGGCGCAGTTTGATGCCGTGATCATGCCGACCGCGCCGATCATGCCACCCAATGCACAGCGGCTGCTGGATGATGACGCCTATTACAAATCCGAAAACCTTCTGGCCTTGCGGAACACGCGCGTGGCGAACCTGCTTGA
>NZ_CBFIBD010000002.1:0-155859 GCF_965660735.1 Yoonia sp.
AAGATGCCCGGCGGCCTGCCCGGACTGGGCGGCGGCATGCAACTGCCCCCCGGCCTGTCAGGTTTCGGGAAAAAGAAATGACCGTATCATCTTGCCAGAAATACTCCCGCCGGAGGCAACAAATTTCGCGAAATTTGTTCACCACCGCCAGAATGGGAGGTGCCACATGACCTCTGCACCCACCCTTGCCACAGAGCGTCTGCACCTGCGCCGACCTGCCCCGGGCGACTGGCCTGTGTTCCGTGATTTCATGATGTCGGATCGATCTGCCGCCTTTGGCAGCCACCTCGACGTGGGTAAAAGCTGGCGCGCCTTTGCCGCTGAATTGGGCCATTGGGATATTTTTGGCTATGGCATGTGGGCCGTGACACGGCAGGGCGACGACAACGCATTGGGGCTTGTCGGCCCCTGGACGCCGCCGGACTGGCCTGAGACCGAAATCGGCTGGATGATTCTGGCCGAAGGGGTCGAAGGCACCGGCATCGCGACCGAGGCCGCGCAAGCCGCCCTGACCCACGCATTTGACGTGCTGGGCTGGAACACCGCTGTCAGCTATATCGGGCCCGGCAATACGCGGTCAATCCGGCTCGCGATCAAACTGGGTGCCGTGCTGGATGAGGCAGCCAAAGCCCCCGGCGCCGATACATTAGTTTACCGCCATCCCCGCACCACCAAAGGAGCGCGCCATGTGTGATCAGGTTACCCGCGCGGCAGAGCTCCTCAAGGATCACCGCGACAGCATCGACAGGCTTGACGCGATCCTTGTCTACACGCTGGGAGAACGGTTCAAACACACGCAGGCCGTGGGCCGGCTCAAGGCCGAACACAACCTGCCACCGTCCGATCCGGCGCGCGAAGCGGCCCAGATCGCGCGGCTTACCGATCTTGCAAAGCGGGCCGATCTCGACCCGGAATTTGCCAAGAAATTCCTGAATTTTGTCATCCAGGAAGTCATCCAACACCATCAACAACACCAATCGTAGGGTGGAATTCAATCCACCCGCCCCTGCCATCTTAAAGGAGAATACCAAATGGCTATGAAAATCCGGCTCGCCCGTGGCGGCTCCAAGAAACGTCCTCATTACGCGATTGTCGCCGCTGACAGCCGCATGCCCCGCGACGGGCGCTTCATCGAAAAGCTGGGCACTTATGCGCCCATGCTGCCAAAAGACAGCGAAGACCGCGTGAAAATGGACATGGAACGTGTGCAGCATTGGCTGGGCCAGGGCGCGCAACCCACTGACCGTGTGGCCCGGATGCTGGAAGCTGCAGGCGTGATGCCCAAAAAGGATCGCGCGAACCTGAAGAAAGGCACCCCCGGCAAGGCCGCGACGGCCCGCGCCGAAGAAAAGGCCGCCAAGGATGCCGCAGCAGCAGAAGCTGCGAACGCCCCGGCTGAAGAAGCGACTGCCGAAGAATAAGACCGTTTGCTTTGCCCGGTGTCAGACCGGGCAAAGCTGCCCACTTGTCAGGAAATTGCATGTTCCGCCTGCTGCGCATGTTCATCCTTGTGATGTTTGCCTTTGTGGCGGGCATGTTGTTTGAACGTGGAAGGTCCGAGGATATTTGCCGTAGCGGGGGCGGACTATGGATTTCGAATATTTGCGTCGGAGTAGATCTTGATGAATGACCGCGTGATCGTTGGCGCTATCGGTGGCTCGTTTGGGGTCCAGGGCGAAGTGCGCCTGAAATCATTCTGCGCCGACCCGGCGGCCATCGCCGATTACACCCCGCTATATACCGAGGATGGGCATGCCTTTGCGCAGGTTGTTCTGACCGGCCAGATGAAAAACGGCTTTACCGCGCGCCTTGATGGTGTCGTCACCAAAGAGGACGCGGACGCGCTGCGCAATGTCAGCCTTTATGCGGATCGGGCCGTCATGCCATCCCTTCCCGATGATGAATATTATTACGCCGACCTGATCGGGCTGACCGTGCTGGACACGGGCGGCACGCCGCTGGGCACCGTCAGGAACGTCATGGATCACGGCGCCGGTGCACTGCTGGAAATCAGTGCGCCGGGGCAGTCCGAGACTGTCCTGCTGCCGTTTACCAAGGTTGCGGTGCCAACGGTCGATCTGGCTCGGGGGCGGATTATCGCAGACCCGCCTGCGGGGCTTTTCCCCGATACAAACGCATGACCGGCACGCCAAAATCCCATGGCCGCCTTAGCGCCCGCCCGACGTTGCAGCCCCGCGAACTGATCACCGACGCCCCCGATCTGGCTGGATCGTGGACCGCACAGATCATCACTCTGCTTCCACAGGCATTTCCCGGCGTGCTAGGTGAAAGCCTGACAGGGCGGGCGTTGCAGGACGGGCTGTGGCAGTTGCAAACCTACGATCTGCGCACGCATGGGATCGGCAGGCACCGCAATGTCGATGATACACCCGCAGGCGGCGGTGCCGGCATGGTGCTGCGCCCGGATGTGGTGGCGTCCGCCATCACCGAGGCCCGCGCCGGCGCACGCGGGGTCATGCCGCTGGTCTATCTGTCGCCGCGCGGCCGCCGGTTTGATCAGGCCATGGCGCGGACATGGGCACGCGGCGATGGCGTGACGCTGTTGTGTGGCCGGTTCGAAGGGGTGGATGAACGGGTGCTCAAGCATTTCGGCATTCAAGAGGTGTCATTGGGAGATTTCGTCCTGACGGGGGGAGAAATTGCCGCGCAAGCCATGATCGACGCGACCGTCCGCCTGCTGCCCGGCGTGCTGGGCAACGCCGAAAGTGCGGTCGAGGAAAGCCACGCCAGCGGCCTGCTGGAACACCCGCAGTATACCAAACCCGCCGAATGGCAGGGGCACGCCATCCCCGATGTGCTGATGTCGGGCAATCATGCGAAAATCGCACAATGGCGGCGCGAGATGTCGGAACAAATCACTCAAGAAAGGCGACCCGATTTATGGGCCGCCTTCCTTGCCAGTCAGACATCTGAAAAGTAACGCGTCCCGATGATGGGGGCGCGTCATTTTATCAGGGAAGCGCGCCACATTCAGGCGACGTCGGGTCAATAATGCAAATATCCGGCCCACCGCCGCACTCTGGTGACATCGGGTCAATAATGCAAATATCCGGCCCACCGCCGCACTCTGGTGACATCGGGTTGAGGTCACACAGAGTCGGTCCACCACATTCAATTGCCATCGGGTTCGCGAGGCACGGGTCAACCGGAACAACCGGATCGATCGGGTCAACCGGATTGACAAGGTCGCTTGGCGTGGTGGTGCCATCCGTCTGATCTGTAATGACCTCTTCGACAGCATCCGCAGTGGCGTCATCGGCTGTGACGGGCGCAGGTGCTGCCGGTGTGTCGGTCGCAAATGTAAGATCAGACGGCTTCCACTCCTTGTCTGCTGTATTGTAGGCCTCATATTCTTCTTTGAATTTATCGACCTGTGCCTGGTAAACAGCCTCTGGTCCCGGGGGCGTGGTGTATGCAACCTCAAAGACTTTTTCGCCGCTGCTGCCATCCGTCGTGATCGCGATCACACCTTTGCCATCGCCGGTTGCACGTGCCTGGCCTTCGATCGTGAATGTCTGGCAACCTGCCAAGGACAGGGCGGCGACAGCAATCGCCGCCAGTTTGAGAAAACGCATCATCATAGTGCTCCTGGAATTTTGAATCGCGTCACAAAACGCAAACCGAAATCATCACCGTCCTGCGACAGCCCGTAGGTTGTATCGACACCAATGGTGACCTGCTTGTTCACCCGGTATGCAGCGCCCAAACGCAGGGTTTGCTGTTCGGTGTCACCATCGAGATTGACCGATTGGTTCGACCAGCGCGCGCTGACGCCACCCTGCAATGTCCAATCCTGGTCCAGACGATGGCTGATGTTCGTCGAGAATGTCAGACTTTCGGTATCCTCGGACGGAACGCCGACATATGTCAGCGCAAAGCCGGAAAATGTGTTCGGGCCCAGCGGCAGCGGTTGACTGACGCCGACAGCAAAGCCAGAGACTGCGGTGTCGGACGTTATGCCGCTCGATGTGATATCGGACTCTAGCTGGTTTCCGAATGCGATCAACGCGAGCGATGTTTTATTGGAGCCCACCCTTGCGATCAGACCGATACGGCCACTCAGTGCGCGCGTGTCTGTCTGTCCTGCGACAGACAAAGACGTCGATGACGCCTTGGTAAATGAAAGGCCAAAGGTCGTGCTGATGCGTTCATCGACAGGATTGAAGAACCCGAGTGAAAGGCTTTTGCTGTCAGATGTCCGGCCGTCAACGCCTTCTTTGGCTGTTCCGCCGACTGCCACCGTGACCGTGCGGTCGCTTTCAGGGTTATTGAGCAGACGCAAGGCGTCTTGCGCACACACGCCAGAAGCGCCTGCCAACAGCAACGCTGTTGCAAAGCTGAGTAATTTCGTTGTCATTTGAAGAGAGAAACCTTTCGCAAGAGCTGCATTTGTAAATCACGCCGAACAGTCGCACCCAAACGTAGGTCAAAGGTCAGATTGCCTGGCAGGCGATAATGCCTTATGGTTATTAATTCCAGGTTAAACTTTGTCGCAACCGCGGTAAAATTATGACGTTAAATCAATACGTTTTGGCCTTTTCTCAATTGCTGAAATTCGCAGACGCACATCGCACTCACCTGTCCCCGCATCGGCTGTCTCGGTAAGGCACCGACGATCCGAAAATGCCTTGATTGTAACGGCCAATGCACCTATACGACGCCGGTCTGCACCCGTTTCAAAGGGTGCGGATTCGTTTGGTAATGCCATCTGCTGCAACTTCTTCGGTGCAATGCAGGCAAACCCGAACCTAAAAACGAATGACGACCTGACCTCTGGCGGGCTTATCTTTGATAGGGACCCGGACGAAGACCAAGAGCTCTCTGGTGGCGAAACAATATTGCGGAAAACCGCAAGCATAAAGGAGCATCAGATGGACCTGATTGCACAAATCGAAGCGGAGCAGATCGCTGCGCTGGGGAAGACGATCCCCGATTTCAAGGCGGGTGACACCATTCGCGTGGGCTACAAAGTGACCGAAGGCACCCGCACGCGTGTGCAGAACTACGAAGGCGTCTGCATCGCCCGCAAGAACGGCAAAGGCATCGCCGGGTCGTTCACAGTGCGCAAGATTTCCTTTGGTGAAGGCGTGGAACGTGTGTTCCCGCTGTATTCCACTAATATCGACAGCATCGAGGTCGTGCGTCGCGGCAAGGTCCGCCGCGCCAAGCTGTATTACCTGCGTGCGCGTCGCGGCAAATCCGCCCGTATTGCAGAAGTTTCCAACTACAAGGCGCCCAAGGGCGCCGAAGCGTAAGGACTGCGGCCATGAAAAAAGACATTCACCCCGATTACCACATCATCGACGTCAAAATGACCGATGGCACCGTGGTGCAGATGAAATCCACATGGGGCAAGGAAGGCGATCAGATGTCGCTTGATATCGACCCATCCGTGCACCCTGCATGGACGGGCGGTTCGTCGCGTCTGATGGACGCAGGCGGTCGTGTATCCAAGTTCAAGAACAAATACGCCGGTCTTGGTTTCTGATCAGACTTTTCACCGACAGCATCAAAGGCCACATGTCGATACATGTGGCCTTTTTTGTTTTTTTCGGGGGTAATTAAGAAAGTATTCTTGCTTTGGCCGTATTCCCGGTGGGACCGACAAACCGGAGCAACGAATGCAACGCCTCTCAAACGTTTCCATGCGACTACGCCTTGCCGCAGCGATGATCCTCATGTTGATCACGGTCTGCGCCCTGCTGGCCCTGATTTCCGTGCAGCTGACAAAGCAGACCATGCTGAACGACGCGCAAATCCGGCAGGATATCTCGCTGCGTGTCATCGCCTCTGTTTTTCAGGATGCATTTGACGGGCTTGATGTGGCCTATGGACCAGATGACCAGATCAGGCGCGCAACATGGGCGGAAATTCCGACATTCGAACGCCACGACCTTGTTGATCAGGTCGGCCAGATATCCGGTGAAACGGCCACGTTGTTCGTGTGGGACCCTGCACAGGGCGATTACAGGCGCATGACGACAAACATCATCAAACCTGATGGTCAACGGGCGGTCGGGACCTATCTGGGTCGCGACAACCCGGTCTATGCTGCGGTCAAGCGTGGTGAAACCTATCGGGGTGAGGCTGTGATCCTTGGCAAGCCTTATCTGACCATTTACCAGCCAATCCATGGTGCGGGCAGTGACGTGACCGGGATTCTCTATGTCGGGGTGGAACGCACCGTCATCGATGCGGCAATTCGCAACCAGCAAGTGACAATGATGTTGGCATCCCTTGCTGTGGTCGGGCTTGGCGCGATGATCGTTCTGCTGTTGTCTGCCCGGTTGATGCGGCCAATCTCTGATGTATCGGCAGCGATTGCCCGCATTGCCGGCGGCGATCTGGCGACCACCGTTCCCCACGAAGGAAAAAGCGATGAAATCGGTGAAATTGCCTCTCGCGTGACAATGTTCAAAGCAGATCTGCAACGCAACCACGACCTGGAACATCAAAGCCGTCAGGCGCAGGCAGAACAAAGCAGGGTTATGGGAATACTGCGTGACGGGCTTGCCCGACTGGCGCAGCGGGATCTGACATATCGGATACCGTCTTTACCGGGTGATCCTTTCCCCCCAGCCTACGACGCGCTGCGTGAGGACTTTAACGCCGTCGTCGAAAGCCTGGCCGATACGATGGCCGAGATTGACAACATCGCAGCAGAGGTGACGTCAGCCGCCACCGGTATTGCATCGATGTCCGATTCACTCGCGCGGCGGGTGGAAACCCAGGCCGCAACTTTGGCTGAATCGTCGTCAACCCTGCATCACCTGAGCGAAACCGGCAAGATTATCGCTGGCAAGGCTGCCAACGCCGACGACATGGCACAGACCAGCCTGACGCTGTCCACGCAAAGCCGCAAGGTGCTTGATGATGCAACCCATGCCATCCAGCAGATCGAAGAATCATCTGGCCAGATCAACCAGATCATCGCCGTGATCGAAGATATCGCATTCCAGACCAACCTTCTTGCCTTGAACGCGGGTGTCGAAGCTGCGCGCGCCGGCGAGGCAGGAAAGGGATTTGCCGTTGTCGCATCGGAAGTCAGGGGTCTCTCCATGCGCGCTACTGACTCGGCCCGTGAAATCAAAACCTTGATCACGGCAAGCCGATCAAAAATCAGCGAAGGCACCGTTCTGGTCCAGAATACAGGTGTCTCATTGGGGCAGGTGCTCGCGCAGGTCGAACAAATGGGCACGTTGATTCAAGATATCGCCACATCGGTGAAAGAGCAGGCAGCGGGCCAGTCAGAAGTGAGCGCCGGAGTGCAACAGCTTGATCACATGACACAGGAAAACGCAGCACTCGGGGAAGAGGCACACGCCGCGAGCGACACTCTCAAGTCAGAAGCGATCCGGCTGACCGAAACGCTCCAACAATTTCGAACACCAGATCAGCAAGCCCATAACAGAATACGCGTCGCATGAAACGGATCAAGGCTCGCATCCTGCCCCTTTTCTGCCATTCTCGGGTGGCGGATGATGAAGGCAGGCCACGGCGGTCCGTGATCTCAAGTTTCAACCACTTGCACCCTGATCGACGATGCCTTCAGAAAACCAAACGGGGCGGCAGTTTCGATAATCTGACCAGCGCTGACAGACCATTTGCGATGCAAAATGGCCCAGCTGACGCCAACCGCCCCTGAATGATCAATGCTGACACCAACTGACCCGCATTCGCCACGGCCAACATATGCCCACCAAAAGCAAATGTATTGGATTTCAACGCTTACGCAGCAGACTTGTCATTTAAATGAAAGCGTTCCACAAACACACGGGGCAAACAGGGTTCCGTGCAAGATCACGCGGTCAATATTCAACCGGCGGCATTCTGCACGGACCCCAAGGGCCAAATGTAAGGACAGATCATGCAGATTCCCGATTTCATCAAAGCATTCCCTTCTCTGGACCTGCCTTTCGCAGAGGATACCGTTACAAGTTCAGCAATCGCATCCGACCGTGGTTTGGTTGTAATATTTGAATTTCACAAGGACTTCAGCCTGCCACCGCACGCTCATAAGGATCAATGGGGCACCGTTCTGGATGGCGCGTTGGTGCTTACGGTCAGTGGTGAGACTGCAACCTACCGTCCCGGCGACAGCTATTTCATTCCCGCCGGCGCGGAACATGGAGCGTCTGCGAAAGCGGGGACCAAGGTGATCGATATCTTTGCAGAACCTGACCGCTATCCCCTGAAAAATTGAAGGCGGGCCAATGGCCCGCCGTCTTATCTGTTAAGCCGCATTGCTGCGGCTGGATTTGCCGCCGCCGCTACGCCTGCGGTTGCCACCAGCCCGCGCCTTGCCAGGATTGCCGCCACCGGGCTTGGCGCCAGCACGTTGCCCGCCACCCCCACGACGACCACCACCGCCGCCACCGTTGGGTCGCTTTTTCTGGCCTGGCTGAATTTCCCAAGGCCGTCCGGATGCAACGGGGATGCTTTCCTTCATGGCCTTCTCGATGTCCTGCAGCTCGATCATCTCATCCGGGGCCACCAACGCGATTGCGGCCCCATCGGCACCGGCACGGGCGGTGCGGCCAATCCGGTGGACATAGTTTTCAGCCACATTGGGCAGATCATAGTTATAGACATGGCGCACGCCGGGAATGTCGATGCCTCGGGCCGCAACATCTGTCGCCACCAGCACCCGGACCTTACCGGACTTGAAGGCCTCGATCGCGCGCTCGCGCTGACCTTGGGATTTGTTGCCGTGGATTGATGCCGCAGCAAACCCTTTGTTTTCAAGCGTTTTATACAGTTTTTCGCAGCCATGCTTGGTGCGGCCAAAAACCAGCGCCAGTTCGTCACGGTGCTTGTCCAGCAATTCCACCAGCAAATCGGTCTTGGCCGCCTGGGCCACAAAGTGTACCGACTGGTCAATTTTCTTGACTGCCTGGCCTGGAGGGTTGACCTGCACCCGCACCGCATCGGTCAGATAGGTATCGGCCAGTTCCGACATCAGTTTCGGCATCGTGGCCGAAAACATCATCGTCTGCCGATCCTTGGCCAGCAGTGGCGCAATCCGGCGTAACGCGTGGATGAAGCCCATATCCAGCATCTGGTCGGCCTCGTCCAGCACCAGATAAATCGTTTCATCAAGGCGCACCGCGCGGCGGTCCAGCAGGTCGATCAACCGGCCCGGCGTGGCAACCAAAAGGTCAACACCACCGGCCAGCCGTTTGGTCTGGGCCGTGATACCAGCCCCACCGACGACCAGCGCGACCTTCAGGTGGCTGCCCTCGGTATAGGCGGTCAGGTTGTCCGCGATTTGCTTGGCCAGTTCACGCGTCGGCGCAAGGATCAGGCCGCGCACAGTCTTGGCGTTCGGTTTTACCCCGGCTTTCATCAGCGCATTGATCATCGGCAGACCAAAGGCCGCGGTTTTGCCGGTGCCCGTCTGCGCAAGGCCCATCACGTCGCGGCCATTCATGGCATGCGGGATCGCCTGAGTCTGGATCGGCGTGGGATCGGTGATCCCCTGTTCTTTCAAAATTGCGATAAGGCGGGGCGCAAGGCCCAACATGTCAAAATCCATCTGGATTGCTCTTTCTGTCTAACGGGCATCAGGCCCGTGCATATGGTTCGGCGCACCCACATCGTGCGGGTGAACCCGTGCAAGGTTGCGCCATATGCTGACAGCCAAGACCACATTGTCCGGGCGCCGATCTGGCGCGGGACCCCTGCGTGATCTGGGAACCTGGAAAATCAAACGATGCCTTGCGATGAACAATCTTGTCCCGCTCTGCTCACGCGGCAGCTTGCATCGGTTGTGTGGCAGATGATGCGTTTCGTCGGATATGTCAAGGGCGCACAGAAATTACACCGCATCGTGCCCTATCGCTTTCACTTGGTCTCTTCCCACCATATACTGCGGCAAACCACTAAGTGTTGGGGGCTGTCGCGTGGCGCATATCATCGTTGTTGGCAATGAAAAGGGCGGCGCGGGTAAATCAACCGTTTCGATGCATGTAGCGACGGCATTGGCCCGCATGGGGCACAGCGTTGCCACGCTTGACCTTGATTTGCGGCAGAAAACACTGGGCCGTTATCTGACAAACAGGCTAGGTTTTCTTGAGAAACAAGGGCTTGACCTGCCAACGCCAGCCTATCACGAACTGCCCGAAATTGCGCAGGACAGTCTGCAACCGGGCGAGAACGCCTTTGATCACCGGCTGTCCATGGCTGTGGCGCAGATGGAGGCAGACAGCGATTTCATCCTGATAGACTGCCCCGGGTCGCACACACGGCTGAGCCAAGTGGCACATAGCCTCGCCGACACATTGATTACCCCGCTGAACGACAGTTTCATCGACTTTGACCTGCTGGCCCATGTCGACAGCGACGGCGAGGAAATTACCGGCCCTTCCGTTTATTCGGAATTGGTCTGGAACGCGCGGCAGCTGCGCGCGCAGGCCGGGTTGAAACCGATCGACTGGGTTGTGGTGCGCAATCGTGTCGGTGCGCAGGCCATGGTCAACAAGGAAAAGATGGAACGCGCCATAGGCAAACTGGCCAAGCGGATCGGGTTTCGCACGGCCCCCGGTTTCAACGAACGGGTCATTTTCCGCGAGCTGTTTCCCCGTGGTCTGACCCTGCTGGACCTGCGCGATATTGGCGTGAAGGGGATGAATATTTCCAACGTCGCCGCCCGCCAGGAACTGCGCGACCTGATCCGCGCGCTGGACCTGCCGGGTGTCACCCCGGATTTCTAGGGTTTCACTGTGCACATTGCCTGCCTAACATCTGGCACGGACACGAAAGGGGCAGTATGCAAAAATTCAAAGAACTGGAGCGGTATAGCGCGCTTTTCTTCGTCGCTGCGGTGACCGGCGCGAGCCTGTTTTTATCCTTGTGGTCTGCGTGGATGTTGTTGCCCTTTGCAATCTTTGCGGCGCTTACGGCCATTGGCATCCATGATCTGCGGCAGGAAGGCCATTCTATCCTGCGCAACTATCCCGTGATCGGGCACATGCGGTTCCTGTTCGAAGGAATCCGCCCCGAAATCCGGCAATACCTGATCGAAAGCGACCAGGACGAACAGCCCTTCAGCCGCGAACAGCGCTCGCTTGTTTATCAGCGCGCCAAGGGAGCCGAGGACAAGCGCCCCTTTGGCACGCAGGAAAAAGTCTATGAGGCCGGATACAGCTGGCTGACCCATTCGGTTGCGCCCGTGCATTTCGATAATACCGATTTCCGGGTGCGGATAGGCGGCCCGGACTGCAAGAAACCTTATGACGCCTCGCTCTACAATATTTCGGCGATGAGCTTTGGTGCGCTGTCGGCAAACGCGATACTGGCGCTGAACACGGGCGCGAAAATGGGCGGTTTTGCCCATGACACCGGCGAAGGCGGGATCAGCCGGTATCACCGGCAGGCTGGCGGCGACCTGATCTACGAAGTCGGGTCGGGCTATTTTGGCTGCCGGGGTGACGACGGGGCGTTCAACGGTGAAAAATTCAGTGCGCAGGCCGCTGATGATCAAGTCAAGATGATCGAACTGAAACTCAGCCAGGGGGCCAAGCCGGGCCATGGCGGGATGTTGCCCGCATCCAAGATCACGCCCGAAATCTCCGAAGCGCGCGGCGTGCCCATGGGGCAGGATTGTGTGTCACCCGCGGCCCACAGCGCATTTGCTACGCCGATCGAGATGATGGAATTCATCGGTCAGTTGCGCCACCTGTCCGGGGGAAAACCTGTCGGGTTCAAGCTGTGTATCGGGCACAGGCGGGAATTTATGTGTATCGTCAAGGCGATGCTGGAAACCGGCGTGATCCCTGATTTCATCGTTGTGGACGGCACCGAAGGCGGCACCGGTGCCGCACCGCTGGAATTTGCCAACCACGTCGGCATGCCCATGGTCGAGGGGCTGACATTCGTTCACAACACCCTGCGCGGGGCCGGCATTCGCGACCAGGTCAAGATCGGCGCGGCAGGCAAGCTGGTCAGCGCCTTTGATATCGCGCGGGCCATGTCGCTGGGCGCGGATTGGTGTAATTCCGCGCGCGGCTATATGTTTGCCATCGGTTGTATTCAGGCGCAGGCCTGCCACACCAACCACTGCCCCGTCGGGGTTGCCACGCAAGACCCCCTGCGCCAGCGCGCACTGGATGTCGGCGACAAAAGCCAACGGGTGGCGCGGTTTCATGCCAACACTCTCAAGGCTTTGGGGGAAATGGCCGGGGCTGCGGGGTTAAGTGACCCCAACGGTTTCCGGACTTATCATTTCATGACACGCAAAGCCGACGGTCGCATGACAGAGGCCGCTGATGTCTACCCGGATCTGCCCAACGGCTTTCTTCTCGATAGCCAGACAGGCCATGACCATGACGGCTACAAGGTGCGTTGGGCACGCGCCGACGCCCGCAGTTTTGCCCCGCCTGACACGCGGGCCTAGCGCGGCGGTTCCTTGCCCCGCAGCCGCATCAGCAGGCTAACGCGCGGGGTGGTGCCGGTTTCAGACCGCGACCTTGTGCGCAGCACCGGCGTTGTCGCCGACGCCCCTGCCCGGCTTTCGCGCAGGACGATGTAAAGACCGCTTGCAATGATGATCGACGCGCCAAGCGCTGTGGCGCCGTCGATGGTTTCACCAAAAAACAACAGCCCGAAACCTGTAGCCCAGATGATCTGGCTGTATTGCATCGGCGCGATGATTGCCGCCTCGCCTGCCTGATAGGCGGTAATGATCAACCTGTTGGCGATCCACCCAAAGGCCGCAATGATCCCCACCATCCCCAGATGTTCGATGGGCATCGGAATATAGAAAAACGGCAAGGCGCAGGCCATCAGCACAAAGTTCGCCACCATAGGATACAACAGGATCACAACAGGCCGTTCCTTGGACCCGATCTTGCGCACAATGATGGAGGCCAGCGCCCCGCAGATCGCGGCGGCAAGGGCCGCCAGATGCCCCAGCGACAAATCCGTCTGGCCCGGCCGCAGCACAACCAGAACACCGACCAGCCCCACGGTCACCGCCATCCAGCGGCGCAGTCGGACGGTTTCACCCAGAATGGGAATCGCCAGCACCGTGATCAGCAAGGGTGCGGCGAATAAAATGGCATAGACCTGCGCCAGCGGCAGCACCGAAAAGGCGTAAAATGCGCAGACACCGGTGATCACGGTCGCCACCGTGCGCAGCCCCATCCACCACGGATGCACAGGCAAGAGCGTGCCCGGCTTGGCATCGCGCATCAGCATGACGGTCGCCAGCGGAAAGCTGAACAGCACACTGAAAAACAATATCTGAAACGGCGCATAGATGCCGCCCAATATCTTGACCACGACGTCATGGGTAGCAAAGACGGCAAAAGCGATCAGAGCAAAAATTGCGCCTTTTGCGTTGGGCGACATGGCAAATTCCTTTCGGGCAGCGCAGCACCAGCACACGACGCCAAGGGCGGGCAAGTCAAGAAGAACCCGCCCAAGCCACGAGATGGGCGCGCGTCAGACCGATGCGTCAAGTGCCGCCAGAATGGCATCACCCATCTCGGTGGTGCTTAGCGGGGTGCCACCCTCTGGCCCCATCAAGTCAGCGGTGCGCGCACCGTCGGCCAGCACTTTTTCGATGGCAGATTCCAGTCTGTCGGCCTCGGCCCCTTGGTCAAAGGAATAGCGCAGCGCCATGGCGAACGACAGGATGCAGGCAATCGGGTTCGCCTTGCCCTGGCCCGCGATATCGGGGGCGGACCCGTGAACCGGTTCATACATCGCCTTGGGGTGGCCATTGGCCATCGGCAGACCCAGTGACGCAGATGGCAGCATACCAAGCGAGCCGGTCAGCATTGCCGCACAATCCGACAGGATGTCACCGAACAGGTTGTCCGTCAGGATGACGTCAAATTGTTTTGGCGCGCGCACCAGCTGCATCGCACCGTTGTCGGCATACATGTGGGACAGCGCGATATCGGGGTAATCCGCGTCGTGCACTTCGGTCACGACGTCGCGCCACAAGATGCCCGATTCCATCACATTGGCCTTTTCCATCGAACAGACCTTGCCCGACCGCTTGCGCGCCAGATCAAATGCGGCCCGCGCCGCCCGTTCGATTTCTGCCTCGGTGTAACGCTGGGTGTTGATACCCACGCGCATGTTGTCTTCCATGTGGATGCCGCGTGGTTCACCGAAATAAACACCCGACGTCAGTTCCCGCACGATCATGATGTCCAGACCGGCGACGACATCCTTTTTCAGTGACGAAAAGTCGGCCAGCGCGTCAAAACACTGCGCCGGACGCAGGTTGGCGAACAGATCCATTTCCTTGCGCAGGCGCAGCAGGCCGCGTTCCGGTTTCACGCTGAAATCAAGGTTGTCGTATTTGGGGCCACCCACGGCGCCCAACAGCACCGCGTCCACCTCTTGGGCGCGGGCCATGGTTTCATCGGTCAGAGGGACACCATGCGCGTCATATGCGGCGCCACCCACCAGATCCTCGGACACGTCGAAACCAAGGTCGCGCTTGTCGCCGAACCATGTGATGATCCGCTTTACCTCGTCCATGACTTCAGGGCCGATACCGTCACCGGCGAGGATCAAAAGGGAAGGGTTGGACATAGGGGTTTCCTTGGTTGCAATTCCTTTCATCGGCCTAGACCGTCATGCCCGAATGTTCAAGATAAGAGCTACCGTCATCGCGCAATATCCACCCAGACAAGGTGGTGCGGCCCGGCGACAAGTGGATCGTCACCTTGTTGCGTATCCGGCCACATAACGCCCGCATCCTGCACCTGCCAATCCCACGCGGGCAAAACATAGCTGACGCGCAGCGTGCCGATCCCGCGGTCGCGCCAGTCGGCGGTTGGCTGTCCGGGCAACGGGTCTTGCAGATCAGGGCGCGCCAGAAAGGCCGCCATTGCTGCGCGAAGGCCATCGCCGCCCAACGGATCAAGGTTGGCGTTGCCGGCCACGACAAAGCCGTCAGGAATGGGGCCCAAATCACCGTTCAGCACGACATCCCACAGGCGCAGCTCGTCACGGTTGCGCAATCCGTTTCGATCCTCGGGGCCATCGAAAACCGGCGGCGTCGCGGAAAACGCCAGCACAGTCAGTGGCCCATCAGGCAAGTCTATCGGCACGATCCAATGGCCAGACGATGAAAGGCGCTGGACCGCCAACACCTCATCCGTCAAGAAGGGCGCGCCATCTGCGACAGGCAGGGTCGCTCCGGGCAGTTCCCGCCACAACATACCGGACAGATCGCGCGTGTCGCCAATCGCGAAACGCGATAACACCGCCATCCCGCCGTCACCGGCAAAGCGCCCGTACCCTTGGGCATCGCGCGGTTCGCCCTTCCGGCCATTGCGATCCATGTCCAGCCCGGTGAACATACCGGTATTGGGACGCGCAGCAAAATAATGGGGATAGAGCCCGTCAAACAGGGCAGAAAATGCGGCAAGCGCCAGCCCGTCCTGATCATAATCGAAATCCGTCAGAACAAGCACATCGGGGCGCACCGCCTTGATGTTCGCCACGACAGCGCCAATCTGCGGATCATCGGCCTTGATCAGGTCACGCAGCAACAAACCCGGTCCATCCCGGCTTAGCGGAGCGGCGAATGTGGCGATGCGCAGGGTTTCCGCAACCGCAAGCACCGGCAAACAAGCAAGAATCAAGCAGGCTATCGCGTTTCGGAAAAACCCTGCGGCGCGAATGTGCCGCGCTTTGTCGCGCGCGCATGCAATATACGATACCTGGTCATGCAAGTATCGTCCGCATACCATCATCCACCATTCGAAGCCGCATTCGCATAGGCCTTTTTGCGTTGCAGGTCGATCATCTGCGCGACCCTGCTGAGCGCCACACCCCGCATCAAGATACTTGCCGGCAGAAATGCCCATGCTGTCACCGTCCAGATCAACGTTTGCGGATCATCCAGCTGAATAGGGTTCCCCAGAAGCGACATCAGCTTGATCACCACCGGTATAAGGAATGGCAGCAAAAACCCTAAAATGATGTTAACCCGTCCATCGCGGTTCAGTCGCCTGACGACATCCCCGCCAGCGGTCGGGTCGAACGTCGGCAGGTTGATCCAGACGTTGAACGACCCGCCGCGACGGGGCCAGTGCTGCAACCGCAACAACGTCACGAACCAGATGATCGAAATCAGCGAGATCAGATAGCTGAGCCCGGCAGCATCGCGCAATCTGCCCACCACGGCCGGGCTGGCAGTGTCGGGCATCATATCCACCATCAGGCGCGCCGGCGAAAAGGGAAAGTCGATGACCTGCCCGACATACTGACCGCTGTTTTGAAAAGCGCGGGTTAATTGAGACGGTTCCGCATACCCACGAAAGATGATGGACAGGCACAGAACCGTCGCAAAAAGCGCCGAAAACCGTACTCGATTGAATGGTGGCGCATCGCGAAATTCGACCAGGCTGGGGCTGGTCGCGCTATATTCGACAATCGTGAAAAGTGCCGCAAAGATGGTAATCAATGCGATGATCTGGGTGCTGTCATCAGACCCACCCGACAAGAACGCAGACGGCAATATGATCAACACCACGACAAGCATCGCGCGCATTACCGCTCCTGGCAGTCGAAAGATCACTCTGTATTCACCCTCGCTCGGGACTGCCGTGAATTATCCGGCCTGTCCTTTCTTGTCGGCAATCACCCTGCCGGGGGTCACCGCCTCTTATGGGATAACTGTGCCCAATGCGTCTTGATCATTCAACTATCCTATATAATGCACGGGACTGTTGAGTGATTTAGGGTGAAACTGATGCGATAATGCAACCGAAGGCCGCAATTCGGGCATTTCAAAAGATGCGGATGCCCCGCCCGGGAATCAGGGTGCGCACCGCCGGCATCATACCGCCGGGGCATACCATGAAAAAACCCCACCCGCAGCTTGCAGGTGGGGTTCTTGCGTGCGTAAAAACGTCAGACCCAAGGGCGCTCTGCGCCTGCCTTGGCTTCAAAGCTGTCGATCGACGCAACTTTCTCCAATGAAAGCCCGATATCGTCCAGACCGTTCATCAGGCAATGTTTTTTGAACGCGTCCACATTGAATGTGAACACATCGCCATCCGATGATGTGATTGTCTGCGCCTCAAGGTCCACCTCGATCCGGGCGTTTGACCCTTTTTCAGCGTCTTTCATCAGGACATCGACCTGTTCTTGCGGCAGCGCGATGGGCAGAATGCCGTTCTTGAAGCAGTTATTGTAAAAGATATCCGCATAAGATGGCGCAATGACGCAGGAAATACCGAAATCCTTGATCGCCCAGGGTGCGTGTTCACGCGACGATCCACAGCCAAAGTTTTCGCCCGCGACAAGGATCTGCGCATCGCGATATTGCGGCTTGTTCAGCACGAAATCGGGAATTTCGTTGCGGTCATCATCATAACGCATTTCGTCGAACAGGTTCACCCCAAGGCCCGACCGTTTGATCGTTTTCAGGAATTGTTTGGGAATGATCATATCGGTGTCGATGTTGACCAATGGTATCGGTGCCGCGATGCCGCTGAGTTTGGTGAACTTTTCCATTACATCATTTCCCTTACATCGGTCAGTTTGCCGGTGATTGCCGCGGCCGCAGCCATGGCAGGCGACATCAGGTGGGTCCGCCCACCGCGGCCTTGCCGGCCTTCAAAGTTGCGGTTTGACGTCGCAGCACAGCGTTCGCCCGGTGCAAGCTGGTCAGGGTTCATCGCCAGACACATGGAACAGCCCGCAAGGCGCCATTCGAAACCGGCGTCGATGAAAATCTGCGCCAACCCTTCTTCTTCGGCCTGCGCGCGGACCAGACCGGACCCCGGCACGACCATCGCGCGCAGTCCGTCTTTCTTCTTTTTGCCTTTCAGGATTGCGGCGGCGGCGCGTAAATCCTCGATCCGGCCGTTGGTGCAGGAACCGATGAACACCGTGTCGATTTCAATCTCGGACAATGGTGTTCCCGGTGTCAGCGCCATGTAATCAAGCGACCGTTGCGCAGCACCGACCTTGCCACCTTTAAAACTATCGGCAGAGGGCACGGTTGCCGTGATCGGCAACACGTCCTCGGGCGATGTGCCCCAAGTGACGACGGGTGCGATGTCTTCGCCTTTCAGGGTCACGACCTTGTCGAAATGGGCGTCGTCATCGGTGTAAAGCGTTTTCCACCACGCCAGTGCCGTCTCCCATTGTGCGCCTTTTGGCGCATGGGGGCGGCCCTTGACGTATTCAAACGTCTTTTCATCCGGCGCGATGATACCAGCGCGCGCGCCGCCTTCGATCGCCATGTTACAGACGGTCATCCGCCCTTCCATGGACAGATCGCGGATCGCCTCGCCGCAATATTCGATGACATAGCCGGTGCCGCCTGCGGTGCCGGTGGCCCCGATAACCGACAGCGTGATATCCTTGGCGGTCACACCGGGGGCCAGTTTGCCGGTGATTTCCACCTTCATGTTCTTGGATTTTTGCTGGATCAGCGTTTGGGTGGCCAGCACATGTTCCACCTCGGACGTGCCGATGCCATGGGCCAGCGCACCGAATGCGCCATGCGTCGCGGTATGGCTGTCACCGCAAACCACCGTCATACCCGGCAGGGTCCAGCCCTGTTCAGGGCCGACGATATGCACGATACCCTGACGGACATCGGATACCGGATAGTAGTGAATACCAAATTCCTTGGCGTTCGTATCCAGTGCCGCCACCTGAATGGCGCTGTCTTCGGTCATGTTCTTGGGGTCGTCGCGCCCGGGGGTCGTGGGCACGTTGTGATCGGGCACGGCAATCGTCTTGTCGGGTGCGCGCACGGTGCGACCCGCCATGCGCAGCCCTTCAAAGGCTTGCGGGCTGGTCACTTCGTGAACCAGGTGGCGGTCGATATACAGCAGGCAGGTGCCGTCGTCGGCTTCGTGGGCGACGTGGGCATCCCAGATTTTATCATAGAGCGTTTTGGGGGACATGGTCCTCTCCCGTAATCAATGTCAGAAGTTGGCAGGCGTGCGGAAACTGGGGGCTGTCAGCCCCGTGCAAGGATCGTGCAGATCGCGCCAAAAAACCGCCAAGGCAGGCGGGCGCGGTCATCCATGTCAAAAACCTGTTTCATAGGGCGTCAGATACACCCTGCCTTCGCGTCTCGCAAGGGGCAGCGATCAATGACGCGCCCTTGCTCGCAGCACAACCGGCGTGCAACACTTTGCCTTGCACCCATGCAACAGGGACATTGATGGCCAATCACACAAACACGCCCCCAGGCGATGCAATGCCGCAGGACCCGCCTGATCAGCAACTGGAACAGGTCATCAACATCGGAACTGACCTGTTCATCCAGGGGCAGGCCGTTCTTGAAACCCTTTTTCGCACGTGGAACCTGTATCAGATCGGGATCACCGTTGGGTTGCTTGCCCTTTCACATGTGTTGCGCGCAATCTTTGGCCCGCGCATCAGGGCATGGATGGGGTCGCGCGAAAACTGGCCCAAATGGCGGATGCGCATTCTTGTCGTCATCCACCAAAGACTGCGCGCGATCTTTTTTGTCGGGCTAATCTGGATCGTCACCTATATTATGCGCGAGGTAACATGGCCCAGCCGCAGTTATCTGCTCGGCATCATCGGTACACTGTCCTTTGCCTGGCTCAGCATTGTTTTCATCACCCGCCTGATCAAGAGTCCCGCCTTGCGCAAACTGGTGCGATATGGGGCATGGACTTATGTGACGCTGCGGATTCTGGGGGTGCTGGATCCGGCGGAACAGCTGCTTGACAGCATTGGCTTTACCATGGGCGAAATCCGGTTTTCGCTGCTGCTGCTGGTCCAGTCGCTTGTTGTTCTGGGGGTGCTGATCACGCTGGCGCGGTTCTTTACGACCACCACGGCCAGCCGCATCCGGTCCAATCAGGATATCAGCCCATCCATGCAGGTGCTGATCATCAAGGGCGTGCAGATCGCGCTTTACGGGGCCGCGTTCTTTATCGGTGTGCGGGCGCTGGGGATCGACCTGACAGGGCTTGCGGTGTTGTCCGGGGCCATCGGCGTGGGCCTCGGGTTCGGTCTGCAAAAGGTGGTGTCGAACCTTGTGTCCGGCGTGATCATCCTGCTGGATAAATCCATCAAACCGGGCGACGTTATATCGCTTGGCGATACCTTTGGCTGGATCAATTCACTGGGCGCGCGCTATGTGTCCGTGGTCACCCGCGACGGCAAGGAATACCTGATCCCGAACGAGGACCTGATCACCGGCCAGGTCGTGAACTGGTCTCATTCCAACGAATTTGTGCGGCTCGATATCTATTTCGGCACTGCCTATAGCGACAACCCGCACGAAGTGCGCAAGATCGCGATCGCTGCCGCCCAAGGTGTTGACCGCGTGCTGACATCGCGCCCCACTGTCTGCCATATCGTCGGCTTCGGTGATAGTTCCGTTGACTACATTTTGCGGTTCTGGATCAGCGACCCGACCGGCGGGCTGACCAATATCCGCGGTAACGTGTATCTGGCGCTTTGGGATGCGTTCGCCGAAAACGGCATTTCGATTCCCTTTCCGCAACGCGAGGTCAAGATGCTGTCCGGGTCCAAGGTCGATGTTCATCTGCCGGGTGATGATCAGGGCTAGCATCGCGCGTGGCCGATCAAGACCGCACATAAAAAAGGCCCGCCGTTTCCGGCAGGCCCTGTTTCATACCCGACGACACATCGTCAGGCCCGGTTCATCCGGTTCGCGATCAGATCTTCGACAACCCCCGGATCGGCCAGCGTCGAGGTGTCGCCCAGCGCGCCATAGTCGTTTTCAGCGATTTTGCGCAGGATACGGCGCATGATCTTGCCCGACCGGGTTTTCGGCAGGCCGGGGGCCCATTGGATCAGGTCGGGTTTGGCAATCGGGCCGATTTCAGAACGGACCCATGTTTCCAATTCCTTGCGCAGCTCCTCTGACGGCTCTTGGCCACCCATCAAGGTCACATAGGCGTAAATCCCCTGTCCCTTGATCGCATGCGGGTATCCAACCACGGCGGCCTCGGCCACGGCGGGATGGGCAACCAATGCGCTTTCGACCTCGGCCGTGCCCATGCGGTGACCCGATACGTTGATGACATCGTCAACACGGCCCGTGATCCAGTAATAGCCGTCCGCATCGCGGCGGCAGCCATCCCCGGTGAAGTAATAGTTCTTGTAGTCCGCAAAATACGTCTTTTCGAAACGGTCATGATCGCCCCAGACGGTGCGCATCTGGCCCGGCCAGCTGTCCTTGATGCATAGCACGCCTTCCGCCTCGGTCGTCGTGATCTCTTCGCCTGTGGTCGGTTCCAGAATGGCGGGCTGGATACCAAAGAACGGCAGCGTCGCCGAACCGGGTTTCGTTGCAATCGCACCCGGCAGCGGGGTCAGCAGGTGACCGCCGGTTTCGGTTTGCCACCAGGTATCGACGATCGGCACGTTCCCCTTGCCGACAACGGTATGATACCAGTTCCAGGCCTCGGGGTTGATCGGTTCGCCAACGGTGCCCAGCACCTTGAGCGATGACAGATCGTATTTTTCAACAAATTCGTCCCCCTGCCCCATCAGCGCACGAATGGCTGTGGGCGCGGTGTAGAACTGGTTGACCTTGTGTTCTTCACAGACCTGCCAGAACCGGCCCGCATCGGGGTAGGTTGGCACGCCTTCAAACATCAGGGTCGTGGCGCCGTTGGCCAGCGGACCATAAACGATATAGCTGTGACCGGTGACCCAGCCCACATCCGCCGTGCACCAGAACACATCATCTTCGTGATAGTCGAACGTGTATTCATGGGTCATCGCTGCATAGACAAGATAACCGCCCGATGTATGCACCACGCCCTTTGGTTTGCCGGTCGAGCCTGAGGTGTAAAGAATGAACAGCGGATCCTCTGCGTTCATTTCCTCGGGGGGGCAATCGGCTGTCACGCCTTCTTCCAATTCGTGCAGCCAGAAATCACGCCCGTCCTGCATGGGAATGTCCCCGCCGGTGCGACGGACGACCAGCATCTTTGTATCGGTCTCGATCTTGGCAAAGGCCTTGTCGGCATTGGTCTTGAGAGGGGTATTCCGACCGCCGCGCGGGGCCTCGTCGGCGGTGATCACCACCTTGGCCTGCGATCCGTCCACACGTGCGGCAAGCGCGTCAGGCGAAAAGCCCGCAAAGACGATCGAATGGATGGCCCCGATCCGCGCACAGGCCAGCATCGCATAGGCGGCCTGCGGAATCATTGGCATATACAGCACGACCCGGTCGCTTTTGCCGACGCCCATCTGCTTGAGGACGTTGGCGAATTTGCAAACCTCGGTGTGCAACTGCCGGTAGGTGATGTGTTCAGACGGCGCATCGGCGCTGTCGGGCTCCCAGATGATCGCGGTTTTGTCGCCACGGGTTTCCAGATGACGGTCAACGCAGTTTGCCGCAACATTCAGCGTGCCGTCCTCATACCACTTGATATGCACCTTGCCGGGGGCGAAACTGGTGTCCTTGACCTTGGTAAAAGGTTTGATCCAGTCGATCCGCTTGCCATGTTCGGCCCAGAATGCCGCAGGATCTGCGATCGACGCGGCATACATTTCTTCATATTTCGCCTTGTCGGCATGCGCGTTTGCCGCAAATTCCGGTGACGGTGGATAGATTGCGGGTGCATGTTCGGTCATGGCGTCTCCCCCCCTGATTGATAATGCATGATATTAGGCGCGGATGTGTCCCGCGGCCTCCTCCAACGCCATCATGAGCAGATTGGACGGGAATCCAACCCGCCCAAATGGTCAGAGACGCGATTTGTCAATCTTAACATCTTCGGCCGCAAAAAATTGCAAATTTATTTACACAGTTCGCATTTGCATGACGTCATCCCGAAACCCGCACTGTCCGGACAGGTCTTAACCAAGCATTAACCATCATGCTGCAAAGTCCCTGAAGAAAATGAAGGGGCATCATGCGCTTGATTGCTGGGTTTTGCTGCCTGATCGCCCTTGCAGGTCCGGTCTTTGGCGGGGCATGGACGCGCGAAAAGGGGCAGTTTTTCATTGCGAATGGCAGCAATCTGTTCCTGTCGGACGGTTCGGAATTGCCGGTGCACTACGATCCGACGGTCTATGTCGAATATGGTTTGACACCGCGTGTCACCTTCGGGCTGGATTATCATACCGCCGACCGGGGCCGCATCCATACCGGATTAGTCTTTGCCAGCATTCCTCTGATTGATACCAAGGGGCGGGATCGGTTCGCCGCCAGCCTCGGCTTTGGTGCAAGGGTGGATCGCCACCATCCGGTGGAAACCCTGGTCCGCGGCGGACTGGCTTGGGGGCGGGGTCTGGACAGCGGCTGGTTATCCGTTGATGCGAGCGCCACCTATGGCACAATCGATACGGCATTCCGCCCCAAGCTGGACCTCTCCTGGGGCTATCACATCGCAGACAACTGGATGGCCAGCGCACAGTTGCAAACCGGCCAGGGCTATAGTGACGACTATTACGCCAAAGTCGCTACGACGGTCGGCTATGCGGTCAATGACCGCTACCAGATCAATATCGGCCTGATCCAAGCCATGACAGGTGATCGAGGGGCTGCACTGAAACTCGAGCTTTGGGCGACTTTCTAAAGGCCGCCAATTTCCCGCAGCAGATCAACCACCCTATCCACACCGTCCCCTTTGCGCAGACTGGCAAAAACCACCGGCAAATCCCCCCGCATTCGGGCCGCATCGCGCGCCATCACGTCAAGCGAGGCCCCGACATAGGGGGCCAGGTCGGTCTTGTTGATGATCAGAATATCCGAACGGGTGATCGCAGGGCCACCCTTGCGGGGAATTTCCTCGCCCGCGGCGACGTCGATGACATAAACCGTCACATCGGCCAGTTCCGGGCTAAAGGTTGCAGACAGGTTGTCGCCGCCACTTTCGATCAGGACCAGCGCCAGATCATCATGCCGCGCGCGCATTTCGGCCACTGCGGCAAGGTTGATCGACGCATCTTCGCGAATTGCAGTATGCGGGCAACCGCCAGTTTCCACGCCCATGACACGGTCCGCAGGCAGGATCTGCATCCGCATCAAGGCGTCGGCATCTTCCTGTGTATAGATGTCGTTGGTAATCACCCCAAGGCTGAATTCATCCTTCAGGGCCCGCGCAAGCGCCGCTGTCAGCGTTGTCTTACCCGCGCCGACAGGCCCGCCGATCCCGACCCGCAACGGTCCATGTGGTGATGACATCATGCGCCTTTCAACTGGATGAATAATAGGCCCGCACCAAGGGCCAGTGAAAGCGGGCCGTAATACCACAGGTCATAAGTGGCAAAGGGTTCCACCGGCGTCATCGTGCGCCAGAACCGGGAATAGGCAATCATCCCGCGCCCCAGAAACACCAGTGCGGCAGGCCATAAAACAAGCGAACGGATTGGCCCGTGAGGAAGCCAAAGTGCAACGACCACCGCAAACAGCCCCGCCGCGACCAGAAAACACGGGATCGGACCAGGCATCCGGGTGACACCCTGTGCGCCAACCGCAGCACGCGCCAACGCCTCTTCGTTGCGGGCCGGCACCCAGATGCCCACCCCCCAAAACGCGTGGATCAACGCAATCACCGTCAGCGGGACTGAAATGAGAATCAACAGCAATGTCATGACCTGAAGATACGCGAATATTGGGCTGCGTGCTGCATCGAAGCGACATCAACTGCGAAAGTCGCTGATCCGATGTCGTCCAGCGTCGCCCGTGCGGCCATTTCCCCCACAGCGGCGCAGACCGATGCCAGCCCTGCCAGCACGCGCTGTCCTTCGGTCTGGCCCAGTGGCATCAGACGTTGCGCCGCCTGCACCAGATTGCTGGCGAAACACTGCAACCAGACCTGCGTTGTCGGCACCACCGGCAGGCCCATCAGCCCCGCCGCACGTCCTACAGCCACAGGATAAGCCATATCGGGCAGGTCCAGCCCCCAGACGGCGCGGGTTGTCACAGCAAAACCCGCACCTTGCTGCAATGTTTCCATCCGCCGTTCGCGCGAGGGGGCAAGGGCGGCGGCAAGATCAGCCACAGGGGCCACATCATCGGCACCATGCGCGGCACACAGCAAAATCGCATCGGACCGCCCGGCGCCATGTTCCAGTACGGCACCCAGCCAATCCGCCAGCATTGCCGCATCTGCCACATCCCCGCGCCCGATGGCCCTTTCCAACCCGTGCGACCACGCAAAGGCCCCGACCGGATAGGCCGGTGACAACCACTGTGTCAGGGTCAGCAGATGATCAGTGTTCATGAGAATGGCTGTGGTCGTGGCCCATGGTGCGGCCATGCCCATAGGCGCCACCTTCGGGGGTGAACGGCCCGTCAAAATCCGTGACGGTCGCACCCAACTGTTCCAGCATCGCGCGCATGACTTTTTCGCGCTGCACGATCAGCGCGCCGGGTTCTACAGCACAGGGCGCATGCCGGTTGCCCACGTGCCAAGCCAGCCGCACAAGATCGCCCGTGACCCGCATCAGCGGTTCATCCGCAGCGCCGACAGCGATCAGGCGGCCGTCGTCCAGAACAAAGACATCGCCCGCATCCAGCGATAGCGTTTGCGGCAGGTCCACCAGAAACGGTTCTCCGGTTTCGGTGACCAGCCGTTTGCGGCGGAGCAGCCGTGCGTCATATGTCAGCGCGACCCGGCCATCTGCCGGGCCATCATGCAATATGCGGTATGCGGTTGGCAGGCCTCCCATCAGGAAACACCGCCGAAAATCAGATGTAGTGAGCGCCCATGATCCGGGCAAGTTCGCCCTGCCGCGTGCGGCCCATGGCCTCCAGTTCGGCATCGGATTTTTCGCTCAGCATGTTCAATTGCTTCAGCTGCGGGCCGGCCTCGGCCATCGCGATCAGATATTCGAAAAATGCCACAAACGGCCGTGCGATCAATGCGCCCAGCATTTCGCGGTTTGAAATCAGTGTGTTGTCTGCTTGATAAGCCATGGAACGCCTCTTTGCTTAGACTGTTCCTCCCTGCCTGCAATGTGCATATTTGGCTCATCGTTCACAACTTCCATTGTTGCCGCAGCGCCTTGCAGCCAGCGCAATGCTGCGGTCATGCATCAAAACAGGAAATACCGCTGCGCCATTGGCAGGCTCTGGGCAGGTTCACAGGTCAACAACTCTCCGTCTGCGCGCACCTCATATGTCTCGGGGTTCACTTCGACGTGCGGCATGGCGTCGTTCAGTTTGAGATCTTTCTTACCGATGTTGCGGGTGTTCTGCACGGCCAGCGTCTGCTTCGCCAGACCAAGGCTGTTGCCGATCCCGGCATCCTGTGCGGCGGCACTGACAAACGTCACGGCGGAATGTTCCACCGATCGGCCATAAGCCCCGAACATGGGACGGGTATAGACCGGCTGCGGCGTCGGGATCGATGCGTTCGGATCACCCATTTGCGCGGCAACAATCGTGCCGCCCATCAGGATCATTTCCGGCTTGACCCCGAAAAATGCAGGGTCCCACAGCACCAGGTCGGCGCGCTTGCCTTCCTCGACCGAACCGACATGCGCGGAAATGCCATGCGCAATCGCAGGGTTGATCGTGTATTTCGCGATATAGCGGCGCACGCGCAGGTTGTCGTTATCGCCTTTTTCGCCAGGCAGCGCGCCCCGCTGGACCTTCATCTTGTGGGCTGTCTGCCATGTGCGGATAATCACCTCTCCGACGCGGCCCATGGCCTGACTGTCGGATGCGATGATCGAAAACGCGCCCATGTCGTGCAGGATATCCTCGGCGGCGATGGTTTCGCGGCGAATGCGGCTTTCGGCAAAGGCCACATCCTC
Organism: Yoonia sp.; assembly: GCF_965660735.1. Classification (GTDB taxonomy): domain Bacteria; phylum Pseudomonadota; class Alphaproteobacteria; order Rhodobacterales; family Rhodobacteraceae; genus Yoonia. The sequence continues at coordinate 26,740 of NZ_CBFIBD010000002.1, forward strand.
GGGGATGGATTTGTCAAGATGGTGACAGACCATCAGCATATCGAGATGTTCGTCCACTGTGTTGACCGTGAAAGGCCGCGTCGGGTTTGTTGATGACGGGATCACATTGGGCTGGCCGCAGATCTTGATGATATCCGGCGCATGGCCGCCCCCCGCCCCTTCGGTGTGGAAGGCATGGATCGTCCGGCCCTTGAGGGCAGCCACGGTGTTTTCGACAAAACCGGATTCATTCAACGTATCGGTGTGGATCATCACCTGAACGTCCCAGGCATCGGCGACCGAAAGGCAGCAATCGATCGCCGCCGGGGTCGTGCCCCAATCCTCGTGCAGTTTCAGGCAGGATGCCCCTGCCCGCACCTGTTCCTCCAGCGCAGCAGGAAGCGATGCATTGCCCTTGCCCGCAAAGGCAAGGTTCATCGGAAAGGCATCCGCCGCCTGCAACATCCGGCCCAGATGCCAGGGGCCGGGGGTGCATGTGGTGGCCAGCGTGCCATGCGCAGGGCCAGTGCCACCGCCGATCATCGTGGTCAGGCCGGAATGCAAGGCATCCTCGATCTGTTGCGGGCAGATGAAATGGATATGGCTGTCGATGCCGCCAGCAGTCAGGATGCGTCCCTCGCCGGCAATCACCTCTGTTCCCGGTCCGATGATGATATCGACGCCGGGTTGCGTATCGGGGTTGCCGGCCTTGCCGATCTTGACGATGCGCCCGTCCTTGAGACCCACATCCGCCTTGATGATCCCGGTCCAATCGACAAACAGCGCATAGGTGATGACCGTATCAACCGCCCCGCCTGCGCGCGTGATCTGGCTTTGCCCCATGCCGTCACGAATGACCTTGCCACCGCCGAACTTGACCTCTTCACCATAATGAAGCGCATTGGCACCAGTGCCGCCCGTGGCCGCAGCCCCGGCGCTTTCAGCCGTCAGATCACGCTCCACCTCAATAATCAGCTCTGTATCGGCCAAGCGGACGCGGTCGCCCACTGTGGGGCCGAACATGGCGGCATAGTCACGGCGGTTGATCGTTGCTGGCATCCTAAAGCTCCCCCATCACAGCCTGATTGAATCCGAATACCCGGCGCGCGCCCGACAGCGGGATCAGCGAAACCTCGCGCCGCTGGCCGGGTTCAAATCGGACGGCGGTGCCTGCGGCGATATCCAGACGCATGCCGCGCGCCGCATCCCGGTCGAATTTCAACGCACTGTTGGTTTCGGCAAAATGAAAGTGCGATCCGATTTGCACAGGTCTGTCGCCGGTATTTGCGACCTCCAGCACGATAACTTCGGCCCCCGCATTCAGGGTCAGATCACTATCCGCCACGATCAGTTCACCCGGTATCATCGCGCTATCCTCGCTTTGTTCCAAACACTCGAAAAATCAACGGATCGGGTCATGGACCGTCACCAGTTTTGTGCCATCGGGAAAGGTCGCTTCGACCTGCACCTCGTTGATCATCTCGGCGATGCCATCCATGACCTGATCGCGGGTAATGACTTGTGCGCCCGCCTGCATCATATCCGCCACCGACCGGCCATCGCGCGCGCCCTCGACCACGGCATCGGTAATCAGCGCAATCGCTTCGGGGTAATTCAGCCTTACACCGCGCGCCATCCGCTTGCGGGCGACCTCTGCCGCCATGGCGATCAGCAGTTTATCCTTTTCACGGGGGGTCAGTTGCATGGGTTACAATCTCCAGACACGGGGGATGGGTGCGGCTGACAGCGTTTCAATCAGCGGCACCAGGATATGGCGCAGCGCAAAACCATCGGCGGCTAGCAGACGCACCATCAGCAGATCGTTGGCAATCAGGCTGGCGCCACAATTTTCAGGCAGATCAAGGTCGGCAAAACCGGCCGCATTGGGCGCGGCAAGCAAGACCGTCGCCATCGCCCCGGCACCGCCGGCTATGGCGCGGCGGACCAAAAGCGCGTCAGCATCACCGCAGATCCGCACGGCATCGGCATAGACCAGCGCACCGTTCCGGCAGATGCGCCATTGATCGGTGAAATGCAGATCATGCACGACCTCGCCCATGGCGGCCCGGCCAAAAATTATCGGCTCGACCAGCAGCGCGGTCGCATCGGTTGCCAGATGCACGCGCAGGCACCGTTTCAATGCCGCAGCATCGAACAGGATCGTTTCCTGTGGCAGCCAGTCAATCCGCCCGCCCGTTCCGACATCAAGCGTGACTGACATTTCAGCAATCTGGCCCGGCTGGGCACGATAGGCCCTCTCGGCAGCTTGCGACGATATGACGATATGGGCATCGGGTTCGGCAGTCGCCGTGATCTGCATCGCATCGCCACCGGTCAGCCCGCCAGCGGTGTTCAGAAAAACCGCCTGCAACGCATCGCCCCTGACTTTGGGAAACAGGGCTTTCATGGACCCCGCTTGTCGCAAATCCGCGATCACCGTGTTGGGCCCACGCCGCTTTGCGGCAAGCAATAACGCCCCCTCGGCGCGCGGGGATGGCAGCACCGGCAGGGCCGGCGAGAGGGTGGCAAGATAGCTAACGGGTCCAGCTCTCTTCAGGGTGTCGCGCTCGACCCTGTCAACGAACCGCCCCGCTACGCCAGAGCAGCGCCGGATTTCACCGGGCAGACCTGCGCACAGAGGACGCATTGCATATAAATTGTGCGCTTTGCATCATATATGGGCAGATACAGAAACGTCGAAGACACACTTCCGCCGATCGTGAATAGCCCAACATTCCGCTTGGTTTCTGCACTTGGCGAAAAACCAATCGGCGTTCCTGCATGGTATGACCGCCGGCACCTTTGGGAGAAGCGCCAGCCGTTGTACGCCGGCAAACATGCGGGCGTGCAACACTATTTCCTGCATTTGCAGCAAGGGGCTGACCCCAGGGCACCGCAATCTTTGACGCCGTGACGCCGCTTAGATGTCGGGCGTATCCATCCGCACCTGATACCGCACCTGCCCCTTGACCGGCACCCGCCAATTCAGATGGACAGACCGCAGATCAGCCCCCTTTTGCCCTTCGGCCCATGGCGCATCATGCAGGCGTTGACCGGCGGCATCCGTGATCGCACCTTCGGGCATCACCGCATCGACAAACCGCGCACGCCCCCCGAAGGGCAGATAGGTGCCGGTGTCCATGGTCCATGTCAGCGCCTCTGTCACCTGTTCATGGTTCAGAAAGGCCGGATTTTGCACCGGTTCATTGACATTGTGGAACGTGTTTGCAGTGAATTGCAGCCCCCGCGTGCGGCTGAAATCCAGATCGGCAAATGTGGTATCCACATGTTCCACCCGGTCAATCCGGCCGTTGGTGGACCGAAACACATTTCCCACCACCGCAAACCCATTGATGTAGTGGTTCGGCCCATACGGTTTGATCACGATGAAATTCACCCAATCAGCCACATCACTGGTGGTGAATATGTTCCCGGTAATGGTCAGCCCGCCAAAGGAAAATTGCTGGCCCAATGCAGGTTCGCTGGCATGTTCATTGGTCCATTCAATAAAGTTGTTGTCACAGTAATTTCCGGTGAAAATGCTTTTGGGGTTGGGTGAAGTTATGACAACACCCCCCATGCGGACGCCGTTCACCTCGTCGTCACCATGGAACCAGTGATTGCCCGTGATCAGGTTGGCGTTGCCTGCCAGAACGCAAAAATGCCTGAACCGGCTTGTGCGATTATCGCGGATTTTCACGTCATTGGCGTTGGTATTCAAACCGATACTGACGCGTGCGGTCACCGGCACCGCCTGTTCACCCGAAATCAGCTGACAGCGGTCAACCATCATCCCCTGACACCCCCACCCCGGCGAGGTGATACCGCGATCCTTGGGCTTGTTGATAAAGCAGTCGCGCACATGAAAGGTGAGCCCTTCGGGGGCCATCATGATCCCGCTGGCGGTGTTACTGCCCTGAAACTCGATATCGTCCAGCACGAACTGGCTTAGTTTTTCAAAACCGGAAAAATCCAGCAGGTATTTGAACCGGGCAAAGGTAAAAACCTGTGTTCCTTCCGCATCATAGAGTGGCTGGCTCAGTTCCAGTGTCTGCGCAGGGATATTGACCGACTTGACGTAAACCTCGCGGCCCACACCGTTGCCCTGCACCAATGACCCCACGGGAATGTTGGCGATATCCACCACATTGGTCAGCACCTTGTCATCGGACACCGCATAGGTGGCCTGCGATGTCACAATGGTGGTATCCCACGCCGCGCCGTCGATGGGCTGAAACTGGCCGTTACGGATCACGCGCCGGGTTTCGAACCGGGCACGCGTCGGATCGCAGGCCTGCATGTCCAGGGGTGCGCTGAGCGCGATCCTTCGCCCCATCAGGTCCAGCGATTCATGATCCGAAAAATTTATGAGGGCCTGAAATGCCTTTTTAAAAGCAACCTCTTCGTTCTTGAAGGCATCAAGATAGGTGTCATAGTTATAATCGCGTTGCAGGATAAAGCGGTGTTCGGGGGCCTGCACGATCATCCCCTCAAAGCGGACGCGGTTTTCCATCGTGACACTGTTTTCCAGCAGATAGCTGCCTGCCGGCACCATGACAGTCCGCCCACCGGCCGCCGCATCAGCCGCCTCAAAAGCGGCGGAATCGTCGGTGATGCCATCGCCCTTGGCGCCGTAATCCCGCACATCGACCAGCGCGATCAGGTCGCGGGTGAACACCGATGTGACATCTTCGATCACGATATCATCGACCCGGACAACGCCGCCCGTCGGGCCGGTCAGATCAATCCCCAAGTGCCCGTAATTGGCGCCCGTCCAAAGCAGGTCAACGCCCGTCCGGTCACCCGTGCCGATGATCGCGCGCACCTCGACCACCGCACCATAGGTGGTCAGCTGCACCGATGGCCCGGCTTCGGGCAGGCCGGTCGCAGGCACGCCACCCGCCAGCCCTGCCCAACCCGAAATCCGCACAGCCGGCAGCGGACCTGACACTGCCTTGACGCGGGCCGTGACCTGCAAATAACAGCCCGGCAGGATCGGCGTTTCGCCCATGTAGCGCACACGCGCCACCGGATCGAGTTTGAGCACCTCAAGGCACCCTGCAAAATCGGCATCGGCAGCGACGAAAACGCCAGACCCGCTGATCGCATAGGTATCTGACCCCGGCGTGCCATCCCCGCTGGACCACACCCCCAATCCCGCGGCAAAGGCCAATGGGTTGAAAACTATCCCGTCTGTAATCGCCTTGTTCATGCATACACCCCTTTGGCAGCCAGATACGTTGCTGGCAAAAGAGGTATGACAAAAGGTTGAATTCAGCCTGACAGCACCGTCACGGTGGTCGGCGCAACACGCGGGTCAGCTTTCCATGCAGCCTGTGATCAGGCCCCGACGTCGGGTGGGGGCAGCAGTTGCACGCCATTGATCTGCCAACCGCGTTCGGTTTCAACCATTTGGTAATCCAGCATATGCAGGCCACCGTTGGCATCGCGGATCATGACCTTTTGCCACAGGTTTCCCGCGATCTCGCGCAGTTCCAGATAGCGCACCTCTGAATTATCCCAAACCATAGGATACCCGCGCTGCACCATCATGCCAAAGTTTCCCGGGTCACCGAACAGCCGCTGAATGTTGGGGCTGGCATACGTCCAGGCTTGTGCGACATCACGGTCGCTGAATGCCTCCAACTGGCTGCCGATCACATCTTCGATGGCCTGGGTATCCTGCGCAACCGCTGGCATGACCGTCAGGAAAAGCCCGAAAACCACCGCAAAAATCCGTCCCATTTCGCTGTCTCCCATGTCTGTTGTAATTCAGATACGTGGGAAACAGCGGAACAGTTTCATTTCTTTTGCGCGCCTAGTCCGCGCTGGCCAGCCGTTCATTGATCAGGGCGATGGTCTCATCGACCCCGTATAGCGCGATGAACCCGCCGAAACGCGGACCTTGGGATGCACCCAACAGCACCTCGTAAAGGGCGGTAAACCAGTTGCGCAGCGGCTCGAACCCGTGGTCCTTGCCGACAGCAAAGACCATCGTCTGCAAAGCCTCGGCATCCAGACCGCCATCCCAGACCCGCAACCGTGCGGCCAGATCGACCATCGCGGCGCGTTCCTGATCGCTGGGCGCGCGGAACACCTTGGTCGGTTTCACAAAGTCGTTGTAATATCGCACCGCGAACCCTGCCGCCTGATCCATCTGCGGGTTGGCATCCGGCGATGCGTGCGGCGCATACCGCTGGATAAAGCCCCACAGCGTTTGCTTGTCCTCGGCCCCGGAAACAGAGGCAAGGTTCAACAGCATCGCAAACGGCACAACCATATCGGACTGCGGCACATCGTGGCCGTGAATGTGAAACACCGGATTGTTCAGTCGCCCCGCGACATCCTGATCAGGATAGGCGCGCAACTGTTGGTGATATTCATCCACCGCCTTGGGGATCACGTCAAAATGCATCCGCTTGGCTGTCTTGGGTTTCAGATACATGAAATATGACAGGCTCTCGGTGGATGCATAGGTCAGCCATTCGTCGATCGTCAGCCCGTTGCCGGATGTCTTGGAAATCTTGCGCCCGTCAGCATCAAGAAACAGTTCATAAGTGAAATGCTCCGGCGGACGCCCGCCCAACACGCGGCAGATGCCATCATAGATCGGCGTGTTCGTCGCATGATCCTTGCCATACATTTCGAAATCGACACCCAGTGCCGCCCAGCGCGCACCGAAATCAGGCTTCCATTGCAGCTTGCAGTTTCCACCTGTCACAGGAACCGTGACCTCTGTGCCGTCCACGTCGTCAAAGGTGATCATGCCATCCTTGGTCACCTGTTTCATCGGCACATAAAGAACCTGCCCCGTTGTCGGGCTGAGCGGCAGAAAGATCGAATATGTCTGCTGGCGTTCCTCGCGCAGGGATTTCAGCATGATCGCCATCAGCTCGTCGTATTTTTCCGCCGCTTTCAGCAGAATCGCATCCATCTTGCCGGAACGGTAGTATTCGGTAGAGGACGCGAATTCATATTCGAACCCGAAGGTATCCAGAAAATTGTTTAACCGCGCGTTCATATGGTCACCAAAACTGCCGTGCGTGCCAAACGGATCAGGCACCGATGTCAGCGGTTTTTGCATGTATGGCACCAGTGCGGCCGGGTCAGGCACATTGCCGGGGATCTTGCGCATCCCGTCCATATCGTCGGAAAAACACAGCAACTTCGTCGGGATATCCGAAATCACCTCGAACGCGCGGCGCACCATCGTGGTGCGGCTCACCTCTCCAAAGGTGCCGATATGGGGCAGGCCGGACGGGCCATAGCCGGTTTCGAACAGCACATAACCCTTTTCGGGGTCTTTCTTTTCATACCGTTTGAGCACACGGCGCGCCTCTTCAAAAGGCCATGCCTTGGACGTCATCGCAGCGTCACGCAGTTTGCTCATCTTGCTTCTCATCTTCCCATCGGGCACCCCAATGGCACCCGCATCGCGCACTCCCTATTGCGGCAGCGGCAAGGCGTCAATAAATGGGGGATGCAAACCAAAGGATAAAAAATGACCGAAGACGCCCCGATGACCGCGCAGGATGCGCTTTGCGCGCTGATGATCGCCGTTTCGGCCTCTGACGAACAGATCCGCACCTCGGAACTGGTCAAGATGAGCAACGCCATCAACAACCTGCCGATTTTCGCCGGATATGACGCAGAACGCCTGCCGCGCATTTCGCAGATGGTGTTCGATCTGCTGGAACAGGAAGACGGGCTGGAGGCATTGTTCGGCCTGATCCGTGCGACATTGCCGGAACGGCTCTATGAAACGGCCTATGCCCTGTCGTGCGATGTGGCCGCCGCCGATGGCCGGATCGAAGGATCAGAAGCGCGCATGTTGGAAGAAGTCAGGGACGAATTGGACCTGGACCGCCTGCATGCCGCCGCCATCGAACGCGGCGCGCGCGCCCGGCACATGACGCTTTAGCATCAGCCTGTCGCCCAATATTGCAATAACTGCTGTTGCAGCCGCTTGGCCCGTGTGTTCCAGGCGCGCGCGCCTGGCGGGATTTCCGCGCCGCTGCGCTTGCCTGCTTCACGCGCGGGAATATCCGCGCTGAAAAACGCAAACGTAAGATCGCGACCATCATCGCGCCCCAGATAGCCCGCAAGGCTGGCAACAAAATTAAGCGTGCCCGTTTTGGCACGCGTTTCTGCCCGTGGGTCGGACAGCGCGCGACCCTTTGCATCAACCATCGGGATCGTCCGCAGCAGCGGGGACAACATCGGCCTTATCCCGTCGGCGTTCAGCAGGCCGACCATCTCGGCCACGCTCAGGCGGGATGTGTCGCCCAACCCCGAATGGTCCGCGAAAAATGGCGCGCCACCTGTCCGCACCTGTGCCCAGCGTGCCATGTCCATAGCAGAACTGCGCAAACCCCGCATTTGCCCGGTCAGCGCCTTTGTGGCACTCAGGCCCATGGCCTCGGCTGTGATATTGGTCGAATAACGCAGCATGCCTTGTATCATTTCGGACAGCGGCGCGCTTTGGAATGCTGCCAGAACGGTGCCTTGCGGTGTCGTTTCTGTCTTGCGCGGATACTTCAGAACGATCCCATGGGACCGGGCAAAGGTTGCAACGACTTCACCCGCATACAGCGCAGGATGCCGCACCGGCAGCCAGCGAGACCCTTCGCCCTGTAACGCAGCACGCGCCACGGTCCATTCATCCACACCCTGTCCTGCGCGGTAGGTGAACACGGGAAACTGTCGGTCTGTGATCTGCACCCTTGCAGTTTTTACGACAGGCCGGAAATTTTCACTGCGGGCGTCCAGCGCCGTGCTGATGTCCGCACCCTGCTGTTTCCACTCGAAATGAACGCGGTTGAAATTCAGGTTCAGACCCCCGACAGACGGATTATACCCCACATGGTCCAGTTGGGTTCCGTCAATTTCAGCCAGATTGACCAGTGCCTTGTCCCAGACAAGGAAATCGCCACGCACTTCTTTCAGCCCGCTGTCTTTCAACCGACTGGCCAGCACGGCCAGATCGTCGGTCTGCAAATTCGGGTCACCGCCCCCGGCAAGGATCAAATTACCATCTAAAATGCCGTTCTTTATTTCCCCGTCAGCAATAAAACGTGTTTCAAACTGATGCCCTGCACCCAATGCCGTCATCGCATAACAGGCCGTCACGGCCTTGGTCACGCTTGCAGGCGGCAGCAACCTGTCGGGCGCGAAGTGGTCAAGCACTTCGCCGGTTACCGCATCCGCGATGACAAAGCCGATCTGGCCGGTCAAACCTGACGCCGCGATGATTTGCGCTGACGGATTTGCCAGGGAACCGTGCGCGCGTGGCCGCATTGATGTCAGCGGCGCATCAGCCCGGGTGCCCGTGGCCAGCGCCGCCCCCATCCCCGTCAGCATCGCGCGTCTTGAAAAACGCATCACCATCCTCCTTGTGCCCGGATCGCCGATGACGACTGTCCTGACATCGGCAGGTTGATGAAACACCAGCCCGGCGGCGCAACCTGCCCCAGAACATGGCTTGCCCGGCCGGGCAGGCGGGCCGCGCGATAGATCCTTGCAGCCTTGGACAGCCGGGCCGCCATCCGTTCGTCAGGGCGGGCGATGACACCGACCGGCACATGGTCCATGATCCAGCGCCAGTCCTGCCAGCGGTGAAACTGCGCCAGATTGTCCGCACCCATCAGCCAGACGAACCGGACGCCGGGGTGCCGGCGGCGCAGCGCCACCAGCGTTTGCGCCGTATAACGTGTGCCAAGGTGCGCCTCGATATCCGTGACGGTGACGCGGGGATGTTCCATCAGTGCACGCGCCGCACGCATCCGGTGCGCCAGCGGCGCAGGGCCGCTTTGTTTTAGCGGGTTGCCGGGGCTGACCAGCCACCAGACGTGATCCAGCCCGAACCGCTTCAGCGCCTCTTTGGTGATATGCACATGGCCTGCGTGCGGCGGATCGAACGACCCGCCCAAAAGGCCAATGACCTGCCCTGATTTTGCAACTGGCAATCTGTGCACAATAGTTCCTTTTCACCCCACAGGCAAAAAGCCGACAGATCGCGGAAAAGTAAACCCCTAGGTCACAAACCGCACAAAGGCAAAGCAGCGACCATCAGGCGACCAGCAGGGCACATTGATCGTGCCCTGCCCGCCATGCAGGCGGGTCAGGGTGCGCGCCGCGCCACCCGTCGCAGGCATCAGGCACAGCGCCACATCCAGACCGGCAGGATGCCCCGCAGTGCCCGCGGGATAGGCCAGATACAAGACATCCCCCCCGTCAGGCGAAGGATGCGGGAACCAGTTGACCAGATCATCTTTGGTCATCTGTTGCAGGTCGGACCCATCCGGCCTGATCCGCCACAGGTCAACCGCGCCGTCGCGTTCCCCGTTAAACCATATCCACGCGCCATCCGGTGTGTAATCGGGCCCGTCCACATGATCAAAGGCATCGGTCAGGCAGCTCTCTGTGCCGCCATCCACAGGGCAGGTCAGCAACACGAACCGCCCGTCACGCCGCCCGACATACGCGATCGTCTGCCCGTCCGGCGACCAGCCATGCCAATAGGATGGCACCGCATCGGTCACAGGTTGCGGCACACCGCCCGCGATGGGCAGCGTATAGATGCAACTGCCATCCGTCCGGCTGCTGTCGCTGATCACCAGCCGCGTGCCATCCGGCGATATCCCGTGATCGTTGTTGCAGGCCACGGCAAAGCCCGTGTCGATCGGCACAAGCACCGGCGCATCCAGCGGCACGCGGTATAGCCGCCCGCCACCGTTGACTACCAGATAGCCTTCGGGGTGCCAGTTCGGTGCCTCGATATGGCCCGGATGATCCAGAACGATCGTGACCGCGCCATCTGCAATGTCAAAGATGCAAAGCTGGCTGTGCAAGGTCACGCTTGATCCCCCACCCCCGGCAGGTAATCGAACCGCGCAAAGCGCGCCTCTTTCCCTTGCCCCGTGATGTCAAAGGCCACCATCCCGACAAAGGCGCCGGTGAATGACCCATGTTCACCCCGCCCGCCTTCGTCGGAAATGACCGATGCGTCCAGCTGCGGGCCAAACGCCACCCAGTCACCGCCCTGCGCATACCAGAACTGCTGCACCGGCCCGTCCACCGTGACGCGCAGCGTGACAGGCCCATCCGCCAACGGCACCGGCGCGGTGGGAAAGGTCAGCACGCCATCTGGCCAATCGCCGGCGCAAGACATCAGCATCAGCGCGCGGCCAATGTCCGGCTCGTCGCTGATCAGGGCGGCATGAAACTTGTGCCGGTTATAGTATGTCGTCAGCCCTGCGGCCTGCTGATAGGTCTGGGGCGCGAAATCCAGCGTGGTCACTGCCGTATAGGCGTGATGTTCCTGCCTGCGCGCGACCAGCGCCTGTTCAAACCAACTCCCGATGCTTTCGCGCCCGATCAGGACCAGCGCGTCATCCGCCTGCCGGAAAATCCGGTCCGGCTCTGGCGTGCGCAGCCACTGAAATTCCGGCGGCAGCACACCACCCAACTGCCGCCGCACAGGTGCGACAGGACGCGGCGTAGCCGCAACAAGCGGCGTGACCACTTGCGGAGGCACCAGCCCGCCGTCTTTCAGATACAGCCAATCATTGCGCCAAACCAGCTCGGCTATGCCCGTTTCGCGGCCCAACGCGCAGAAAGGGCCATGCGGCCCCTGCACCGGACGCCCCATCAGGAATGTGTGATAGTGCCCACCCCAATGGGTTTCGACATATTGCCCGTGGCCGGTGCGCTGGATCGGGCCGTCTGTGCCGGCGGTGCAAATGACATGCAGGTCCGGATGGTTTTCATATGGCCCCCAGATGTCGCGGGACCGGGCCAAAGACGCCGCATGGTCATAGCCAGTCCCGCCCTCGGCTGTCGTCAGGTAATAATATCCATTGCGCTTGAAGACATGCGGTGCCTCGGTCAGGCCGCGCGGTGTGCCCGCGTAAATGTTGCGCACGGGGCCGAACAGCCCGTCTTCTGGCGACCATTCCTGCAATAATATCCCGTCAAACGACGCATGCGCGGGGTTGCCGCCGGTGCCGGGGCCGCGATGGTTCCATTGCATGTTCATGAAATATTTGCGCCCGTCGTCATCATGAAACAGCGACGGATCGAAACCGGAACTGTTCACATACCACGGATCCGACCATTCCCCGTCGATCGTATCACTGGTGGTGATGTAATTATGCGCATCCTTGAACGCGCCATCCAGCCGTTTGACATCGGTATAGACCAGCCAGAACGTGCCATCGGCGTGTGACAGGCAGGGCGCCCAGATCCCGCAACTGTCAGGATTGCCCCGCATATCCAGTAGTGCGGCGCGGTTCAGCGGGCGCGCGACCAGATCCCAGTTCACCAGATCGCGGGAATGGTAAATCTGCACGCCCGGATACCACTCGAACGTGGACACGGCGATATAGTAATCCTGCCCAACCCGGCAAAAAGACGGATCGGCATTGAAACCGGGCAGGATCGGGTTGCGGATCATGCATCAAGCTCGGCTGACTGCGCCCAAAGGTTGATCTGTTCTTCATCTGCGTATTCGTCGATCAGGGTCAGTTCGTCGGCGGTAAACGCCAGATTGCCGATCGCGCCCGCGCAATCCACGACTTGCGACGGTCGTGATGCGCCGATCAGGGCGGTGGTGATCCCGCCATCGCGCAGCACCCATGCAATCGCCATTTGTGCCAGCGTCTGCCCGCGGCTTTCGGCCAGGTCGTTCAGCTTGCGGATATTGGCAATCGCCCGATCCGTCAGCATCGACGGGAACAGCGATTTATCCTGTGCCGCACGGCTGTCATCGGGAATGCCGCCCAGATATTTCCCTGTCAGCATCCCCTGGGCCAGCGGCGTAAAGGCGATCGATCCGATACCCAGTTCGATCAGCGTCTGTTTCAGCCCGTCGCGTTCGACCCAGCGGTTCAGCATGTTATAGCTGGGCTGGTGGATCAGACAGGGCGTGCCCAGATCCCGCAGGATCGCCACCGCCTCGCGGGTGCGTTCGGAATTATACGATGAAATCCCCGCATAAAGAGCGCGCCCCGACCGCACGATGTAATCCAGCGCGCCCATCGTTTCCTCTAGCGGGGTGTCAGGATCAAAGCGGTGCGAATAAAAGATATCGACATAATCCAGCCCCATCCGTTTGAGTGACTGGTCGCAAGACGCCACCAGATATTTGCGGCTGCCCCATTCACCATAAGGGCCCGGCCACATGCCGTAACCGGCCTTGGAGCTGATGATCAGTTCGTCCCGGTAACCTTTGAAATCTGTTTTCAGAATGGACCCGAATGCCTCTTCGGCCGACCCCGGCGGCGGGCCATAGTTATTCGCCAGATCGAAATGCGTGATGCCGTGATCAAAGGCCGCCTGACAGATCGCGCGCTTTGTGTCATGGGGGGTGTCGTGGCCAAAGTTGTGCCACAGGCCCAGCGACACGGCGGGCAGTTGCACACCTGACGCGCCGCAGCGGCGATAAACCATTTTTTCATAGCGATCTTCGGCTGGCACATAGGTCATCGGTCATTCTCCTATAACGATTTCGTAAAATCCATCACGCGGGCTGTGTGATGTCAACCTTGCGCAACCCCGACCGGCCCCTATCATCGTTGCCATGAGACGTCTTTACATGCAAACGACCGGGTTGCTGCTGGTTATGCTGCTGGCTTTGCCATTCGTATTCTATGCCGCGCAGTTCGGGCAGGCCGGTCTTCGCGCGACACTGGCCGAACCGCATTATCTGTTTTCCGCGAACATACCGGCCAATCACAGCGTGTTTTCACATATGATCGCGGGTGCGCTGGTGACATTGCTGGTGCCCCTGCAACTGATCGGGGCACTGCGCCGTCGCGCACCGCGCTTGCATCGCTGGTCGGGGCGGCTGATCGTGTCGGGCGCGATCATCGCGGCCAGCGGCGGGCTGATCTATATAGCCCTGCGTGGCACCATCGGCGGGGCGACAATGAATGCGGGTTTTACGCTTTATGGCGGCCTGATGCTGTTGGCGGCCACGCAAACCATCCGGCACGCCCGCGCCGGGCGTATCACGCAGCATAACGCCTGGGCGCTGCGGCTGTTCTGGCTGGTGCTGGGGTCATGGCTATACCGGGTGCATTACGGGCTGTGGTATCTGACGACGGATGGGCTTTGGTCCAACCCCGACTTTACCGGCGGCTTTGATCTGGTGCAGAATTTTGCGTTCTTCCTGCCCTATCTGATCGGCCTGGAAATCTATCTGTGGCGGCGGCGGCAACCTGCCGCGCCCTGACCGCCCGTTTCAGGCAAAACCCATCTTTTCATTACGCAAGTCGCGTGCCAATGTCCCGCCATGACACAGTTGACCACACGCAATAACGCGCCCGTTTCCCGGCTGATTTTCGGCACAATGCAGTTCGGTGGCAAGGCCGATGCGGGCGAAAGCCGCGCCATGTTCGATGCCGCCCTTGCCGCAGGCATCACCCATTTCGATACCGCTGTTGGCTATACGAACGGGGCATCTGAAACCCTGCTGGGCAGTTTCATCAAACAGGACCGCGACGCCCTCTATCTGGCGACCAAGGTCGGCTATACCGGTGGCGCAGGGCGCGCGAATATCATCGCGCATTTCGACAAATGCCGCAGGCAGCTTGATCAGGACGCGGTTGACCTGCTTTACATGCACCGTTTTGATCCCGACACCCCGTTGGAAGAAACATTCAGTGCGCTGGCTGAATTGCAGCAAACGGGTGCCATCCGGCATATCGGCGTGTCCAACTATGCCGCGTGGCAGGTCATGAAGGCGCAGGCCGTGGCAAAATCGCTGGGCACGAAAATCGATGTGATCCAGCCCATGTACAGCCTTGTGAAACGGCAGTCCGAGGTCGAGATTTTCCCGATGGCCGTGGATCAGGATATCGCCATCGCACCCTATTCACCGCTGGGGGGCGGGTTGCTGACAGGCAAATACACCGGTGGCGGCACCGGGCGGCTGACGGATGATCCACGCTATCGCGCCCGCTACGGGCAGGACTGGATGCACCAGACCGCCGCTGCGCTGTCCAATCTGGCGGCAGAATTGGGCACCAACCCCGCGACGCTGGCCGTTGCATGGGTCAAGAGCCATGCAGCGCAGCCCGCCCCCATCATTTCGGCCCGGTCGGTGGCGCAGTTGCAGCCGTCACTGGCAGCGATCGATTTCACGATGACGCCTGCGCTTTATGACCGGATCACCGCGCTTTCGCCCACGCCAGCACCGGCGACCGACCGGCTGGAGGAAGCATGATCGACTTTCTGATCATCGGCGGCGGCATCGGTGGCGTGTCCGCCGCCGCGCGCCTGTCGGGACTGGGCAGCGTCACCCTGCTGGAAGGCGAGGATGCGTTGGCCTATCACGCATCCGGCCGGTCCGCCGCCCTGTTCGAGGAAAGCTATGGCAAGCCATCCACCGTGGCCCTGAACGCCGCGAGCCTTGATTTTCATCGCACTGCCGATGTGCTCTCCCCACGGGGGTTGATGCTGGTCGGAACCGCCGATGCCGCCGCTGCGTTCGAGACCGACAGGACGCATATGAAACTGCCCGAAATCACAGTCGCGCAGGCGCGCGCGATGATCCCCGTCCTTGACCCCGCTGTCGTGGATCGCGCCGCTTATCACCCCGACGCATGGGATATCGACACCGACAAACTGGTCCAGACCTTTGCCCGCACTGCGCGCGCGAACGGCGGCACCATCGTGACCAAGGCACAGGTCACTGGCATCACACGCACCGCAGCAGGCTGGGACGTCACGACCAGGGACGCGACCTATCAGGCGCGCACGCTGGTGAATGCAGCAGGCGCATGGGTCGATGTGATCGCGCAGATGGCCGGTGTCACGCCCCTGGGGGTCACGCCATTGCGCCGGTCCATGGCCCGCATTCCCGCCCCGGGCGGCCATGATGTGTCGGGCTGGCCCATGATCTTTGGCCCCGGCGAGGACTGGTATGCCAAACCCGATGCAGGCGCACTGATCATATCCCCCGCCGAGGAAGACCCAGTAGAGCCCCACGACGCCTTTACCGACGACATGGTCCTGGCCGAAGGCCTGGCCCGCTACGAGGCGCATGTCACCGAGCCTGTGACACGCTTGCTGTCGTCATGGGCCGGGCTGCGCACTTTCGCGCCCGATCGCACGCTGGTCCTGGGCCCCGCGAATGATGACCCGCAGTTCATCTGGTGCGCGGGGCAAGGCGGCTATGGCATGCAATCCAGCCCTGCGGCAAGCCAGTTGCTGGCCGACCTGATCAGTGGCAAGCCATCCATATTATCGGCAGATACAATTAAATCACTGTCGCCCGCGCGGTTTCAATCCTGAGGCAAAACGCCCCTTTCAAACCGGTGACTGCTGCACCATCTAGGCAGCATGGATGACAAGAAACACAAGGCTATCCGCCACCGCTTTGACAGGCAATTTCACCGCATGTCCAAGGTGGTCCCCGGTATCGACCAGATCCGCAGCCCGGGCTGGATGATTTTGCGTGTCATGCTGGCCGTGGTGTTCATCCTTGGCGGATTTCTGGCCATTCTGCCCGTGTTCGGCCTTTGGATGATCCCGCTGGGGCTATTGCTGCTGGCTGTGGATGTGCCCGCGCTGCAGGGGCCGATCGCGTCACTGATCATTCGCGGACGCCGCAGGGCGCATACCCTGCGGCGCAAGTTTCGCGGCAAACGACAGGTCAGCCATCCACCCGAATAGTGGTGTTTGACGGATCATAGGGGCTGTCCTCGACGATTGTCGCGGGCCACAGTTGATCCAGCATCTTGACCTGCAGTCTGGTGCCGACGACAGCCATATCCGGGCGGACATAGCCCATGCCAATGGATTTGCTGAACGCCACGGAATAGCCGCCCGATGTCAGGCGCCCCACACGGGTTTCGCCGTCATAAATCGCCTCGCGGCCCCATGGGTCGGCATCGTCGGGGCCGTCGATCAGAAGGGTGACGCATTTGGAACGGATACCCTTGGCCTCCATCGCTTCCTTGCCGTGGAAATCTTTGGACATGTCAACGAAACGCGGCAAATCAGCCTCAAGCGGGGTGGCGTCGCGTCCCAACTCGTTGCCAAAGGCGCGATAGGATTTTTCCTGCCGCAGCCAGTTCTGCGCCCGCGCGCCTACCAGCTTCATACCATGCGCCCCACCTGCTTTTTCCAGCAGATCGAACAGATAGTTCTGCATCTCGATCGGGTGGTGCAGTTCCCAACCCAGCTCACCTGTATAGGCGACCCGGATCGCGTTGACCGGGCACATGCCCAGTTCGATCTGGCGGGCAGACAGCCACGGGAAACGCTTGTTGGACAGTGCGGTCGCTGGGTCCGCGTCCTTGATGACGGCGTTCAGAACATCGCGCGATTTCGGGCCGGCAATGGCGAATACACCCCATTGGGTCGTGACGTTCTGCACGTCGATCCGGCCAAACTCCGGCTCTTTATCCGCGACCGCCTTGCGCAGGTAATCCGCGTCATAGGCTGTCCACGCACCGGCGCTGACCAGATAATACTCGTCGTCCTTCATGCGAACGATCGTATATTCGGTGCGCGTCGTGCCGTGGCTGGTCAGCGCATAGGTCAGGTTGATGCGCCCCACCTTGGGCAGTTTGTTGGTAGTGAACCAATCCAGAAACGCCGTCGCGCCGGGGCCTTTGACGACATGTTTGGTGAACGCAGTCGCGTCGATAAGGCCAACGCCTTCGCGGATCGCCTTGGCTTCTTCCACGGCATATTGCCACCAGCCACCGCGTCGGAAAGACCGCGCATCATGGTCGTTGAAGCCTGCGGGTGCAAAATAATTCGGGCGTTCCCAGCCGTTCACGAACCCGAATTGCGCGCCACGGGCCGCCTGCCGGTCATAGGCCGGTGCCGTGCGCAGCGGACGGCAAGCCGGGCGCTCTTCATCCGGGTGGTGCACGATATAAACGTGGTCATAGGCTTCTTCGTTCTTGCGCGCGGCCCATTCGGTCGTCATCCAGTCGCCATAGCGCTTGGGGTCAAGTGACGCCATGTCGATCTCGGCTTCGCCATCGACCATCATCTGCGCAAGGTAATAGCCAGTGCCGCCAGCAGCTGTGATGCCAAAGCTGAACCCTTCGGCCAGCCACATGTTGTGCAGGCCGGGCGCCGGGCCAACCAGTGGGTTGCCATCGGGGGTATAGCAGATCGGGCCGTTGAAATCGTCTTTCAGGCCGCTTTCCTCGCAGGACGGAATACGGTGGATCATCGCCATATACTGGTCCTCGATCCGTTCCAGATCGAGCGGGAAAAGGTCAGCGCGGAAACTGTCAGGCACGCCGTATTCGAACACGGCAGGGGCGTTTTTCTCGTAGACGCCCAGGATCCACCCCCCACGTTCTTCGCGCACATAGGACTGCGCGTCAGCGTCGCGGATAACGGGGTGTTCGGGGTTGCCCGCCGCGCGGTATTCCACCAGTGCGGGATCCTGATCCATGACGATGAACTGGTGCTCGACCGGAATCGCGGGAATCTTGATACCCAGCTTTTTGGCTGTCGTCTGCGCGTGGTTGCCCGAGGCGGTGACCACGTGTTCGGCGGTGATGACGATCTGTTCGTCGGAGGGGACAAGGTTGCCGCCCTTTTCCACCATCTTGGTGCAGGTCACTTCCCAATGGGTGCCGTTCCAGTGAAACGCATCGGCCTGCCATTTGCGCACGATGTCCACACCGCGCTGGCGCGCACCCTTGGCCATCGCCTGGGTCACGTCGGCAGGGTTAATATAGCCGTCGGTGTTGTGATAGAGCGCCCCTTTCAGGTCAGAGGTTTCGATCAGCGGCCATTTCGCCTTGATCTCGTCCGGGGTCATCCAGACGTAGGGCACATCGCAGGTTTCGGCGGTGGACGCATACAGCATGTATTCATCCATGCGGTCCTGCGTCTGCGCCAGGCGCAGGTTCCCCACGACAGCAAAACCGGCATTCAGGCCTGTTTCGGCCTCTAGCGTCTTGTAAAAATCGACCGAGTATTTGTGAATGTGGGTCGTCGCAAAGGACATGTTGAACAGGGGCAGCAGCCCCGCCGCATGCCATGTGGAACCGGATGTCAGTTCATCGCGTTCCAGCAGCATCACATCGTTCCAGCCCGCCTTGGCCAGATGATAGGCGATCGACGTACCAACGGCACCGCCGCCCACGACCAATGCTTTGACTTGCGTTTTCATGATGGCGATTCCCCTTGGCAGATATGCAAGGCCATTTGCGCGAAAATCAGTGCCGCACGTCAGAACCAGCCGACATGTTTATGCACGATTGCGACAGGCGTGGCATGATCATGACGCAATACGATGTTAAAGCATCGACGGCACGACCAGATCCGGCGGGCGGTGACCATCGGCAAAGGTCTTGATATTGACGATAACCTTTTCGCCCATCTCGATCCGCCCTTCGCGGGTCGCAGAACCCATATGCGGCAGCAGGATCGCGTTGGGCAACTTTTTCAGACGCGGGTTGATTTCATGCCCGCGTTCGAACACGTCCAGCCCTGCCCCCGCAATTTCACCCGCACGCAGCATCCGGGTCAGCGCGTTTTCATCGATCACCTCGCCACGCGAGGTGTTCACGATCACCGCATCGGGTTTCATCAGTTTCAACCGGCGCGCGTTCATCAGATGAAAGGTGGACGGGGTATGGGGGCAGTTGATGGAAATCACATCCATGCGCGACACCATCTGATCAAGGCTTTCCCAGTACGTCGCGTCCAGCGCATCTTCGATTTCAGGGCGCAGGCGCTTGCGGTTATGGTAATGGACCTGCATCCCGAAGACAGCGGCGCGTTTGGCCACTGCCTGCCCGATCCGGCCCATGCCAAGAATGCCCAACCGGCGCCCTGCGATGCGCCCGCCCAGCATCGCCGTCGGCGACCAGCCCTGCCAATCGTCCGACTGCGCCAGCCTGATCCCTTCGGCCAACCGGCGCGTGACGCCAAGGATCAACGCCATGACCATATCGGCGGTGTCCTCGGTCACGACGCCGGGCGTGTTGGATACATGAATCCCGCGCTGCCGGGCAGTGGCCACGTCGATATTGTCGACCCCGGCCCCGTAATTCGCAATCAGCTTGAGCCTGTCACCCGCACGGCCCAGCATCTTGGCGTCGATCTGATCGGTAATCGTGGGCACCAGCACGTCCGCGTCCTGCATCGCTGCGGCCAGTTCATCCGGCGTCATTGCGGTGTCATCTTCACGCAGGGTGACGTTGAACAGCTCTTTCATCCGGGTTTCGACGACTTCGGGCAACCGTCGCGTAACAACAACACTCAAATGCTTACCCGGCATGGCACGCCCTCCCATGGCTTTTCAAATCATTCCTGTCGTGGCAGGTTGCGCGAAAGGGACGCGCAGCACAAGAACCGCGCACCGAATTTTGAGCAGTTAAGGGCAGACAATGATTGCATGGGTGCAAGGGTTCCGTGTGGTGCAGACAGCGATATGCGCTGTAGTGCTGTCTTGCTGCATGGCCAGCGCACAACCCACCAGCCAGACACCCACGCTTGGCCCTGAAACAAACTTGCCACTGCCAAGGTATGTCTCGCTCAAGGCGTCTGAATCGAACGTGCGGCGGGGGCCATCGCTGTCGCATCGGATCGACTGGGTTTATACCCGGCGCAACATGCCGTTGCAGGTGATCGCGGAATACGGGCACTGGCGGCGGGTCATTGACAGGGACGGCCAGGGTGGCTGGGTGCATTATTCGATGCTGTCAGGTGCCCGCACCGTTTTGATCAACAAGGAAACGACCGCCCTGCGCGCGCGGCCGGATGAAACATCGCTGGAAAACGCGCTGCTGGAACCGGGCGTGATCGCGCGGCTGGGTGAATGCAATGCGGATTGGTGCCAACTGACCGCTGGCGGCTATCGCGGCTGGGCCCCGAAATCGGTTTTATGGGGTGTGGCCCCCACCGAACTTCGCGATTGATCAGTCGTCGAAAGAAAACTCCGGCAGGTGATCAAAGGCCGCTCTCAGCGCCTCGCCCCACCCGCTTGACACCGCATCGTAGTAAGCATTGTCAACCGCGATCCGCCCCACATGACCCAGTTCGAATGCGTCGGTATCGTAGGTCATGTAATCCAGTGGCAGACCGACGGACAGGTTTGATTTGATCGTGGAATCGAAACTGACCATCAGCAGCTTCAACGCCGCCTCGAACTGCATTGCGGGATCATAGGCGCGCACCAGAATGGGCTTGCCGTATTTCGTCTCTCCGATCTGGAAAAACGGGTTGTCATCCGACGCTTCTATGAAATTCCCCTCGGGGTAGATCAGAAACAGGCGCGGCGGCGATCCCTTGATCTGGCCACCCAAGACGATCGTGGCGCTAAAGGTTGCATCGGCGGTTTCGCCCGTCATTGCATTGGCCTGGATCACCTCTCTTAGGGTTTGTCCGACCTCGCGGGCGATCTGAAACATCGATGGTGCTTCAAGGATTGAGGGTTTGCGATCCACCGGTGCCTTGGCGCGTTCATCCAGCAAGCTGACGACCGACTGGGTCGTGGCAAGATTGCCCGCTGTCATCAGGGTGATCACGCGATCACCGGGGATTTCCCAGGTGTGCAGTTTCTTGGCAGTCGAAATATTGTCGATACCCGCATTGGTGCGTGTATCCGCCATGAAAATCAGCCCACGATCAAGCCGCATGCCAACACAATATGTCATCTTACTGTCCGCCCGATACAAACGTATTGCCCCTAGCACGGGGTCGTTACACTGGCGTTAACATGCACCTATTGCTGCTGCACCTGCAAGGCGACTTGCAGGCTTTCGCTGCCGTGGCCGAAACGCATGCCGGAAATGGGGGCCGCGCCGCGGTAATCAAGGGCAGTTGCAACCCGGACATAACGCGCATCTGGCGAAATCGCATTCGAGACATCGAAGCCGACCCAGCCCAGGCCTTCGACGTGGGCTTCGGCCCAAGCGTGGCCGGCATCCTGCAACACCCGGTCATTCATCATCAGATAGCCGGACACATAACGTGCCGGAAAACCCATCGCGCGCGCCGCAGAAATAAAGATGTGCGCGTGATCCTGACAGACGGCATGCCCTGCCGCAATCGCCTGCTCAGCCGTCAGATCGGATGCGGCCTGATCGGTGGAAAAAGGGACTGCAAGCAGAATATGCGTAGATAATGCGTGCAATGTCGCAAGGTCAGTATCTTCGCGCTTCACGCCAGCGACCAGCGCCGCCACACCGGCGCCCGCTTCGGTCAACGGCGTGCTGCGCTGATACAGCCACAGCGGCACAAACCCCATCTGGCGTCCGACAACCCCGGCCCGGTCCGTCACCTCTACCTCGCCTTTGCAGGTGATGCTGATCTCGTGTTGGCCACCGTCAAAACTGATCAGGTCGACGGAATTGGCGTGTTCATCCTCGTATGTGACTTCGCGGCTGCCACCGCGCACCTCAATATCCCATGACAGCACCTCTTGGCCGTCGCGCGACTTGGGGCGCAGGCGCAACTGTTGCAAACCGTAAGGGACGGGCTGATCATATGTATACGTCGTCTGGTGTTCGATTTTCAGGCGCATGGGGGTCACTCTATGAAACGGTAATCGGTTTCGATCTGCTGCCCGAGGGCGGCATTGTCTTTCAGAAAGTCCTGAATGAATTCGTGCAATCCATACTCAAAGATCATGTCGATATCAAAGGTCGAGAACCGCTTGCAGACCCGGTCGGACAGATCGTGACTGGGGTGGCGCGTCCCATAGTCGGTTTCCAGATAGGCAAGGTTATCCTTGATCTTGCTATAGCAGAACGCAAGGCTGCGCGGCAGGCGCCGGTCCAGCATCAGAAAATGTGCGATACTCTTGGGGTCCACTTCGCCGTCATGCAGGGTCTGATAGGCGCGCACGGATGACGTGGCGCGCAGAATGGTTTCCCACTGCACGTTGTCGGTCGCCGTGCCCACATGCATGATTGACGGCAGCAGGATATAATATTTCACATCCAGAATACGGGCGGTATTGTCGGCGCGTTCGAAAAACGTGCCGATGCGCGCGAAATCATACATGTCATTGCGCACCATGGTGCCATGCAGCGCCCCACGCACAAAGGCGCTGCGCTGGCGGATCATCTGCAACACGCGCGGCAGATCGCGGTCACTGACAGGGTTTGCCAGCACATCGGTCAACGCCATGTAACATTCGTTCACGGCCTCCCAGACTTCGCGGGTCAGGGCGGTCCGCACCAGCCGGGCGTTATTGCGTGCGGCCTCGACCACCGCACGCACGCTGCCGGGATTCGTTTCATCGCGCAGCAGAAAATCAATGACCTGCGGGCCGGTGTAGGTGTCATAGCGCTGCAGATACACATTTTGCAGCCCCGTGGAATTCAGGATCGAGGTCCATTCCGACACCGCCGCACTCGAGCGTGTCAGCGATATCCGCAGCCCTGCATCAATCATCCGCGCTGTATTCTCGGACCGCTCCATGTAGCGGAAAAGCCAGAAAAGCCCGCCTGCTGTCTTGCCTAGCATTGCCTACTCCTCCAGCACCCAGGTATCCTTGGTGCCGCCCCCTTGGGACGAGTTCACCACCAGCGACCCTTTGGTCAGGGCCACACGGGTCAGACCACCGGGCGTGATGTCGATGTTGCCCGGCGACACCAGCACATAGGGGCGCAGATCGACGTGGCGCGGGGCCAGCCCCGCATCAGTCAGGATCGGCACGGTGGACAGCGCCAAAGTCGGCTGTGCGATGTAGTTGTCGGGGTTTGCCTCCAGCTTGGCGCGGAAGGCCGCCAATTCTTTCTTGCTGGCAGCAGGGCCGACCAGCATGCCGTAACCCCCCGATCCGTGCACCTCTTTCACGACCAGTTCAGCCAGATTATCGAGCACATATTTCAGCGCTTCGGGTTCCGAGCAGCGATGGGTCGGCACATTTTTGAGGATCGCCTTTTCGCCGGTGTAGAATTCCACGATCTCGGGCATGTAGGAATAAATCGCCTTGTCGTCGGCAATGCCTGTGCCGGGCGCATTGGCCAGTGTGATACCGCCAGCACGATAAACGTCCATGATACCGGGAACACCCAGCATCGAATCCGGGTTGAAATTCATCGGATCAAGATAGTCATCGTCAATCCGGCGATAGAGCACATCAATCGGTTTATACCCTTCGGTCGTGCGCATCGCGACACGGCCATTCACGACCCGCAGGTCGTGACCCTCGACCAGTTCGGCACCCATCTGGTCGGCCAGAAAGGCGTGTTCGTAATAGGCCGAATTGTATATCCCAGGCGTCAGCACCGCCAGCGTCGGGCGACCCTCGCAGGCCTTGGGTGCACAGGCCCCCAGTGACCGCCGCAGCGACCGGGGGTATTGCGACACGCTTTGCACTTTCACCTTGGAAAACAGTTCGGGGAACATGTGCAGCATCGTTTCGCGATTTTCCAGCATATAGGATACGCCCGAAGGTGTGCGTGCGTTATCCTCCAACACGAAAAATTCGTCCGGCCCGGTCCGCACAAGATCGGTGCCGACGATGTGCGTATAAATCCCGCCCGGTGGCGTCACGCCGATCATATGGGGCAGAAATGCCGCATTGCGCGCGATCATGTGGGCGGGAATACGCCCCGCTTTGACGATTTCCTGCCGATGATAAATATCGTGCAAAAACGCATTCAACGCGCGCACCCGTTGTTCGATCCCCTTGGACACGCGCGACCATTCGCGCCCCCCGATGATCCGCGGTATCAGATCAAAGGGGATCAAACGCTCGGCTGCGCTTGGATCCCCATAAACATTGAAAGTAATCCCTGTCAGGCGAAAAAGCGCCTCGGCCTCGGCTGACTTTTCCAGCAGCCGACCGGCCTCCTCGCCCTTGAACCAGTCGTGATAATCGGCGTAGGGCGCGCGTGGCACACCACCTGCCTGCATCATTTCGTCAAAATAATCCGGTCTATTGCTCATTCGGATAGGGTAGCTGGAAACAGCCAATGCGCAATAGGCCTGCACAATGATTGTGCGGTGAACCGGTTACGCCCACATTTTAGGCACAACAAAAAGCCACTGCACAGCAGTTGATGCGCAAAGGAACGGCGCTTAGGTCTGACATCCGCAAACAGGGGTGATACAACGCCCCAAACACCATAGGTCCAGCCCGATGACCCACCGCCATGATACCCGCCTGAACCTGTCCGCCGGCTTTTTGTCGGTGATGGTGGCATTGGTACTGGTGCTGGCGAAACTTTGGGCACTGGGTCAAACCGGTTCACTTGCCGTGGCTGCCACATTGGCCGACAGCGCAATGGACCTGATGATGTCGCTGGGCGCGCTGGCGGCCATCGCCTATGCTGCCAAACCTGCGGACGAAGACCACAATTTCGGCCACACCTCGGCCGAGGATCTGGCAGCACTAAGCCAGTCGCTGTTCATCCTGATCTCAGCCGGGGTGATTGCCGTCGCCGCCATCCTGCGTCTGCTGGACGACACCGTGACCCTGCCCGACCGCGAAGGTCAGGGCATCGCAATCATGGTGTTTTCCATTGCCGTCACGCTAGGGCTGGTGCTGTGGCAGCGCCATGTGGCGCGCAAAACCGATAACAAGGTCGTCAAGGCCGACAGTCTGCATTATCTGGGTGACCTGATCCCGAATATCGGTGCAATCATTGCGCTTTGGGCGTCTGCGACATTCGGGCTTGGCCAGATTGATAGCGTCGTGGCGCTAGGGGCGGCCGCCCTGCTGGCGGTGGGCGCGCTGCGGATCGGCAAGGGCGCGTGGGACGCGCTGATGGACCGGCAGGCAGACCCTGACATGATCGCAGGGATCAGTGCGATTGCCGCAGATTTCCCCGGCGTGCATGGTTACCACGACCTGAAAACACGCGTCGCAGGCAGCCGGGTGTTCGTGAACCTGCATATCGAGTTGGACGGCGATCAAACGCTGGACCAGGCCCATGCGATCGGGGCCGCCCTGCGCCGGGCGATCATTGCCGCCTATCCGCGCGCCGATGTGCTGATCCACAAAGACCCCGTCGGGGTCCAGAAACACCCCGATGATCCACGCCCCTAGCGCGTTGCGGCCTTAGTTCACCGTGACCCGGGCATCTGTGGTAAAGATGTAATCATCGCCACCCGCATTCTGATGGCATGCAATGCACCCGGCATCCGCATCCTTGCCCACCAGACCTGCCAGCGATGCCCCCATCGGGTTCACGTCCAATGTCCCGTCAGGCAGGTATTTGGCATAGAACCAGTTCTGCGTCGCATCGTCATAACCCGCTTCGCGTTCGAACATCACGGTGATGGCGCCCAAATGCCCTTTGGGGTCGGCGATCACTTCGTCCTCGCTCACGTTCATGGGGCCATAGTTCCGCTTGACCACCAGCGCGCCTGTGTGTCCGTCAATCGTGGCCTGGGTATAGAGTGTCTCCAACAGGAACCCGTGCGGATCAGTCCCCGGATAAGGAAACGAAATCATCAGCCCGTCACCCGCCAGATTTTTCTCGATCATGGTATCCCAAAGCGCTGCGGCATACGCCTTGTCCGCATCCGAACCAAACGGCATGGCATCCTGCGCCATTACCGGTGTTGCCAGCGCGACGCCAATCGCAAATGTCAAAATCCTCATTTTACCCTCCTTCTTTCAAACGGGTGCCAATTCACCCACAAGAAAGAGCGTAACCCTGTTGATCGTCACAGCGGGATCAGCAATTGTCACGGTTTGGTGCGCGCCTGAAACGTCAGGCGGCCCGATCCAGCCCGCGCCCTTTCAACAGCGCCCCGACCCCCGGCAACCGGCCACGGAACGCGGTATAAAGATCTGCGGCATCCACCGACCCGCCAGATGACAGCACCGTTGCCTCCAGCCGTTTGGCGATATCCGCGTCAAAGGGGTCGCCTGCCTCTTCAAAGGCGGCAAAGGCGTCGGCGTCCATCACCTCGGACCACATATAGCTGTAGTAGCCGCTGGAATATCCGTCACCGGAAAACACATGGGCGAAATGCGGCGTCGCGTGGCGCATGCGGATCGCGTGGGGCATGCCGATACTTTCCAGTATTTCCGCCTGTTTCTGCATCGGGTCCACCGGGGCCGGGCCATCGTGAAACCCCAGATCGACAAGCGCCGAGGCGACATATTCCACCGTCTGAAATCCCATGTCATAGGTCGTGGCGGCCAGCATCCTGTCCAGCAAATCCTGCGGCATCGGCTGGCCGGTATCCGCATGGGTGGCAAACTCCGCCAGAACCTGCGGCACTTCCAGCCAGTGCTCGAACAGCTGGCTGGGCAATTCCACGAAATCGCGCGCCACCGATGTGCCACTGATACTGTCATAGGTCACATCCGACAACATCTGGTGCAGCGCATGGCCAAATTCGTGGAACAACGTGCGTGCATCATCATAGGACAGCAAAGCGGGCTCTCCATTCTGGGGTTTGGCAAAATTGCACACGTTCAGCACATGCGGGCGGGTATCGCCGCCCAGCCGTTTTTGCGTGCGCAGCGCAGTGCACCAGGCACCCGACCGTTTCGATCCGCGCGCGAAATAGTCACCCATGAACACCGCCACATGACAGCCATCCCGCGTCACCTCCCACATGCGCACATCGGGGTGATAGGTCGGCCCTGTGATTTCCGCAAAATCCAGACCGAACAAACGGTTGGCACAGGCAAAAGCCGCGTCAATCATCCGGTCCAGTTGCAGGTAGGGCTTTAGCTCCGCCTCATCCAGATCGTGCAGCGCCTTGCGCCGCTTTTCCGCATAATAGCGCCAGTCCCATGGTTCCAGCGGGCCGTCAAACCCGTCCGAATGCAGCATCCTTTCCAACACCTTGGCGTCTGCCGTGGCGGCGGCCTTGGCCGGTTCCCAGACCTGCATCAACAGATCGCGCACCGCGTCAGGCGTGCCCGCCATTTCTGTTTCCAGCTTGAAATCGGCGAATGTGTCATAACCCAGCAAACCTGCCCGCTGTTCACGCAAGCGCAGCGTTTCCGCCGCAAGGGCACGGTTGTCGGTCTTGCCACCATTGGCGCCACGCGCCGCCCATGCCTCGTATGCCTTTTGGCGCAGATCGCGCCGGTCGGAAAATTGCAGGAAAGGCACGATCAGCGACCGTGACAGCGTGACCACCGGGCCGCCTGCGTCTTTTTCCGCACCCGCAGCCCTTGCCGTCGCGATCACGAAATCTGGCAGGCCGGTCAGGTCATCGCCATCCAGTGGCATGAACCACGCACGTTCATCCGCCAACAGGTTTTGCGTGAATTGCGTGCCCAGCACCGACAAGCGCGATTTGACCGCGCGCAATGCCTCGGCCTCGGCCCCGTCAAGCTGCGCACCAGAGCGGACAAAGCCGCGCCGCGTCAGCATCAGCACGCGCTTTTGTTCGTCGGTCAGGTCCAGCGCATCACGATCGGCCCAGATCGCCTCTATTCGGGCGAAAAGCGCCTTGTTTTCCGAAATCTCGGACCCGTAGGCGGCCAACATGGGGGCAAATTCGCGCTGCAATCCCTCACGCGCGGGGTTACTGTCGGCACCTGCCATCGGGTAAAATGCGCCCAGCACGCGGCCCAGCGTTTCCTCGGCCTGTTCCAATGCCTCGATCGTATTGGCAAAGGTGGGCGGCTCGGGGTAATCGGTGATCGCAGCGATATTCGCCCGGGCCTCGGCCAAGGCCGCATCGACGGCGGGAGCGAAATCATCGTCCGACATCCGGTCAAACGGCGGCAGCCCGAACGGTGTGTCCCAAGCGGCAAGCAACGGGTTTGTCATGGCAAATCTCCTTTGCCCTCAAGCTAGGTCCGCGGGTCGGCTTTTGCCAGAACCTGTCTCATCATCTTGCCAAAAATACTCAAAAAATGGGCCGGCGCAGCAGGCGCACCACATCAGCCTTTGCCGCCACAAACAGCACAATCGGCGCGCGGTTTGATCGCAATCGTCCGGCTTTCGGCATATAACGCATCATAGATCAGCAACCGCCCCCCCAGCCCCAACCCCGCGCCAGTAATCTGTTTCACCGCCTCGACCGCCATCATCGCGCCGATCACACCGGGCAAGGGCCCGATCACTCCTGCCTCGGCGCAACTGGGCACCAGTGCGGCATCGGGGGCTGTGGGGAAAACGCATTCATAGCAGGGCGTGCCGTGGGCGGGGTCATACA
The DNA here is from genome assembly GCF_965660735.1 of Yoonia sp. Classification (GTDB taxonomy): domain Bacteria; phylum Pseudomonadota; class Alphaproteobacteria; order Rhodobacterales; family Rhodobacteraceae; genus Yoonia. Next base: position 55,795 of record NZ_CBFIBD010000002.1, read on the forward strand.
GGCTTATCTGGCCTTCCCATTGCGTAAGCGCGGCGGCGACCAGCGGCTTGCCCTGTGCAACGGTCGTCCGGTTCACCAGATAGCGGGTTGCGAAATTATCGGTGCCATCCAGCACCAGATCATAGTCCGCAAACAGGTCATCTGCGATATCTGCATCCAGCCGCCGGTGATAGGGGCGCACGGTGACGAAAGGGTTCTGGGCCGTCATCGCCTCTGCTGCGGAATGGACCTTGGGCATGCCGATGTTGCGGTCAAGGTGGATCACCTGCCGCTGCAGGTTGGCATTTTCCACCAGATCATCGTCGATCACGCCAATCGTGCCCACGCCGGCGGCGGCCAGATATTGCAGCGCCGGCGCGCCTAACCCGCCAGCGCCCACTACCAGAACGCGCGCATCGCGCAAGGCCTTTTGCCCCTGCCCGCCTACTTCGCGCAGGATTATGTGGCGGGCGTAACGGTCCAGTTCGGTTGGGGAAAACTTGTCGGATTTCGCCACAGGCGCAGCGGTTTGCACCACCCGCGCGCGCAGCAGGCCCAGCACTTTGCGATAGCCCCAAACGATAAACCCAAACGCGATCAGCAAGCCCCAAAGCCGTGCATCGCCCCCTGTCGCGGTGCGCAGCGGATGGCCGTCGGGCAGAACCACCTGCAACATCATCACCGCCAGCAACAGAATGGCAATCATCGTCCACCGCGCCTGATAGGGGGTTTTCATCGCGACACCGATCCCCCAAAGGGCCGCGATCATTGCGCCAACCATAATCATTGGCCGGTGGACCCGAACCCACCGGCGCCACGGGCTGTCTCATCCAGTTCGTCTACAGCGACAAAACGCGCCTGCACCACAGGGGCCACCACCATTTGCGCAATGCGCATGCCGTGCGTCACTTGAAAATCCTCTTGCCCCAGATTGACCAGGATCACACCGACGGGACCGCGATAGTCGCTGTCAATCGTGCCGGGTGTATTGACCAGCGTCAGCCCATGTTTCAGCGCCAAACCGGACCGTGGCCTGATCTGCACCTCGAACCCCTGCGGGATCGCCATGCGAAGGCCTGTTGGGATCAGCGCCCGTTCCCCCGTGGTCAAGATCACGGGCGGCTGGTCTGGCAGGTTCGCACGCAGATCGGCACCGGCGGCACCGGATGTTTCGTATGACGGCAGCCCAAGGCTGGTATCCGCATCATCGACCCACTTAAACTGGATGTCCGGCGTCACGACATCGCCTCTGCAATGCGTTTTGCAAGTGCAGCGGCAACCGCATCCTTGGTCATGCGGGGCCATGTTTCAGACCCGTCCTCCATGATCAGCGTGATCGCGTTTTCAGTGCCCCCCATGATCCCCGTTGCGGGCGACACATCATTGGCGACGATCCAGTCGCACCCTTTGCGCGCCCGTTTGGCTGTCGCATTGGCGATCACATCGTCGGTTTCGGCGGCAAAGCCGATGACCAGACCGGGGCGCCCAGATTTCATCTGTGCAACAGTCGCCAGGATGTCGGGGTTTTCAGAAAATTCGAGTTTCGGCAAGCGGTCACCGTCTTTCTTGATCTTACCCTTGCCCGCATTTGTTACATGCCAATCCGCCACGGCAGCCGCAAAGACTGCCACATCGGCGGGGGGCGCGGCCTGCACGGCGGTCAGCATTTCGCGGGCGGTCTGGACCCTGACCACCTTGACACCCGCAGGCGACGGCACGTCGGCAGGGCCGGTCACAAACGTCACATCGGCCCCCAAATCAGCCAGCGCACGCGCAATCGCGGTGCCTTGTGCACCGGACGACCGGTTTGCGATATAGCGCACCGGATCAATCGGTTCATGGGTCGGGCCGGATGTGACCAGCACATGTTTGCCGCGCAGCGGGCCATCTGACAGGGCCGCATCAATCGCGGCAATGATTTCAGGCACTTCGGCCATGCGCCCCGGCCCGTGTTCGCCGCAGGCCATGTCGCCGTCATTGGGGCCGACGACCAGCACGCCGTCGCCTTGCAGCGTCGCCAGATTGCGTTGGGTTGCCGGGTGGTCCCACATCCGCACATTCATCGCAGGCGCGATCAACACGCGTTTATCGGTTGCCAGCAGCAAGGTGCTGGCCAGATCATGCGCCAGCCCGCCCGCCATTTTCGCCATCAGATCGGCTGTGGCCGGGACCACAACGATCAAATCAGCAGCGCGGGACAGTTCGATATGGCCCATCTCGGCCTCTTCCGTAAGGTCAAACAGATCCTGATGGATTTTCGAGGCGGACAACGCAGCAAGGCTGAGCGGCGTGACAAATTCAGCTCCGGCCCGGGTGAGCACAGGCGTCACGTGCACCTCGCGCTCTCGCAGCCGCCGCACCAGGTCCAGGGCCTTGAATGCGGCAATTCCGCCGCCCACGATCAACAGGATATGTTTGTCAGCCAGCATCTGCCGTCCCCGGTATCACCTGAGCGGACATTAGGTCAGATGACACCAGAAACACAATGACAAGCGGTCACGCAAAAAATGCGTGCACTTCGCTGCTTTGCTGTTCCAGACTCTTGCGCATCTTGCCAAAGGCCGCGGCCTCCAGCTGGCGGACACGTTCCTTGGACAGGCCAAGTTCGGTGCCAAGGCTTTCCAATGTCCGGGGATCTTCGCGCATCTTGCGCTCGCGCACGATAAACTGTTCGCGGTCGTTCAGGTTTGAAAGCGCTGTGACAAGCCACTGCCGCAAGGTCGCGTTGTCATGGCCGTTGGCGACGGTTTCCGCTGCCTGCGGGCCGTTATCCTCCAGCGCATCAATCCATTCGCGGCCTTCGTCCTCTGACGATTGGGTCGCGTTCAACGAAAAGTCTGACCCAGATAGCCGCCCTTCCATCATCTGCACATCATGCAGCGGCACGCCCACCTCGATCGCAATCAATTCGTGCAATTCGTAGCGTTCCAAGGTGCGGCCTTCGGCGGCGGCTTCGCGTTCCAGACGGGCCTGAACGCGGCGCATGTTGAAAAACAACGATTTCTGAGAAGACGTGGACCCGGTGCGCACCATCGACCAGTTGCGCATCACGTAATCCTGAATGCTCGCCTTGATCCACCAGACAGCGTAGGTCGAAAAACGCACGCCGCGGTCAGGATCGAATTTATCAGCAGCCTTCATCAATCCAACCGATGCTTCCTGGATCAGGTCGTTCATCGGCGCGCCGTAGCGTTTGAATTTCGACGCCATCGAGATTGCCAACCGCATGTAGGCAGTGATCAGGCGGTGCAGCGCCTCTTCATCGCGCTGGTCGCGCCAGGCATACGCCAGCCTGAGTTCTGTTTCTGCATCCAACAGTTCGGCCTTCATGGCCGTCCGCGACAAACTCTGATCAGAAAAACCGGACGTTCCCATGTTATTTCTCCCGTGGGGCGCAGGTTGCGCCTGTGTGTTGTTCGTCTTATTTACGCACCATTAATAAATGTGGATCACACAAAGATGGCTCAATGACATTGCCGGATCTGACATTGGTGCTAGGGGGCGCTGCCTCGGGGAAATCGGCCTTTGCGGAAACCCTTGTTTTGCAAGGGACAAACGCGCCCGTTTACATTGCAACGGCACAGATATTTGACGCCGAAATGGCTGCCAAGGTATCACGGCATCGTGATCAGCGCGGCAATCACTGGTTCACAATCGAAGAACCGCTGGATCTGCCGAGCGTTCTGGGCCGGTGCACCCAAGATCAGGCCGTCCTGATCGATTGTGCCACGCTGTGGCTGACAAATGTGATATTGGGCGACCATGATATCGCCGCGCACACAAACCGGCTGTCCGCTGCGCTGCGCGCCTGTCCTGCCCCTGTCGTGATCGTATCGAACGAAGTCGGGCAGGGCATCGTGCCCGACAACGCGCTGTCACGCAAATTCCGCAATGCCCAGGGCACACTGAACCAGATCATCGCAGCCGAGGCCGATCTGGTTGTCGCGATCATGGCAGGCTTGCCATTGACCCTCAAGGGCACGCTGCCTTGACCCGGCTCTGGCTGGTGCGCCACGGGCCGACCCATGCAAAATCCATGGTGGGCTGGTCCGATCTGCCTGCGGACCTTTCCGATACGGCCGCCCTTGCACGTTTGCGCGATTACCTGCCCGATGCCCCGGTCGTGTCATCCGACCTGATCCGGGCCACAGCCACAGCCGATACGCTGATCCGTCACCACCGCCTGCCCCATGACCCCGCCCTGCGCGAGATTAATTTCGGCGCGTGGGAGCAGCGCACATTCGCCGAGGTAGAGGCCGAAGACCCCACCAGAATTCGCGCCTATTGGGAAACCCCCGGCGATATCGCCCCACCCGGCGGCGAGAGCTGGAACGCGGTGCGGGCGCGCGTCGATACCGCGATCGACGGTTATGTGCAGTCAGGCCATGCCGACCTGATCATCGTGGCGCATTTCGGCATGATCCTGACCCAGCTACAACGCGCGCTTGGCATAGGGGCCTATGCCGCCTTTGGCCACAAGATCGACAACCTGTCGGTAACCGATCTGCACTATGACGGCGATTGGACGGTCGGGCGCATCAATCACATCCCGTGATGCGGGGGGTCAAAAATTGGCGTTATGCACAGACAGCATGACCGCGCTATTCTGCCCGTCATGACATATGACCTCTATATCGGTGATCGCACATTCAGCAGTTGGTCCTTGCGGGGCTGGCTGATGCTGGAAAAATTCGGCCTGCCATACCGGACGCATATGGTGGGGCTTTATGCCGGCACCATGGCCGATGACCTTGCACATCTGGCGCCCGCACGCACGGTGCCCGTGCTGCGTACGCCCGAAGGTCACGTGCTGACCGACAGCCTTGCGATGGCCGAAACGCTGGTCGAACGGCACCCCGATATCGCGCTATACCCGCGCGATCCGGGTGGGCGGGCGCTGGCACGGTCGATGACGGCGGAAATGCACAGCAGCTATCTGGCGCTGCGCGGCGACTGCCCCAACATGATCAGCCATGTCTGGAAAGGCTTTGTGCCGTCAAATGCTGTCTTGGACGACATCGCCCGGATTGAAATGTTGTGGGGGCTGGCGCGGGAACGGCACGGGCAGGACGGGCCATGGCTTTTCGGGGCCTATTCGCTGGCGGATGTGTTCTTTGCTCCGGTGGCACTACGGATGACGGCCTATGGATTGCCGGTCAGCGACACCAGCCAGACCTATATCAATCACCATCTGACAGATTCGGCCTTTCTGACGTGGCGGACAGATTCATTATCCGAAACCTACGACCCATGGCCCTATCCGATGCAACTTGATCGCGCGCCATGGCCGGAAATTAACCTTTCGTAAACTGCGCCCCGCTACCCGTTAACCATCAACGGAGGGTGATGGATGGTCGCGCTGGCCTATACGGTAGCATTCGAAGGGATCGCGGCCCGCTTGGTCGAGGTGCAATGTGCCATTTCACCCGGGATTCCCGCCTTTTCCATCGTTGGCTTGCCGGACAAGGCCGTGTCGGAGGCCCGCGAAAGAGTGCGCGCGGCGCTGACCGCCATGGCGATCGCGCTCCCCTCAAAACGCATCACAGTAAACCTGTCCCCCGCCGACCTTCCCAAGGAAGGATCGCATTTCGACCTGCCCATCGCGGTGGCCCTGCTGGCCGCGCTTGATATCATCCCGCTTGATGACGCGGCACAAACCGTGGCCTTGGGCGAATTGTCGCTGGATGGCACGCTGGTCCCCGTCATTGGCGCCCTGCCCGCTGCCATGGCCGCCGCAGAAGAGGACCGCACCCTGCTGTGCCCTCACGCCTGCGGGGCAGAGGCCGCGTGGGTCGGTGCCGCGAAAGTCATCGCACCGCGCACCTTGGCCGATGTCGTCCGGCACTATACGGGTCAGTCCGTGCTATCGCCCGCCGAACCCGGCGAGGTGCGCGGCACAGCGACCACCCGCGATCTGTCAGAGGTCAAGGGCCAGGAGCGCGCCAAACGTGCCTTGGAAATCGCGGCGGCCGGGCGCCATCACCTGATGTTCGTTGGCTCGCCGGGGTCGGGAAAATCCATGCTGGCCGCACGTATTCCCGGCATCCTGCCGCCGCTGACCCCGGCCGAGGCGCTGGAAACATCCATGATCCATTCCCTGTCCGGCCTGCTGGACGAAGGCGGGATCAACCGCGAACGGCCCTTTCGCGAACCCCATCACACCGCATCCATGGCGGCCATCGTGGGCGGCGGGCGCACGGCGAAACCCGGCGAAATCAGCCTTGCCCACAACGGTGTGCTGTTCATGGATGAATTCCCCGAATTCGCGCGTGCCGTGTTGGAAACCTTGCGTCAGCCGATTGAAACCGGCGAGGTCGTGGTCGCCCGCGCCAACGCCCACGTGCGCTATCCCTGCCGGTTCATGCTGGTGGCGGCGGCCAATCCCTGCAAATGCGGCTATCTTGCCGACCCCGCCCGCGCCTGCGCACGCGTGCCCATCTGTGGCGAGGATTACATGGGCCGCATTTCCGGCCCGTTGATGGACCGTTTCGATCTGCGGGTCGAGGTGCCGCCCGTCGCATTTACCGACCTCGACCTGCCCGACAGCGGTGAAAGCTCTGCCAGCGTCGCCGCCCGCGTCGCCGCGGCCCGCGCGCGCCAGACAGAGCGTTTTGCCGGACACGACAGCGCGCGTGTGAATGCCGATGCCGAAGGGCACCTGCTGGACCAGATCGCCACCCCGGACAGCGAAGGCCGCGATTTGCTGGTCAGGGTCGCCGAACGGTTCGGGTTATCGGCACGTGGCTATCACCGCGTGTTGCGGGTGGCCCGCACCATCGCCGATCTGGAAGGCAGCGACGACGTGCGCAAACCCCATGTGGCCGAGGCGGTGAGTTATCGTCTCATGACTGCCCGCGACAGTTGAGGGTGAAACTCAGGCCAGGCGCGCGGCAATCCATGCAGCTAGATCGCGCAGGGTCGCCCGCGCCTCTGGCAGGACATTGTGAAACATCGGCCAGACATGGGGATGGTCGTGAACAACCGTCAGGGCGCATTCAACCCCTTCAGTGCGCAGCGCCGCCTGCATCCGCAGCGAATCGTCGCGCAAGATTTCCGTATCCCCCACGGTCAGCCAAACCGGCGGCGCACCCTTGAATTGCCCGAACAGGGGTGATGCAAGAGGATCCCTGGGGTCATGCGAGCCGATGAACGCCTGCACCATCTCGCCAATGCGCGTGGCGGTCAAGACACTGTCACTCTGCGCGTTCTCGACAACCGATTTACCTGAATAGGTAACGTCGGTGAGCGGCGAAAAGGCGAACACGCCCTTGGGCTGTGGCAAATCCAGGTTTATGATCTGGTGCAATAGCGCCAGTGCAAGCCCGCCACCTGCGCTGTCACCGCCAATGATCACCTCGTTGTCGGCCCGCAGCGCACGATAGCATGCCAGCGTATCGTCGATTTGCGCTGGAAAAGGATTTTCCGGCGCCAACCGATAATCGGGCAAACAGGCGGGCAGACCGGTCAAGTCGGATAGCTTGCCCAGCATCGCGCTATGCGTGTCGGATGACCCGAAAACGAAAGCCCCGCCGTGAAGATACAAAATCACCGGACTCTTGCGCGCCCTACGTGAACAGACCCATTGCACCGGCACCCCGCCCAGAGTCGCGCGGCGCCGCCGGGTGCCCCTGGGCGCATGAAAATAAAGCCGTGCCTTGAAGGCGAACGATTTGCGCAACCGCGCGATTCCATGTCGCGCCAGTGCCGGCTTTTCGAACCAGCGCAGATGCCGGTTCAAAAGGGCCAGTTGCCAGCTCACTTGCGCCGCGCCTCGATCACCTGCCATATCTTTTCGGCAATGTTCACGCCATCAAATCGTTCCAGTTCCTGGATGCCGGTCGGCGAGGTCACGTTGATTTCGGTCAACCAATCGCCAATCACGTCGATGCCCACAAAAATCTGGCCCCTTTCGCGCAACAACGGCCCGATCCGGGAGCAAATCTCGCGGTCGCGGTCGGTCAGTTCCACTTTCTCCGGGCGCCCGCCAACATGCATGTTGGACCGGGTTTCACCTGCTGCGGGAACACGGTTGATCGCCCCCACGGGTTCGCCATCGACAAGAATGACCCGTTTGTCACCCTTGGACACGGCTGGCAGGAATTTCTGCATGATCAGGGGTTCGCGGTTGATGCCGGAAAACAGCTCGTGCAGCGATGCTAGGTTGCTGTCGGCATGGGCCAGCTTGAACACGCCCGCGCCTCCGTTGCCGTAAAGCGGTTTGAGAATTACATCGCCGTGTTCGTCACGAAAGGATTTCAGCGTCGCCAGATCACGGGCAATCATCGTGGGTGGTGTCAGGTCCGGGAATTGCAGAACCAGCAGTTTTTCAGGATAATTACGCACCCAAAACGGATCATTCACAACCAATGTGCCGGGGTGGACCATATCCAGAATATGAGTCGTGGTGATATAGCTCATGTCGAACGGCGGATCCTGGCGTAGCCAGACCACATCAACATCCGCCAAATCAACGGTGGTTTCCGCACCCAGTTGAAAATGGTCGCCCTTCACCCGCCGCACAGTCAACGGCCAGCCCCGCGCGATGACCCGTCCACGATCGTAGGCCAGCAAATCAGGGGTGTAGTAAAACAGGCTGTGTCCGCGCGCCTGCGCCTCTTCGGCAATGCGAAAGGTGCTGTCGGCATCGATGTTGATGGGTCCGATCGGATCCATCTGAAAAGCAATCTTCAGCGCCATGCGGGTGTCCTCACCGTCAATCATTATCGTCAGGATACATGGCGCAGCCAAGGGGCTTGTGCAATGGGCGGTTACATTTCCATGAATGCGTTTTCGATGACAGCAGTCATGCCCCGACCATCCACCATCGCCAGGTCGAAACGGACATCAGTCAACTGCCCCTTGGGTTCACCCGCAAGAAATTCACCGGCTGCGGCACAAATACGGTCCATTTGTCGCCGCCCCAACCGGGATGCGGCCCGGCCCATCGTGCGGCTTTTCTTTACTTCGACGAAAACGACCGTCTCACCATCGCGCATGATCAAGTCAATCTCTCCAGCCTGGCCACGCCAGCGACGCGCGGCGAGCATGTGCCGCCGCCGGGCATAATCTGCCGCGACGATATCTTCTGCAACTAGTCCTGCATAATACCCGACCGATCCGGTCATCCGTCTTCTCCCATATTCAGCGCGATCTGGTAGACCTGCCTGCGGGGCAGGCCCAGCGCACCGGCAACAACAGTGGCCGCATCCTTTACACGCATCGTTTTCATCGCCTCTCGCAGGGCCTCTGTCACATCCGTGTCGGCCACATCCGTGGCCCCGCCACGGCCCACAAGAACAACCAATTCACCCTTTACATTCCGATCTGCAAAGGCGTCAGCCAGTTCAGCCAGCGTGCCGCGCGTCACTTCCTCGAATCGCTTTGTCAGTTCCCGGCACACGACCGCCTGCCGTTCGCCCCCCAGAACATCGCGCAAATTACCTAACATTTCACCAACGCGTTTCGGGCTTTCGTAAAACACCAGCGTAAACGGCACATCGCGCAGCAAGGCGATTTCGGTTTCGCGCTGCTGCTTGCCCGCCGGCAGAAACCCCACAAAGGCGAACCGATCCGTGGCAAGCCCCGAAACGGTCAGCGCCGCCAGCACCGCCGATGCCCCCGGCGCCGATGTTACCGGCAAACCTGCGGCAATCACGGCGCGGCCCAGCTCATAACCGGGATCAGCCACCAGTGGCGTGCCGGCCTCTGACACATAGGCGACGGATTTACCCGCCTGAATATCCGCGACCAGCCGTGCGACAGCACCTTCACCACTGTGATCGTGAAACGCGACAACCTTGCGACCGTTCAGGGCAACCCCATGAATTTCCATCAGTTTCCGCGCTGTCCGCGTGTCCTCTGCCGCGATCAGATCGGCCGAGGCCAGAATGTCGAGCGCCCGCAGGGTGATATCGCGCGCCGATCCGATCGGTGTTGCGACGAAATACAATCCGGCAGAGAGTGGCTTGGTCATATGATTCATGGCTGGACCCGGGTGCCCCCTGCTTTATGATGGTGTTACATGGCGGCAACCTGTCGGGCCACGGCCTGCATGATCGTCGCGCCATTCAGGAGGAATTTCTTTCATGTTCGCCCGTTTCAGCACTGCCCGCAAGCCGGTTGCCCGCTTTTTCGCCTTTATCTCATTATTGTGGCTGGCAGCTTGTGACGTCACAGTGGCGCCCGACGCCAACACCGGTCGCCAGATAAATCCTACCGCGCCGGTGCAAGTCGCGCTCTTGGTGCCGGGGGGGTCTGCGCAGGAACGTGACAATCTGATTGCACGTGATTTCGAAAACGCGGCCCGTCTGGCGATCGCGGATATCGCGGGCGCCAGGATTGACCTGCGCGTCTACAATACCGGCGGCGGGAACCCCGCACAGGCCGCAGAGGCCGCGCGCGCAGCTGTCGATGACGGGGCAAAAATCATCGTCGGCCCGCTTTATGGCGAGGCTGCAAATGCTGCCGGTGTTGCCGTTGCAGGGCGCAACGTGAACGTGCTTGCCCTGTCCAACAACCCGACAATTGCCGGTGGCAATGTCTTTTTGCTGGGGGCCACCTTTGACAACACTGCGAACCGGCTGGTGCAATATGGCGCCCGCCAGGGCATCAACCGCTACATGGTTGTCCACGGCAATAACTTTGAAGGCCAGACAGGCCGCGATGCCATCACCAATGCGGTGCAACGCAATGGCGCGCAGGTTGTCGCGATTGAAAGTTACGGGCTTTCGCAGCAGGGCATATTCAGCGCAACCCAACAGATCGTGGCTGGCGCAAGCAGTTCTGGTGCACAAGCCATTTTCATGACGGCAAGCCTGAACGCCGATCTGCCAATCCTGGCCACGGCGCTGCCCGATGCCGGGATCGACCCCCAGAACACGCGGTTTTTCGGTCTGACACGGTGGGATACGGTGCCACAGGCGCTGTCTTTGCCCGGCTTGCAAGGCGGCGTTTTCGCGATGCCCGACCAGGCAACCGCCAGCCTGTTCAATAACCGCTATGCCGCAGCCTATGGCCAGCAACCGCATCCTTTGGCGGGGCTGGCCTATGACGGGATCGCCGCCATTGGCGCGCTTATCGCGCAGGGAAATCGCGACGCGCTGACCAAGGCAGCGCTGACCACACCCGAAGGATTTCGCGGCACATCGGGCGCATTTCGCCTTCTGCCAAACGGGCTGAACGAACGCGCGCTGGCCATTGCAACCATTCAAGACAATCAGGTGGTAACCCTTGAACAAGCCCCAAGAAGCTTTGGCGCTGCCGGGTTCTGAACTCGCTCAGGCCCGGATCTGCGATGCGCCGGACAATCTTATCTGTCCGGCGCATGATATTTTCGACCACGACACCGTCAGCCGCAGGCTGACGGATGCTATTCATGCGGCAAATTCTGAAAAGGAAGTGCGTGGCGCCACGGTGGAAATCCTGACCGAGGCGCGCAATTCCGGCATGGCCGTCATCGCCGAGGCGTTTCAGGCGCAACCTTTCGCCGCGCGCCCCACGACCCGCGCCTACAGCTGGCTGACGGATCAGATCATCGGGCTGGTGCTGGGTGTCGCGCTCAACCGGCTGCATCCACTGCCCAACCCGACCGAGGCCGAAAAACTGGCGCTGATCGCGGTCGGCGGATACGGGCGGGGCGAAATGGCCCCGTTTTCCGATGTGGACCTGTTGTTCCTGACGCCCTATAAAATCACACCCTGGGCCGAAAGCGTCATTGAATCGATGCTTTACATGCTGTGGGATCTGAAGCTCAAGGTTGGCCACGCCAGCCGCACCATCAAGGATTGCATCCGGCTGGCGCGCGATGACTACACCATTCGGACATCGCTGGTGGAATATCGTTTTCTGGCAGGCGATGCGGCATTGGCCGGGAAACTGGGCCAGCGGCTTTGGAACGACCTGTTCAAATCGACCGCCAGCGAATTCGTCGAGGCCAAGCTGGCCGAACGTAGCGAGCGACATCGCAAGCAGGGCGGCCAGCGTTACGTCGTCGAACCCAACGTCAAGGAAGGCAAGGGTGGGTTGCGAGACCTGCAATCGCTTTTCTGGATGGGCAAATATATTCATGGTGTCAAAGACGCCGCCGAGCTGGTCGATCTGGGCGTTTTCACCGCAGAAGAATTTGAAACCTTCGTCACCGCCGAGGATTTCCTGTGGGCCGTCCGGTGCCATTTGCACCTGCTGTCCGGGCGTGCGGTGGATCAGTTGACTTTCGATATGCAGGTCGAAGTCGCCGCGGCCATGGGCTATACCGACCACGGCGGCAGGCGCGCGGTCGAACATTTCATGCAGGCTTATTTCCGGCAGGCAAACCGCGTGGGCGAACTGACCCGCATCTTTCTGACCGCGCTCGAGGCGACCCATACCAAACCGGACCCGATGCTGGTGCGGCTTTTGTCGCGACGCAAAAAGGCCAAGGCGCCCTATGCGATCAAGCAGAACCGCCTGACGATTGCGGATGAATCGGCGTTCTTTGCCGACAAGCTGAACATGCTGCGCATCTTTGAAGAAGCCTTGCGCACCGGCACTTTGTTGCATCCCGACGCCATGCGGATGATCTCTGCAAATCTGGACATGATCGACGACGACATGCGGACCAACCGCGAGGCGAACCGCATTTTTCTTGATCTCATGCTGAAACACGGCAACCCTGAACGCGCCCTGCGGCGCATGAACGAACTTGATCTGCTGGCCGCATTTATCCCTGAATTCGCACCGATCGTGGCAATGATGCAGTTCAACATGTATCACCACTACACGGTGGATGAACACACGATCCAATGCATCAGCAACCTTGCCCAGATCGAACGCAAGGAACTGATTGAGGAACTTCCTGTTGCCTCGGGCATTCTGGAACGCGGGGTGAACCGCAAGGTTCTTTATGTCGCGCTGTTGTTGCACGACATTGGCAAGGGTCGGGACGAAGACCATTCGATACTGGGCGCGCAGATCGCCCGCAAGGTGGCTCCACGGCTGGGGTTGAACAAGAAGGAATGTGAAACCGTCGAATGGCTGATCCGGCACCATCTGATGATGTCGGACACTGCCCAGAAACGCGATATCGCCGAACCGCGCACCGTGCGCGGCTTTGCCAAGGCCGTCAAATCGGTGGAACGGCTGGACCTGCTGACCGTGCTGACGGTCTGTGACATTCGTGGCGTGGGGCCGGGCACATGGAACAACTGGAAGGCCGTGCTGATCCGCAACCTGTACAAGGCAACCAAGGACGCGCTGCAAACCGGCCTTGAGGATCTGAACCGCGAAACCCGCGAAGCCGAGGCAAAGCGTGCCCTGCGCACAGCCCTTGCCGATTGGGACAGCAAGGCGCTGCGCGTCGAAATGGGCCGCCATTACGGGACGTATTGGCAGGGTCTGCCGCTATCGACGCACATCATCTTTGCCAATCTCCTGCGCGATCTGGCCAATGATCAGATCAAGATCGACCTGATGCCCGACGAAGACCGCGACGCCACCCGCGCCTGTTTTGCCATGGTCGATCATCCCGGCCTGTTCAGCCGGATGACCGGGGCACTTGCGCTTGTCGGGGCGAATGTCGTGGATGCACGCACGTACACATCCAAGGACGGCTATGCCACTGCCGTGTTCTGGGTGCAGGACAACGACGGCAACCCCTACGAGGAATCGCGCCTGCCGCGCCTGCGCCAGATGATCAGCCGCACATTGCGCGGCGAGGTCGTCGCCCGCGAAGCGCTGAAAGACAAGGACAAGATCAAGAAGCGCGAGCGCGCATTCCGCGTGCCGACCAATATCACCTTTGATAACGACGGTTCGGAGATTTACACCATCATCGAGGTCGACACCCGCGACCGCCCCGGTCTGCTGTATGACCTGACGCGCACGCTGGCGGCAAACCATGTCTATATCGCATCTGCCGTCATCGCGACCTATGGCGAACAGGTGGTCGATACCTTTTATGTCAAGGATATGGTCGGGCTGAAATTCCACTCCGAGGCCAAGCGCGCTGCCCTTGAACGCAAACTACGCGAGGCCATCGTGCAGGGTGTCCAAAGGGCCGAGACGTGAAACCCATCCGTCTGATGTCGGGCTTTTTCACTGTCGGCATCTGGACACTGCTCAGCCGGATCATGGGGTTTGTCCGCGACATCATGATTGCCGCATACCTTGGCACCGGCCCCGTCGCCGAGGCGTTTCTGGTCGCCTTTTCCCTGCCTAACCTGTTTCGCCGCTTTTTTGCCGAAGGCGCGTTCAACATGGCCTTTGTGCCGATGTTTTCCAAGAAAATGGAAGGTGGCGAAGACGCGCAGCGTTTCGCGCAGGATGCATTCGTCGGGCTGGCGGGGGTTTTGACGCTGTTCACGGTGGGTGGTGTCATCCTGATGCCTGCGCTGGTGACGATGATGGCCAGCGGCTTTATCGGATCAGACCGTTTTGATCTGGCAGTTTTCTATGGGCGGATCGCCTTTCCCTATATTCTGTTCATTTCGCTGTCCGCGCTGTTGTCCGGTGTGCTGAACGCGATTGGCCGCTTCGCCGCTGCTGCGGCAGCGCCTGTGTTGCTGAACATGGTCTTTATCGCCGCCCTGCTGGTTGGCGCGGTCTTTGGAGGGCAAGAGCCGACGGCCATTGGCGAAACCCTTGCCTATGCTGTGCCAATCGCCGGCATAGCGCAAATGATGCTGGTCTGGTTTGCCGCCAGACGTGCAGGTTTTGCCCTGATGCCGGGCTGGCCGAAACTGACCCCCGAACTCAGACGCCTTGCCGTGATCGCCGCCCCGGCCGCATTAGCTGGCGGGGTGGTGCAGATCAACCTGCTGGTCGGACGGCAAGTTGCCAGTTTCTTTGACGGGGCGGTGGCCTGGCTGAATTATGCGGACCGGTTGTATCAGCTGCCGCTTGGCGTGGTGGGCATTGCCATTGGTGTGGTGCTGTTGCCCGATCTGTCGCGCCGCCTGCGGGCGGGCGACGAAAATGGCGGGCGCGACGCCTTTAACCGCGCCTGCGAAATCAGCCTGGCGCTGACTGTGCCTGCTGCTGCCGCTCTGCTGATCATTCCGATGCCGCTTGTCAGTGTGCTGTATGAACGTGGGGCCTTTGGCGCCGATGATACGGCGGCGACGGCACTGGCGGTGGCGATCTACGGGCTGGGCCTGCCCGCCTTTGTGCTGCAAAAAACGCTGCAACCGCTGTTTTTTGCCCGCGAAGACACCAAGCGTCCGTTCTACTATGCGTTGGTCGCGCTGGCATTGAACGCTGCACTGGCGATCGGGT
Organism: Yoonia sp.; assembly: GCF_965660735.1. Lineage (GTDB taxonomy): Bacteria > Pseudomonadota > Alphaproteobacteria > Rhodobacterales > Rhodobacteraceae > Yoonia. Next base: position 71,023 of record NZ_CBFIBD010000002.1, read on the forward strand.
TGTCGCCGGTCATCGGCTTTGTGGCGGCGGCGGTCGGCACATCACTGACGGGCTGGGCGACAGTGTTCATGCTGTGGCGCGGGTCGCGGACCATGGGCGATGCCGCCCGTTTTGATGACCGGTTCAAGCGGCGGCTGATGCGGATCGTTCTGGCATCGCTGGGCATGGGGTTGGTTCTTGCCGTGCTGGCTGGTGCCATGTCGCCATTCTTTGCCATCGCCACCCTACGCTATGGCGCGTTAGCTGTGTTGGTGGTTGCGGGCATCGTCAGCTATTTCGGCATTGGCCATCTGATCGGCGCGTTCCGCATCGGCGAATTCCGCCGCAACCTGCGCCGTCAGGACCGCTGACGCATCCGGCTGACGAAGGCTGCCCAACCGCCCGGCGCCAGCAGAACTGATATTCCGAAACCCGCCGCGAACCCGGCCAGTTCCGCGATCCATGCCGGTGTGGTGCCAAAGATCAGACCGAACACAAGCTGTATCCCCAGCAAGAACCCGATCAGCCGGAACGCCAGCAGCTGGTTGTCGCCCGCTTCTGCCTGTCGCAGCCAAAGCGCATAGGTATAGGCCCCGATCAGCCCGTATACCGGGGTGAACCCACCGAACAGCGGATAATCCCCCTGCGCAAGCAGCCCAAACGCAACCGCACCGAAAACCGTCGCGAAAACATAGACGACCAGCACCCGCGTACCGCCGTAATATTCACCCGCGAATTTCCCCAACGCCAGCGTCAGTGCGGCGCAAAACGCAACCTGCGTCAGTTCCGCGTTGATGTAGGGATAGGTCACGAACCGCTTGAGCATATCGAACGACATATCCCCCTGCGCCACAACCCGGTCGAACACACGCGCCGAAAACCCGTATTCCTGTATTGCTGCCAACCGCCAGCCGACCCCCTGCGGGCCACCGATAATCCCCTGATTGGCCAGTTGCATCACCGCCTCGATCGCGACGATCAACAGGGTCAGGACAATCACCACCGGTGGGATGACATTCAGGGCGCGTTCAGGCTGCATCATGGTGACCTTTGCGGGCAGTTGAAGTTGACGGGTCTGTCTGGCATGGGTATGCGACCCCTGCCCCGAAATCCAGCCCGGACATGCCACGATGACACAGACCACCTTCACCCCGCGCGTCTTTTCCGGGATCAAACCGTCCGGCGGTCTGACGCTGGGCAACTATCTGGGCGCGATCAAACGCTTTGTCGGCATGCAGGGCCAGATGGACACGATCTATTGCGTGGTCGACATGCATGCGATCACCGTCTGGCAAGACCCCAAGGAACTGGCCAACATGACGCGAGAGGTCGCAGCAGGCTATCTTGCCGCCGGTCTGGACCCCGCGCAGTCGATCCTGTTCAACCAATCCCAGGTGCCTGCCCATGCGGAACTGGGCTGGATTTTCAATTGCGTCGCCCGTGTGGGCTGGATGAACCGCATGACTCAGTTCAAGGACAAGGCCGGCGGCAACGCGGAAAAGGTGTCGCTGGGGCTTTATGCCTATCCCGCGCTGATGGCCGCCGACATTCTGCTGTATCACGCGACCCATGTGCCGGTCGGCGAGGACCAGAAACAGCACGTGGAACTGACCCGCGATATCGCGGCCAAGTTCAACCACGACTTCGGCGCTGATTTCTTTCCGATGACCACACCCGTCATCGAAGGCCCCGCCATGCGGATCATGAACCTGCGCGACGGCACCAAGAAGATGTCCAAGTCAGGGGAAAGCGATATGGAACGCATCAACATGACCGATGATGCGACGACGATTGCCAAGAAATTCAAAAAGGCCAAAACAGACCCCGAACCGCTGCCCGACACCATCGACGGGCTGGCAACCCGCCCCGAGGCGCGCAACCTGGTCGAAATCTACGCAGCCCTGAACGACACAACAGCCGAGGCCGTGATCACCGAGTACGCGGGTGCAGGCTGGGGCCGGTTCAAGCCCGCACTGGCCGATCTGGCAGTTGAAAAGCTGGCGCCCATATCGCTGGAAATGGCCCGGCTGATGGACGACCCCGCAGAGATTGACCGTATTCTAGGGGATGGCGCGCAAAAGGCACGCGCGATTGCCGAACCGATCCTGCGTGACACTTATGACATTGTAGGGTTGCTGCGGTCCTAAGCTGGGTCAAGGCCCACCCTACGCAAAAATGCACAAAGCCGGTTGAAACCGGACAATTGCGCGTAAATGGGCATAGGCCTAGGTTGATGGCAGGCCATTCAAAAAGAGGTTGCCATGTCTGCCCCTGCCAACGCCCGTGTCGGGCATATTCACCTGCGTGTCTCTGATCTTGACCGGTCGATTGCATTTTATCACGACGTGCTGGGCTTTGCCGTGACCCAGCGCTATGGCCCCGGTGCGGCCTTTCTGGCAGCGGGTGATTATCACCACCATATCGGGCTGAACACATGGGAAAGCCTTGGCGCCACGCCGCCGCCGGCCGGGCATACGGGGCTGTATCATACTGCGTTCCTTTACCCTGACCGCGCGTCGCTGGGTGCGGCCATTGCCCGGGTCCAGGCCGCCGGCATTCGGCTGGACGGGGCCGCCGACCATGGTGTCAGCGAAGCGGTTTACCTGCGCGACCCCGACCAGAACGGTGTCGAGCTTTATGCCGACAAGCCTGCCGCCGACTGGCCGCGCGATACGCAAGGTAATCTGGCGATGGTCAACGCGCCTCTGGATGTGGCAGCTTTGGTCGCCCTGGCACGCACGTCATAAAACTGAATCCGCCCCGGTCCATCCTGGAGCCATCGCACCGCATCGATTCGCTCTGCGGTTTTGCCTTGGGTGTCGGGCTCTATCCCACGACACCCGCCCGGCATAGCGCCCGGTGTTCCCCGGCACCGGGCGCGCAGGCCGCTTTACCTTGAACAAACGCCAGCCTAATGTCCGCCCCAAGGAGGACCACCATGGCAACCGGCACACATATTCGCACCTATTTCAAAGGGCAGTGGCACGATGGCGATATCGCCATCATGCGTGCGGCAGACCACGGTGCATGGCTCGGCAGCACCGTGTTTGACGGGGCACGATTTGTAGACGGGCTGGCCCCCGATCTGGACTTGCATTGCGCCCGCGTGAACCGGTCGGCCAGCGCGCTGATGCTGACACCGACCGTCAGCACCGACGAGATGGTTGCCATCGTCCGTGACGGGCTGGCGCTGTATCCCAAGGACGCCGCCGTTTATATCCGCCCGATGTATTGGGGGATCGACAGCGACCCGACTGCGATTGTGCCCAGCGCCGACACCACCGGCTTTGCCATCTGCCTTGAGGCGATCCCGATGGCCGCACCGACAGCAACCACAACACTGGGCCGGACCCGGTTTTGCCGCCCCGTGCTGGAAAGCAGCGTGGTCAACGCCAAGGCAGGGTGCCTGTATCCCAACAACGCCCGGATGCTGGCCGAGGTGCGCGCGCGCGGTTTTGGCAACGCGCTGGTAGCCGATGCGCTGGGCAATGTGGCCGAAACGGCGACGGCCAACGTCTTTATAGTGCGCGACGGGGCCGTGTTCACGCCCATCGGAAACGGCACGTTTCTGTCTGGCATCACACGCGCGCGCCATATCGCCAATATGCGCGCCGACGGCATGGAGATACATGAAGCCGTGCTGGGCTTTGCCGATTTTGCGACGGCGGACGAGGTGTTTCTTTCTGGCAACATGTCCAAGGTCACGCCGGTCACTGCCTTTGAAGATCACCAATATCAGGTCGGCCCCATCACCCGGCGGGTCCGTGACATGTATTGGGATTGGGCCGCGTCCGCGTCATGATCAGACGGCTGGCCCTTTTGACCGGGCTGACTTTGGCAGGGGCGATGCTGGCCGTGGGGCTGGGTTTGCCTGTGCCACTCCTCACCGGGCCGGCCATCATCACGACGCTGGCCTGTCTTGCCGGCGTGCCATTGGTGTTCCCGCATCGCGTCAGGGCGGCAGTATTCCTGTTGGCGGGTATCGCCATCGGGGCCACGGTGTCGGCTGACAGCCTGTCGGCGTTGTTGCATTGGCCCATTGCCTTTGCAATTCTAGCCGCCACGGTGATCGTCTTGATCTTGCTTGGGCAGCAGATGATGCGCAGGATGATGCCCGCAGACCCGCGGTCTGCCCTGCTGGCCGCGACGCCGGGCCACCTGAGCTTTGTCATTGCATTGGGCGAAGACCTTGGGCTTTCAACCGACCGTATTGCCGTGGTGCAATCCATTCGCCTGTTGGCGCTGACGCTATTCGTGCCATTTACGGTGCAAATGACCGGTCTTGAAACCGGCGTGGGGTTGGCTGCGGGGGCGGTCGCCGAAATGTCTTTGGGCCAGACCATGATTTGCGCGTTGGCTGCTCTTGGCGTTGTTCCCTTGATGGTGATGCTGCGCGCGCCTGCGCCTGCGCTGCTGGCCGGCATGGTCGTTGGCGCCGCTGCCCGGCTTAGTGGATATTCCTCCGGCGGCATGAGCCACCTGATCGCCTATCCGGTTCTGGCCGCCGTCGGCGCCTTGATCGGCACCCGGTTTGCCGGCATCACGCTAGGTGCCTTGCGCCGCTCGGCATTGGCCGGTGTCGCGGGGACTGCCCTGGCCGCCGGGCTGACCTTGATTGCCGCATGGATCGCGGCCCCCCTGATCGACATGCCATTGCCCCATGTGCTGGTCGCCTTTGCCCCCGGCGGACTGGAAACCATGGCCGTCATCGGGGGTGCCATCGGGGCGAACCCCGGTTTTGTTGCAGCAGCCCATGTCGGGCGGTTACTGCTATTGTCGGCGCTGGTGCCGTTGTTGATGCGCCGCCAGCAAGACCCGTTGCCAGCGCAGCGGTGATGCGCCAATATCCCCCAAGCCAACAGGGAGAACAAAATGCGCAAGTTTCTGGTCGTGCTTGATGACAGTCGCGAATGTCTGAACGCCATGCGCTTTGCCGCGATGCGGGCGGCCCATTCGGGTGGCGGGGTTGCGATCTTGTCGATCATTCCCCCGGATGAATTCAACCATTGGATCGGTGTCGGCGAAATCATGCGCGCCGAAGCCCGTGAACGGATCGAAGCGCATTACGAAGTTTTTGCCAAATGGATGCGCGACAAGCAGAACGTAAACCCTGAATTGGTCATCCGTGAAGGCGAACCGCTGGTCGAGATCATGAACCAGATCAAGGAAGACCCCGAGATCGGGGTTCTTGTGCTTGGCGCGGGCACCGATAACAAGGGGCCCGGCCCGCTTGTGAGCAATCTGGTGCGGCAATCGGGAAGCCTGCCTGTCCCGATCACGATTGTTCCTGGTGACCTGTCCAAGGAACGGCTGGAGGCAATCACCTGATTGCCAGGGACTAGGTCTGATTTCCGGCCACTGTGCGCTGATGTCCTCACGTTCCCCGCATTTTCCGATCACGGGCAGGTCAGCGGGGCGTAACAAATGACGTTCACAGATTTGCGCTTTGATGAAATGCGTGAACAGCTGAAAGACAGCCCGTGACGCAATATCGATAACTCCCTTCCGGCGACGCACAGAAACACGTGCGCTTCTGTGCGTTTTTGCAGGAAATTCCGTGACTGCGCACATGACCCGCATGTCAAGCACAGGCAGCTATCACATCGTTCCTCTTTTTTGTGACCGCTGGCGGACTTCACGCCGAACGGTTCAGGCCCAATCTTGGTGTCATCAAACGCGGCAATCCCGCCGCAACAATTGAAACCCCGAGAGGAAAAAACATGTTTATCAAACCAATCGCACTTGCCGCCATTGTCGCCACAGCCGGTTCTGCCGCGACTGCAAACAGCTACTTCGAATTTGGCGAAACACTGAAGAGCTCGTCCGTACTTGACCTCGGGCTGGTCCGGTCTGCCGACAACGGTGTCATCGAAATCTATGACAATTCCCGTGGCGCACCGGGCGCATTGCTCGGGACTCAGTCAGTGAAAGGCGGCGCAAACTCGAACGTCCGTGTGAACGTTGGCGTGCGCCCGACACAGGATGTGATCGCACTGCTCAAGATCGACGGTGAAGTCGTCGTGGAACGTGAATACGACATCAACCGCTAAGCAACGCTTTGCAAGACACAAAGCCGGTCCAGAAATGGGCCGGCTTTTTCAAGTTGGTGCTGACAAATATCAATCTGGTTATGGCTTGATGCGTTATTTTCAATTTCAGGAGATGACTCCTCGAACGTAACAGACTGCGGTCGTCAAAACGACCCGGAAAGGATGATATGAAACCCTCGAAAACAGTCATCACAACAGTTGCTCTTTCGGCGATACTTGCAACCGGGGTATGGGCCGAAGCACATTTTGGCTTTGGAGAATTCCTTGAATCTTCTTCAATCGTTGAACTTGGTTTGATCACCACAAATCAGGACGCAACTGTGCACGTCTATGAGTTCTCGGGCGGTGCAATGGGAGAGCTTTTGGGAAGCGCCGACCTGCACACAGGGGCGAACCCGGACGTCCGTGTCAACCTCGGCACGCCCCCACAGCAAGACGTATTGGCGGTGATCCTGGAAGGTGACGATGTTGTGGCGGTCAAACACTTTAATGTCCGCGATGAATGACGATGGCAGGGGGTGGCAGTTCATGTCGCCCCTTGCTGCCCCAAATTAGAACGATTCCAATCCTTGACATGCGCACTGCCGGGGGCCATATCTGAAGCCTGATAAAAAAGGTTGGTCCCATGTTCATCCAAACAGAATCCACACCCAATCCCGCCACGCTGAAATTCCTGCCCGGCCAGAATGTGCTTGAGGTTGGAACGGCAGATTTCCCAAGCGTCGAAGCGGCCGAAAATTCGCCGCTTGCCAAGCGGATCTTTGCGGCTGGCGATGTGACAGGCGTTTTCTTTGGCATCGACTTTGTCACCGTGACCAAGGCCGACGCGGTGGAATGGGACCATATCAAACCCGGTATTCTGGGCGCAATCATGGAACACTATCAGTCCGGCCAGCCTGTCATGGCGGCAGACCACAAGCCCGTCAGCGGCCACGCCGAACATTCCGGCGAAGATGCCGAAATCGTGGGCCAGATCAAGGAACTGCTGGACACCCGTGTGCGTCCTGCCGTAGCGCAGGATGGAGGCGACATCACATTCCACGGCTTTGATCGCGGCATTGTGTATCTGCATATGCAGGGGGCCTGTGCCGGTTGCCCGTCGTCCACGCTGACACTTAAAATGGGGATCGAAAACCTGTTGCGCCATTACATCCCCGAAGTGGTTGAGGTGCGACCGGTTGCGGCCTGACCCTGTCGTTCTGGCATTCGACACATCGGCGGCGCATTGCGCCGCCGCTTTGCTGTTTGGCGACCGGGTTGTGACCCGCGTGGATGAGATGGCCAAAGGACAGGCCGAACATCTGATGCCCATGTTGCAAGAGATGCTGGCGGATGCAGCAATGGTGTGGCGCGATCTGGATGCAATCGGTGTGGGCATCGGCCCCGGCAATTTCACCGGTATCCGCATTTCGGTTGCCGCCGCACGTGGTCTGGCTTTGGGGCTCGGCAAGCCGGCCATCGGCGTGTCAGGCTTTGACGCCCGTGCTCACGGTGCGACCCTGCCTGCCACGGCGATTATCACCGCACCGCGCGATCAATGCTATGTGCAGGAATTCAGCGCAGCCGGCACCGCATCGCCCCCGGTGCAGGTGCTGCGCGACAATCTGCAACTGACCTATCCGGCGCTGGATGAAAAAACCCCTGATCAACTGATCACAGCCATCGCATATGTTGCCGCTGCACGGATGGGTCACGCGCACGACCGGCCTGCCCCGCTTTATGTGCGCGCCGCCGATGCAGCCCCGGCCCGCGATGCGGCCCCGACGATCCTGCCATGACGGCGGATGATCTGGCCACAGCACATGCCCGTGCCTTCAGTGCCACGCGCACGTGGTCAGCGGCAGAGTTTGCCAGCCTTCTGGCCCAGCCCGGCACGATATTGATCGGCGACACCCGATGCTTTGCCCTGATCCGCGTCACGCTGGACGAGGCCGAAGTGCTGACAATCGCGACCGACCCAAGCCACCGGCGGCAGGGGCTGGCCAGGGTCGCGCTGCAGACTGCCGAAAACACTGTCGGCCACTCCGGGGCGACCCAGATCTTTCTAGAAGTCGCTGAAGACAATACAGCCGCACGCGCGCTCTATGCCTACGCAGGCTATGGGCAGGTCGGGCGCCGGCCGGGATATTACCAGCCCAAGGATGCCGCCCCGGTGGCTGCATTGGTGCTGCGCAAACAGCTGGTCGCCGCCTAACCCTGCGTCATATTGGAAATTGCGCCTGTTTTCTGGGCGAACGCCTGCAAATCCCCGAAAAACCTGTTGATCTTCGGGGCACACCGTTGCCTTATCGCACGATGAACCGACAAAGATCGGATCGCGTTAATCAGAGGGGGCGATATTTCGCCCGCACAAACCTCGCCTCACGACTTGGGAGACAAAAATGACCCTTATGCAGAAATTCCTGGGCGCCTCTGCTGCGCTGGCCCTGACGGCTGGCGCTGCTGCTGCAGACCCCGCCATCCTGTTCGACCTTGGTGGCAAGTTCGACAAATCCTTCAACGAAAGCGCCTATAACGGGGCCGAACGCTGGGCCACAGAAACCGGCGGTTCCTATGCCGAGGTGGAAATCCAGTCCGACGCCCAGCGTGAACAGGCGATCCGCCGTTTCGCCGAATCCGGCGCCAACCCCATCGTCATGGCGGGCTTTTCATGGGCCACACCATTGGGTGAAGTGGCCGCTGATTATCCCGACACCAAATTCACCATCATCGACATGGTTGTGGACGCGCCAAACGTGCGGTCCGTCGTGTTCAACGAACACGAAGGGTCGTATCTGGTCGGTATGATGGCCGCCATGGCATCCGAAAGTGACACGGTGTCCTTTATCGGTGGCATGGATATTCCGCTGATCCGCAAATTTGCGTGCGGCTATGCGCAGGGGGCAAAGGCGGCCAATCCTGACGTGACCATCATCGCCAACATGACCGGCACCACACCTGCCGCATGGAACGATCCCGTCAAAGGGTCCGAGCTGACACTGGCGCAGATCAGCCAGGGGTCTGACGTTGTCTTTGCTGCCGCTGGCGGCACCGGCGTTGGCGTTCTGCAAACGGCCGCTGATAACGATATCCTGTCGATCGGCGTTGACGCGAACCAGAACTACCTGCACCCCGGCCAGGTGCTGACATCCATGCTGAAACGTGTCGATAACGCTGTCTATGACGCGTTTACCGCCGGCACCGATCTGGAAACCGGTTTCAACGTCATGGGCGTTGCAAACGAAGGCGTCGGTTATGCGCTGGATGAATTCAACGCCGAATTGGTTGGCGAAGAAATGAAAGCCGCCGTCGATGCCGCCGCTGCAGAAATGGCTGCGGGTAACCTGATGGTGCACGACTATACATCCGACGAAAGCTGCCCTGCGCTCGACTTCTAAGCCAGCCGGGCAGGCCACGACCAAACAGGGCCGCGCAGATTTATCCGCGCGGCCCTTTGCATGACAAAGGTGCCACATGACCGATACCGCCCCCGCCATTGAACTCAAAGGCATCTCCAAGGCGTTTGGACCTGTTCAGGCCAACAAGGATATATCGATCCGGGTCATGCCCGGCACGATCCACGGGATCATCGGGGAAAACGGCGCGGGAAAATCGACACTGATGTCGATTTTATATGGTTTCTACAAGGCAGACGCGGGCGAAATCTGGATTTCAGGTCGCAAAACTGCAATTCCCGACAGTCAGGCGGCCATCGCAGCAGGCATCGGAATGGTGTTCCAGCACTTCAAACTGGTCGAAAATTTCACCGTATTGGAAAACGTGGTGCTGGGGGCCGAAGACAGCGGATTGCTGCGCCCGTCGCTGGCACGTGCACGGCGCGAGTTGAAATCGCTGGCCGAAGAATACGAACTGAACGTCGATCCCGATGCCGTCATTCAAGACGTTGGCGTGGGCATGCAACAGCGTGTCGAAATCCTCAAGGCTTTGTATCGCAAGGCGGATATTCTGATCCTTGACGAACCCACAGGCGTGCTGACCCCGGCAGAGGCCGATCACCTGTTCCGCATCCTTGAAAACCTGCGCCGCGAAGGTAAAACAATCATCCTGATCACGCATAAACTGCGCGAGATCATGGAAATCACCGATACCGTAAGCGTGATGCGGCGCGGCGAAATGACCGCGACGGTCAAGACCGCCGAAACAAGCCCCGCGCAACTGGCAGAGCTAATGGTGGGCCGCAAAGTGCTGTTGCGGGTGGATAAGGCCCCTGCGCAAGTCGGCCGTAAGATACTGGAAGTCCGCGACCTGAACGTGCGCGACGAAAAGGGCGTGCATCGCCTGAAAGGGATCAGCTTCGACGTCCATGCTGGCGAAATCCTCGGGATTGCCGGGGTGGCCGGCAACGGGCAGTCAGAACTGCTCGAGGTGCTGGGAGGCTATGAAAAAGCCACCGGCAGCATCCGCATGAACGGTGAGGATATCGACTTGTCCGGTGCAACGGCAGACGGGCAGAGCCGGCGCGCGCGCGGGATCGCCCATGTCCCCGAAGACCGGCAGCGCGAGGGGCTGATCATGGATTTTCACGCTTGGGAAAACACCGTCTTTGGCTATCATCACGATGCGCGCTATCAGCAATCGCGCCTGTTCATGGATAACGCCGCGATCAAGCGCGATACCGAAGAAAAGATGGCCCGTTTCGACGTGCGCCCCCCTGATCCGAACCTTGCAGCCAAACATTTTTCCGGCGGCAACCAACAGAAAATCGTCCTCGCCCGTGAAATCGAGCGTAACCCCGACTTGCTGTTGATCGGCCAGCCTACGCGGGGAGTCGACATCGGGGCCATCGAATTCATCCACCAGCAGATTGTTGCACTTAGGGATCAGGGTAAGGCAATTCTGTTGGTTTCCGTAGAGTTAGAAGAAATTTTGTCCCTCTCTGATCGGATCGCTGTTATGTTTGATGGAAAACTGATGGGCGAGCGGATGCCAAATGAAACCGACGAAAAAGAACTTGGCCTGCTCATGGCCGGGATGACGACCGCGCCGCGTGGCCCGTTGCACAAGGCGGTCGCGGAAAACCTTGCCCACGCCGGCGGCGACGCAAGCAAGGAAGTCTGAGATGCCAAAGTGGGCTGATGTTGTCCTGATCCCCCTGATTTCGGTCCTGCTGGCGGCGATGCTGTCGGCGCTGGTGATCCTTGCGATCGGCGAAAGCCCTTGGCGCGCGCTGAAGCTGATGGTCGATGGCGCGTTGGGGTCGACCTATGGCTGGGGTTATACGCTGTATTACGCCACCAATTTCATCTTTACCGGTTTGGCCGTGTCCATCGCGTTTCATGCGCGGATGTTCAACATCGGTGGTGAAGGCCAGGCGGTGCTGGGCGGACTTGGTGTCGCGCTGGCCTGTCTTTACGTGCCTTGGCCGCACTGGACCGTCGCGCTGATCGGGGCATCAGTCGCGGCAGCCCTGTTCGGGGCCGCTTGGGCCGCAATCCCTGCGTATTTGCAAGCCAGGCGCGGCAGCCACATCGTGATCACGACGATCATGTTCAATTTCATTGCTGCCGCCTTGCTGAACTACCTGCTGATCGGCGCGCTCAAGGTGCCGGGTTCGATGGAACCCGCCACCGCCAAATTCCCCGAGGCGACGCATCTGCCGTCGTTTCAGGACATGTTCAACTGGGGTGACACCACGTTTTTCCGCGGTGCCCCTGCGAATGTGGCGTTTTTCGTGGGCGTTTCGGCCTGCATCGCGCTTTGGGCGCTGATCTGGCGCACCCGCTTGGGGTATGAGATCCGGGCCTTTGGCCATTCGGACCAGGCCGCAAAATACGCGGGCATCAATCCGACAAAAATCATCATGGTGGCCATGCTCATCTCTGGCGGGCTGGCCGGAATGATGGCCATCAACAATGTCCAGGGCGAGGCCGAACGGCTGGTCCTGAACGCAGTGGAGGGGGCGGGCTTTATCGGCATCGCCGTCGCACTGATGGGGCGCAGCCACCCGTTTGGGGTGTTCCTGGCGGCCCTTCTTTTCGGCTTTCTATATCAAGGCGGCGCAGAACTCGCCCTATGGACGTCGATCCCCCGTGAATTGATCATCGTAATACAGGCATTGGTGATCCTGTTCACGGGCGCACTGGATAACATGGTGCGTATGCCGCTCGAGCGGCTATTCCTGGCAATGAGGAGAGCATAAAATGATGGCAGGACCTTTTAAAATCGGTGTCGATGATGATTCCGGCGCAGACTTGGGCTTTGTGCTCAGTTGTCTGGCGATGGGCGTGATCACAATGGAAGAACTGCATATGTGGATCCATCATGTGATCGCAGAAACCCCCGGCGGCGATGTGCCACCGCATCTGGTGGCACTGCTGGCAGTCAAGAACCGGTCGAACGTGTTTCGCCCGAACGAGGCGGTCATGCGCCGCCTGCCCCATGATCCGTTCATCACAGATGATCGGTTCGACGCGATGATGGCAATGAGCCTTCTTGTGCGCCCCGAACATGCCGGCATGGCCGATATGACCGAAGCCGAGGCCGAGGCCGCCCTGCGGCGTCACCCCGAAGTGGTAGACCGTTTCTGTTCGCTCTTCCCCTTCATCAAGGAGAAAGTCGCCTAAATGGACTTTGCCACCCTTTTGCAGATGCTGGACGCCACGATGCGTCTGGCGACCCCGCTGTTGCTGGCCTGTCTGGCCGGCCTGTTTTCCGAGCGGGCCGGTATCTTTGATATCGGGCTAGAGGGTAAAATGTTGGCAGCCGCCTTTATGTCGGCGGCTATTGCGGCTGTGACGGGCAGCGTCTGGATTGGTCTTTTGGCGGGCATTGGCGCGTCGTTGGTGCTGTCAGTGATACACGGGCTTGCCTCTATCACATTTCGCGGCAACCAATTGATTTCCGGGGTAGCGATCAATTTTCTGGCCGCGGGTCTGACCGTTGTGGTCGCGCAAAGCTGGTTTCGCCAAGGCGGACGCACACCGCAATTATCCGGCGATGCGCGATTCAACCCGATCACCCTGCCCTTTGCCGAGGCGCTGCGCGAAGTGCCCGTCATCGGACCGATTTATTATGAACTGATTTCTGGCCACACGATCCTTGTCTATGTCGCGGTCTTGATGGTGCCGCTTACATGGTGGGTGCTTTTTCGCACCCGGTTTGGCCTGCGGTTGCGTGCCGTGGGCGAAAACCCTGCCGCCGTCGATACCGCCGGTGTATCGGTCATCGGGTTGCGCTTTGCGGCTGTGGGCATTTGCGGCGTGCTGTGCGGCCTTGCAGGTGCATATCTGGCGACGGCGCTGCAAGCCGGGTTCGTCAAGGACATGAGCGCGGGGCGCGGCTATATCGCGCTGGCCGCTCTGATCTTTGCCAAATGGCGACCGTGGTATGCGCTTTATGCCTGCCTGTTGTTCGGTTTCCTGCAAGCGATGGCGCTACGCCCGGACGTGATCGAGCGGGTGCTGAGTTTCCAGGTCAACGGGCAGTTGCTGGACGTGTTGCCCTATATTCTGACGGTGATCATCCTTGCCGGTTTCGTTGGCAAGGCGATCCCCCCACGCGCGGGGGGGCAGCCCTATGTCAAAGAACGCTGATTTGCTGACCGCCCAGATCAAGGGCGCAGCAGGCGATGCACCGGTCCGCGCCGGGTTGATCCTGGGGTCCGGTCTTGGCCATATCGCAGACAGCGTCGATGGCGTGGCTATTCCCTATGAAGACTTAGCCGGGTTCCCCCATGCGGGTGTGTCCGGCCACAACCCCAAACTGGTTATCGGTGATCTGGAAGGCGTGCGCGTCGCTGTCTTTGGGGGGCGGTCGCATTACTACGAAAACGGCAAGCCTGACACGATGCGCCTGCCGCTGGAGGTGCTGCGCAATTTGGGGGCCGACACGATGATCGCCACCAATGCCGCCGGATCGATGCGGCCCGACATGCCCACTGGATCAATCATGTGCCTGTCGGATCATATCAACTTTTCCGGTCTGAACCCACTGATCGGCGAAACGACCGATGCGCGTTTTGTTCCGATGAAGGACGCCTATGATCCAGACTTGCGGGCAGGCCTGCGGGCGGCAGCCGATGCCACCGGCACCGACATGGCCGATGGTGTCTATGCTTGGTATTCAGGCCCGTCGTTCGAAACCCCGGCCGAAATCCGGGCGATCCGCATGCTGGGGGCCGATGCCGTTGGCATGTCCACCGTGCCAGAGGTGATTTTGGCGCGTTTTCTGGGCCTGAAAGCCGCTGCAATATCCACCATCACCAATATGGCTGCGGGGCTGAGCGATGAGGCGATCAGCCATGAACATACCAAGGCGATGGCCCCGATCGGAGCAGCCAAACTGGAAGCAATCCTGCGGCGGTTCTTGTCCGAACTGGCATAGGGCGGGAAATTTAGATCCAATTCCTTATCGCCTATAATGCCAGAAGACAAATATGCTGCGTTTGCAGTGTGAAATCGCTATGGGCATTTGACAGGGCTTACAGAAAGGTCTTTGTTGCTGCTACAGGCACAAACGCCCGGATGTGTTGATGCAGATTTACCTCCCCATCGCCGAAGTTTCGGTGAATGCTTTCCTGCTTTTGGGCATCGGCGGACTTGTGGGTATTCTATCGGGGCTTTTCGGGGTCGGTGGCGGGTTTCTGATCACGCCGCTTTTGTTCTTTATCGGCATCCCCCCGGCCGTTGCCGTGGCAACAAGCACCAACCAGATCGTTGCATCGTCATTTTCAGCACTGCTGGCGCATCTCAAACGCAAGACCGTTGATATGGTGATGGGGTCGGTGCTGCTGGTGGGTGGCCTCATCGGGTCGGCACTGGGCATTGTGGTGTTCAACTATCTGCGCTCGCTTGGACAAGTCGATCTTTTGGTGCAGCTTTGCTATGTCGTGTTTCTGGGGACCATCGGCGGGCTGATGTTCATCGAAAGTCTGAACGCAATCCGTCGATCCCGCAAACCCGGTGGCGCGCGACCAACGCGGCGCAAGCATAACTGGGTGCACAATTTGCCCTTCAAGATGAAATTCCGTGTGTCGGGGCTGTATATCTCGGTTATTCCGCCGCTGATGGTGGGGCTGCTGGTGGGTGTATTGGCCGCAATCATGGGTGTTGGCGGCGGGTTCATCATGGTGCCCGCGATGATCTATCTGCTGGGCATGCCAACCAAAGTCGTGATTGGGACATCGCTGTTTCAGATCATATTTGTGACCGCCTTCACGACCATGCTGCATGCAACGACCAACTATACCGTCGATATCGTTCTGGCGGTGCTGCTGCTTGTCGGGGGGGTGATCGGCGCACAGTTCGGTACCGCCATCGGGGTCAAGATGAAGGCCGAACAACTGCGCATCCTGCTGGCAATCATGGTGCTGGGCGTCTGCGGCAAACTGGCCTTTGACCTGTTGGTGCAACCCAAAGAGCTGTATTCGATCGGCATGGACGTGAAAACATGATCCGCATGCTGGCCTTTCTGACGGTCCTTGCCCTGCCCGCACAGGCCGAGGAAATCGTGCTGGGCCTCAGCCGCGATCAGGTTGCCATTACCGCGAATTTCGACGGTTCGGATATCCTGATCTTTGGGGCCGTCAAACGCGAAACAGCAATTCCGGCAGGCGATGATCTGGGCGTCATTGTGACCGTTGCCGGGCCCACTCTACCTGTGACCGTGCGCCGCAAGGATCGTCGCCTTGGCATCTGGGTCAACACCCACAACGTCGAGGTGGACGCGGCCCCTTCATTTTATGCCGTGGCCAGCAGTGGGCCGATGGATGACGTGCTGCGCGAAGTTGAGGATCTGCGCTACAAGGTCAGCATCCCCCGCGCGATCAGGTCCGTCGGGGCAGATGTCAGCGATAGCCGCGCCTTTACACAGGCCCTGATCCGCATTCGCGCTAGCGAGGGTCTGTATCAGGTGCTGGAAGACACTGTTGACCTTGAAGAAGAAACCCTGTTTCGCACAGCAATCAGCCTGCCCGCCAACCTGACCGAAGGCAACTACACCGCGCGGATTTTCCTGACGCGGGATGGTCGTGTCATTGATCAATACCTTACTTCGATACCGGTTCGGAAGGTCGGGATGGAACGCTGGCTCTACAACCTCGCTCATGAACAGGCGATACTTTACGGGCTGATGTCACTTGCGATTGCCATTGGTGCGGGTTGGGGGGCTTCTGCTGCGTTCAGCCTGCTGCGCCGCTAACCGCGCCCGATATGCGGCATCTTGGTCGCCATCACCATCATGAACTGCACGTTTGCCTCGGGCGGCAGTGATGCCATGTGATAGACTGATTTCGCCACATCCGCGACGGCCATGGATGGCAGCGGCTCCAGCCCTTGGGCGGCGCGGGTCTTTTCCAGGTTCAGCACCAGATCCGTGCGGGCGTTGCCAATGTCGATCTGCCCGCAGGCAATATCGAACGCCCGCCCATCCAGCGTCAGCGTCTTGGTCAGGCCAGTCACGGCATGTTTGGTGCTGGTATAACAAATCGACCCTTCGCGCGGGGTATGCGCCGAGATTGACCCGTTGTTGATAATCCGCCCACCCTGCGGCGTCTGGTGGCGCATCTGTCGAAATGCAGCGCGCGCGCACAGGAACATCCCCGTCAGGTTGACATCTACCACCTGCTTCCAATCCTTCAGCGCGATTTCATCAATCGTGGTCTGCGGGCCGAACATGCCCGCATTGTTGAACAGCACATCCAGATGGCCGAATTTTTCAAAGGCCGCGTCAACGCCTGTCTCGTCCGTCACATCGCAGGGCAGCGCTACAGCGTTTTCATGCGTGAACTCGGCCAAGACATCGGCGCGCCGCGCGATCAGGCCGACCCGCCAGCCTTGTTCCAGAAAATGTTCTGCCGTGACCCGCCCGATGCCGCTGCTGGCGCCTGTGATGATGATGCTTTTCATATCTCTTCGCTTTTCAATTCCAATGGGACGGCCGGAACCTCCAGATCATCGGTCCGCAGGATGCCTTGCGGCCGCGCAAGCCGGTTGCGCACTACCCAGCGTAGCTGCGTTTCCGCCCGCGTGATAGCCACATAAGCCAGCCGTTTCCACAACGGCTGTCCCGCCTCGATCCGGCCCATGCGGGACGCGGCGTAAATATCGGGGGCAAAGACCTGCACCGTGTCCCATTGCGACCCCTGCGCCTTGTGAATCGTCACTGCGGCCCCGTGCAGAAATGTCGCCCCCATGCGCGCGGCAAAGGGGATGAAAGGTTCAGTGTCGCCTTCCTGTTCGATCTTGACGATGCTGGCCGCGCTGACCTGGGGGTCCTCGGCGCCCATCACATGCAGCCGCGAAAAACCCGGCTTTCGGCCTGGCCCAAGGTAGATCACTTGCGCGCCCTTGATCAGCCCCCGCGCCTCAAGGTCCAGGCGTTTCTTGCGGTGCTTCAACGGCAGCTCAAGCCCGTCGCAAATCAACGGCTCGCCCGGCAACAGTTCGTCCACCGGCGCATCAAAGGCCGCCCGAAACGCGTGGATCAGCCGGATGCGCGTGGCATTCCGCCACACCAGACAAGGGGAACGGGCCATCAGGTCTGCCTCGACACGCTGGGCCATGACGACCCGTTCATCGCGCGCGGCGGCCTCCTCGACCATGCGTTCAAATGCGTGGAAATCCACATCGGGGTCAGCCAGCGCATGGGCCAGATCAAGGATCGGGTTGCCCGCATCCTGCCGGTGGATCCGGTTCAGGGTCAGCACGCGGTTTTTGGGCAGGGTTTCAAAGACCATCCCGCCGCTTGATTGCACAGGCGGCAACTGCGCAGGATCACCAAACAGCAAAAGCGTTGGAAAAATCTCTTTCAGATCCGCAAACTGCTTTTCATCCAGCATGGAACTTTCATCGACAAATCCGATATCCATCGGTTCCTCGCGCCGTTTCCAGCCGGTGATGAAATCGCTGCCGCGCAAGCCAGCGGCGGCCAATGCGGCGGGCACCGATTTATTGATCTGATAGGACGCATAGGCGCGATCAAGCGCGATATCGGTCAACGCCGCGATATCCGGGCGCTCGCCTTGACCGGCCAGCCATTCTGCGACCTTTTCGTATTCGGGGTCATAGACAGGCGTATACAGGATACGGTGGATCGTGGTTGCCGGCACGCCGCGATTTCGCAGCACGCTGGCGGCCTTGTTTGTGGGGGCCAGTATTGCCAGCGTGCGCCGGTCCTTGCGTTTGCGCCCTTCCCAATCGCCGGAAATGACATCGACGCCTGCATCCTCCAGCGCCTTATACAGACGCGCAAGCAGCATCGTCTTGCCCGACCCCGCCTTGCCGATCACTGCCATCACCGACGTCGTGTCGGTTTGCGGCGGTTGCAGCAGGCTGTCGTCCAGATCAACGCCGGACTGGCGCAGGGCAATGGCCACATTATCCCATGCCTCGGCCTGATCGTCGGAAAATGTGATCGTTGGTGCGTTCATGCCGCGACAGTATCTTGACCGTCGCGACGCTGCCAGCGGATTAGGCGGCTTTTTCGATCTGTTGCACCGTCCGGCCAAATGACCGCGCGAACCAGTGTTCTGAAATTTCGGATGACAGGCCTGCGCGGCGCAACACCTTGACCCGGTCCTCGGGGCGGAAGGGCCACAGGCCGACGCTGATCTTGTCGCGGCCTTCACCCATGCTGCCCAGCACCTCGGGCGAGGCCCCGATCATGGAATAAATCCGCACCATGCGTGGGTCAAACACGCCCAGCAGATGGGTCAGTGAAAACGCCCGCATCAATTCGCCGCCCGCCAGCATCATGGCCGCCGCCACACGCGGCGTGGATTGTCGGCCCAGACAGAACCGCGTGCATTCCCAAATGAACGGGCTGCGGATATCGACCCCGTTCAGCAAATTCGCGAAATGGTCGTTGACCATCGTGCGCTCGGTTGTCGGCAAAAACCGCATTGATCCGCCATGGGTGCCATCCGGGTTCACCCAGATCACATAAAGGGGGTTCATCGCGTCGTATTCGTCGCGCTCCCACCCGCTTTCATCAACGGTGACGGCCCATTTCAACCGATCCGCAAATTGCGTCGCGCGGTCACGATGCATGGATGCCCGCAATGCGGGATACTGCGACAAGTCTGATGCGTAAATGTAACGAAGCATGCTGCTACCCTTTGAAAGATGATCAAGTGGCAACAGGGTAGGTTCGGTAAGAGCACCAATAGTTAACGCGGAGGCCGCGACGTTAATCTAACGTTAACATTTTACTGATTGGCAATCGTGACATGGCTGTCTTCGGCATCGCGCCCGGGCCAGCCGCCGGTGGCGGATCGCGCGGCACCACCCACCAGGATCAAGCCTTCGCTGGCGGCGCGCGCCACCGCATGGGTAGTGTTCAGCGCGTTCAGCTTGAAACGGGCGCTTTCGATGTAGGCGCGCAGGGTATGCTCTGATATTTTCAGCAAATCAGCCACCTGTCCCCGGCTGTAACCCATGCCAAGATAGGTCAGCGCATCGGTTTCGCGCGGCGATAGGGCGCGCAATGGTTCTGGCGCGCGGTTTTTCACAAGCTGAAGCGCCTTTTGGTTCAGGAAATGGGCAATCAGGATCCAATCACGTTGGTGACTGGCGATGATTGCATCCCATGTCGCATCATCGGTCGCGTGTGACGCCGTCAACAGTGCGAATTGCCCATTCGGCCCGCGAACCGGGATTGAATACCCTTGATTTCCGACGCCGTATGCTATCGCGTCCTTGCGGAACGCCTGTGCTGCCTTTGCGGACCAGTCCAGTTGTTTCCAGTCTACAGGGTCAAATCGTTGACAGCATCCGATGACGACAGGGTCAACGCGCAGATAATCCTTTTCGACATAGCGCTGCGCCCAAGCAGGATCATACGTGCCAAAACCATATTGTTCCCCATCGGGGCTGACCCAATGATAAACGATGTGATCAACTTTGAATGCGTCACGCAATCCGACCGTTAACGCATGTATTTCGTCAAGCGCCCCGGCCCGGTCCAAAGCTTGTAGGAACTGATCTATTTTCGGCACATTCACCTCGGGTCGGCAGACATGGTCTGGTTGCATGTGAACAGATCTCTGCCGAAGCAACAAGTGCTGTATGCTCAATTTCTGCTGCCAGCAGTGGCAAATCGTTTGTCTTGGCAAAGTTTTTCAGGTCGGCAAGAACGTCGATGATCCAGTCATGTCCCATAAGAAGTCTCTCAGCTCGTTATTAACCAAATGCTCAGGTCTTAGTTTAGGAAATTGAGTACAAATTTTAAACCGACCGTTTCAGACCCCCCAGAAATAGGGGGGGCGCCTCTCGTCAAGTGCTTGAAAAATATAAAAGGCGCAGCAATCACTTGCCGCGCCTTTCGAAATATTCCGGTGCGCCGTTAGCGTTTTTGCGACGCCTCGATCGTGTCTTCAAACGTCCGCAGACCGGTGACGGGGGCCTGCACCAACACCGCCATGTTGCCGGGTTTATGTTCATTCTTGCGCATCTTGGTATGGGCGGCCGGTATCTGGTTCCAACCGAAGACCTCTGACATGCAAGGGTCAAGACGACGTTCGACCATCAGATTGTTGGCCGCACTTGCCTGTTTGAGGTTGGCAAAGTGGCTGCCTTGCAAACGCTTTTGATGCATCCACATATACCGCACGTCAAACGTCAGGTTATAGCCGGTGGTCCCCGCACAGATAACCACCATGCCGCCACGTTTGCAGACGAACGTGGACACCGGGAACGTCGCCTCGCCGGGGTGTTCGAACACCATGTCGACATTGTTACCCTTGCCGGTGATGTCCCAGATCGCCTTGCCGAACTTGCGGGTTTCGTTGAACCACGCCTTGTATTCGGGGGTGTTCACCGTGGGCATCTGGCCCCAGCAGTTGAAATCATTTCGGTTGATCACGCCTTTTGCGCCCAGCGACATCACAAAGTCACGCTTGCTTTCGTCGCTGATCACGCCGATCGCATTGGCCCCCGCCGTATTGATCAACTGGATCGCATAAGACCCCAGCCCCCCCGAGGCGCCCCAGACCAGCACATTCTGGCCCGGCTTCAGATCATGCGGTTCATGGCCGAAAAGCATCCGATATGCGGTGGCCAGCGTCAGCGTGTAACACGCACTTTCTTCCCACGTCAGGTGCTGGGGGCGCGGCATCAACTGCTGGCTTTGCACACAGGTGAACTGCGCAAACGATCCATCCGGCGTTTCATAGCCCCAGATCCGCTGGCTGGGCGAAAACATCGGGTCGCCGCCGTTGCAGTGTTCGTCGTCGCCATCGTCCTGATTGCAGTGGATGACGACCTCATCCCCGACCTTCCAGCGCTTGACCTTGTCACCCACCGCCCAGACGATGCCCGACGCATCGGACCCGGCGATATGGTAGTCGGCCCTGTGGACGTCGAAGGGGCTGATCGGAATGCCAAGCCCGGCCCAGACACCATTATAGTTCACACCTGCCGCCATCACGAGCACCAGCACCTCGTGGCTGTCGGGCTTGGGGCAGTCCACCACCTCAATCTCGAATGCCTTTTCGGGTTCGCCATGACGTTCCCGGCGGATCGTCCACGCATACATCTGCGCAGGCACGTAACCCAAGGGAGGCATTTCACCCACCTCGTAAAGGTCCTTTTGCGGCGCCGTATAGGGGGCGGTCTGGTCTGACTGGTCAAGGGCCATCGTTAACTCCATCGCTGCGATTCCGTTTTTGCCGCACCGCAGAATCGGTGCGTTCATCCATGCATAGCGATTATCAGGGTAACTTTGCAACCCGTATAGGTCATTATTTGTAATTTAATTACTCTGCAACTGCAGCATTTTCATCAGAACTTGCTGCACCTGCATCAAAGTGATGCGCAATCGTGTTGGCGTAATAGGCCAGAACATCCCGCCCCTGTTCGGTCACCGTGATGTTTCCACCGGTTTCGCGGATCAGATTACGCGCCGCCAGTCGCGTGATCGCGTCCTGCGCAATGGCACCTACCTTGCGCACCGGACGGGGCAGCCGGTGTTCGGCGCATGTGGCAATGGCAGCGGTCAGATCCTGTTCCAGTGCATCGCGCGTCATCGGCGCATGGCGCATCAATGACCGCGCAACCAGCGGCACCCCCATCACCGGGATGACATCGTTGATCCGGCGCATCAATTCGGCACCCACCGCTGCGGTCAGGTCGCCCCCGTCTTTTCTGGCCATGGCAGATAATTCAAGTGGCTCTCCAAAACTGACAGAGGCAACGCCAAACCCTTTGAACCGCCCGGTTATCCGCTGCCACAGATGCCCCAGCACCGCCCCGACAATGACCCGCAGCGGCGGCCGAAAGCGGCGGTTGCCGGATTTGTCGGCGGTGATCAGGAAACTATCCTCCAGCACGCGGTCATAATTCAGCGCGACAGGCACGAAAATCACTTCGCGCTTTTCAGGGTCGAAATCATCCACGATATAATTCAGCAGTCCCAGTTTGGGCGGCGCCGTGCGCCCTGTCAGGCTTAGCCCGCCTTCGGGGAACACCGCCTGGCTGACGCCGCCGCGCGTGGCCATCTGCACGTAACGGGCCAGAACCTTGCGGTATAATGCGCCAGCAGACCGGCGCCGGATGAAATAGGCGCCCATTGCCCGAATGATCGCCGACAGCGGCCAGACCCGCGCCCATTCCCCCACCGCATAAGATAGCGCGCCGGTGTTTGCGGCCAGATAGGTAACCAGCACGTAATCCATGTTGCTGCGATGGTTGATCACAAAGATCACGGTCGCGTCAGGGTCGATATTTTCCAGCCTGTCCCGGTCGAACGTGCCCAGTTTGATCCGGTAGAGCGATTTCGACAACCATCGTGCCAACCGGATGCCAAAGCTGAAATAGGCCGTCGCCGAAAATGACGGCACGATTTCGCGGGCATAGCGGCGGGCCTGTTCGAACGCCACGTTTTCGGGGATACCCTCGGCCACGGCGTGGTCGACAATGGCCTGCGTCACCTCGGGGTCATAGATCAGGCGCTGGATCATGTCGTAACGCCGCGCCAGCTTGAACGGCTCGATTGGGCGGCGCAGGCGCTTGTTAACCCGCGCGATCACCCGTTCGGCCCGTTTGCGGAAAAACCAGCGCACCGATGGAAACAGAAAATGCGACGCAAAGGTGACTGCCGCAAAAAGGACAATCAGAACAAAAGCCCAAAGCGGCATGGATACAGTTTGTGTCATTGCGTGAAAGTGACAGGGAATGACGCCGGGGTAAATCCCGTCATGCCGCGCCGCGGCGAATTGACAGCGTCATATAATTTCCCATAAATGGGGCCGAGGCGTAATTTAATTACGCGCACTGATTCAAAAGGAGGCCCGAGATGTCGCAACCGCAGAAAGACCGCCCATGGCTGTTTCGCACCTATGCGGGCCATTCCACCGCTGCGGCGTCCAATGCGCTTTATCGCGGCAACCTGGCAAAGGGGCAAACCGGTCTTTCAGTCGCTTTCGATCTGCCGACACAGACGGGTTATGACAGCGACCACGTGCTCGCCAGGGGCGAGGTCGGCAAGGTCGGCGTGCCCGTCAGCCATCTGGGCGACATGCGCGCGTTGTTCGACGATATTCCGCTGGACCAGATGAACACATCCATGACGATCAACGCAACGGCACCGTGGCTGTTGTCACTTTATATCGCTGTGGCCGAAGAACAGGGCGCGGATATCAGCGCGCTGCAAGGCACGGTCCAGAACGATATCATCAAGGAATACCTGTCGCGCGGCACCTATATCTGCCCGCCAGAACCGTCCTTGCGTATGATTACCGATGTGGCCGCATATACCCGCGAACATCTGCCCAAATGGAACCCGATGAATGTCTGTTCCTATCATCTGCAAGAGGCCGGTGCCACGCCAGAGGAAGAACTGGCCTTTGCATTGGCAACCGCCACCGCCGTGCTGGATGATTTGCGCGGCAAGGTGCCGGCGGAACACTTCCCCGCGATGGTCGGCCGCATTTCGTTTTTCGTGAATGCGGGCATTCGGTTTGTGACCGAACTTTGCAAAATGCGCGCTTTTGTTGAATTATGGGACGAGATTTGCGCAACCCGCTATGGGGTCACCGATGCAAAATACCGCCGTTTCCGCTATGGCGTACAAGTCAATTCGCTGGGGCTGACCGAACAACAACCTGAAAACAACGTCTATCGCATTCTGCTCGAAACACTCGCGGTGACATTGTCGAAAAACGCCCGCGCCCGCGCCGTGCAATTACCTGCCTGGAACGAGGCTTTGGGCCTGCCACGCCCCTGGGACCAGCAGTGGTCGCTGCGCATGCAGCAAATCCTTGCCTATGAAACGGACCTTTTGGAATTCGACGACCTGTTCGACGGAAACCCTGCGATTGATCGCAAAGTAAACGCATTGAAAGAAGGCGCGCGCGCCGAATTGGCGCAAATCGACCAGATGGGCGGCGCCGTTGGCGCGATTGCCTATATGAAATCACGACTGGTCGAAAGTAATGCCGCCCGTATTGCTGGAATTGAAACCGGCGAAACCACCGTTGTCGGCGTCAATAAATGGCAGACGGGCGAGCCATCGCCGCTGACCGCCGGGGACGACGCGATCATGACAGCCGACCCAGAGGCCGAGGCGCATCAACTTGCGCGTCTCGCCGCATGGAAATCCGGCCGCGACGCAGGTTCCGTGGCGGCAGCCCTGACCGCCCTGCGAACAGCCGCCGCAGACGGCAGCAACATCATGCCCCCTTCCATCGCTTGCGCCCGCGCTGGCGTGACAACGGGCGAATGGGCCGATGTCATTCGTGCCGTCTTTGGCCAATACCGTGCGCCCACAGGCGTCAGCAATCACCCCTCCAACCGAACCGAGGGACTGGACGATCTGCGCGAACAGGTTGATCTGGTCAGTACGGCCCTGGGCCGCCGGTTGAAGTTTCTTGTCGGGAAACCGGGGCTGGACGGTCATTCGAACGGGGCGGAACAAATCGCGGCACGCGCGCGTGACTGCGGCATGGACATCACTTATGAAGGTATTCGCCTGACGCCTGACGAAATCGTCACAGCCGCACGGAACGACGATGCGCATGTGATCGGATTATCGATTCTGTCGGGTTCGCATATTCCACTTGTACGCGATGTTATGATCAGGCTGCGCGCTGCGGGTCTGGGACATATCCCTGTCATTGCCGGCGGTATTATTCCTCAAGAAGACGCTGTCGAATTGCAGAAAATGGGTGTCGCAAAAGTCTATACACCGAAAGATTTCGAGCTGAACAAGATCATGGGTGATATCGTGACTTTGGTTGATCCAAGGTCATTGGCAGCAGAATAAACGATCACACAATATACTTTTGCATATGTTTGGATGTAAACTGACTTTACTATCATTGGCACGATGATAATTGCACTTATCTTGAATTGGAGACTGCAATGAAAGCTGATTTGAAATCCATGACCCGCAAAGAGCTGGAAAAGCTCAGGGCTGATGTGGAAAAAGCCATTGAACACGTGACAGAGCAAGAGAGAAAAGCCGCGCGTGCCGCCGCCGAAAAGGCAGCAGCCGCACACGGGTTCTCCCTTTCCGAAATCACGGGCGATGGCGGGGCAAAAACACGCAAGACGAAATCCGGCCCGAAAAAGGTATCTCCGCCGAAATACCGCAACCCCGAAAACCCCGAACAAACCTGGACGGGCAAGGGGCGTCAGCCTGAATGGTTCAAATCCGCGCTGGCGGCAGGCACATCGCCGGACAGTCTGGAAATCTGAAAAGGCACAGTATGACAATCCACATCGGCGCCGCGAAAGATGACATCGCGCCAACCGTTCTGATGCCCGGCGATCCCTATCGCGCGAAATGGGCTGCCGAGACGTTCCTGCACGACGCGCGCTGCATCAACGCGGTGCGCGGCATGTTGGGGTTTACCGGCACATGGAACGGCCACCCGGTGACGATCCAGGGGTCAGGCATGGGCATGCCATCGCTGTCGATTTATGCCAATGAGCTGATCCGCGACTATGACGCGCAGACCCTGATCCGCATCGGTTCCTGCGGTGGCATGCAAGAGCATGTCGGTATTCGCGATGTGATCCTGGCCATGACGGCCTCCACCCTGTCCACGCCATCACGCGGGATATTCAAGGAACTGAACTTTGCGCCCTGTGCCGATTACGGGCTGCTGTCAGCAGCGCACAGGGCCGCAGCCGCCAAAGCTGTGCCTACCCATGTGGGCGGCATCTATTCTTCGGACGTGTTTTATGACGAACGCCCCGATCTGAACGACCAAATGGTCCGCCACGGTATCCTTGGTGTCGAAATGGAAGCGGCAGAGCTTTATAACCTCGCCGCCCGCCATGGGAGACGTGCCTTGGCTATCCTGACAGTCAGCGACCATTTGCTGACACAAGAGGCCCTGCCCGCAGAAGACCGCGAACGGTCGTTTGGGGACATGGTGGAAATCGCGCTGGCAGCGGCATTTACCTGAAAACCATCAACGCCCGTGACTGCGATCGTAAGCGTTGACAGCAGGCGGTGTCCATCCGAACAGATCGGCCGGGCGCAACACCTTCATGTCCAGAGGGTGACAGACGGCAGAGTCGCTGGAATGTTCCGTACTGCAATCGCCCCCAGGACAAGCACTCAGCACAGCCAGCAGATCAATTTCGGCAAACAGCTCGAGATAGTCACCGGGACGCACCGGGCTGGCCTTCATGAAATATTGCCCTGTGTCGCGGGTAAAGCCAGTGCACATAAAGACATTCAGAACGTCGTGAACAAGGGGTTCCGCCTCGGCCAATGACAACCCGGTATGATCGGCCAGCGCGCGGGTCAGATTGGAATGGCAGCAATTGTGATAGTCATAGCCGGACAGCAAACGCCCCGTATAGGGATCACAGCGGGTGCCGATAACATCATGCACGCCTCCTCCGAATTCGTCGATGCCATACCACCCCAGGGTGTCATGTGTAATTGTCGCCATCGGGCGGAGCGTTGGAAAGGATGACCACAACCTGTCACCCGACGTCACATGGGCACCATGTAGCGCGCGGGTCTTGCCCGAATAGAACCGTTCGGATAGATCATGAGCGTTGAACAGGTTCAGGTCGCCAACCTGGGGGCCACCGACGCTGACAATACGCAGGAAATGTCCCGCCGGAACGACCACTGCGGCCGCGCTGCGTGGCAATGCGGTAACATGATCTGTCTCGACAAGATCGGTCCGTGCTGCCGTGTATATCGCCATATCAGGTTGCGGCAGTGTATCTGTTAGATAGCAGATGACAGGCGGCACCGCGCGCCGTTCGTCTGCATCGCGTGGGGGATGAACTTCCATCATGTGCTATCATCAACGCAAATCGGTACGGAATACAATCCGCTTCTTCCGAGGATAAATATCCCCGCCGGAGGCATCAAATTTCGCGAAATTTGATCAGGGGGCTTTGACCCCGCCCCTAACGGGTCTCCCCCAGGATATTTATGGGCCAATAATAACGAAAAATTAATGTTGATATGCGAAGTTGGCGTTGCGGTACAGGCGGGGACGCCGATGTCCGTGGCCGGTAATGACCGGGAAGGACCCGCCAACATCATAGGAGGCGGGCCCTTTATCCGGATATTGATCAGACGGCCCGTTCGACCATCATCTGTTTGATATGCGCGATCGCCTTGGCAGGATTCAGCCCCTTGGGGCATGTCTTTGCGCAGTTCATGATCGTGTGGCAACGGTAGAGCTTGAACGGGTCTTCCAACTCGTCCAGCCGTTCACCTGTCGCCTCGTCCCGGCTGTCGATGATCCAGCGGTAGGCATGCAGCAAGGCGGCCGGCCCGAGGTAACGGTCGCCATTCCACCAGTAAGAGGGGCAACTGGTGGAACAACACGCACACATGACGCATTCATATAGGCCGTCCAGCTTCTTGCGGTCGTCAATTGACTGCTTCCATTCCTTTGCGGGACGGTTCGTTTTGGTTTCCAGCCAAGGCATGACGGATTCGTGCTGGGCGTAAAAATGCGTCAGGTCCGGGATCAGGTCCTTGACCACCGGCATATGCGGCAGCGGATAGATCTTCACGTCGCCCTTGATTTCATCCATGCCATAGATGCAGGCCAGCGTGTTGATGCCATCGATGTTCATCGCGCAGGATCCGCAGATGCCTTCGCGGCAGGACCGGCGGAAGGTCAGAGTTGGGTCGATATCGCTCTTGATCTTGATCAATGCGTCCAGAACCATCGGGCCACAGCTATCCATATCAACGAAATATGTATCAAGTTGCGGGTTCTTGCCATCATCGGGATTCCAGCGATAGATCTGCACTTTGCGCAGATTGGTCGCCCCTTCCGGTTTCGGCCAGGTCGTACCCACAGTCATGCGGGAATTCTTGGGAAGTGTCAGTTGCACCATCTTGATGTTCCTTCCATATGGGGGCTCCGGCCCCCAAAAAACTTACAAATCGCGAAGCCGCGGTGGCCGGATCGGCATTTCGCCGGTCAGTTCGATAACGCAGCTTTCATAGACTTCCATCGGGTCGCGCCCCCGCAACAGATCTGCGCTCAGCGCAATGCTGGCACTGGCAAAGGGTCCGTCGCTGCTGCTGGCGCCGATGGTCATGCCGACTTCGGGGGCTTGCGCCGCCTGTGCGCGTTTTTCGCAGATGCGTGCCGCTTCTTCCGGGGTGGGTGGAGTCGTGCTGCAGGCAGACAAGGCCAGCACTATAACAGCGACACGCCCTAACATCACGCCCCCGACAGCACTGTTGACAGTGCATTATCCGCAGCACATCGCACTGTTTCGGGGCGGCTGGCAATGTCGACGATCAGGTTCGTGGTCGTCGGGCCAGGGCCAACGACGGCCGCTTCGGCAATCTGGTAAACTTCGGTGATGTCGGCATTGTCAATTATGCAGTCGGTCAGCGGGGCGGCATTCATCCCGGGAAACCGGTTTGAGATGACGGTATTCACCACGCCTTTTGCGGCTTGGCGGGCCACCCTGTCGCCCTCTGCGCCCAGTTCGGCGCAGGCCGACAACAGGGAAAGCCCTGTCAACATCAAGGCTGCAAGACGCATCAGAACGTCCTTTCCTTCGGGGCAATTTGCGCCTCGGAAATGCCGCCCTGCGCCTCGGTCGTCAACGGTGTCGTGATCACGGGGCGATATGTCAGCTTCACCTTTGCACCATCGACATGGCTGATGGTGTGCACACGCCACTTGTCATCATCGCGTGTGGCGTAGTCCTCGTGTGCGTGGGCGCCACGGCTTTCCTTGCGGGCCTCGGCCCCGACAATGGTGGCCAGCGCATTGGGCATCAGATTTGTCAGTTCCAGCGTTTCCATCAGGTCGCTGTTCCACACAAGGCTGCGGTCGGTAACGTGCAGGTCATCCAGCTTTGCGGCAATCGCCGTCATCTTTTCCACACCCTCGGCCAGCGTCTTGTCGGTGCGGAAGACTGCAGCGTCTTCTTGCATGGCCTTTTGCATTTCAAGCCGCAGTTCGGCAGTCGGTGTATTGCCGTCGGCATGGCGCAGTTTATCGAACCGATCAAAACACGCATCGATTGATGCCTGATTAAGCGTCGGGTTGGGTGCGTCGCGATCCACGACCTCTCCGGCGCGGATGGCCGCCGCGCGGCCAAAGACCACGAGGTCGATCAGGCTGTTGGACCCAAGGCGGTTTGCGCCATGGACCGATGCACAGCCCGCCTCGCCCACGGCCATCAGGCCGGGAACCACGCGGTTAGGGTCTTTCTTGGTGGGGTTCAGCACCTCACCATAATAATTCGTGGGAATGCCGCCCATATTGTAATGCACAGTGGGCAGCACCGGGATCGGCTCTTTGGTGACGTCCACCCCGGCAAAGATCCGCGCGCTTTCGGAAATGCCGGGCAGACGTTCGGCCAGAGCTTCCTTTGGCAGGTGGTTCAGGTTCAGATGGATGTGATCCTTGTTCGGCCCGACGCCGCGCCCTTCACGGATTTCCATCGTCATGCAGCGGCTGACGTAATCGCGCGGCGCGAGGTCCTTGTAATTCGGGGCGTAACGCTCCATGAACCGCTCGCCTTCGGAATTGGTCAGATAGCCGCCTTCACCGCGTGCGCCTTCGGTAATCAGGCAGCCCGCACCATAGATGCCGGTCGGGTGGAACTGCACGAATTCCATGTCCTGCAACGGCAGGCCCTGCCGCGCGACCATACCACCACCGTCGCCGGTGCAGGTGTGGGCCGATGTGGCGCTGAAATAGGCGCGGCCATAGCCGCCCGTGGCCAGAACTACGGTTTTCGCATTGAACACGTGCATGGTGCCGTCATCCAGCTTCCACGCGATGACCCCCTGACAGACGCCGTCATCCGACATGATCAGATCGAGCGCGAAATATTCGATATAGAACTCTGCCTTTTGCTTGAGCGACTGGCCGTAAAGCGTGTGCAAAATGGCGTGGCCTGTCCGGTCGGCGGCGGCACAGGTGCGTTGCACGGGTGGGCCTGCGCCGAATTCGGTGGTGTGGCCGCCGAACGGGCGCTGATAGATCTTGCCCTCTTCGGTGCGCGAAAACGGCACGCCGTAATGTTCCAGCTCGTAGACCGCCTTGGGCGCCTCGCGCGCCAGATACTCCATCGCGTCGGTATCGCCCAGCCAGTCAGACCCCTTGACCGTGTCATACATGTGCCACTGCCAGCTGTCGGGACCCATGTTGCCCAGCGATGCAGCGATGCCGCCCTGTGCGGCAACGGTGTGCGACCGTGTCGGGAAAACTTTGGAAATACAGGCAGTGCGCAGTCCCTGTTCAGCCAGACCAAGCGTGGCACGCAGGCCAGCGCCGCCAGCCCCCACGACAATCGCGTCATAGGTATGGGTTTCGTATTCGTATGCAGCCATGTGTCAGATGCTCCGGAAAATCAAAGGGCGATGCGCACGATTGCGTAAATCGCAACGGCAGCAGCAGAATAGGACAGGCAGATCATCGCGATGATCAGCACCTTGCGGGCGAAACCATGGACGTAATCCTCGATCAAGGTTTGCACACCCTTGCTGAAGTGCAGGAAACCCACGCCCATGGTCAGAATTGCCACGATCGCAGGGAACGGGCGCTGATAATAGGCAATCACTTCCTCATGGCTTGATCCAAGGATTGCGCCGAACGTGAATAAAAACAGCGGCACAAGCCCCACCAGGGCCACGGAAGTCACGATCATGTGCCAGTGGTGTTCGGTGCCGGATTTGGCAGACCCCAAGCCTTCGGCGCGTTTACGGTCAGTCAGAAAAGCCATGCTGCGCCCCCCTTACCAAAGCACGATGACGGTGAAGATGGTGAA
Source organism: Yoonia sp. (assembly GCF_965660735.1). Taxonomy (GTDB): domain Bacteria; phylum Pseudomonadota; class Alphaproteobacteria; order Rhodobacterales; family Rhodobacteraceae; genus Yoonia. Next base: position 102,218 of record NZ_CBFIBD010000002.1, read on the forward strand.
CAGCACGGACGCGATGATCATCACAATCCCTGCATTTTCAGAACGTTCGACATCAAGCATATGGCCGCTGTCCCAGATCAGGTGCCGGATACCGCCGAACATGTGGTACCAGACGGCCCAGACCGACAGGAACATCACCAGATCACCAAACCAGCTGGTCACGAAACCATTGGCGCGGGCAAACGCCTCTGGCCCGGTTGCTGCGGCAATGAACCACCAGACGATCATCAGCGCGGCCACCAACAGGGCGTTCCCCGTCAGGCGCACAAAGATCGATGTCATAGAGGTTAGCTGCGGGCGGTAAATCGTCAGGTGCGGCGAAAGCGGGCGGTTGCCCCGGTTCACATCGGCCATGTGTCATCCCTTCGTTGGATTGGCGGCCTGAGACAGGTCGCGGCAGTCACCCTGTTCTGCACCATTCCGCAGGCAGAGTCACGCCGCCCAACGCGGACAAACTGTGAAAAAGTGACGCGATTTTGCAGATTTTAGTACTTTGTGATCACAGAAAAAAATACTGTGATCACAAATATTCCAAACTGTTTAAGTTGGGATTAGCGCCCAGTAGTCCAAATCAAGCAGGACGTCCGCGTGATATTTTCCGTCATCGCCGCGCAGCACTCCCGCGGACCCCTTGGTCGCCACCAGCCGCAGCCGGATCGCGCCGACGCCATGCGCCGCCGTTTCAGCCACGTCAAGCACCTCTGACCAGGCACGCACCGTGTCGCCCGCGAAACAGGGGTTCGCATGGGCACCGCCATTCAGCGCCACAATCATCTGCGCATTGGCCAGCCCGTTGAACGACAGCGCCCGCGCCAGCGAAATCACATGCCCGCCATAGATCAGCCGCTTGCCATCCGCCCGCTGGGTGGCATCGAAATGCACCTTGGCGGTGTTCTGCCACAGACGTGTGGCCAACATGTGCTCGGCCTCTTCCACGGTCACGCCGTCCACGTGGTCGATAATTTCGCCAACACCATAATTGATCAGCCGATGCCGTTCACCCGCCTGCGCGAAATCGTAGTTGGTAAAGGTCAGCCCGTCCGGCACCACCAGATCGCCTGCCGCGACCACCGCCGGCAGCACAGGAATCACCGGTTCCGGCGCGGGTCCATCCCCCCGCTTGCGCACCATGACCCAGCGGACATAGCGCAGGACATCAATCCCCCGCTGGTTGCGCCCAGTGGTGCGCACCCACACGACACCGCTTTTCCCGTTGGAGTTCTGCTTGACCCCGATCACCTGTGACGTCGCAGTCAGCGTGTCACCGGGATAGACCGGCGCCAGCCAGCGCCCGTCGGCATAGCCCAGATTGGCCACAGCATTCAGCGACACATCCGGAACCGTCTTGCCGAAAACCGTGTGAAAGGTGATCAGATCATCCACCGGCGACGCGGGCAATCCACAGGCCCGCGCGAATTCATCCGACGAATAAAGCGCCCCGCGTGCCGGATAAAGCGCATGGTAAAGCGCCCTTTCCCCCCCTGAAATGGTGCGCGGCACCGCGTGGTGGATCACATCGCCAACGGCGTAATCTTCAAAAAACCGGCCTGCGTTTGTCTTGGTCATTGTGCGCCCAGCTTCATGTCGGACGAATAGGGTATGTCGATTTCCTTGGTGACCGCCTGCCCGCAGCGCATGACGCCATTGGCGTGATCATAGGCATAGGTCGGATCGCCATACAGTTCCCATCCTTTGGACAGTGCGTCCGACACCTTGTGGCAGAACGCCGATGTGTCGTCTTCGGTCAACAGCCGGTAGATTTTCATGGATTTATCCAAACGGGTTATAGCCAAGCCAGATATGCACGCCCGATACGACGACAAAGACAATCACGGTCGCGACGACGGCAGATATCTCTTTTTTCATCGGCACGTCGGGGCCGGGTGTCCAGTTCGGGTTCGCGCGGTTGATCAGTGCCATTTCAGACGTGGCCCAGACCAACAGCCCGCCGAACAGCACAAAGGACGCGGTGTCGCCGTTCACCAGCAAATGCGCGACCGACCAGATCACCACCGCCGTCAGTTGCGGATGGCGGATATATTGCGTGATCCTCGCCTTTGATCCGCTGGCGGCGAACAGGTAAAACGACAGCAACATCAGCAGGTTGTTGATACCCGTCATCGCAGGGGAGCGGCCCCAATAGAATGTCGTTTCGGCCATGCGATAACCGACAATCATCAGCACCAGACCGGCCAGCGACCCGATCGCGACGACCATCTTGCCCTTGTCCCCGAATGACGCGCGATGCGCCGGGGCCAGTCGTTTCCAGAAATGCGTGCCCGACCACAGGATCAGACCAAGGATAAGATAAATCATGCGCTCTCCAATGCGGCGATGGCTTCGGCTTTGGCCAAGGTCGCGCGGGCGGTGACGATATGCAAGTTCTCTACGATCTTGCCATCCACGACGGCCACCCCCTGCCCTTCGGCCTCGGCCGCTTCGAACGCGGCGATCTGGCGGCGGGCAAGGGCGATTTCATCCTCGGATGGACCAAATTCTGCGTTCGCAATCGCGATCTGTGCGGGATGTATCAGGGTTTTGCCGTCAAAGCCCATGTCACGCCCCTCGGCACATTCGGCGCGCAGGCCGTCATCATCCTTGAAGGCATTATAAACGCCATCCAGCGCCACGATCCGCGCCGCCTTGGCCGCCAACAGGCAGTGCTGCAACGACATCATCAAGGCGGTGCGCCCACGCGAATTCATATCCTTGGCCAGATCATTGGTGCCCAGCACGAACCCCGCAATCCGCGGATGCGCGGCAATCGCGGCGGCATTCAGCACCCCCTGCGGCGTTTCCATCATCGCCCAGATCGGCAGGTCCGGCACCAGACCCGCCAACGCATCCACATCGCCGGGGCCGTTGACCTTGGGCAGCAACACACCGTCACACGCCATCGCAGCAACGGCGGCGGCGTCTTCCACCCCCCACGGCGTATCCAGCGCATTGATTCGCACAATTTTCAGCCGGGGGCCGTAACCGCCCGCTGCCAGTGCAGCGTAAAGCGTGTCACGGGCGGCAATCTTGGCGTCGGGGGTGACGGCATCCTCCAGATCGAACAGGATCATATCGACGGGCAGGCCACGGGCCTTGTCCAACGCCCGATCCTTGGAACCGGGAATATATAGGGCTGAACGGTGGGGGCGGTCCTGCATCGAATCTTCCTTGTAATAATGTTGCGTGAAAAAGGCCAGAAAAGCGCCATTCATTCAAGGGCTGATTGCCGCATTGCAGCAACGGCCATCGTTACGGTGCGTTAACCAATTTGCGGCAAATTGATTTCAAACTGTCCACCACTTGCTGACCGCCAGCGAAACGCCGCGGTCCCCATTGCATCAAGGTGAATGAAATGAAACGCAATCTGTTCCTTCTGTCCTTTGGCATCGGCGCGATGCTGCTGGCAGCCAATCACGCGCAAGCGCAGGCGCGCAGCTGCGCCGATCACGGCACCGTCGTGGCGCGTCTGTCCGAACATTATGGCGAAAGCCGCCAATCCATCGGGTTGGGCGATGACAATACACTGGTCGAGGTGTTTGCATCCATGGATACCGGAAGCTGGACCATCACGGTGACAACGCCGGGCGGGCCGACTTGCCTTGTCGCCGCCGGTCAGGCGTTCCAGCAGTTGAACGACGCCCTGCCCGGCATCGAACAGGGCGCGTGAGCCGGCACATGCGAATCACGTCAGCGCCAGCCAGATCAGCCGCAGCCCCGTCACCACCAACAATACATAGGTAATCGCGAAAAACAGCCGTTCGGGCACCAGATGATGCGCGCGCACGCCAATAAGCGCCCCGACCACGGCAAAAGGCGCCAGTGCGATGCTGCCCATCAAGGTGTCCCAGCTGAAAATCCCCAGATAGGCATAGGGCAAGACCTTGATCCAGTTGATCGCCCAGAACGTGATAACGGTGGTCGCCTGATAGGTTGTCTTGGCCATCCCCTGCGACAACAGGAAAACGGCCACCGGCGGGCCACCGGCATGACTGATGAAACTGGTGAACCCGGCCACAAGGCCCGCAACCCACGCGAAAAGCTGCGAAAACGCGATGTGCGGTACTTTCAGCCAGCCCCTTGCGCGGCTGACCTGAAACGCGACAAACGCAAGACAGATTACACCGATCAGCAGGCGGAACATATCCGCATCCACAAAGGCATAGATCAGCGCAGCAATCGCGATCCCCGGGACCGCACCAACAATCACTCCCTTGGCCGAGGGCCAGTGCCATTGTCGCCAATAAGGTTTCAGCGTGGCCGCGTCGATCACCATCAAAAGCGGCAAGACGATCCCCAATGCGGCCCCCGGCGGCACGACAAGCGCCAGAATCGCACCCCCGACAAATGCTGCACCAGATCCGAAACCACCTTTGGATATTCCGGCAAACATGATTGCAGGAATGCCCACAGCAAAGAATTGCCAATCAAATTCAAGCACATCACGCCCCTATAACGTCTGTTGTTTGCACTTCGTTACTGCGCAGCCGCGCCATTGACCACGCTGTAATTTGTGATGCCGCAGCGCAGCACCCTTGCCAGCGGCCCGTCAAAGGCTTACCCCCACGGCCAAATCCAAACCACACCAGAGGATCAAAGTTCCATGGCCAGACCCAAGATTGCCCTTATCGGCGCCGGACAGATCGGCGGCACGCTCGCGCACCTCGCCGCTGTCAAAGAGCTCGGCGATGTTGTGCTTTTCGACATTGCCGAAGGTTTCCCCCAAGGCAAGGCGCTTGATATCGCCGAATCCGGACCGTCGGCAAAATTCGACGGCAGCTTCAAGGGCACCAACGACTATGCCGATATCGCAGGTGCCGATGTCTGCATCGTGACCGCAGGTGTGCCGCGCAAGCCCGGCATGTCGCGTGATGATCTGCTGGGGATCAACCTCAAGGTCATGAAATCCGTGGGCGAAGGCATTGCGGCCCATGCGCCCGACGCTTTTGTCATCTGCATCACCAACCCGCTGGATGCGATGGTCTGGGCACTGCGCGAATTTTCCGGCCTGCCCGCCGAAAAGGTCTGTGGCATGGCCGGTGTGCTGGACAGCGCACGGTTCCGCCATTTCCTGGCTGAGGAATTCAACGTTTCCATGCGCGATGTGTCGGCCTTTGTACTGGGCGGCCACGGCGACACGATGGTGCCGCTGACCCGTTATTCCACCGTCGCCGGCATTCCCCTGCCCGATCTGATCGAGATGGGTTGGACCACACAAGACAAACTGGACGCCATTGTGCAGCGCACCCGTGACGGAGGTGCCGAAATCGTCGGCCTGCTGAAAACCGGTTCCGCATTTTATGCGCCTGCCACCTCTGCCATCGAAATGGCCGAGGCTTATCTGAAAGATCAGAAACGCCTGCTGCCCTGTGCCGCCCATGTCGAGGGCGCCTATGGTCTTGATGGGTTCTATGTCGGCGTGCCGACAATCATCGGCGCCGGTGGCATCGAGCGGGTGGTCGAGATCAAGATGAACAAGGCCGAACAGGCAATGTTCGACAAATCCGTCGATGCGGTCAAAGGCCTGGTCGCTGCCTGCAAGGAAATCGACAGCAGCCTTGCCTGATCTGGTCGCCCATTGAACACCAAAGGGTCGCCCACGGGCGGCCCTTTTTCGTTACGCGCATCACACGGCAGAGTCGGACCACGGTGAATTTTCAGCGATCCCGCTCCCGAATCTCGAGAAGTTGACGAGAGCGCGTTTCAGGGCCGTCATTTGTGATCACACCCTGAAAAACTGTGATCACAAATGTTCGAATATTCATGTGTAATGGTGATTTCGGTTAGAAACTGTTCATAGGCTGTGTTTTAGATAGGGCAATCGAAGCCAAATTGGACATGTCCCTATGAACATCCACGAATATCAGGCCAAAGCCCTGCTGCGCAGCTATGGCGCCCCTGTTTCCGACGGTCGCCCTGTCACACGCGCAGAAGAAGCCAAATCTGCCGCAGGCGAACTTGACGGCCCGCTGTGGGTTGTCAAGGCGCAGATCCACGCAGGTGGCCGCGGCAAAGGCAAGTTCAAGGAAGCCGATGCAGGCGAAGCAGGCGGTGTGCGGCTTACCAAATCTGTTGAGGAAGCAGCGACCGAGGCGAAACGCATGCTGGGCCGCACATTGGTCACGCATCAGACCGGTCCGGCAGGCAAACAGGTCAACCGCATCTACATCGAGGACGGTTCCGGGATCGAAACGGAAATGTATCTTGCCCTTCTGGTGGATCGCGCAACCAGCCGCATCGGGTTCGTCTGTTCGACAGAGGGCGGAATGGACATCGAGGAAGTCGCCGCATCGACCCCTGAAAAAATCCTGAACTTCACCGTGGACCCCGCCACCGGCTACCAGCCGTTCCATGGCCGCCGGGTGGCCTTCGCGCTGGGCCTGACCGGTCCGCAGGTCAAACAATGCGTGACGCTGATGGGGCAGCTTTACAAGGCGTTCACCGAAAAAGACATGGAGATGCTGGAAATCAACCCGCTGATCGTGACAGACAAGGGCGATCTGAAGGTGCTGGATGCCAAGGTATCGTTCGACGGCAACGCGCTGTATCGCCACGCCGACATCGCCGCCCTGCGCGACGAAACCGAGGAAGACTCCAAGGAGCTGGAAGCGTCGAAATACGATCTGAACTATATCGCACTGGACGGTGAAATCGGCTGCATGGTCAACGGCGCGGGCCTGGCCATGGCGACGATGGACATCATCAAACTTTACGGGGCCGAGCCTGCCAACTTCCTTGATGTGGGCGGTGGCGCGACCAAGGAAAAGGTAACCGAGGCGTTCAAGATCATCACATCCGACCCCAACGTCAAAGGCATTCTGGTCAACATCTTTGGCGGCATCATGCGCTGCGACGTCATCGCCGAAGGCGTGGTGTCGGCTGTGAAAGAGGTGGGCCTGAAGGTTCCACTCGTCGTGCGTCTGGAAGGCACGAACGTCGAAAAGGGCAAAGAGATCATCAACAACTCCGGCCTTGACGTCATCGCCGCCGACGACCTGAAAGACGGCGCACAGAAGATCGTGAAAGCCGTCAAAGGTTAATCGTAGGGCGGGGTTCACCCCGCCGTGCTCCCTCATCGGTGGGGTGAACCCCACCCTACAGCAAGATTTCCAAGGAGGCCCACATGGCCATTCTCGTCAACGAAAACACCAAAGTCATCTGTCAGGGCCTCACCGGTTCGCAGGGGACATTCCACTCGGAACAAGCGATTGCCTATGGCACCAAGATGGTCGGCGGCGTGACCCCCGGCAAGGGCGGGCAGACACACCTTGACCTGCCGATCTTCAACTCGGTCCACGAGGCCAAGCATGTAACCGAAGCCAACGCATCGGTCATCTATGTGCCCCCGCCGTTTGCCGCGGACAGTATCCTTGAGGCGATCGACGCCGAAATGGAACTGATCATCTGCATCACCGAAGGCATCCCCGTGCTGGACATGATGAAGGTCAAGCGCGCGCTGGAAGGGTCGAAATCGCGTCTGATCGGGCCAAATTGCCCCGGTGTCATCACGCCTGACGCCTGCAAGATCGGCATCATGCCCGGCCATATCCACAAGCGCGGGTCGGTCGGCGTTGTGTCCCGTTCCGGCACGCTGACCTATGAAGCGGTCAAGCAGACCTCTGACAGCGGCCTTGGCCAGTCCACCGCCGTGGGCATCGGCGGCGACCCGATCAAAGGGACCGAACATATCGACGTGCTGGAAATGTTCCTTGCCGATCCTGAAACGCAATCCATCATCATGATCGGCGAAATCGGTGGCTCCGCCGAGGAGGATGCCGCCCAGTTCCTTGCCGACGAACGCAAGGCTGGCCGCTGGAAACCCACCGCCGGTTTCATCGCCGGGCGCACGGCCCCTCCGGGCCGCCGCATGGGTCACGCCGGTGCGATTGTCGCGGGTGGCAAAGGCGACGCGGAATCCAAGATCGAAGCGATGAATGCCGCGGGCATTGTCGTGGCCGACAGCCCCGCAACACTGGGCGAGGCTGTGCTGAAAGCGATCGGGTAGGTCGGGGATCATCCCGACACACCGACCTGCGGGCGGGGGCTCGTCCCTGCCCGTCCGTATGAAACCAAGGGTGCGACCATGACCGACCAATCCCCGAATGACGTCTTCCATGCTTCCAGCTTTTTGCAGGGGCATAACGCCGAATATGTGGAACAGCTGTATGCCCGCTATGCCGACAACCCCGGCGCGGTCGATGAAAGCTGGCAAGCGTTTTTCCGCAGCCTTGGCGACAGCCCCGCAGATGCGCAAGCAGAAGCAGCAGGCCCGTCCTGGGCGCGCACCGACTGGCCACCCGTTCCCAATGACGACCTGACTGCTGCCCTTGACGGGCAATGGCCCGCTGAACCCAAGGCCGCCGGCGACAAGATCAAGGCAAAGGCCGCCGACAAAGGTGTGGAACTGTCCGAGGAACAGGTCCGCAACGCCGTGCTCGACAGCATCCGCGCGCTGATGATCATCCGCGCCTACCGCATCCGGGGTCACCTGATTGCCGATCTTGACCCGCTTGGCATGCGCGAAACAAAACCGCACCCGGAACTGGACCCTGCCAACTATGGCTTTACCGCCAGGGACATGGATCGCCCGATCTTTATCGACAACGTTCTGGGCCTCGAAGTCGCCACGATGAACGAGATCATGGCCATCGTTCAGCGTACCTATTGCGGCACTTTCGCGCTGCAATACATGCACATTTCCAACCCCGAAGAAGCCGGTTGGCTAAAGGAACGTATCGAAGGCTACGGCAAGGAAATTGCCTTTACCAAGGAAGGGCGCAAGGCGATCCTCAAGGCGCTTGTCGATGCAGAAGGCTTTGAGAAGTTTTTACATGTCAAATACATGGGCACCAAGCGTTTCGGCCTTGATGGTGGCGAAAGCCTGATCCCCGCGATGGAACAGATCATCAAGCGCGGCGGCCAGCTGGGACTGGAAGAAATCGTCGTCGGCATGCCGCACCGGGGCCGTCTGTCGGTGTTGGCCAACGTGATGGAAAAACCCTACCGCGCGATCTTTAACGAATTTCAGGGCGGGTCGTTCAAGCCCGAAGACGTGGATGGATCGGGGGACGTGAAATACCACCTTGGCGCATCCAGCGACCGGACGTTTGATGACAATACCGTCCACCTGTCACTGACCGCGAACCCGTCCCACCTGGAAGCCGTGAACCCCGTTGTCCTGGGCAAGGTCCGCGCCAAACAGGATCAGAAGAACGACGATGACCGCACCAAGGTAATGGCCATCCTGCTGCACGGTGATGCAGCCTTTGCCGGTCAGGGCGTGGTTGCCGAGGGCTTTGGCCTGTCAGGCCTGCGCGGCCACAAGACCGGTGGCACCATGCATATCGTGGTCAACAACCAGATCGGGTTCACGACCGCGCCGCATTTCTCGCGCAGCTCTCCCTATCCCACGGACATCGCATTGATGGTCGAAGCGCCTATTTTCCACGTCAACGGCGACGACCCCGAAGCTGTGGTGCATGCCGCCCGGGTCGCCACGGAATTCCGCCAGAAGTTCCACAAGGACGTGGTGCTGGATATCATTTGCTACCGCCGCTTTGGTCACAACGAAGGCGACGAGCCGATGTTCACCAACCCGGTGATGTACAAGAAGATCAAGAAACAAAAGACCACGCTGACGCTCTATACCGAGCGGCTGGTGAGAGATGGACTGATCCCCGAAGGCGAGATCGAGGATATGAAAGCCGCGTTTCAGGCCCACCTGAACGAAGAATTCGAAGCGGGCAAAACCTATAAGCCCAACAAGGCAGACTGGCTGGACGGGAAATGGTCGCACCTTGACCGCGAAAAAGATGATTATCAGCGCGGCGTGACCGCAATCGACGGGGCCACGTTCAAGGATATCGGGCGCGCGCTGTCCACCGCGCCAGACGGGTTTCCCTTGCACAAGACCGTTGGCCGACTGCTGGAGGCCAAGGCGCAGATGTTCGAAACCGGAACAGGTATCGACTGGGCTACGGGCGAGGCGCTGGCCTTTGGGTCATTGCTTACCGAAGGTTACCCTGTGCGTCTGTCCGGTCAGGACAGCACCCGCGGCACATTCAGCCAGCGACATTCGGCCTTGGTCAATCAGGAAAACGAAGATCGCTACTACCCGCTGAATCACATTCGCAAGGGGCAGGCGCATTACGAGGTCATCGATTCGATGCTGTCGGAATATGCGGTGCTGGGGTTCGAATACGGCTATTCGCTGGCCGAACCCAACGCCCTGACCCTGTGGGAGGCGCAGTTCGGCGATTTCGCCAACGGCGCGCAAATCATGTTCGACCAGTTCATTTCATCCGGCGAAAGCAAATGGTTGCGCATGTCCGGCCTCGTCTGCCTGCTTCCGCATGGCTATGAAGGGCAAGGGCCGGAACATTCCAGCGCCCGTCTGGAACGGTTCCTGACGATGTGCGGCGGCGATAACTGGATCGTGGCGAATTGCACGACGCCCGCAAACTATTTCCACCTGCTCCGCCGCCAGCTGCACCGGACATTCCGCAAACCGCTGATCCTGATGACGCCAAAATCGCTTTTGCGGCACAAGATGGCGGTATCCCGGGCCGAGGAATTCACCACCGGGTCCAGTTTCCACCGCGTTCTGTGGGATGACGCCCAGCACGGCAATTCCGACACGACACTGGCAGCCGATGACAAGATCAAGCGCGTCGTGATGTGTTCGGGCAAGGTTTATTACGACCTGCTGGAAGAACGCGACGCCCGTGGCATCGACGATGTTTATATTCTGCGGTTCGAACAATTCTATCCTTTCCCCGCACAGTCGGCGGTAAACGAACTGGAACGGTTCAAGAATGCCGAAATGGTCTGGTGCCAGGAAGAACCCAAGAACCAGGGCGCATGGAGCTTTATGGAACCCAACATCGAATGGGTTCTGACCCGCATCAAGGCCAAACACACGCGGCCCGCCTATGCTGGGCGCGCCGCGGCAGCCAGCCCTGCAACCGGCCTTGCCAGCCAACACAAAGCACAACAACAGGCGCTCGTGAATGACGCCCTGACCATCGAAGGATCAAAGCAATGACCACCGAAGTCCGCGTCCCCACACTTGGCGAATCCGTGACCGAGGCCACGGTCGCCACATGGTTCAAACAGCCCGGCGATGCCGTGGCCGTCGATGAAATGCTGTGCGAGCTTGAGACAGACAAGGTCACGGTCGAGGTGCCAAGCCCCGTCGCCGGCACCCTGTCCGAAATCGTCGCCGCCGAGGGTGACACCGTCGGCGTTGACGCGCTGCTGGCCCAGATCGCCGAAGGCGATGCGGCACCAGCCCCCAAGGCAGAGGCCACCAAGGAAGCACCAAAGGAAGCACCCAAAGCCGAAGCCGCCCCCGCAGAGGCGAAGAAGGATGTAGAAGACGCCCCGTCAGCCAAGAAGCTGATGGCGGAAAATGATCTGACGGATGTGCAGGGCACCGGCAAGGATGGCCGCGTAATGAAAGAGGACGTGCTGAAAGCCTTGTCCGAAAAATCCGGCGCCCCCGCACCCGCCGCCGCGCCCCGCGCGCCCGTTCCTGCCGCGCAAGCCGACCGCGAAGAACGGGTGAAGATGACCCGTCTGCGCCAGACCATCGCAAAGCGCCTGAAAGACAGCCAGAACACCGCCGCCATGCTGACCACCTACAACGAGGTCGACATGACCGAGGTGATGGCCCTGCGCAACGAATACAAAGACCTGTTTTTGAAAAAGCACGGCGTGAAACTGGGTTTCATGTCCTTTTTCACCAAGGCCTGCGTGCATGCCCTGAACGAGGTGCCAGAGGTCAACGCCGAAATCGACGGCACCGATGTGGTTTATAAAAACTATGTTAACATGGGGATTGCGGCGGGCACGCCCACCGGCCTTGTCGTGCCGGTGATCAACGACGCCGACCAGATGTCATTCGCCAGCATCGAAAAGGCGATTGCCGAAATGGGCGCCAAGGCCCGCGACGGCAAGCTGAGTATGGCTGAAATGCAGGGCGGCACCTTTACCATCTCGAACGGCGGCGTCTATGGCTCGCTCATGTCCTCGCCCATCCTCAATCCCCCGCAGTCGGGGATTTTGGGGATGCACAAGATTCAGGACCGGCCCATGGCAATCAACGGGCAGGTCGTGATCAAGCCCATGATGTATTTGGCCCTGTCCTATGACCACCGGATTGTCGATGGCAAGGGCGCCGTAACATTCCTTGTGCGCGTGAAAGAAGCGCTGGAGGATCCACGGCGGTTGCTGATGGATCTCTAGAAACAAACAGAGCGGCCCCCGTCCCGTCAAACCAAGGGGTTCGGGGCTGCCCGGTTTGGTCGCGCCCCAAGGGCCGTTGACTTGCGTTTGCCGAATTGATCCTCGAAAGGATATGCAATGACTCCAGAACTCCAATATCTCGTTTACGGCGTTATCCTTCTGATCGTGCATGTGCTGGTGCAGGCCACGTTCAGCGACCTGAGCAAGGGACTCGGCTGGGCACTGGGACCGCAGGACGAGAAACGCGAACAAAACTTTATGGCAGGCCGCATAGAACGTGCCTTGCGTAATTATCTGGAAACCTTTCCTGCCTTCGTCGCGCTCGCTTTAATCCTTGCCGTGACCGCACTGGGCAACGCCACATCGGCCTTGGGCGCTGCTGTCTGGTTCTGGGCACGGGTGGCTTATATCCCGGCCTATGCGTCCGGCATCCCCTTGGTGCGGTCCGTCGCGTTTTTTGCATCTTTGGCCGGTCTGGTGATGATGCTCTTGCCGCTGCTGTGACCTGATGACCCCCGAACTCACCGTCCTCACCCTCGCGGGCCTGCTTCAAGGTATCCAATTCGTCCTGATGTCCGTGCCCGCGAACCTCGAACTTGGCCCCGCCAAAACAGCCGGGCCGCGTGACCCAGATCGCCTTGGCAAACCGCTGATCGAACAGGTCAGCCCGAAAACGGGTCGCCTGTTCCGCGCGCTGAATAACCATTTCGAGGCGCTGATCCTGTTCACCATCGCCGTCGTCGTCATCAGCCTTGGTGACAAGAACACCGGGTTTTCCGCAGCCTGCGCCTGGACCTATCTGGGTGCGCGCGTCTTTTATATCCCCGCCTATTATTTCGGCCTCACCCCCTGGCGATCGCTGGTCTGGTTTGTGGGGTTCCTCTCAACCATGCTCATGTTACTGTCAGCCCTGATCTGACACCCAAAGGAGACACCCATGTCCAGCTATGATGTCATCGTAATCGGTGCCGGCCCCGGCGGCTATGTCTGCGCGATCCGTTGCGCCCAACTGGGCATGAAGGTGGCCTGCGTCGAGGGCCGCGAAACGCTGGGCGGCACCTGCCTGAACGTGGGCTGCATCCCGTCCAAGGCAATGCTGCACGCCACCCATCTGCTGCATGAGGCCGAACATAACTTTGGCACCATGGGGCTGAAGGGCAAGGCGCCCTCGGTCGACTGGAAACAGATGCTGGCCTACAAGAACGACACGATTGCCCAGAACACCGGCGGCATCGAATTTTTGTTCAAAAAGAACAAAGTAGACTGGATCAAGGGCTGGGCCACCATCCCCCAGGCAGGCAAGGTCAAGGTCGGCGATGACGTCCACGAAGCGAAACATATCGTCGTCGCCACAGGGTCAGAGGCCGCGATCCTGCCCGGTGTCGAGGTCGATGAAAAAACGGTCGTGACATCCACCGGTGCGCTGGAACTTGGCAAGATTCCGAAAACACTGGTCGTCATCGGCGCGGGTGTGATCGGGCTGGAACTGGGGTCTGTTTATGCCCGTCTGGGCGCGGATGTGACCGTCGTCGAATACCTTGACGGCATCACCCCCGGAATGGATGCCGAAATCGCGCGTCAATTCCAGAAGATGCTGACCAAACAGGGGCTGAAATTCATTCTCGGGGCCGCGGTGCAAGGTGTCGCCGTCAAAAGCAGCAAGGCGACTGTCACGTATAAGCTGCGCAAGGATGACAGCGAACACGCCCTCAAGGCCGACACCGTGCTGGTCGCGACGGGGCGCAAACCCTTTACCGAGGGGTTGGGACTTGATGCACTGGGGGTTGATGTCACGGACCGTGGTCAGGTCAAGACCGATAGGAAATATGCGACCAATGTCGCAGGCATCTATGCCATCGGAGACACGATCACAGGGCCCATGCTGGCGCATAAGGCCGAGGATGAAGGCATGGCCGTCGCCGAGGTTATCGCCGGTCAGCATGGCCATGTGAATTATGGCGTGATCCCCGGCGTGATCTATACCCACCCCGAGGTCGCCAATGTCGGCGAAACCGAGGAAACCCTGAAAGAACAAGGGCGTGCCTATAAGGTTGGTAAATTCCCCTTTATGGGCAATGCCCGCGCCAAGGCGAACTTCGCGGGCGAAGGTTTCGTGAAAATTCTGGCTGACAAGGAAACCGACCGCATATTGGGTGCCCATATCATCGGGCCGATGGCGGGCGACCTGATACACGAAATTTGCGTCGCCATGGAATTCGGCGCCGCCGCAGAGGATCTGGCGCGCACCTGTCACGCGCACCCAACCTATTCCGAAGCCGTGCGCGAGGCCGCGCTTGCTTGCGGTGATGGCGCCATTCACGCGTGATTTATCGTGGCGGGGCAGGTAAGATCTGCCTCCGTGACGCGCAACATTCATCGAATTGGGCGCGCATTGTCCCGAAATTCGATGCAGTGCGCGTCGCAAGACACCATAACGGTGCCATATTTTTAGCGTTCTACTTACGAGGTATCGAGTAAACTTATCCGAGAATATAATGAAAAAGCTTGTTTTTGCGATGCTGCTGGTGGTTGGTTCCAGCCTGCCGGCGCATGCGTTGACAGGCGAAATTGGGCTGACGCAGCAGCTTGAATTTGTCTCCAGCACGCAGATTGCGGGGGCAAACGGGGAAAATCTGGCGCTTTGCTATGTAACGCGCAGCTTTCGGCTGTTTCGTCATCCCTTGACCAATGATGTTCTGCGGTACGCGCTCTCGGATGACAACTGCAAGACCGAAGATCGGCCCATGACCACCGATCAGATGATCACTGCGCAGTCGCTCGACCTGATTGCGGCAGACATTCCTGCAGTCGCCCGCAACAGCCTTGAACGCAATCTCCAGACTTATGGCCTGCTTGCGGCTGTCGGGCTTGGGTTGTTTGCAGTGATCTGGCGGCGGTCGCGATCTCTGCTGGGGTATGATCCCAAAGGTCCGATGCGCAACAAGGCCGCGCTCAGGATCGTTTCCGTGATGTGCCACGCTGCCAAATGCGACGGGCTGGTCGGTTCAAATGAACTGCGCCTGATCGGTCGCGCCGCCAAGCGACTGACGCGACGAAACTTTCCGACAGCCGATATCATTCATATGGCAGACCATGCCGTTCTGGACCTTGATACCAAGGATTATATCGGTTTCGGCGCAGGTCTGCGCGATCGTGAAAAAGATGTGATGGTCTATGCGGCCCTGCTGATTACCATGCACAGTGGGCGTATGCTGCCGGCAGAATATGAATTCGTGACGGAACTGGCCTATGGGCTTGGCATGCCGGCACAGGATTTCCGCCGTCTGCTGAACTTGGTCCTTGCCGAGCTGGACCACTACACCGCTATCCCTTGAGCATCCGCAAACCCTGCGTCGCGTCTGTGCGCACGGCCAAACGCAGACCGGGTTCATCGCCGGCCTTCAAGGCCGCCAGGATCAGCTTGTGGTGATAGGGGGGTTCCTTGCGGTTCAACCGGCCATAAAGTGCGCACATGGTCGGCCCAAGCTGAAGCCAGACCGTTTCCGTCATCGCCAGCATCGCCGGGGCCTGCGCGCGCAGATAAAGCGTGCGATGAAATTCAAGGTTCATCCGGATATAGCCTGCCGCATCATGTCGCGCGATCATCTGGCTGACGCCGCTGTTGATCGTCTCAAGCCGGTCAATCAGCGCCAGATGCGCACGGGGCAGCGCACGCGAGGCTAGCTCTGATTCCAACAGCGCACGCAGGGTCGCGAGTTCCTCGATCCGATCATTCGACAGGGCTGGCGTGGATACCCGCCCGGACGAAGACAGCGACAGCGCCCCTTCGGCGACCAACCGGCGCACGGCCTCGCGCGCGGGGGTCATTGACACATCATAGGTCTTGCCGATCCCGCGCAAGGTAAGGGCCGCGCCGGGGGCGATCTCTCCGTGCATGATACGGGTGCGCAACGCGCGATAAACCCGTTCGTGGGCAGCCGTCGATGGATCAATAGGGCGGGGTTGAATTAGCATCGCACAGTATGTGATCACAAAACCGAAGTTCGTCAATCATCGAAGCGCACCCGATGCAACTGATCACCATTTTGACGCAGCCAATCGCGGCAGATCTTATAATCTGGATAGAGCCGGGCAACGGTTTCCCAAAACGCGGGTGCATGGTTCATCTCCGCCAGATGCGCGACCTCGTGGGCGGCGACATAGTGCAGGACGCGGGGGGGGGCCATGATCAGGCGCCATGAATACATCAGCGTGCCGTGACTGGAACAAGACCCCCAACGTGATCGGGTATCGCGCAGAGATAACCGGACATAGGGTCGGCCCAACAGGGCCGCATAATGGTCTGATGCCGCAGCAAGCCTGTCACGCGCCGCCGTCTTCAGCAGGGCCTTTACGCGTGCCCCCACCGTATCATCCGACGGGACCAGCAGGTGATCCTGTGCAATCTGCGCGCGCCGTCCCACGGCAGCACGAATCGGCATATCACGCCCTTCAAAAGGAACGGTTCCGCCGATCCTGACGGCGTTGATCGGCGCCATCTGGTTCAGGTGTCCACGCAGCCAATCCTCGCGACTTTGCAGAAACGCGATCCCCTCGCGTTCGGGCGACCGCTGTGGCAGCGTCAGCGTTACCCGTCCATCCAGCCGCGACACGCGCAGCGATAACCGTTTCGCCCGCGCAGAACGGCGCAGGGTCACCTCAATCGGGGGGTTGCCTTCAAGCGTGTGGCGGCCCATATCCAACTTTCGTAATTCACCGATGCCAAAGGCTTTGACACCATAAGCTGCTTATGGCAGTTGGCATCGATCACCCGCAAGGGACTGACCAAGATTTTGAAGGGATAGCCTATGCCTAAGGAAGAGTGGGGCACAAAGCGTGTTTGCCCTGAAACCGGCAAACGCTTTTACGACCTGAACGCGACACCAATCATCAGCCCCTACACGGGCAAGGAAGTGGCCGTCGATACATCCAAGACCCGCACCATGGTCGCGGATGCAGAAGACGCGCAGTCCAAGAAGATGACAGAGGCCAGTGAAGAGGACGATCTGGTTCTCGACGATGATGACGACGATGAAGACGACGTCGATCTGGGCGATGATGTGCTGGAAGATGATGACGACGATACAGTGTCGTTGGACGAACTGGCAGACGTGGCCAAGGACGACGACGAATAAATTCGATGCGCCGGGCGTGATTTTTACTTGATCTCGCCCCGCGCGCTGCATAGACAGCACTGCGCAACAGATCGTTGCCGGATGGGGCCTTAGCTCAGTTGGGAGAGCGCTTGCATGGCATGCAAGAGGTCAGGGGTTCGACTCCCCTAGGCTCCACCATTTTTTCATGAAACTCCGCGCGACGCGTGCCGTTACAAAAGCTTCATTTTACCAGAGCCATTATTTCACTTATCCATGAACTATGGAAAAAGTGATTCCCGACCAACTCACTGTGCTTGGGCACCCGCAACGGCTTGCGGTGTTTCGGCTGCTCATGCGCCGCTATCCTGACCACGTGCCTGCAGGCGAACTGGCGACCGCGCTTGGGATCAAGCCCAGCACGATGTCCAGCTATCTGTCCGCCCTAGAACAGGCGGATCTGATCGCGCAGGAACGGGCAGGCACGTCGCGGCTCTATGCCGTTCACATGCAGACCGTTCAGCAGATGTTCAGCTACCTGCTTGTCGATTGTTGTCGCGGCCGCCCAGAAATCTGCCTGCCTTTCAGCACAGGAAAAATCCCCATGTCAGACCGTAAATTTAGCGTCCTGTTTATTTGCACCGGAAATTCCGCCCGGTCGATTTTCGCAGAATCGATACTGCGCAAATTTGCCGGCGATCTGTTCAATGCCTATTCTGCGGGCACCACGCCCCGGTCAGAACTGAACCCCTTCGCGCTAGAGGTGCTTACGGCCAAGGGCCATGATGTTTCCGTTTTGCGCGCAAAGCACGTGTCCGAGTTTACCGGACCGGATGCGCCCCAGATCGATTTCATCTTTACGGTGTGCGATCAGGCCGCAAACGAAGAATGCCCGCCATGGCAGGGCCAGGCCCTCAGCGGTCACTGGGGCATGCCTGACCCGGTCAAGGCAGTTGGGACAGACGCCGAGAAAGCTCTTGCATTTCAACATGCTTATGGCGCGCTGAAACGGCGGATAGATGCGTTTGCCGCGCTTCCGATGAACAGTCTGGACCAGATATCGCTGCAATCCGCCGTCGATGAAATTGGCCGCACCCGGACCGAGGAACAAGTATGACCACCTATGCACTTAACGGCCTTGGTCGTATCGGCAAACTTGCCCTGAAACCGCTGCTGGACCGCGGGGCAACGATCGCGTGGATCAACGACGCGGTGGGCGATCCTGAGATGCACGCACATCTGCTGGAGTTTGACACCGTTCATGGCCGTTGGGACGCGGCGTTTTCACATGACGCACAAAGCGTGACAATCGACGGCGCGCGCCTGCCCTTCATTGGCACACGAAACCTGGGCGAGCTGCCGCTGGAAGGTGTGGACGTGGTGATCGACTGCACCGGCGTTTTCAAGAGCGCCGAAAAAATCGCGCCATACTTTGACGCGGGCGTCAAAAAGGTTGTTGTATCGGCCCCGGTCAAAGACGGGAACGCCGCGAATATTGTGTATGGCGTCAACCACGGCACCTACGATCCGGCGACGCAGCGGATCATCACAGCCGCATCATGCACCACGAACTGCCTTGCCCCGGTGGTCAAGGTGATCCATGAAAATCTGGGCATCCGGCACGGGTCGATAACGACAATCCATGACGTGACCAACACCCAGACCATCGTGGACCGCCCGGCCAAGGATCTGCGGCGCGCGCGGTCGGCGCTGAATTCTCTGATTCCGACGACCACAGGATCGGCCACTGCGATCACGCTGATCTATCCCGAACTGAAAGGGCGATTGAACGGCCACGCCGTGCGGGTGCCGCTGTTGAATGCCTCGCTGACCGATTGTGTTTTCGAGGTCGAACGCGCCACCACCGCAGAAGACGTGAACGCCCTTTTCAAAGCCGCCGCCGAGGGTCCGCTTGCGGGTATATTGGGCTATGAGACACGCCCGCTGGTATCGGCGGATTATACCAATGACACCCGATCCACCATTATCGATGCGCCCTCGACCATGGTGATCAACGGCACGCAGGTCAAAATCTACGCATGGTATGACAATGAAATGGGTTATGCGCATCGACTTGTCGATGTGGCCTTGATGGTCGGGGCCACGTTGTGAGCCAAAGGCCCGACGGTCTATCCGCCTATATCGCCGTCACAGCCGCCTACTGGGCCTTTATGCTGACAGACGGGGCGCTGCGGATGCTGGTGCTGCTGCATTTTCACACATTGGGCTTTTCGCCCGTGCAGCTGGCATATCTATTTATCCTTTATGAAATCGCCGGGATCGTGACAAACCTTTCGGCAGGATGGATCGCTGCGCGTTTTGGTCTGACCGCAACGCTTTTTGTCGGGCTGGGGTTGCAGGTGCTGGCGCTTTTGGCGTTGACACAACTTGATCCGTCCTGGGCCATCGGCGCCTCTGTTGTCTTTGTCATGTGCGTGCAAGGGGCCAGCGGCGTCGCCAAGGATCTTGCAAAGATGTCAGCGAAATCAGCGGTCAAACTTCTGGCGCCCACAGAGCAGGGCGGGCTGTTTCGCTGGGTCGCCGTGATGACCGGCTCAAAGAACGCCGTAAAGGGCGTGGGGTTCTTGCTGGGCACTGTGTTGCTTGCCACATTGGGGTTTGTCTTTGCGGTGCTGGCCATGGCGATCGTGCTGGCGGCGATCCTGATTGCGGTTGTTATCTTCATGCCAGAAGGTTTGCCGAAGGGGCGCAAAGGCACAAAGTTTTCCGAGGTCTTTTCGAAATCCGCCAATCTGAACTGGCTGTCAGCCGCGCGGGTGTTCTTGTTCGGTGCGCGCGACGTCTGGTTTGTCGTGGGTATTCCGATCTATTTCTACGCCGTTCTGTCCGATGGCACGGAACAAGGCAACAGGGCTGCCTTTTTCATGATCGGCACGTTCATGGCGGTCTGGATCATCCTTTACGGGATCGTGCAGGCCATCGCGCCAAAACTGTTGCGCGCCGCCCGCCGCCCCGAAGCTGCGCTGATCCGCGCCGCACAGGGATGGGCCACGACACTCTGCGCTGTGCCTGCTGTGTTGACGATTGCAGTGTTTTTGTCGCCGGGGCCGACAACATGGCTGACCATCACGCTGGTTGCCGGTCTGTTGGTTTTCGGGGCGATTTTCGCAGTCAATTCCGCGCTGCATTCATACCTCGTTCTTGCTTTTACGCAGACAGAGCGGGTGACGATGGACGTTGGATTTTATTATATGGCGAATGCAGCGGGCCGTTTGATCGGAACACTGTTGTCAGGTCTGACCTATCAGATTGGCGGGCTGGCTTTTGTGCTGGGCACGGCCACCGCGATGGTTGCCCTTGCCGCGCTGATGTCAGGCCGCTTGACCGATCAAGACACATCAGTCGTTCGTTGACGTGATGATTGCCTCAACGCGCCTGTTCGTCTCGCGGCCTTGTTCGGTCAGGTTGCTGGCGATGGGTGCAAGATACCCCATGCCTTCAGCGGCCAACTGGCGGCGGTTGACGCCGTAATCGGCGACCAACCGTTCCAGCACCGACCCGGCGCGACGCTTGGACAGCGCGATATTGGTCTCCAGCGCCCCCTGGGCGTCGGTATGTCCCACAAGTGCAACGGCCCGGCCCGGATCAGCCTGAAGATAATCAGCCAGCGCCCGTAAAGATGCAAAATCCCCTGCCGCCAGTTCCGACGATCCAGTGTCAAACGTCAGGTCATCCAGAACCGCATGACCTACCGTTTCAAGCCGTGCCGCCAGATCATCCTGATCGCCGGACTGCGGTTGCAGCACCTTGGCATCAGCCATGGCCAGCGGCGCGGTTTCGGGGGCCCCGGCCCCAGGCGCCGTGACCTGCGTGACCTGCACGAAACCGGCCTGCGCCGTCCGGCTGACAAACAAGCTGATGTAGTCAGGGCCGTTTTCCGCGTCGCGCCGCGCCGTCAGAAACCGGAAATCACCGATATTGATCTGCATTTCGGGCGGTGGCAGCGTGTCGACCGCAAATCGGAAATCGAACCCGCCACAGGCCTCTGTCTGGCAATCGAAAATAATCTGATAGCCCGCGTTGCGCAGTTGTTCGCGCAAGGGGCGCAAAAGCTGCAAGGTCGTCAGCCCTGCCGCGTCGATCCGCCATGCCTGCTGTGTCAGTTGCCCTTCGACAACTTCGGTCGGCATCGCACCGCGATCCCAGATGCCCATCGGCATCACATAGCTGTCCAGCGCCCGCGTATCCGTCTGTTGAAGGCTGGCGTTGCTGGGAAAGTCCAGCACTTGCGCGCCAGCAGTCGTCGCCATTGCAAGAAAGATGCCAACCCGTAGAAAAATCATCGCGCCTGCGCGTG
This sequence comes from Yoonia sp., assembly GCF_965660735.1. Taxonomy (GTDB): domain Bacteria; phylum Pseudomonadota; class Alphaproteobacteria; order Rhodobacterales; family Rhodobacteraceae; genus Yoonia. Next base: position 123,869 of record NZ_CBFIBD010000002.1, read on the forward strand.
GTAATCGTCATTCGGGCGCATATCCGTGGCCGATGCGATGCGGTTGCTCATGTTGAAAAAACCCGCCGTCGCCGCGATGTCCCAGATATCGCGGTCCGTGAACCCCACCTGCCGCAGCGCATCACGTTGCTTTTCCTCGATCTTTGCGCTTGCCACGGTCATGAGTTCGGCAAATTCCAGCATGGCCTTTTGCCGCGCATCCAAGGGGGCAACGCGCCAGTTCATCACCAGCATTTCGCCCAGCTTCGGATCACCCGACAGTTGCCGCACCGCCGCCCCATGGGCCGTCAGGCAGTAGTAGCATTTGTTGATCGACGACACTGCGACCGCGATCATCTCGCGCTCCAGCTTCGACAGCCCGCTGTCGGCCAGCATGACGTCATTATAAAGCCCTACAAAGGCGTTCAGCTTGTCGGCGTCAAAGGCATAGGCCTGCAACACATTGGGGATCATCCCCAGTTTTTCCAAGCAGACGTCAAAATACTTCTGTGTCTTTGCGGGCAGCGGATCGACCATTGGCAGGTCAAGTGCGGTTGGTTTTTCGGTCACGCGATTACTCCGTCAGGGTCCGATAGTGATACTTTCCCACAAGCGTCATGCCGAGGGAAGTGTAGAGCGCATTTGCCCCCGCATTGGCTTGGGTGGTCAAAAGGGTCAGAAATTCCATCCCCTGTGCCTGCGCCCAGAATGCGCCAGCCTGCGTCATGAAGCGCGCCAGCCCCTGCCGCCTGTCCGCCGCCGCGATTTCAAGCGCGTGGATCATGGCGCAGTTTCCGGCCGTGCCGATAAAAACCGTACCAGCGGGCCTGTCATTCAGCCGCCCCAATATCGTTGTCTTGGGATGGCGCGCGCGGTCCATCACGGCAATCCTTCCGGGGCCAACGCCGCCTGCGGCCCAGATTTCGACCTGCGCCGCCAAAGGTGGCCACACATCAAAGGTGGTCACAGGCGGGGGACGTCGTGTGGCGACGGCCGCGACTGGGGCTGCGTAGATATTGACCGGATCCTTTATGGCATATCCATGCGCCGCAAGCATCGCATCCAGCGCATCGTCACCTTCGCGGATCATGAACAACGGGATCTGCCCGGCGTCACGCATCGCCGCCTCGGCCTTTGGCAGGTCGGCATCGGTCACAGGCTGATCTGCGGTCGCGGCGCTGACCCGGCTGCCGCCGCTGCCGCCAAGCCGGATCGTCCACGCCCCTAGCGACCGTTTGGAGGCAGCGGGCCATGTGCCTTCGACGACGGCGTAAAGCGTTTTGGCGTCGGGCAGGCTCATTCGGAGAAAAGTGCGCCCAGCGCATCCATTGCCACACTGAGCCGGTTGGCATCGCTGCCACGGACCACGATGTTGGACCCGTGCACCCCATCCTTGAAGAACGGATAGGACCCGACAGACAGGTCCGTGAATTCCTGCGCGAAATCCGACAGCGGTCCGGCAATATCGCCTTCGCCCCGGACAACGCGCAAGGTCCGCGAAAGCAGCGGCGCACCCCCCGTCAGCGTTGGCAGCACGCTTGCGACCATGGCCTGAAACACAGACGGCACGCCAGCCATCACATAGACATTGCGCAGGATAAAACCGGGGGCCGTGCTGACCGGGTTTTCAATCAGCGTGGCCCCGTCCGGGATACGCGCCATGCGCAGGCGGGCTGTGTTCAGCTCTTGCCCGGACCGGTCATAATGGGCCTGCAATAGCGCGCGGGCATCATCGCGCACGTCGATGGGCACATCGAACGCGGCCGCGATGCAATCGGCGGTGATATCGTCATGTGTCGGCCCGATACCGCCGCTGGTAAAGACATGTTCAAATGCACCCGACAAGGCGCGCACCGCTGCAATGATTGCAGGGGCGTCATCGCTGACGACACGCACCTCTTTCAGGTCGATCCCCGATTCGGTCAACTGCCCGGCCAGATGGTGCATGTTGGCATCACGGGTGCGGCCCGACAGGATTTCATCCCCGATGACAAGCATGGCGGCAGTGGGGTTCGGCATGGGTGGTTCTCCTCTTTGCTCTGTCAGGTTATAGGGGGCGTTATGGAATTTGCCACGCCTCTTGTCCCTGCCCGGCTGATCCGCCGCTACAAACGATTTCTGGCCGATATACGGCTGGAGGACGGGCAAGAGGTGACCGCACACTGCGCCAACCCCGGATCAATGCTGGGGCTGGCGGAACCGGGCATGAAAATCTGGGTGGAACCCAACGACGACCCGAAGAAGAAGCTGAAATTCGGCTGGCGGCTGGTGGACCATGAAAACGGTCATTTCACGGGGGTTGATACATCCGTGCCGAACATGGCTCTCAAGGCGGCACTGATGGCACATCAAGTTCCCGGCCTGCCACCCTATGATATGGTCCGGCCCGAGGTAAAATACGGTGCCAACAGCCGTATTGATTTCCTACTGAGCGGTCCCGGTCCCGACACGTATATCGAGGTGAAAAGCGTCACACTTTCACGCCTGCCGGGCCTTGCCGAATTTCCCGACAGTGTCACGGCGCGCGGGGCGAAGCACCTGCGCGAGCTGGCCAATATGGTCCAGGCCGGACACCGGGCGGTGATGTTCTATCTCGTCCAGCGGACCGACAGCGAAGCGATGGCGCTCGCCGGGGATATTGACCCGGCCTATTCTGCGGCTTTTGCGACTGCGCGGGCATCAGGCGTAGAAGTTTTGGCCCAATCCAGCCGGATCACGCCGCAGGCGATAGACCTTGGTCCGCCGATCCACGTGAGGGCCTAGAACTTTGCCTGCGTTTGGCCTATGTCGGCGCAAACCACGAAAAAGGACAAGCTCCGTGCAAACCAATACAGGCCGCCTGACCAAAGACGGGATCCGCATTCATGACCCTTCCGACTTTGCCGGCATGCGCGTCGCTGGCGCGCTGGCCGCACAGATACTGGATGATATCGCAGCGCATGTCGTGCCCGGGCAGACCACGGGCGAACTGGACCGCCTGATCACCCAATGGGTTGCCGATGCAGGGGCGACGTCCGCCACGATCGGTTACAAGGGGTATCAACACGCCAGCTGCATTTCGGTGAACCACGTTGTGTGTCACGGCATCCCCGGGGACAAGAAACTGAAGGATGGCGATATCCTGAATATCGACGTCACCGTCATTGTCGATGGCTGGTTTGGCGACACCAGCCGGATGTATGTAGCAGGCACCCCATCGCGCAAGGCCGAACGTCTGATCGACGTTACTCACGATGCCCTGATGAAGGGGATAGAAGCGGCAAAGCCCGGCAATACCTTTGGCGACATCGGCCATGCGATCCAGCTTTTTGCGGAAAGCAACCGCATGTCAGTGGTGCGTGATTTCTGCGGGCACGGCCTGGGCCGGGTCTTTCATGCGCCGCCGAATGTATTGCACTATGGCCGCCCGGGTAGCGGTTCTGTTCTTGAAGAAGGCATGTTCTTTACTATTGAACCGATGATCAACCTGGGCCGTCCTGAAACCAAAGTGCTGGCCGATGACTGGACTGCTGTGACACGCGACAAATCACTATCAGCGCAGTTTGAACATTCCATTGGAATCACCTCCGACGGGGCCGAGATTTTCACGCTGTCGCCCGGGAACATGTTTCACCCAACCTACCCACGATGATGGTTCGCCCTGGCGCTGAAACAAATTTCGCGAAATTTGTTTACCCCCGGACACCCTTTGGGTGACCTGCGCCTCCGGCGGGGATATTTATACTCGGAAGAAGCAGGCTGTCGTCAAGATATACGCAGGGCGTTTACATGACAGCGGCGGGGGCCACCCACCAGTTCATCTGCGACACTTGAACGACTTTTGCCACCTGGCGGGCCGTTGCCATATCCCGCACCAACCCAAAGCAAGTCGCCCCCGAACCCGACATGCCTGCGACCGTGACGCCCGGTTGGGCTTTCAGTCTGGCAATCGCAGCGGACACATCAGGCGCAATGCTGCTGGCGGGCGCCAAAAGATCATTGCGCTGTCCAGCCAACCAGTGGCTGAAACCTTCGAAATCCAAGCCTTTTGGCAATGGCTCCATCGGGGTGCCGGACTTGTCCGACAATGCCTTGAAGACGGACTGTGTGGGCACGGCGACAGGCGGACGGACAAGGACCAAAGCACAATCCGGCAGGCCTGCGACCGGTGACAACACATCGCCGATACCTGACATACGCATGGGATTGGGCGCGCGCAGACAGACAGGCAGATCCGCCCCAAGCGCCAGCACCTCTGGCGCATCGTGCGGCAAGGGGACAACACCCCACAGGTCAGCAAGCATCGTGAGCGTGATCGCGGCATCAGACGACCCGCTGCCAATGCCCGCAGCGTGCGGCAGGTGTTTTTCAAGGGTCAACGCCGCACCCAGTTTGACGCCCCGGGCCTGTTGCAACGCCTTGGCCGCACGCATCACAAGGTTGCTGTCGTCTGTGGGCACGCCCATCGCAAAAGGGCCCGTGACCTGTAACCGCAGATCAGGTGCAATCGTGGCCCCCAAACGATCCGCCACATCAGCAAAGACAACCAGGCTGTCAAGCAGATGATAGCCATCTTCGCGCTGTCCGGTGACGTGCAGCGTCAGGTTCACCTTGGCCGGCGCGGTGCCCTTAATTGTCGCCACGGGCCACTTGCACGGGGTCAAGCCCCTCTTCTCGGCGCACCATATCTAGGCCGCGTTCCAGCTTGTTGCGAATGCGATCGGCGTTGGTGGCATCAGGTGCAAGGGACAGGGCGCGTTGCCATTGGAAGCGGGCCTCTGTCTTGCGGCCCACAGCCCAATAGCCATCGCCCAGGTGATCGTTGATGATTGGATCGACAGGTTCAAGCGACGCGGCAAGTTCCAGATGGCCGACGGCTTCTTCGTAGTGACCAAGCTGGAACATCACCCAGCCAAGGCTGTCGATGATCGCCCCGTTGTCGGGACGGGCTGCGGCTGCCGTCTCGATCATGGCCAGTGCCTCGTCCAGCTTTTCATTCCGTTCAACCAGCGAATAGCCCAAATAATTCAAGACTTGCGGCTGTTGCGGTTGCAGCGCCAGCGATGCGCGGAAATCAGCTTCGGCGGCGGGCCAGTCGTCAAGTTGATGATATGCGATCCCGCGTGTGTAGTGGACGAACCACAGCGCAGGGTCTTGCGAATCGTAAAGGTCCAGTGCGCGGGTATAGGCATCGGTCGCGTCTTCGAAACGCTTGGCCTGGCGCAGCGTATCGCCACGTGTCGCATGGACTACGGGCAGATCGGCATGGCTCCGTGCCAGCGCGTCCAAAACCTCGATCGCGGCATCGCGACGGCCTGCGGCCTGCAAGGCCGCCGCACGGCCCAGTTCGGCGGCATGAAAGGCCGGATCGTCGCGTGCGACGCCGGCATAGGTCTCGTTTGCCAGTTCATACTGCCCCAGATCATCCAGCAATCCCGCTGTCATCAGAACAGCCTGGGTGTTTTCCGGCGCCAGATAGGTGGCGGCGCGGGCATAAAGCAGCGTATACACATCTGTCGCCTCGCCCTGCAGGGCCCCGGCGATCACGTGGTAAATATCGGCCACCCCGGCTGTCGGGCTGTCCACGGCATCATAGGCGACCGCCACACCGGCAGCTAGATTTGCACGTAAAGCGGCCACCCCCGGGTCAAGCTGACGGCCCAAGACCCCGTCGATAACGGCCAATGCGTCATCATTCCTGCCAAGCTGGCTCAGGATTTGGGCATGGGCAACGGCGCTCCGGCGGCTATAGCGCATGCCCTGTTCGCCAGACGAGCTGAACACCTCTTCGGCGCCTTCGAAATCCCCTGCCACGGCAAGGGCATAGGCCTTGTGGGTCAACCCATAGATTTCCATGCCCTGGGTATCGACCACCTGATCGAACCGCGCGAGCGCCTTGGTCATCTCGCCTTTGCCCATATGGGCCCACGCCTGCGCAAGCCCGTCCACGAGCGGCCCGACACTGCGGCCATGCTCTAGCGCCGCGAACACCGCGTCCCAGTCACCGGCCTTGACCGCCGCGATGCTGTGCATCAGATTGGCAATCTGGCTTTGATATCCGAAATCAATGATCGTCTGTGCGATCGGAATGGCCCGTTCGACCTGCCCCAGCGCAATATAAGAGGTCATCGCGTTTTCAAGTAACAGGGCATTCCCGGGGTCGGACAAAAGCCCTTTGGTAAAATAGCGCGCGCCATGCCCGAAATCATGCGCCATTCCGGCCTGACGGGCAGCCAAATAGGCCCCTGCGTCGACTTCGGCGGAAAATACGGGATTTGGTGCAACAAGACACGCAAACAGCGCGGCGGAAACGGATCTTTTGAACACGGCGATGACAACCCCTCGAGCCTGTTTTGCCAGAGCCTAGAGTCTGCGGACCCGGCTTGCAAACCGCTCGTCACCGGGGCGGCAAATTCTTGCAAGGGCGCTGGATGGGTTCCGCCATGTGAAAGGGCGGAACCCGGTGTGTCCGATCAGGGCAGCAGCACCGTGTCGATCACATGGATCACGCCGTTCGACGCGATGATGTCCGCCGTCGTCACGGAGGCATCGTTCACGGTCACACCGTCGGTGCCGTCCACATGCACGGTATCGCCTTGCACCGTCGCCACGTTCAACCGCTGACCGGCCAACTGGTCAGAGGTAACCGCACCGGGAACCACGTGGTAGGTCAGGATCGCAACTAGCTGATCCTTGTTTTCGGGCAGCAGCAGGCTCTCGACCGTGCCCGCAGGCAGCTTTGCAAAAGCGTCGTCAGTCGGGGCGAAGACGGTAAACGGCCCGTCACCTTTGAGCGTTTCAACCAGGTCGGCGGCTGTAACGGCGGCGACCAGCGTGTTGAAGTTACCGTTCGAGACAGCGATATCGACGATATCAGGCTCGGATGTCATCATCGGCGAACAAGCAGCAACAGCGGCAAGGCCAGCGGCGGCGACGAATGATTTGATTGCAAAGCGACGTTTCATTTCCAGGTTCCTTTCTTGGTTACATGAACACTGGTGTTACGTCGCGCAAACGTGATCGGTTGCTATTATGACAAACTGTTCATGCACTGTCGCATTGTGATCCAGTCGGGGCGCGCAAGCGTAGCGGTCAGCCTTGGCCGGTTGTCTGGCAATGCCGCCGAAAGGCGCGCTTGAGCAAATCCAGCTCTGCGCGCAGCAAATCGACCTCTGCGCGGATATCCTCTGCCAGCGCTTCGCCTGACAAAAGCGCAAAGCTGGCAAGCGTATCGCCCAGTGCGTCGCTGATGACAAAGGTTTGCACGCCATCGTGGATCAAACAGGACGGAACCGGAACCTTGACGCGCCACACCCCGGCCGTGGTGTCATGGGTCAATTCAACCCCGTCAACTGCTTCGCCCAGATGGGTCACGTGCAAAACCGGCGTATCCGCGCCGGCACCAGTCAATTCACCTTCCCAGATACCGGCGGCAAGGCGGGTCTTTGTCAGCGTCAATCCGGTCATCGAAATGCCTTTCGGTCTGTCACAATGCGGCGCGCGGGTAGCGGCAAAAGGTCAGATCCCCGATTGTGACCCGGTTCATCTGCGGCTTCTCGAACATCAGATCAACCCAGATGCGTTCGACCCGCGCTTCGTTCATCTGACCATATGCCAGATCAAATTCGACAGCGATCTCTTGCTGCGCTGATGTGAGTTTCTTAAGGCTTTGATCCGTATTTGCACCGTGTTTGACATTCAGTCGGGCAAAAACGGTCAGGGGCACCTCGGACGTGATCATGCCCGCGAGGCGGATCAGGTGGTTCTTGCGCAGCCCTTTGCAGGCGGCGTGCGGCAGGTCCACAACCAACGACAGAAAACTTCCATCAAAATCAAATACCTCGACAGCGACACCATAGGGCGCCAGATCGCGATCACTTGTGTTGCGACATTGACACAAGCTGATTTCCGAAGCGCGGCAATCATGAAAAAGCGTCAGTTCTGTGCCCAGCGCGGTCTTGTTCAGGGCCGGGGCAATGCCACGCAGGGGCAAGCCTGCCCGCCACGCCTGTGGCCGCCAGGACCAGTCTGTTCCAGCAGGCCGGTGAAAATTATTCGACCCGATGCGAGGTAACGCTAACCGGCTTTCTGCAATATGGCACAGTTCCTGCAACGGGTTGCGCAGTTGTCGGGCCTGCTGGCGCTGGGTGCGCAAAACAGACAAATCCGCGCTAACGGCCTGGCGTGTCGCCTCTGTCCACCGGGCCAAAGCACGACGATGCAGGAACCTCGCAATGGGACCGTTCGGTTTTCCCACCATAGTTGCGCTAGGCCCCGCCGGTGTCAGAGCCATCATCACGCATCAGTGCATTGACCAACTGGTCAAGCAGCCACGCCCCTGTGCCATCGGTCAGCGGTGCATCGGCAGGTCCACGCACCGCAACCGTCACCAGCCTGCCTTTCACATCCAGAAAGGCACGCCATTCCGCATCCTGAAGACCCGCCATCGGCGGCGGAGCCGTATCGACAAAGTGGACCTTGACCAGATTGTCCTGCACCTGCGATCCCAGCACAGTGATCGTGTTCGCACCGCCCGCAGTGCTCAGCAATCTGGCACCGGCATCAGACACAAGCAGATCACGCAAACCGGTTTCCGCGCCAACGACGATCCCGCTGTCCGGCTGCCCGACCTGAACTGTCGCCACCCCGACGACAGGGGGCACGGCATCGCCGGTCCCGAAGGCCGCACAAGGGGCGATCACGGCGAACCCGTCACCCGGCCTGCTGGCCGCTCCGTCCAGACAATAGCCGGGGGGCGTGCCCGCATTGATTTCCCCCTCCAACAGCGCCATCGACTGCGCCGGGGGCGTATCAAAACAGGCTGTTGTCACCAGCAGCGCCAGCCCCACACAGCCATATCGCCACATGTCCGTCACAGATCCATATAGATATGCTTTTCGCCCTTGGCGCCGGGATGGGTCAAAGCCCCCAACCGGGTAGACCCGACAAGCTGCGCATATTTCCACAAGGCACCAGAGGCATAGATCGTCTCGCGTGGGCCGGACCATTTTGCCTTGCGTTCTTCAAGAACGGCATCGGTCAGATCGACGGACAATTCACCGCTGATCGCGTTGATCGTGATGACGTCACCATTTTCCAGCAGCGCGATCGGCCCGCCATGCGCGGCCTCTGGCCCAACATGGCCAACGCAGAACCCGCGCGTCGCGCCCGAGAACCGGCCATCGGTGATCAGCGCCACCTTCTTGCCCATGCCCTGCCCGGAAAGCGCCGCGGTCGTGGACAGCATTTCACGCATGCCGGGGCCGCCTGCGGGGCCTTCGTTGCGAATGACCAACACTTCGCCCTCTTCATATTGGCGCGCCTTCACCGCCTCGAACGCGTCTTCTTCGCATTCGAACACGCGGGCGGGGCCGGTAAAGACCTGTTCATCCTCGCCCATGCCCGCGACCTTTACGATCGCACCTTCGGGGGCCAGATTGCCCTTGAGCCCGACAACACCGCCGGTTTTCGTGATCGGCGTTTCGACAGGGTAAATTACCTTGCCGTCTGCATCGCCTTTGATCATGTCCAGTTCTTCGCCAATCACGCGACCCGATGCGGTCATGCAGTCGTCGTGGATCAGACCGGCCTTGCGCAATTCCTTCAGCACCACGGGCACGCCGCCTGCCTCGTAAAGGTCTTTGGCCACATACTGACCGCCCGGTTTCAGGTCGACGAAGTAGGGTGTGTCGCGGAAGATGTCGCAGACGTCGAAAAGGTCGAAATCAATTCCGGCCTCGGCGGCGATCGCCGGCAGATGCAGGCCGGCATTGGTGGACCCGCCGGTGCAGGCCACGATCCGGGCCGCGTTTTCAAGCGACTTGCGGGTGACGATATCGCGGGCGCGGATGTTCTTTTCGATAAGATGCATCACGGCCTCGCCCGATGCCTCGCCATATTGGTCGCGGGATTCGTAGGGGGCCGGGGCGCCCGATGAATTCATCAGTGCAAGGCCAATCGCCTCGGACACGCAGGCCATGGTGTTGGCGGTGAACTGTCCACCGCAGGCACCCGCAGACGGGCAGGCCACACGTTCCAGAATTTCAAGTTCGGCGTCGGTCATGTTGCCCGCCTGATGCTGGCCCACGGCCTCGAACACGTCCTGCACGGTCACGTCCTTGCCATTCAGCCGACCCGGCAGGATCGACCCGCCGTAGATGAACACCGACGGCACGTTCAGACGCACCATGGCCATCATCATGCCGGGCAGTGATTTGTCGCAACCGGCCAGACCGACCAACGCGTCATAGCAATGACCGCGCATCGTCAGTTCAACGGTGTCGGCAATCGCTTCGCGCGAGGCGAGCGAGGAGCGCATGCCTTCGTGACCCATCGCGATGCCGTCGGTGACGGTGATCGTCGTGAATTCACGCGGCGTGCCGCTGGCCGCCTTGACGCCCAGTTTCACCGCCTGCGCTTGCCGGTTCAGCGAAATATTGCAAGGCGCGGCTTCGTTCCAGCATGTTGCCACACCGACGAATGGCTGCGCGATATCTTCTTCGTCCAGACCCATCGCGTAGAAATACGACCGGTGTGGCGCGCGGCTTGGCCCTTCGGTCACATGGCGGCTAGGTAGGTTTGTCTTGTCTGCGCGGCCCTTGAGCATCTTTTTCTCTCCCGAAAACTGTTGCCGTCGGGTCTAATTCCATGGGGGTTCTGACACAAGTCAGAACTGCGCTTGCACGCGCCGATCCGCGCGGCATAGGGTCCGGAATGGCCCATGACCCATACAGCGCCCACGCCGATTTCATCCGGCCTGCCGGACATCACACCGAAATGTGGCGGGTGCTGGTCATGGTCGCCGGGTTTGAACTGGCCTTCTGGTTCGCGCCGGTGCTGGTGGGCTTCGTGTTGCCCGAACCGCTGCGCACCGACTATTTTGAGGGTGTCAGTGCATTTGCCACGCTGATGCAATTTGCCACCTTCGGGATCACCGCGCTGATATTCATCCGTCTGCTGCGGCGGGTGCATCACCGTGGTTTCCTGTCGCTGATCGGCCAAACGGACAAGGCCGCAAAAGATCTGGTGCGCACAACGGTTTCGGTGGGCCTGATTCTGTTGCTGCTGGAACTATTGCCACCCTGGATCGCCCTGTCCGAAGTGGCCGAAATCCGTAGCGTTGTGCGCTGGGTCGCCTTTCTGCCGCTTGCATTGGTGGTTCTGGTCATTCAGGTCACGGCCGAGGAGATATATTTCCGCGGCTACCTGCAACAACAACTGGCGGTCAGGTCATCATCACCCGTCTTGTGGATGGGACTGCCGTCACTGATTTTCGGGCTGTCACACTACTTCAACGGGATCGGTCCGGCAGATTCACTACTTTACGTGGCTTGGGCAACAGCGCTGGGGCTGGCCTGCGCAGACCTGACAGCACGCACCGGCACGCTGGGGGCGGCCATTGGGCTGCATCTGGCGAATAATGCCTTTGCCCTGCTGATAGTCGGCATAGAAGGCTGGCCGTCAAGCGGGCTCGCGCTGTTTGTCTACACGGCATTTGACCCGTCCGAGTTTGATTATAGCTTGCGGGCGCTGGCGACACCGGGCGGCGCTCTGGAGCTACTGTCCACCATTGGTGTGGTGTTTGTATTATGGCTTGCCGCACGTGTGGCGATCAGGCGCTGATTGCATTTCGCAGCGCAGCGGCATATCTCAATGACGTCACCGTCAGAAGGCACCCCATGAACTGGATCACAAATTACGTCCGCCCCACCATCAATTCGCTGTTTTCGCGCCGCGAGGTGCCCGACAACCTGTGGACCAAATGCACCGAATGCGGGACCATGCTGTTTCATCGCGAATTGGCAGACAACCTGAACGTCTGCACCAACTGCGATCACCATATGCCAATCAAGGCGCGGGACCGGCTGACGTCTATCTTTGACGGCGGCCTTTTCAAGGAGGTGGCGGTGCCTGAACCCGTCGCCGACCCGCTGCATTTTCGCGATCAGAAGAAATACACCGACCGGATCAAGGAAGCCCGCAAGAAGACCGGCGAAAAAGACGCGATGGTCGTCGCCGAAGGCCAGATCGGGCGCACGCCCGTCGTCGTCGCCGTGCAGGACTTTTCGTTCATGGGCGGGTCAATGTCGATGTATGTGGGCAATGCCATCGTGGCTGCCGCTGAACGCGCCATCGCCATGAAACGCCCGCTGATCCTGTTTTCGGCCGCCGGTGGCGCGCGCATGCAGGAAGGTATCCTGGGGCTGATGCAGATGCCGCGCACGACAATCGCGGTGCAGATGCTGAAAGAGGCCGGGTTGCCCTATATCGTGGTGCTGACCCACCCGACCACCGGCGGCGTCACCGCGTCCTACGCCATGCTGGGCGATGTGCAGATCGCAGAACCCAATGCGCTGATCGGCTTTGCCGGGGCGCGGGTCATCGAACAGACCATCGGTGAAAAGCTGCCCGAAGGGTTCCAGCGCGCTGAATATCTGCTGGATCACGGGATGCTGGACCGCGTGACGCGGCGCACCGATCTTAAGGAAGAACTGGTCACGATCGTGCGGATGCTGATGAAACTGGACCCGCCGGTCAAAGGTGACCTGCCCGCCCCCGAAATCAGATCAGAGGCAACCGAGGATATCGAAGCTGCGGAAAAATCCAAGTGACAGGGGGGTCTGACGTTATCCTTGACCGGATGATGGCCCTGCACCCCAAAGTGATCGACCTGACGCTGGATCGGGTCTGGCGGTTGCTGACGGCCGCAGGCAACCCGCAAGAACGCCTGCCCCCCGTCATCCATATCGCCGGCACCAACGGAAAGGGATCAACACAGGCGATGATCCGTGCCGGACTGGAACAGACGGGTGACAAGGTGCATGCCTATACGTCACCGCATCTGGCACGGTTTCACGAACGGATCAGACTTGCCGGCGACCTGATCACCGAGGACGCGCTGACGCAGGTGCTTGACCGCTGCTATGCCGCCAATGGCACCGAAAACATTACCTATTTCGAGATCACGACCGTCGCCGCCCTGATGGCGTTCGCCGAAACCCCGGCAGATTATACCTTGCTGGAGGTCGGGCTTGGCGGACGGCTGGATGCGACCAATGTGATCAGTGCGCCGGTCGCCACGGTGATTACCCCTGTTGACCTTGATCATCAGTCGTTCCTTGGTGACACCCTGGCGGCCATTGCGGGCGAAAAGGCCGGGATCATCAAGCGCGCAATCCCCTGCGTGGTCGGCCCGCAACATGAAGCAGCACTGGATGTGATCGAAAACGTGGCGCAGCGCCTTGGCGCACCGCTGCTGGTCCATGGGCAGCACTGGCATGTCGGCGTGGAACGCGACCGTCTGATCTATCAGGATGAAAACGGGCTGCTCGACCTGCCGCTGCCCGCCCTGCGTGGCCCGCATCAGATCACCAACGCCGGGATCGCCATCGCCACCCTGCGCTTGCTTGGCAAGGACGAGGCCGCCTGCGAGGCCGCCGTGACCAACTCATATTGGCCCGCACGGATGGAACGTTTGGCAACCGGTGCGCTGGTCGATCTTGCGGCGCCCGCCGAACTCTGGCTGGATGGCGGGCACAACCCCGCCGCCGGTCAGGCGCTGGCCGCGACGCTGCAACAACAGGTGCCAAAGCCGACCCACCTGATCTGCGGGATGCTGAACACCAAGGACATTGCGGGCTATCTGGCACCACTGGCGCAGGTCGCCCAAAGCCTGACCGCCCTGTCGATCCCCGGCGAGGCAAACACAATCCCCGCCGCCGAGACCGCAGCCATAGCGCGCAAGGTCGGGATGCAGGCAACCACCGCCGACAGCGTTCAGGACGCGATCCGCGATATCACCGCCACCGCCCCGCACGCCCGCATCCTGATCTGCGGATCGCTATATCTTGCGGGGCATGTCCTGCGGGAAAACGGCGGGTGATCCGTGCGCTGCTGATCGGGGCCGCCTTGGCCAGCCCCGCGCAGGCGGCGGAATTCTGGTTCTGCTGGACTGGGGCAAACGACTACACGATGCTGGGCCAGATGCGCCTGCCCGACGCTGCGATGAACCAACCATTGGTGACCGCAGGCGACGTCACCGATTTCCGCATCGCGGGCTATCGTGACGGGGTGCTATTGGGCAAATGGGACATCGCCACCCGCGATCCCGGCGACACATGGGTGCTGAATTTCGATCCTTCAACCTACAGCTTCCTGCCCGGCGACGCGCCCGGATATGGCTACACCCAAGGCTGGAACGCCGACGGCACCGCCGAAGACTGCGGCGCGGGCGAGTTCGGGTTCAATTCCGGCAACTATGCGCAGGATTTCTGCCTGGACGGCACATGGATCGAAGAAAGCGGCGTGCCCCCTGAAACCGCGTTTCTGGTCAGCCCAACCCCTGTGGATCCACTCTGCCGGATCATCACGCCGCTCAGTTAGGTGGCGGGTCCGAGCGGGCGCTCAATGCCTGCCTGACGATGATGCCATCAGGATGCTGACCCATAAGAGGGCCATGTATCGGACAGTCGATACCCTTCGGGCCATGGATCATCTGGATCCAGCATGTGCTGGTGTGTCCCGGTAATCCATGCGCGGCCGGTAATCTCTGGGATAATTGCAGGTGTGTTGCCAACCAAGGTCGTATCAGAAATTCGCCCGCGGAATTCCGAGCCGATGATTGATCGTGCTGTAAATGTGTCACCCACCTGCATTTGACCGGTTGCATGCAGGATCGCCATCCGCGCAGAGGCCGCAGTCCCTGTTGGTGAACGATCAATCTTTCCGGGCTGTATTGAAACCGCAGCTTTTGCGCTCAGGTGGTTGCCCTGAAGTTCCAAAGGCCCTGCAAACAGACAAAACGAAAAATGATCCCATTCGGCATTTTCCGGATGATGAAAGCGCAATTGTTCATTTGCAGCGTTGGTAATGCGCACACCAAGTTCTGCAAGATGCCCCGCCTCGGGTGCATCAAGCCCAAAGCCCAGCGCCTGCGCATCGACGACCACAAAACTATCCCCGCCATAGGCTGTATCAACCATCACTTCGCCAATGCCCGGAACATGAAGCATCGCACCCAACTCTCCTGCAAACGAGGGCAGGTTTTGAACTGTAATGCTCTGCGCCTTGCCGTTCCGACAGTCAGCACGAATCCTGATCAGTCCACCCGGGGCTTCGAGAACCATTTCGGTCACTGGCGCGACCATTGGAATTATCCCGCTATCCAGCAACACCGTCGCAACACAGATAGAGTTTGAGCCCGACATCGGTGGTGTGTCTTCCGGTTCCATGATGATCCACCCCATCTGTGCATCCGGGTGCTTGGGCGGGACGAGCAGGTTCACGTGGCGAAAGACCCCGCCCCTTGGTTCGTTCAAAACAAAATTACGCAGAGTCTGGTCTTTGGCGATCCAGTTGCGCTGTTCCCACAAGGTTTCACCGGGGGGTGGCGCCACCCCCCCGACAATGACATCTCCGACTTCGCCTTCGGCGTGGCATGACACAACGTGAATTGTCTTTGTACTTCGCATTGTTAACCCTACTCACCTGTTGCCGCTGAAGATGGCCGAGCATCGCATTCAAGGCAACGGTGACTGTATCGGGCTATGCACCCAAAGGCATAAAGAGCACCGTAAAGCCCCCGCAATCCCTGCGTGAACCTGCCACAGCTCGCTTGCCGACATGTTGATTCGCGAATCAGGGGATTGACTGCGAATCATCTGATCGCATAGGGTTTTGGTCAACGCGAAGCGTCACCGAAAAAAGGCGCAACCGGGCAGTCTTGGCAGGGCAAGTAGGCAGGCGGTTTCGCCTGTCTTCTTGTTTTCAAATGACGGTCGCATTTCCCGAAACATCCAAGCCAACCCGTTACGCCACGTTGGGGGTGACGCAGGGCACGGTTTTGGCCATGCTTTCGAGGCAATATGGGAGGCGCGCAATGACCCGATATCCACATCTTCTGGCCCCGCTTGATCTGGGCTTCACCACGCTGAAAAACCGTGTGCTGATGGGGTCGATGCATACCGGGCTTGAGGAAACGAAGGACTGGAACCGCGTTGCTGAATTCTACGCCGCGCGCGCGCGCGGCGGTGTCGCATTGATGGTCACGGGCGGGATGGCCCCCAATCCCGAAGGTGGCGTTTTCCCCGGTGCTGCGGGGCTGTATACCGACCATGACATCGCCCACCACCGGATCGTGACAGACAGGGTGCATGATGCAGGCGGCAAGATCGCAATGCAGATCCTGCATGCCGGGCGCTATGCCTACGGCCCCAACTGCGTGGCGCCTTCGGCAATCAAATCCCCCATTTCCCCTTTTCCGCCAAAAGAGCTGGACGAAGACGGTATCGAAAAGCAGATCAGCGATATGGTCACCGCAGCGATCCGCGCCCGCGAGGCCGGCTATGATGGCGTCGAGGTCATGGGATCAGAGGGTTATTTCCTGAACCAGTTCCTTGTCACCCACACCAACAAACGCACTGATCGCTGGGGCGGATCATACGAAAACCGCATGCGCCTGCCCGTCGCGGCCGTCCGGCGCGTGCGCGAAGCTGTCGGCCCTGATTTCATCGTGATTTACCGGCTGTCGATGATTGATCTGGTGCCGAACGGGTCCACCTGGGAAGAAGTCGTGCAACTGGCCCGCGCGATCGAGGCGGCGGGTGCCACGATCCTGAACACCGGCATCGGCTGGCACGAGGCGCGGATTCCCACCATCGCCACATCGGTCCCACGCCGCGCCTTTGCCTGGGTGACGCAAAAACTGATGGGCGCGGTCACGATCCCGATTATCACATCGAACCGCATCAACACGCCCGCCGTGGCCGAATCCGTATTGGCCGAAGGTTGTGCCGACATGGTCAGCATGGCGCGCCCTTTCCTTGCCGACCCCGATTTCGTCGCCAAGGCGCAGGCGGGCAAGGCGGCGGAAATAGCGCCCTGCATCGCTTGCAATCAGGCCTGTCTGGACCACACATTCAGCGGCAAGCTATCGACCTGTCTGGTGAACCCGCGCGCCTGTCATGAAACGGAACTGACCATCGCGCCTGCTGAAACCGCAAGGAACGTCGCCGTGGTCGGCGCGGGGCCTGCGGGCCTGTCCGCAGCGCTGACCGCCGCCGAACGTGGGCATGCCGTCACGATATTTGACAAATCGGATGAACTGGGCGGCCAGTTGAACATGGCCAAGCAGATCCCCGGCAAGGAAGAATTCTGGGGGCTGGTGGACTACTACAAGACCATGGTCGCCAAGGCCGGGATTGCACTGCGCCTTGGGGCAACGGCCACGCCGGACACGCTGGCAGATTTTGACGACATCATCATTGCCACCGGTGTCGCCCCCCGCGACCCGGACATTCCCGGACAGGACGGGCCAAATGTGCTGTCATATATCGACGTGCTGCGCGGCAAGGCGAGGGTCGGCAAGACCGTCGCGATTGTGGGGGCCGGCGGTATAGGGTTTGATGTCGCCGAATATCTGGTGACAGATGACAGCCCGACCGAAAACCTGGATGAATGGCTGCGGGAATGGGGCGTGGGTGATCCCGAACAGATGCGCGGCGGCCTGCGCAAGGAAGGCCCGCAACCCGACGCGCCAGTGCGCAGCGTCATGTTGCTGCAACGCAAATCCGAAAAGCTGGGCAGGCGGCTGGGCAAGACGACAGGCTGGATTCACCGTGCCGGTTTGCAGATGAAGAACGTGCAGATGATCGGCGGCGTGAACTATGAAAAGATCGATAGCGCGGGATTGCACATCACCAAAGGAGAGGCCCGCGAAAGCCCCAGTGTAATTGCGGCAGATACAATCGTGCTGTGCGCGGGGCAGGTGCCCGAACGGTCACTGGCGGATGCGCTTATTGCCGCAGGACGACGCGTGCATGTCATCGGCGGCGCAGATGTCGCCGCCGAACTCGACGCCAAACGCGCGATTGATCAGGGCACACGACTGGCTGCCATAATCTGAACGCGAACCGCACAACCGGGGCATTTCAT
Organism: Yoonia sp.; assembly: GCF_965660735.1. Taxonomy (GTDB): domain Bacteria; phylum Pseudomonadota; class Alphaproteobacteria; order Rhodobacterales; family Rhodobacteraceae; genus Yoonia. The sequence continues at coordinate 141,758 of NZ_CBFIBD010000002.1, forward strand.
CCTTTCCCGTCGCAATCGGGCACAAGAGCTTTGAAAACAAGGGCTGCCCGCCACAAGACCATGTTTCCTGACCGTGATCAAAGCATGGCGATACCTCGGTATTGTCAGGCGTTGGTCCTAATCATGCCTGATTTGGAACGCATGACCAATGGCAAGTGTTTGGTTTTGAGGGATACCAATGGATCGTCTGACGGAAATGGAGGCCTTTGCCACGGTCGTTGATCAGGGCGGGTTTACAGACGCAGCAAAGAAAATGGGGATCTCAAAATCCGCCGTTTCAAAACATGTCTCCTCACTCGAGGCGCGCCTCGGCGCACGTCTGTTGAACCGCACCACCCGCCGCGTCAGCCCGACCGAAATCGGTCTGGCCTATTACGACCGCGCCCGCCGCGTGCTGAACGACGCAGGCGAGGCAGACGCCCTTGTGACCTCGATGCAGTCCGCGCCGTCGGGCCTGTTGCGGATCAGTGTCGCAACCGATTTTGGCGTCAATCATCTGTCACCTGTGTTGGGCGAATTCCTGAGTGAATTTCCCGAGATCACCGTGAACATGGTTCTGAACAACCGCTATGTGGAACTGATTTCCGAAGGCTTCGATATGGCTGTGCGCATCGGTGAGTTGGAAGACAGCACCCTGCGCGCACGCAAACTGACCGAAACCACCAAGCGCATGATCGCAAGCCCCGGCTACTTTGCACAATATGGACGGCCCGAAAAAATCGACGACCTGAACGAGCATAAGCTGCTGCATTATTCAAACCAGTCCAATTCGGCCGTTTGGAAACTGACCGCCCCATCAGGGGAAAAACGGCAGGTGCGCACGGCAGGCTGGCTAACCGTCAACGACGGGCAATCCTTGCTGAACGCCTGCATCGGCGGGCTTGGCATCGCATACCTTCCAAGCTTTCTGTATGCTGACGCCATGCGGAACGGTCTGGTCGAAGAGGCCATTCCGGATCTGCCGCAAGAAACCCAAGGCATCTATGCCGTCTATCCGCCCGGCCGCTTTACGCAGCCAAAGGTGCGTGCCTTCATTGATTTTCTCGTAAATGCCTTTGCCGACAAGGGCCCCGATATCTGGTAATCAGCCAGGTCGGTGTCCTTTATCGTTTGCAAGGGGCCCGTCAACGCCCGCGACCGCACCCCACGACAAGGCGGGCCGACAGGTGATATACCGCGCGGCGGAACAGACGCCTAGGGTCGCCAACTGCTGCAAATCCGTCCTTGGCATTGCATCACAGGCAAGCGGAATGGCGTTATCGCAGACGACAGCCATCAAACCCGATTACCCCCAGCGCATTGACAAACACCCTGTCGCTTTCCACTAAGTAAGGGAACAAGACAGGACCAAACCCATGTCCGAACTTTTACCACCCCCTGACATTCGCCCGCTTGGCGTGGATGGGGTTCTTGTCCGATTTTCCCGCAGTTTGACCGAAGAGGCCAATCATCGGGCATTGGCCTTTCGCGATCAGCTTGCCAAGATGCACCTGCAAGGTGTCACCGAAGTTGCGTCATCGCTTGTGTCGGTGCGCATAGCCTTTGACCCTGCCGAAACGACACGTGATGCCGTGGCCGCCGCCGTGCACAGCGTGTGCAACGGTCTGGCCGATGCGGTTGCAACACCCAGACGCCGCTGGGATATCCCCGTGGCTTTCGGCCCCGACCATGGCCCCCAACTGGCCGAGGCGGCAGCCCTTGCCGGTCTCACCCCGGAACAGGCCATCGCGGAAATCGAAGCACAGACCCTGCGGGTCATCGCCGTAGGCTTTGCGCCCGGCCAGCCCTATCTGGGCATGTTGCCGGCACATTGGGACATTCCCCGCCAGGCATCGCTGACAGAAAAAATGCCGAACGGTGCCTTGGTGACGGCAGTGCGCCAGTTGATTGTCTTTGCAGCCGATGCGCCCACCGGATGGCGCCATATCGGGCAGACAGCCTTTCGGGTTTATCAGCCCGATGCAGAGCAGCCGTTCCCGCTTGTCCCCGGCGATGCGATCCGGTTTTGCCATGTCTCTGACAGCGAATTCGTCACGCTGCGCCAGAACAGGGATACCAACGGCGGCGCGCGCTGCACGGTGCTGACATGACAGGCGAATTGCACATCCATAGTGTCGGCCCTGCTGTGACTGTCCAGGACCAGGGTCGTCCGGGCTGGACGGCGCAAGGGTTGTCGCACGGCGGCGCCGCAGACCCGCTCGCCTTGCTGGAGGCCGCCGCACTGCTTGGGTCCGATCCGGCAAATGCCGTGATTGAAATGATGGGCATGGGTGGTGTGTTCGGCACGACGCAGAACACCCGCTTTGCCCTGACAGGCGCGCGGATGCAGGCCACGATTGACGGGGCACCAGTGCCCCACAATAGCAGCCAGCTGTTGCGCGCGGGTCAGAAACTGCGGATCGGCGGGGCGCAGCAGGGTGTGTTCGGCTACCTGGCCTTTGCCGGTGGGATCACGACAGCGCCCATCATGGGCAGCCGCGCCACCCATCTGACTGCCGGGATCGGGCGCGCCTTGCAGGATGGTGATGCCGTGCCGCTGGGTACTGACAAAGATTTGCTGGCCGGGCCCATGCGCCTGCCCGCCAGTCACCGTCTGGACGGGGGCACGATCCGTATCATGCCCGGACCGCAAACGGACATCTTTGACGCCGCAACGCTGGAACGTTTCACCGCGACGACATTCAAGCGCAGTCCGCGTGGCAACCGTCAGGGTGTGCGGCTTGACCATGACGGGGCGGGGTTTGGTGCGGCGGACCAGTTGAACATCGTGTCCGACCTTATCGTGCCCGGCGATATCCAGATGACCGGCGACGGGGTGCCCTATGTGCTGCTGGCCGAATGTCAGACCATTGGCGGCTATCCCCGCATCGGCACGGTGATTCCCGCCGATCTGCCGCGCGTAGCACAGGCCATGCCGGGTGCTGCGCTGCAATTCCAGATGCTGACGCTGTTGCAGGCCGATGCCACCGTGCAGACAGCCCGCACACAACTGGCCGCCCTGCGCAAGACCTGCCAGCCACTGGTGCGTGACCCGCATGACATTGCCGATCTGCTGGGATACCAACTGATCAGCGGGGTGACCCCCGGTGACGATCTTGAAAGGCCCTGACATGACGCGCACCGTTGATCTGAATTCGGACATGGGTGAAGCATTCGGCCCCTGGTCCATGGGCGATGATGCCGCCCTGCTTGATATCGTGACTTCGGCCAATATCGCCTGCGGTTTCCACGCGGGCGACCCCGATGTGATGGCAAGGACCATGCAAATCGCTGTTGCCAAGGGCGTTGGCATCGGCGCGCACCCCGGCTTTGCCGATCTCAAAGGCTTCGGGCGACGGCCCTTGCCGTTGCCGCATGACGAAATCGCCAATGACGTCGCCTATCAACTGGGTGCCGCACAAGCGATGGCGCGCCGCGCGGGCGGCCAAGTCCGGCACCTGAAACTGCACGGGGCGCTGGCGAACATGGCATCTGTCGATGCGGGGCTTGCGCGGGCCTGCTATACCGCCGCGCTGGATGTGGACCCTGACATCATCATCATGGTGCTGGCTGCCACCGCGATGGAAGACGTCGCGCGCGATCTGGGCTGCAATTGGGCCGGCGAAATTTTTGCCGACCGCGCCTACGAGGACGATGCGACACTGGTCAACCGGTCAAAACCCGGTGCCGTGCTGCACGATGCCGATGTGGCAGCGGCGCGGATACTGGCCATGCTGGACGCGGGCGCTATCATTGCCGAAAGCGGCAAGCATATCCCTTGCCGGATCGATACGATCTGCCTGCATGGCGACACCCCCGATGCGGTGGCCATGGCGCGCGGCATTCGTAAACACCTGACTGACGCGGGCATCACACTTGCCCCATTATGAGGTAAGACAATGGAACTGAATGCAGATTTCACGCAACGCGTATTAATCCACACCAACGACATCCCTTGGAAAGCCTCGCCCATGGCAGGGGTGGACCGGCGCATGCTGGACCGGATCGGGGATGAGGTGGCGCGCGCCACATCCATCGTGCGCTATGCGCCTGGCAGCCATTTTTCCGCCCATACGCATACGGGTGGCGAGGAATTCATCGTGCTGGAAGGAACATTTCAGGACGAACATGGCGACTATCCGGCAGGAACCTATGTGCGCAACCCGCCAACCACGTCGCACACGCCCGGGGCCGCCGATGGCTGCACGATTTTCGTGAAACTCTGGCAATTCGACCCCGACGACCGCAACCAGTTTCGCATGGACATGACCCGCGACCTGAAAACCGTGGCCGATGGTGTCGCGCTGAAGACCCTGCATCAAGACAGTCGCGAAACGGTGCATTATCTGGACTTGGCCCCCGGTGCGGTCTGGTCTGATCCGGCGGCGGGCGGGGCGGAACTGCTGGTGCTTGATGGCACGTTGCAGGAAAGCGGCGACACGTTGCGCCAAGGATCATGGCTGCGGGTGCCCGATGGCAAGGGGCTGTCCGTGACCGCGGGCGCGGAGGGCGCCAAATTCTGGATCAAGATCGGGCATCTGCCCTTTGCCGTGGCCCCCGCCGCCTGAACCTTCAAAGAAAACCGATGGGTCCTATCGGCGCAGCGCCCCTTTCGTGGCGGCGGCACCTGCGGTCTAATGCGATCAACCAAAGGATAAGATGATGTCGAAACCGCCATATTACGCGCCCACAGGCGGGTTGCCCCCGCAGACCCAACTGCTGACCGACCGGGCGATGTTTACCGACGCCTACGCGGTGATCCCCAAGGGCACGATGACCGACATCGTCACCAGCAACCTGCCGTTCTGGGACAAGACACGCGCCTGGGTGCTGGCCCGGCCCCTGTCAGGCTTTGCCGAAACCTTTAGCCAATACATCATGGAAGTGTCGCCCGGCGGCGGCAGCACCAGGCCGGAAACAGACCCGAAGGCACAAGGCGTGCTGTTCGTGGTCGATGGCACAATGACCCTGCGGATCGGCGCGGGAACACATGAACTGGCCATGGGCGGCTATGCTTATCTGCCGCCAGGTTGCGATTGGTCGCTGGCCAACAACAGCGATGCACCGGCACGCTTCCACTGGGTGCGCAAGGCTTATCAGCGCGTTGAAGGGATCGACCTGCCGGATGCCTTTGTCACCGATGAACATGCAGCGACAACCATCTCCATGCCCGGAACCGACGGCAAATGGGCCACGACCCGTTTCGTTGACCCCGGCGACATGCGCCACGACATGCACGTCAATATCGTCACCTTTCAGCCCGGCGCGGTGATCCCCTTTGCCGAAACGCACGTCATGGAACACGGGCTGTATGTGCTGCAGGGCAAGGCAGTCTACCGTCTGAATCAGGACTGGGTCGAGGTCGAGGCGGGCGATTTCATGTGGCTGCGCGCCTTTTGTCCGCAGGCCTGTTACGCAGGGGGACCGGGGCCGTTTCGTTACCTGCTTTACAAGGATGTGAACCGGCACATGACCCTGCGCGGCTGACATTTTGCCAGCACCGCAGAGCCGCGCTTTCAATAGCCCAGCGCGCACCCGTCCTTGCGCGGATCGCTACCGCCCTCCAGCACGCCACTGTCGTGGATCATGATCGCCTGCGCCCCGCCAATAGCTGTGTCTGGTGTGCGCACGTCATGGCCGCGCGCCGCCAGATCCACCTTGACCGCGTCGGAATAGCCGTTTTCCACATTCAATACATCACCATCTGCAAAACATCGCGGTGCGTCGATGGCATCCTGCGGGGACAGGCCGAAATCGGTCGTGTTGGTGACGAACCTGGCGTGGCCGGTGGATTGGTATTGCCCGCCCATCACACCAAACGGCATGTAGGCCTTGCCGTCTTTTTTCAGCAGCCCGGGGATGATCGTATGCATCGGGCGTTTACCGCCTTTCGCCTCGTTCGGGTGGCCTTCGGTCAGGGAAAATGCAGCGCCCCGGTTCTGGAAAAGGATGCCGAATTTGTCAGATGCAATGCCCGACCCAAAGGAATGGAAAACCGAATAGATCAACGAAACGGTCATACGATCACGGTCAACCACAGTGATATAGATGGTGTCCTTGTGCACCGCCTCGGCCCCCGGCACGGCGCCGGGCATCGCCTTGGCCGGATCAATCAGACCGGCCAGTTTCGCGGCGGTTTCCGGTGCCATCATGTAACCCGCCCGCGTGGTGTGATCGGGATCGGCCAGAAATCGGTTGCGCGCATCATAGGCCAGCTTGGTCGCCTCGGCCTCGATATGCGCGCGATCGGCGCCCCAGGGGTCCATTCCCGCGATGTCGAAATGCTTAAGGATATTCAGCAGCAGAATCGCCGTGGCCCCCTGCCCGTTTGGCGGATGCTCATAGAGATCCAGCCCGCCATAGCCCCCGCCGATCGGATCGGTATAGTCACAGGATGTCGCGGCGAAATCATCCAGCGTATGTGTGCCACCCGCCGCGTTCAGACTGGCAACCATATCTTCGGCGATCTCGCCTTCATAAAATGCATCGCGCCCATCAAGCGCGATGCGGCGCAACACCTCGGCCTGACCGGGGGCGGCAAATTTCTGCCCGGGCGCAGGGGCCGCACCGCCCATCAGAAACAGATCGCGCGCATGGCCCGACAGGTTGCCCACCGCCTGCGCCCAGTCAGACGCCACACGCGGCGCGACAGGCACGCCAGTTTCGGCATAATGGATTGCGGGGGCTAGTGCGGCCTTCATCCCAACCTTGCCCCAATCCTGCGACAGCCTGCAAAACGCATCAATTGCCCCCGGAACCGTGACCGCATCTGCGGAATAGGGCGCGATCGCAATTTGCCCTTTGTCACGCAAAATCGCCGCGTCCAGACCTGCGGGCGCACGGCCCGACCCGTTCAGCGCCACAACCCGATCTTCACCCGGCGGCGTCAGCAGCACAAAGCAATCGCCACCGATGCCTGTCATCTGCGGTTCGCAAATGCCCAGCAGGACCGCCCCGGCTATGGCCGCATCCATGGCGTTGCCGCCTGCCTCCAGCATCTGGACCGCGACCTTTGCCGCTAAGGGATGTGACGTGGCACAGATACCGTTGTCGGCAAAGACCGCCGACCGGCCAGGTTTATGAAAATCGCGCATGTTTGTCCCTCTTGTGTTCACTGCTGAAACTAAGGTGCCAAACGGCACGTGCAATGCCCATTTTTGATCTCGGGATCCTCCTGAATGAAGGCTTTTCCTTTCGGTATCGCAAGCGTACCCTTGCACCAAAAGGGAGATGTTCATGCACGACGTCGTCATCACAGGTGCTGCGCGCACACCAATGGGTGGATTTCAGGGGGTTTTTGGCGGTGTATCTGCCCCGACGCTGGGCGGTGCCGCGATCCGCGCCGCGATGGATGGTGCCGGTGTAACAACTGTAGACGAGGTGTTGATGGGCTGTGTGCTGCCCGCAGGTCAGGGCCAGGCCCCCGCACGCCAGGCCAGTTTTGCCGCTGGTCTGGGCAAAGACGTGCCTGCCACCACCCTGAACAAGATGTGTGGATCCGGCATGAAAACCGCAATGATGGCCTTTGACCAGATCGCATTGGGCGGCGCACAGGTGATGGTCGCCGGCGGCATGGAAAGCATGACGAACGCCCCTTATCTGATGCCAAAAATGCGATCCGGCGCACGGATCGGGCATCAGCAGGCCATTGACAGCATGTTTCTTGACGGTCTGGAAGACGCCTATGACAAGGGCCGCCTGATGGGCACATTCGCCGAAGATTGCGCCGAAAAGTATCAGTTTACCCGTGCCGATCAGGATGAATACGCTCTGGCGTCCCTGTCGAACGCGCTGGCCGCCGAAGCAAGCGGCGCTTTCGCCTCTGAAGTCACGCCCGTGACATTGCACAGCCGCAATGGACAGGTTGTTATCACAACCGACGAACAGCCCGCCAAGGCACGTCCGGAAAAAATCCCGACACTGAAACCCGCCTTTCGCCAGGATGGCACGGTCACCGCCGCGAACGCATCCAGCATCTCGGACGGTGCGGCCGCATTGGTGCTGGCCGCAGGCGAAAACGCCACGCACGTCCGTGCACGTATCCTTGGCCACGCCAGCCACGCGCAGGCGCCGGCATGGTTCACGACGGCCCCCATCCCCGCTGCGCAAAAACTGCTGGCGCGGGTCGGGTGGTCGGTGGATGACGTGGACCTTTGGGAAGTAAACGAAGCCTTTGCAGTCGTCCCTATGGCCTTCATGCGCGAAATGAATATCCCCCGCGACAGGATTAACGTGAACGGTGGTGCCTGCGCATTGGGCCATCCGATCGGCGCATCCGGCACACGGATCATCGTGACCCTGCTGAACGCGCTGGAAACGCGCGGTTTGAAACGTGGTATCGCTGCGATCTGCATCGGCGGCGGCGAAGGCACGGCCATCGCCATCGAACGGCCCTGATCGCTTCTTCCGAGTAGAAATATCCTCCGGGGGACGCCCCGCAGGGGCGGGGGGTGGAAAACCCCCTGCAACCATCGCAATAGGCACAACATGCGCGTTGATTATTCTACACTTGCAAAGACCATCGCGGCACTGACCGCAGGCGAAAACGATCCCGTCGCGCTGATGGCCACCGTCACCTGCGAGGTGCATCACAGCGACGACCGATTCAACTGGACGGGGTTTTACCGCGTGGTAAGGCCGGAACTGTTGAAAATCGGCCCCTATCAGGGCGGGCATGGGTGCCTTGTCATTCCTTTCGACAGGGGCGTCTGCGGTGCTGCTGCGCGCACCGGTCAGGTGCAACTTGTCGCCGATGTCGACGCCTTCCCGGGCCATATCGCCTGTGCGTCCTCCACCCGGTCGGAGCTGGTACTGCCAGTATGGAACCGCGCGGGCGATCTGATCGCCGTGTTCGACATCGATAGCGACCTTCCCGATGCCTTTGATCAGGCTGACGCAGAGGGTCTGGCGGCCGTGCTGGCGGACACTTTTGCAAAACTTTGATGCCTCCGGCGGAGGTATTTTTGAACAGAAGAAGGCACGTGAAATTTTGCTTTGAAATTTCACGAACGCATGCAACGGTGAAGATCAAAGGTCGTTTTTCACACGAGTCGTCATGCTGCATGATCTTCAGACAGAGGCGCGTACGCTGGGTGCCGATGTGCGCGCCCTGCGCAAGGCGCGCGCGCTGACCCTACAGGATCTGGCAGATACATTAGGTCGGTCTGTTGGCTGGCTCAGCCAGGTCGAGCGCGATATTTCCGAAGCTTCCCCTGATGATCTGCGCGATCTGGCGCGCGCGCTGGATGTGTCGGTGTCCAGCCTGATCCAACGCGATGCGACCCCGCGCGAACATGGCCGGATCGTGCGCGCGGGTGCCCGCCGCCCGATCGGATCACGCACGCCCGGGCTGGTCGAGGGTTTGTTGTCGCCCGATCTGACCGACGATTTCGAGGTGATACATTCCCGTTTCGCCTCCGGGGCCACGCTGGATGTGGCACTCACGCGCCCGACACAGGAAATCGGGTATATTGTGGCAGGCCGTTTCAACCTGTGGATCGGCGGCGATCTGTTCCAGCTGGGCCAGGGCGACAGTTTCCGCCTGCGTGGAGAGCCGTTTTGCTGGGCGAACCCTTACCCGGAAACCTGCGAGATCATCTGGGTGATTTCGCCCCCTGTTTACTAGAGAGGCGCCGGCCATGTCCGATTTCCCAAACTCTGCCCGTGTGGTCATCATTGGTGGCGGCGTTGTCGGTGTGTCCACCCTTTACCATCTGGCCAAAAAGGGCTGGACCGATTGCGTCTTGGTGGAAAAAAACGAACTGACTGCCGGGTCCACATGGCACGCCGCCGGCAACTGCCCGTCGTTCAGCACCTCCTGGGCGGTGATGAACATGCAGCGTTATTCGCTGGGTCTGTATAAAGGGCTGGCGGCCGAGGTGGATTACCCGATGAATTACCACGTCACCGGGTCAATCCGGCTGGCGCACAGCAGAGAACGGATGCAGGAATTCGCCCGCGCCAAGGGTATGGGCAATTACCAGGGACTGAACCTGTCGCTGATGACGCCTGACGCGGCAAAGGCGATGTATCCGTTTCTGGCAATCCACGATTTGGCCGGCGCGCTTTATGATCCCGACGATGGTGATATCGACCCCGCGCAATTGACACAGGCGCTGGCCAAAGGCGCGCGCCAGATGGGGGCGCATATTGAACGGTTTTGCCCGGCGACCGGCGTGACCCAGACGCCGGATGGCTGGATCGTCCACACCGACAAAGGCGATATCGCCTGTGAAAAGGTGGTGAATGCCGCTGGGTATTACGCACAGCGTGTCGGCGAATGGTTCAAGCCCTATGGCGGGCGCACGGTGCCGATGGTGATCATGTCGCACCAGTTTTTCCTGACCGAGGAAATCCCGGAACTGGCCGCATGGACCGCCGCCAATGGTCGCAAGGTGCCATTGCTGCGCGACGTGGACAGTTCCTATTACCTGCGGCAGGACAAGAACGGGCTGAACCTTGGCCCGTACGAACGCAACTGCAAGGCGCATTGGGTCACACCCGATGATCCGATGCCCGACGATTTCAGCTTTCAGCTTTACCCTGACGATCTGGAGCGGCTGGAATGGTATATGATGGATGCGATGGCGCGCGTCCCGATCCTTGGGACGGCCGGCGTGGGGCGTGTGATCAACGGGCCGATCCCCTATGCGCCCGATGGCCTGCCGCTGCTGGGGCCGATGCCGGGCGTCAGGAACGCGTTTGAGGCTTGCGTATTCACCTTTGGCATCACGCAAGGCGGTGGTGCGGGCAAGGTCGCGGCGGAATGGATCGTCGATGGCCGGCCTGAATGGGACATGTGGGCCTGCGACCCGCGCCGGTTTACCGATTACACCGATCAGGACTATTGCCACGCCAAGGCAGTGGAAACCTATGGCCATGAATATGCGATGCATTTCCCCTATCACACCTGGTCTGCAGGACGGGATAAAAAGCTGTCGCCGGTGCATGACAAGATCATCGAAATGGGCGGCGTCATGGGCGCCTATAACGGCTGGGAGCGGGCCAACTGGTTTGCCGAGGCTGGCGATGACACTTCCGAAGCGGCAACCCAGACCTGGGAACGCAACGGCCCGTGGCAGCCGCGCATCAAGGCCGAATGCGAAGCGGTGCGCGATGCGGCAGGTATCCTCGATCTGCCTGGCTTCTCTCGCTACCGGCTACAGGGTCCGGGGGCGGCTGATTTTCTGCGTGGGCTTTGCACCGGGGCCATCCCCAAGGTGGGGCGGATCGGGTTGGTTTACTTTGCCGATGACCGTGGCCGCATCGTGACGGAAATGTCAGCGATCCGGCTGGAAGATGATTTCTTTTTCCTGATTACCGCCGCCGCCGCCCAGTGGCATGATCTGGAATGGTTGCAAGCGCATATGCCCGCCGATGCCGGGTTTATCTTGGCCGATGCGACCCGCGATTTCACATGCCAAATTCTGACCGGCCCAAAATCCCGCGCCATTCTTGCCGCGTGTTCCGATGCAGATCTGACCAAGGGATGGCTGACCCACCAGTCAGCGAAGATCGCGGGGATATGGGCACAGCTGGTCCGGGTCAGTTTCGCCGGGGAAATGGGCTGGGAAATCCACACCAAGATCGCTGACACGCCAGCGGTGTTTGATGCCGTGATGCAGGCGGGTGCGCCGCACGGGCTGAAACCCTTTGGCATGTTCGCGCTGAACGCGCTGCGAATCGAAAAGGGGTATCGCGCGTGGAAAGGCGACCTGAGCACCGATTATTCCATGCTGGAAGGTGGGCTCGCGCGGTTCGTCAGTCTTGACAAGCCGCAGGATTTTCCCGGCAAGGCGGCGCTGCTGGCCGAACGGCACCGCGGTGTCGCCAAACGGTTCGTCACCCTGACGCTGGATGATCCCGGCCCCTGCGATGCGCCATACATGTCAACGATCTGGCACGATGGCGCAGTGGTCGGCGAAACCACATCGGGGGTGTGGGGATACCGCGTGAACAAATCCATCGCACTTGCCATGTTGCGCGCCGATCTTGCCGTGCCGGGCACAAAGGTCGCGGTTGAAATCTATGGTGATCGCTTTGTCGCCACCGTAGAAGCCGATCAACCCCTTTGGGATCCCATCAACGAAAGGCTGCGCACATGACCGAAATCACCCTGCTGGACGGCGGTATGGGGCAGGAACTGGTGCATCGCGCCGGAGATACGCCAACGCCGCTGTGGTCTACCCAGGTCATGATCGACCACCCCGGTCTGGTGACCGCCGTGCATGCCGATTACCGCGACGCGGGTGCGACGGTGCATACCACGAACACCTATGCCATCCACCATGACAGGCTGAAAGGCACGCCGCTGGCAGATGCATTCACCGCCCTGCATCTGGCCGCCGTGGCCGAGGCAAAGGCCGCCGTCACCGACCAGCGCATTGCCGGTGCAATCGGCCCATTGGTGGGCAGCTATCGCCCCGGTGACCACCCTGATCACGCGACCGCCGTGGCGAAATATACCGAGATCGCGCAATTACTCGCCCCGCATGTTGATCTGATCATTTGCGAAACCATCGCATCCGTGGCCCATGCCCGCGCCGTGCTGGAAGGCGCAAAAACTGCGGGTAAACCTGTCTGGCTTGCAATGACGGTGGATGACAGCGACGGCACGCGTCTGCGATCGGGTGAACCCCTGGCCGATGTGCTGGCCGTGGCGGATGGGGCCGCCGCCCTGCTGGTGAATTGCTCGGCCCCCGAGGCGATCACCACGGCGCTGGATATCCTTGCGCAGCATGATCTGCCTTTTGGGGGCTATGCCAACGGGTTCACCCGGATCAGCGGCGATTTTCTGAAAGACAAATCAACTGTCGACAGCCTGACCGCCCGCACGGACCTTGGCCCCGACGCCTATGCCGCCATCGCGATGGGATGGATAGCGCAGGGTGCCACAATCGTTGGCGGCTGTTGCGAGGTCGGGCCAGCCCATATCGCAAGATTGGCGCGCGCAATCCGCGATGCCGGACACAAGGTGGTTTGATGTTACCTGAACGCGCACGTGTGGTGATTGTCGGTGGTGGGGTGGTCGGCAGTTCCGTCGCCTATCACCTGACGCAACTGGGCTGGCAGGACGTTGTTTTGCTAGAACGCAAACAACTGACATCCGGCACCACGTGGCATGCCGCCGGACTGATCGCCCAGCTACGCGCCACGGCGAACATGACAAAGCTCGCCAAATATTCACAGGAACTCTATGGCAGGTTGGAGGCCGAAACTGGCGTCGCCACCGGGTTTCGGCGCTGCGGGTCCATCACTGTCGCCCTGACCAACGCGCGGCGAGAGGAGATTTACCGCTCTGCCGCGATGGCCCGCGCCTTTGGCGTCGAAGTTGAAGAGATTTCGCCGGATGAGGTAAAAGCCCGCTATGAACACTTGAACATCAAAGGTGTGACCGGCGGTGTCTATCTGCCGCTGGACGGGCAAGGCGACCCGTCCAATATCGCGCTGGCGCTGGCCAAAGGTGCGCGGCAGCGCGGGGCGGTCGTGGCCGAACAGACGGCAGTAACAGCGATCAACCGCACCGGGCGGCGCGTGACCTCGGTGGAATGGCACAGCGGCACCGAACAAGGCAGTATCGCCTGTGACATGATCGTGAATTGCGCAGGCATGTGGGGGCATCAGGTGGGCCGCATGGCCGGTGTCAACGTGCCGCTGCACGCCTGCGAGCATTTCTACATGGTGACCGAACCGATCGCGGGCCTGACGCATCTGCCGGTGCTGCGCGTACCGGATGAATGCGCATACTACAAGGAAGACGCGGGCAAGATCCTGCTGGGCGCGTTTGAACCCAATGCCAAACCGTGGGGGATGAATGGCATCCCTGCTGATTTCGAGTTCGATCAACTGCCCGACGATTTCGACCATTTCGAGCCAATCCTTGAAGCCGCGTGCAACAGGATGCCAATGCTGGCAGATGCGGGCATACAGACATTTTTCAATGGTCCCGAAAGTTTCACCCCCGATGACGCCTACCATCTGGGTCTCGCCCCCGAGATGGATAACGTCTGGGTTGCGGCTGGCTTCAACTCTATCGGGATACAGTCGGCAGGCGGCGCGGGCATGGCGCTGTCGCAGTGGATGGATGCGGGGGAAAAGCCGTTTGATCTGGGCGATGTGGATAT
>NZ_CBFIBD010000002.1:155884-222800 GCF_965660735.1 Yoonia sp.
GTTTCAGGGAAACAAGACCTATCTGTTCGAACGGTCAAAGGAAACACTGGGTCTGCTTTATGCCGATCACTTCCCTTACCGCCAAAAGGCCACTGCGCGCGGAATCCGGCGCTCGCCGTTCCATCAGCATCTGCTGGACAGAGGTGCTGTCATGGGTGAACTGGCGGGGTGGGAAAGGGCAAACTGGATTGCAGAACCAGGACAAACCCCGGCCTATGAATATTCATGGCAGCGGCAGAATTTCTTTGGCAATGTGGCCGCAGAACTGGCCGCGATCCGCAGTAATGTCGGCTTGTATGACATGTCGTCCTTCGGCAAGATCAGGGTGGAAGGGCGCGACGCAACCGCGTTTCTGAACCATGTCGCGGGCGGACAGTATGATGTGCCGGTGGGCCGGATCGTCTATAGTCAGTTCCTGAATCCACGCGGCGGGATCGAGGCGGATGTGACCATCACACGCCTGTCTGAAACCACTTACCTGGTCGTGACACCTGCGGCTACGCGGCTGGCCGACCAGACATGGATGCAACGCCATGCGGACGATTTCAACGTGGTCATCACCGACATGACAGCAGGCGAGGCGGTGATGGCGGTGATGGGGCCAAACAGCCGCAAGCTGTTGGAGAAAGTATCGCCCAATAATTTTTCCAACGCCATCAATCCATTTGGCACGGCCCAGGTCATCGAGATTGGCATGGCGCTGGCCCGTGTGCATCGCGTCACCTATGTGGGTGAACTGGGATGGGAAGTATATGTATCCGCCGACATGGCCGCCCATGTGTTCGAGGTGCTGGACGCGGCCGGGCGCGACATGGGCCTGAAACTCTGTGGGATGCACATGATGGACTGTGCGCGACTGGAAAAAGGATTCCGGCATTTCGGCCATGACATCACCTGCGAAGATCACGTGCTGGAGGCGGGGCTTGGCTTCGCGGTGAAAACCGGCAAGTCCGCGTTCATCGGTCGCGATGCGGTGCTGCGCAAACGGGATGCGGGACTGGACAGGCGGCTGGTGCAATTCATGCTGACCGACCCCGCACCCCTGCTTTATCACAACGAACCGATCCTGCGCGACGGGCAGGTTGTGGGGCATCTGACATCGGGCGGCTATGGGCACCATCTGGGCGCGGCGATGGGCATGGGCTATGTGCCCTGCCCCGGCGAAACGGTGCAGGACATGCTGACCGGCACCTATGAAATCGACGTCATGGGCACGCGCGTTCGGGCAATGGCGCAGGTGAGGCCGTTCTACGATCCAGACGCGGCGCACGCCAAAGCCTAAGCTGACAGCAACGCCCCCAGCCGTTTGATGCCTTCGTCAATCGTGACGGGATCGGCCAGAGAAAAGCTGAGCCGGATCGTGTTGCCACCTGATCCATCGGCATGAAAGGCGCGGCCGGGCACAAAGGCGACGCGCTGGTTTTCCAAGGATCGCGCCAGCAGGTCGGCACCGTCCATCCTTGCCGGCAGGGTCAACCAGATGAACATGCCACCCTCGGGCTTTATCCATGTCACTCCTGGCGGCATGTGCGCTGCCAAGGCCGCCAGCATCGCATCGCGCCGCGCACGATAGGTGTCGCGCAACATCGCCACATGGCTGTCAAAGACAGTGCTGGCCACCTCTGCAATGGCCATTTGGTTGATGGTCGATGAATGCAGGTCGGCGGCCTGTTTCATCAGGACAAGCTGGCTGATCGCAGGCTTTGCCGCACAGACCCAGCCCACCCGCAGACCTGGCGCCAGCGACTTGGAAAAACTGCCGCAATAAAGCGTGCGGCAAGCGTCGATACTACCTTTGCGGGCGATTTCCAGCGCAAGGATCGGCGGGATCTCTTCGCCTTCATAGCGCAATGCCTGATAGGCGGCGTCCTCGATCACAGCAATATCAAGAGTGTCGGCAAGGTCGATCATCCGCTCGCGGGTTGCACGGTCAAGTGTCTCGCCCGTGGGGTTGGCGAAATCAACTGACATATAGGCGAATTTGACCCGCCCCCCGGCAGCCTCTGCCGCATCGGCGTAATCCTGTGCGGATCGGTTGCCCTGCGGCGACAACCGATCATAGCGGGGTTCATAGGCGTTGAATGCCCCAAGCGCGCCCAGATAGGTCGGCCAGCCAACCAACGCAGTGTCGCCGGGCGACAGCATCAGTTTACCCAGATAATCCAGCGCCTGCTGCGATCCCGATGTGATCAAGATGTTGTCACGGGTGCAGGGCACGCCCAGCCTGCCCATCTCGCCCGCGATCCAGTCGCGCAGGGGCGTATAACCTTCGCTGACGGAATACTGCAGGGCTTCAGCCCCTGCACCGTCAGAAAATATCGCGCTGTATGCGTCTTGAAATGCAGTGTCCGGGAAGAGTCGTGGGTCCGGTATCCCGCCCGCAAAAGAAATGATGCCGGGCTGATCCAGCAGTTTGAGAAGCTCGCGAATCTCTGATGCCTTCATCCGCGCGATCCGCGTTGAAAAGACTTGTTGCCACTCCATTCGCACCCCCGCAATGCAATCATTGCGCAAAGAATGCCCGATTATCTAGCTAAGTCAATATTGCTGACGTATATGCAATCGCTGCAAATAGGGTGGGTTTCATCCCACCCTACTGCAACATGCTTAGTTTCGGTTGTCCGCCAATGGGCCAAGGGCGTTCAGTCCCTTCAGGATATCAATGGCATAGGCCAGCTGATAATCGTCTTCGCGCAGTTGGGCCGCAGCCTCGGCGCGGGCGCGGTCTTCTTCGATCTGGCGAATCTCGTCCTCTGTCAGGCTATCGTTATTCAATGCCCCGCGCAGGTCCGCCTCAGAGCGCTGGCGCTGTGTGCTGTCGTCCTCTTCCTCGGCAACCTGGCTTGGACGCGGCTGTTCGACGATGATATCGGGGGAAATCCCCAGCGCCTGAATGGACCGGCCCGAAGGCGTGTAATAACGCGCTGTCGTCAGGCGCATCGCGCCATCCCCCCGCAAAGGCACCACGGTCTGGACCGATCCCTTGCCAAAGGATTTGGTACCCACAACAATCGCCCGGCGATGATCCTGCAAGGCGCCAGCAACGATTTCAGACGCCGAAGCGGACCCGCCGTTGATCAAGACAACAATGGGTTTGCCTTCGGCCAGATCGCCTTCGGATGCGTTGAAGCGTTCGCCATCCGCGATGTTGCGCCCGCGGGTGGATACGATTTCACCTGCATCCAGAAATGCATCGGACACGAAAATCGCCTGATTCAACAGACCGCCGGGGTTGTTGCGGAGGTCCAGTACGATCCCGTCGATATTGTCGATCCCGTCCGCATCGGCGATCTGTTCTGCCAGACCCTCGCGCAGATTTGGATAGGTCTGTTCATTGAAAGTGGTCACGCGCAACACCACGGCATTGCCCTCGGTTCGGCTGCGCACGGCCGTCAACTTGATCGTATCACGGATCAGCGACACATCGAACGGTTCCACCTCACCTTCGCGGACGACGGTGATGATGATCTCTGACCCGACAGGTCCGCGCATCAGGTTCACCGCATCATCCAGCGTCAGGCCCATCACGCTTTCACCATCCACGGCGGTGATGAAATCACCCGCCAGAATGCCCGCTGCATCGGCCGGGGTGCCATCCATGGGCGATACGACCTTGACCCAGCCATCTTCCTGCGTCACCTCGATTCCCAATCCGCCAAATTCTCCTGACGTCTGCACACGCATCTTGGCGGCATCATCGGCGGACAGATAGCTGGAATGCGGATCAAGCGATGTCAGCATGCCGTTGATGGCAGCCTCGATCAATTCCTTTTCGTCAACGTCCTCGACATAGCCGGCCCGGATGCGTTCAAAGATGTCACCAAACAGGTCAAGTTGTTCGTAAATGCTCGCCTTGTTTTCGGCCTCTTGCGCCAAAAGCGGACCAGCCAGCTGACTACTTGCCATCAGTCCCAGTGCCGCGCCACCAAAAGCGGCCATCATCAACTTTTTCATATCCGTGTCCTATTCCTTGTCGATCGCAAACCAGATGCCCGGATCAACGGGACTTTGCCCGTCCCTGACCTCAAGATAAAGAGCCTGACGCTGATCTTCGGGGGTATTCTCATCCGTTTGGTTCAAAATACTGTCAACATCCGGCTGTTCCCCCCCCAATAGCCCCAGTGGCGCACCGGCCGCCAGGATTTCACCCGGTTCGCCAAAGACCTCGGCCAATCCTGCAAGAACAAATAGCACGTCAGGCGCCGGTTCAAGTATCATCACGGTGCCATAATCCAAAAGCGGGCCGCGAAACAGGATCGTGGCGGCCACCGGTGCCGTAACAAGCGCCCGTGGCACTGCGCGGATCGCAATGCCCGGACGACCATCAACCGGCACGACCGCCCCGGCAACGGGTAGCGGCAGATTGCCTGCGGCCCTGACGTCTGTTTCGACATTGGGCGCACCTGCAAACAGACCGTTGGCAAACGCTTCGAGCGTGTCGGTGCTGGCAAGCAGCAGGGCCGTCTGGATCGGGTCATCCTGAAACCGGAGAGGCAGGTCAGTTCGCTGCGCTATTGCCAACCCAAGTGCTGCGCGGGCCGTCTGCGCCCCGCGCATCCCGTCGGTCAGCATTGCGATCGCATCCTGCTGAAGCGTGCGTAGCCGCTCCAACTCTTTCACCTGCGCAGAAAGCGTGGCCGACCGGGTCTGAAGCGCAGGCGTCAGATCGGCCACCATCAAGCCGGCACGCAAAGCACCAAGCGGCCCGTCGGGATGGGTTGACCGCACCGGCGCGGGGGTTCTTCCGATATTCTGCAGCGCTGAAATCAACACA
Source organism: Yoonia sp. (assembly GCF_965660735.1). Classification (GTDB taxonomy): domain Bacteria; phylum Pseudomonadota; class Alphaproteobacteria; order Rhodobacterales; family Rhodobacteraceae; genus Yoonia. The sequence goes on from NZ_CBFIBD010000002.1 coordinate 160,659, forward strand.
GCGATTTCCGTGCGGTTGCGGGCCAGTTCGCCGCCCAGCTCTGCCGTGCGGCCGGTGACGCTGCGCAGGCTGTCGCGCAGGGCGGCCAAACCCGCCTCGTAGGCCTGCACTGTTTCAGTCAATGCGGCAATACGGTCACGCGCGCCGCGGGCTTCGGACATGCGCATCTGTGCGGCTTCCAGTTGGTTGGCCGCGACCTGTGCCGCGTCGCCAGGGCTTTGCGCGGACACCGGCAGCGCCAGCAAAACCAGAAGTACCACAAGCCTCATCTGACGATCAGGCTTTGGCCAGTCATTTCGGGCGGCAGGTCCAGCCCCATCAGGTCAAGCAGCGTCGGCGCCAGATCAGCCAGCCGCCCGTCACGCAGCCGCGCGCCCGCAGGTCCGCCAACCAATGCGACGGGGACAGGGTTCAGCGTGTGCGCGGTGTGCGGTCCGCCTGTTTCGGGGTCGATCATCATCTCGCAATTACCATGATCCGCGGTCAACACCATTGCCCCACCAGCGGCCTGCAAGGCCTGCAACACCTGCGCCAGCCCCTGATCCACCGTCTCGCAAGCCTTGATCGCCGCGCCAAGATCACCCGTGTGACCGACCATATCCGGGTTGGCATAGTTGGTCACGATCAGGTCATAGCCGTCTTCAATCGCCTTGACGAAGGCCGCTGTGACGTCAGAAGCGGACATTTCCGGGGCAAGGTCATATGTCGCCACATTGGGCGATTTGGGCATGAAACGGTCCTCGCCCGCCTCTGGCGTTTCCTTGCCGCCATTCAAAAAGAACGTCACATGCGGATATTTTTCCGTCTCGGCCAGCCTGAACTGGCGCAACCCGTGTTTTGCAACCCATGCCCCCAGCGTGTTCTGGATGTCGCGCTTGGGAAAAACGATGTCGAACCATACGTCATGCCGGTCGGAATAGCTGACCATGCCAAGCAGGGCCGCAAGGTCGGGTTTGTCGCGCGCGAACCCGTCAAACGCAGGGTCGGCAATGGCTGCCAAAATCTCTCGTGCGCGGTCAGACCGGAAGTTGAGGCAGAAAAATCCGTCGCCCTGCGCAAAACCGGCATAGTCCCCGATCACCGTGGCAGGAACAAATTCATCTGTCTTGCCCGCATCATAGGCCGCATCCAGTGCTGTCTCTGCAGATGACGCACGGCTTCCCTTGCCCAACGCCATCGCATCATAGGCGGTTTTGACGCGCTCCCATCGGTTGTCGCGATCCATGGCGTAGTAGCGGCCGATCACGGTGACGATCCGTGCAGTCTGCGGCAGGCGATTCTGCAAATCACGGATAAAATCACGGGCCGACGATGGCGCAACATCGCGCCCGTCAGTGATCGCGTGAATGGCCACCGGCACCCCCGCATCACAGACCGCCGTGGCCGCGGCAACAATATGATCGATATGCCCGTGCACTCCACCATCCGACACCACACCCATCAAATGGGCCGTGCCCCCTGTCTTTTGTAACTGCATGATGAACCTGGCAATCGCATCCTGACGGGCAAACGAACCGTCCTCGATCGCCAGATCAATCTGACCCAGATCCATCGCCACAATCCGGCCCGCGCCGATATTCGTGTGCCCGACCTCGGAATTGCCCATCTGGCCTGCCGGCAGGCCAACATCATTGCCGTGGGTCACAAGCTGCGCGTGCGCACCCTGCATGACCGCATCGAAATGCGGCGTATGTGCCAACTTGGGCGCATTGCCCGCGGGTTCCGCGCGCAGTCCCCAACCATCGAGGATACAAAGAACGACAGGCTTTGGTGCCGACATCAGAGCACTCCTTTTTCTTTCCGTTCCGACCTACCGCAGCGCAGACCAAAGGGGAACAGATACGCCTTCATCCCGGCCAAAAAACTCCCGCAAGTGGCGGAACTATGCCCGGTGATATGGTCCGCCAGCCAAAATGGAGGCCGCGCGGTAAAGCTGTTCTGCCAACATGACCCGCACCAGCATATGCGGCCAGACCATATTGCCAAAGCTCAGACTGGCATCAGCACGCGACCGCAGCGCCGGGTCAATACCGTCCGCGCCGCCAATCACAAAGGCCAAATCCTGCCGCCCCTGATCGCGCCAGTTGCCCAGCTGGTCGGCAAACGCGGGCGATGACATGACCTTGCCCCGCTCATCCAGCGCACAGATCAGGGCACCATCGGGAATCGCCCGTTGTAGAAGTCCTGCTTCGGCGGCCATACCGCCACCTTTCTTGTCCTCAACCTCGATCAGCTGCGCAGGCCCAAGAGCAAGGGGACGCCCGGTCCGGTCGAACCGGGTCAGGTAATCTTCATAAAGGTCACGCTCGGGGCCCTGCCGCAGCCGGCCCACCGCGCAGATATGGACGCGCATCAGGCGGGTGTCGCCGTCCCGGGCTGCCACATCTTTTCAAGCTGGTAGAATTCACGCACCTCTGGTCGGAAGACATGAACGATCACATCGCCCGTATCGACCAGCACCCAGTCGCCCGTATCCTTGCCTTCGGTCTTGGCGATCACGCCGAATTCCTGCTTGAGCCGATCCGCCAGTTTTTCGGCAATAGCCGTCACCTGCCGGCTGGAGCGGCCGGAAGCGATGACCATGTAATCGCCCATTTCGGATTTGCCCCGCAGATTGATCTGCACGACATCCTCGGCCTTGTCATCATCAAGAGATTTCAGAACGGCAGCCAGCAATGTTTCGCTGGTCGCGGTTTTCAGGGCTTTCATACCATGAACCCCTGTATTGGCTGCATCAACAACCGTGGTGGAAAGAGACAGTGCATTGTCCTCCTGACAGCGCGCCGTCATGACCCCGGCGCAGGGCATAAGTCAAAATAGCAACCATCGCCGGGTTTTTCAATAAAACACAGCGATCTTACTTTGCATGTAACCGCAATTCCACCAGATGTATTGACTGCGGTCATTGACGGGGGTCGATAAAGGCCTTTCCGTCGGGCTGCGCCAAGACAGCCGGCAAACGGCCCGGCGCATCTGACAGCGGCACGATCCCGGCGACATCGGTGGTCCACCTGCCCGTTACGAATCGTCGCTGGATATCGCTAAAGGCTTCGGGGATGCGCGCAGGATCGGCCTGCTTCATCCAGCGGGTCAGCCAGAATCCTTCGATCTGTTTGTCCTGAAAGATGAACTGGCCCATCTGCGTCAGCGCCGGCGCCGCGTTCGACAGTTTGCCATAGCTGATCCACCGCGCATGGGCAGGCATTGCAAAGAACAGATCGGACGTAATCTGGTCACCGACCGCGTCCAAAAGGATGCGTGGAGAAAGCGATTTGAAAATCGTCCGGGCTTGTTCCAGCGGGTCTGGGTCGCCGGTTACGATCACTGCCGCCGCGCCCAGTTTTTTCAGCGCATCCGCCTGCGCAGCGCGGCGAACAATTGCAATCGGCTTGATCCCGTAGTCGCGCCCCAGCGCGATCAGCAGCTTGCCCAACTGTGACCCTGCGGCGTTCAACATGAAACTGTCCGCGCCGCTGTCACGCAGTATATCGCCCATCGCCATTGCGGTCAGCGGATTGACCAGCAGCCCTGCCGCGTCCGTTTCAGCCAGATCCGCCCGGCAGGGCACCAGCCCGCTGGCATCGGTCAACGCATATTCGGCCCATGTGCCTGATGCGGTTGCAAAGAAACTGACGCGCTGGCCAATAAGCGGGGTATCACCGGCGACAACCTCGCCAACGGCTTCGAACCCGGCGGGCACACCTTTGATACGGGGCTGGCCATATTCGCCCTTGATAAAGTGGATGTCCGACGGGTTCACCGCCGCCAGATGCACCTTTATCAACACCTGCCCCTTGCCGGGGACGGGCAGGGGAATGTCCTGCAAGGCCACATAGGGCGACATATCCTCGATCTCGGGGCCGGTCTGCGAACCCGCATAGCCGTCATGCAACTGGATCAGGGCGCGCATCGTGTCAGGCAAGGTCATGATATGTTCCTAAAGGTCAAAGGTGGCAAAAACCGGCGCGTGGTCGCTGGGCTTGTCCCAGCCGCGTGCGCTGCGCAGGATTCGGCTGGAGTGTCCGGCGTTCCTGATGTCAGCCGTGGCCCAGATGTGATCCAGCCTGCGGCCCTTGTCGGCGGCATCCCAATCCTTGGCACGGTACGACCACCAACTGTACAGTTGCCCGACAGGAATATCGGCGCGGGTCACATCGGCCCAGTCGCCTGCCGCCATGACCTCTGCGAAATGTTCCACCTCGATGGGCGTATGGCTGACCACCTTGAGCAATTTCTTGTGGTCCCAGACGTCGTCTTCGCGCGGGGCGATGTTCAGATCGCCCACAAGGATGGATTTCTGCGGCTTGTCAGCACGAAACGCGTCACGCATGTCCGTCAGATAGTCCAGTTTCTGGCCGAACTTTTCGTTCACCGCACGATCGGCAACGTCACCCCCTGCCGGCACATAGAAATTGTGGATCGTCACGCCGTTTTCCAACTGCCCGGCAATGTGGCGGGCATGGCCAAGCTGGGCGTGATCCGCTGCCCCTGCCTCGACGATGGGCTGCTTGGACAGGATGGCGACGCCGTTATATCCTTTCTGACCGCGCGCGACCATGTGGGTGTAGCCAAGCGCGCGGAACTGATCCAGCGGGATCTTGTCCACCGGGCTTTTACATTCCTGAAGACACAAGACATCGGGGGATTCGTCGTGCATCAGGCGCGCCACGATGTCTTCGCGCAGGCGGACAGAGTTGATATTCCATGTGGCAAGGGTAAAGGTCATCTGTGTTCCTTAAAGCAAAGTAGCGGCGGGGCGGATGACACCCGCGGCGGTGTCGCGCCGGTTTCGGATCAGTGGCGTCATCCGCGCGATGGCGGCCGGGTGCGCGGGGTCCAGCACGCCGAGTTTCACCAGTACCGCCGCAATTGCGCTTTCGCTGGCACGTGTGGCACCGTCGGAAATTTTCAAGGCAACGCCCAGGCGCTTTTCGGGGATGATGGCGATGAACACCCCTTCGGCCCCGGTCTTGATGGCGACCTTGTGGTCCATTGCCCGCATCAGGTCGGTGCAGGCGCGCCCCTCGCCCGCCACCAATGCAGGATAGGTCATCATCGCGTGGGTCAGCTTTGTGGCCGCCGCGCTGCGCGTGTCGGACCGGTCGGGCGCACTGGCGAAAAACGCCATGGCACGGGCCAGCCCATGCACGGTGCAGGCGTGGTTCGGGGCAGAACAGCCGTCGATCCCAAAGGTTGGGCTGGTTTCCTGTGTGACCTCTTCGAATGCGGATTTGACAGCCTGCTGCACCGGATGGTCAATCAGTTCATAATTCGGCCCGCCGCGCAGATGTTTGTTGAGCGTCAGAAAACCCGCATGTTTGCCCGAACAGTTGTTGTGAACCTGACACGGGCTTTCATGGCTGCAAATCAGCGCCTCGCGTGCCGTGCGGTCATCGGGCATCTGCGGGCCACAGCGGAAATCATCATCACCCAACCCAAGATCGGCCAGCCAAGCATTTACGCGGGTCGTATGGATCGCCGCCCCATTGTGTGATGCGCAGGCCAGCGCCAGCTGCTCGTCGGTAAGATGCGCACCCGCCCCGCTTTCCAGTAACGGCAGCGCCTGCACCATTTTGCAGGAAGACCGCGGATAGATGACCGCCTCCGGATCGCCCCATGCCGCGACGATCTGCCCCGCGTCGTCGCACACAACCGCGTGACCGCGGTGGACGGACTCGCACAGATCGCCGCGCCAGATTTCGACCAGATCAACAGGATTCGCCATTCTTTTGCCTTTTGGTTTGTTCAGATTTCATTTTCATGACCGAACCACATTCTTTGGGGGCTTTCCCCTGCGGGCGGTTTTTTGCTAGTGCTATGGGTATCGAGTTGAAACATGCCCCGCCACCCGAAAAGGTGTCACCAGATGCACCACGGGCAAAGCGGGACGACCAGAGGCAAGGGACAGCTTGGAGGCTGTAGAATGATTTTGAAAATTTCTCGGACGATTGGTATTTTCGCGGCTCTTGCGGGGGCTGGCATGGCGACCGCGCAGGAAAGCGAAAACCGCGTTGCCGCCAATACGGATTGGAGCGTCTTTGTCGAGACGGACCCGAATGAATGCTGGGCAGTTTCTGCGCCCAAGGAAACATTGAACACCCGCGACGGCGAACCCGTATCGGTCCGCCGCGGCGATATTCGCCTGATCGTGTTCTACCGGCCGGAACAGAACGTGGCCGGGCAGGTGATGTTCGCGGGCGGCTATCCTTTTGCCAGCGGGTCCACCGTGTCGGTCGAAATTGACGGCACCACGTTTCAAATGTTCACAGAAAACGAAACCGCATGGCCCGCCACGCCAGAAGACGACGTGAAATTCGTAGAGGCCATGAAGCGTGGCGCGGATGCGGTTGTCACAGGCCAGTCGGGCCGCGGCACGCAGACGCAGGACACGTTCAGCTTGCTGGGCTTTACCGCCGCCGTCGAGGAAGCCGCGAGCCGCTGCGCAGGGTAACGCATTTTCCCTTGGAAAACGCGTGCCTCCGGCGGGGATATTTATACTCGGAAGAAACGGGCGGGTTTCTTGTGAATTCGGCCCGCGCCTTCTATATGGCGTGTTTGATCCCTTTACCGGAGCACCGAAATGGATATCAAGGCACCGATCACCCAAGACGTGTTAACCATTCCGCGCAAAACGCCGGAGGGGCCCCAGAACCTTGTCGGATTGTCCCGCGACGCGATGCGTGATGCGCTGATTGCCGCAGGCACGCCTGAAAAGCAGGCCAAGATGCGTGTCGGCCAGATCTGGCAGTGGATTTATCATTGGGGGGTGCGGGATTTTGACCAGATGACCAATCTGGCCAAGGATTACCGCGCCATGCTTGCCGATACATTTATTGTCGCAGTCCCCGAGGTGGTCAGCCGACAGGTCTCGACCGATGGCACCCGCAAGTATCTGGTGCGCATCGCAGGCGGGCACGAGGTGGAGGTGGTCTATATCCCGGAAACCGATCGCGGCACCTTGTGTATTTCATCCCAAGTGGGGTGCACACTGACATGTTCGTTCTGCCACACGGGCACGCAGAAACTGGTGCGCAACCTGACTGCGGCCGAAATCATCGGGCAGGTCATGGTTGCGCGGGACGATCTGGGCGAATGGCCCGTGCCCGGCGCGCCCAAGGATGAAACGCGCCTGCTATCCAACATCGTTTTGATGGGCATGGGCGAGCCGCTGTATAATTTTGAAAACGTGCGCGACGCGATGAAGATCGCCATGGACCCTGACGGGATCCAGTTGTCCCGCCGCCGGATTACCCTGTCGACATCCGGGGTGGTCCCGGAAATTGCACGCACGGCACAGGAGATCGGCTGTCAGTTGGCGATTTCCTTTCACGCCACCACGGACGAGGTGCGCGACAATCTGGTGCCCATCAACAAACGCTGGCCAATTGCCGATCTGCTGGACGTTTTGCGCAGTTATCCAAAGGTCAGTAATTCCGAGCGGATCACATTTGAATACGTGATGCTGGACGGCGTGAACGACAGCGACGAAGATGCGCGCCGCTTGATCAAGCTGATCGACGGGATCCCCGCCAAGATCAACCTGATACCCTTCAACGAATGGCCCGGCGCCCCTTACAAGCGATCATCGAACAACCGCATCCGCGCCTTTGCCGATATCATCTACAAGGCCGGATATGCATCGCCCATCCGCACGCCACGCGGCGAGGACATCATGGCCGCCTGCGGTCAGTTGAAATCGGCGACCGAACGGGCGCGCAAATCAAAGGCACAGATCGCCCAGGATGCCGGACTGTAATTGTGATCATGGCTAACTGAATATTCACCATTCTGTGGTGAAACAGGGTCATGAAACATATCACACTTGGCCTGCCGCCCGAAATTCTTGACGCCCTGCAACATCTGGGGGGCCGCGATGACGCGGAAATCCACCGGATTGTATGCGAGGCGTTGCGCAATGACTTTCAACGCCGCGCCCGGTTGGCGCGGCATCGCATCAACAAACCTGTTGCAGCCTGACGGATCACTTACACCAAAAGCGCGTGCGCCTCTTGGGGTGACAGTGACGCGGGTTGGGCGCACGTGGTTGTCATATCCACCCAACGCCGCTCTGCCCCGGCGCGCAGTATCCCCGTCATGACGTCCACTGCATGAACGGCAAGGTCGATGTTGCAGCGATGGTCGCGGCCGTCCGCTATCGCGGTCGCCATATCGGCCAGTCCGGCACAGCGATAGTTTGCACGGTCGTTCTGGTTTGGCACGCCAAAGGGGTGATCCCACGCGGAGAGTGCGGTGATTTCGCCATTTGGGGTGCCAATTTCGACTGTGCCGCCGAAGAAATTGGGGTCGGGAATGAACAGTGACCCGTCCGAGCCATAAAGTTCCATATTCGCATGCCGATGTGCCCAGACATCCCAGCTTGCCCCCAGCGTCACGGTCGCGCCGTTTACGAATTCCAGCAGCGCGTGGATGTTGGTGGGCGTATCAACAGGCACCGCTTCGCCCTGACGCGCGCCATTCCCGATGATCCGTTCGCCAAACGTCGCCGTGGCCAGCGATGCCACGGATTTCACAGGGCCGATCAAATGGATCAGGTTGGTGATGTAATAGGGACCGATATCCAGAACCGGGCCTGCGCCGGGCTGAAAAAAGAAATCGGGGTTGGGGTGCCATGCTTCCATCCCGTGGCTCATCACATGGCAGGTGCCGCCGATAATCCGGCCCACATCGCCCGCATCGATCGCGGCGCGTGCCTGTTGGTGCGCCCCACCAAGAAACGTATCAGGCGCAGACCCGACCCGCAGGTTTTTCGCTGCAGCAAGTTCGCGCAGTGATTCGCCTTCTTCCAGCGTCAGCACCAACGGCTTTTCGGAATAGGCGTGCTTTCCCGCCTCAAGGATGCGGCGCGTCACGGCGTAATGGACAGCCGGTATCGTCAGATTGACAACGACATCAACATCCGGGGCAGTCAGCAGATCATCTACCGTATCCGCCCGCACGCCATATTCTGCCGCACGTGCATTGGCGGCATCCATGTTGATATCGGCCACGGCCCGCAGCGCCAGCGATTTGAAAACCGGCGCAAATCGCAGGTAGGTCGTCGAGATATTGCCGCATCCGATGATGCCGACGCCAAGCTGTGTCATGTGGATATTCCTTTAGAAATTATTGATTGCGGCAAGGCTGCGCCGGGCAAAACGGGCGTGATCGCTGGGGTTGTCGTGTTCGATGACATAGTGATCGACGCCAGCGGCCTGCATCGCCGCATGGATCGCGGGCCACTGCATGATGCCTTCTCCTACGTCGGCCCAGCCGTCTTCGTCGCTGCATTGCCCATCGGGCGCGATATCCTTTACGTGCGCCGCTGCAATCCGGCCTCCGTATTTGTTGATCCGCTCAACCGGGTCGTGTCCTGCGCGGCGCACCCAACCCAGATCAAGTTCCAGCATCAGATCGTCAGAGGCCGCGGCAATCAGGTCCAGCGGCAGCGCGCCGGTATCGGTGGGCACCAGTTCGAAATCGTGGTTGTGCCAACCAAAAATCAGCCCCGCCGCCTGAAACGGCTTGCCAGCCGCAGCCAGCCTTTTGCCAAAGGCCGTCCACCCCGCCGCATCTGTCGGCCGCGCATCGGGCATCAGATGCGGTACGAACAATTTTTCACAGCCCAGCGCCTTCATGATGGCAAGGGTGCCGCCGGCATCATTCTCGACCATCTCCAGCCCGACATGGGCACTGGTCATGCGCAACCCGGTTGCATCCAGTCCGGCACGCAGCGCATCAAGATCGCCGAACAGCCCACCATAACCTTCGACTTCGGTGAAACCGGTTTCGGCCAGCATTTGCAGCGTCTTTTCAACGGGGGGAAAGTTGCGCGAACAGTAAAGCTGATAGGAAATACGGGGCATGGCTGTGTCCTTTACGGTTAGTCATAGGTTGCGCTGTGCAGATCGCGCAGCGTGAAAACGGGGCTCATGTCCGGGTCGGTCGGAGTGAATGTCACCAACCGTTTCTGCCCGGGCAGCAGGGTAAATGCGTTGTCGTCGAACCGACCTGGCGCACTTGCCTCGACCGTGACGAACAGTGCCAGGTTTTGTGCGGTGATGCTGATCTGATGTCCCTGGACGCGATGGGTCAGCACGGGGGGGAGCAGATCAAAGGATTTGTAGGGTTTGGGTGCGAAGGTGTCGCTGCCGGTCCGGCCATCCGGGGTGGTCCAGCTGAAATGCAACATTTCATTGGCGCGCAGGTCGGCCAATGGCACGCTGAGCGCATCCTTGGCATTCAGCCCGGCGTCGGTTCTTACCTGCCCCAAGAGCCGCAGGGCGCCATCCATCGCGACGGCGAAGGCGCTGATCTTCACATCGCAGGGCATCGGGGCGTCATTGACGACACGCAGCATAATCCGGTCATTCATCGGAACCGCCGTGACAAGCAGGGGCGCAAAGAAATGCCGCGCCATATGATGCAGCAGTTTCCAGTCGCCGCCATAGTTCAGCGACGCCCATGAACAGACCGGCCATGTGTCGTTCAACTGCCAGATCAGCGCCCCCATGCAATGCGGCTTCAAACCACGCCAGTGCGTCACAGCGGTTTTTATTGCGAGCCCCTGCTGGATCTGGGAGAGGTAAACAAAATTCGCGAATTTTGTCGGCCAGCGGAAATAGCGGAACATCGTTTCCGCGATGCGCGCGTTGCCGCCGGCGTTTTTCTGGTGCGACTCCAGAACCGGGGCCGCGATGTTTTGATCCTCGGGGGCCGCGAAACGATTGATGGTGTTCAGCGACGGATAACTTTGAAAGCCGAATTCGGAACAAAAACGCGGACTGACATCGCGGTAGTGGTCAAAGTCGCGGCCTTCATGCCAGACCGACCAGAAATGCATGTCGCCAGACCCATCGTCATGCCACGCGTCACCGAAATCCAGCGGCCCCGGCGACGGGGATGATGGCCACCAGTTTGCCGCTGGATCGGTGTCTTTCAAAGCCACCTCGATACATCGGTTCAGCCGGTCGTAGTTCACCAGATAGCGATCGCGGTTGGCGCGGGTTTCTGCAAACCAGTTCAGCGATCCGATCAGTTCATTGTCACCACACCAAAGCGCAAGGCAGGCGTGATGCTGGATGCGGGCGACGTTTTCAACGACTTCCGCACGCACATTGGCAAGATACGCATCGTCAGACGGGTAGATGTTGCAGGCAAACATGAAATCCTGCCAGACCATCAGGCCCAATTCATCGCACAGGTCATAAAACCAGTCGGCTTCGTACCGGCCCCCGCCCCAGATGCGGATCATGTTCATATTTGCATCCACCGCAGATTGCAGCAGGTCGCGGGTTTTGGCGGGGGTAATCCGCCCGGCCAGCGCATCGGCAGGGATCCAGTTTGCCCCTTTGGCAAAGACATCGCGATCATTCACGCGAAACTTAAAGCCAAGGCCAGCGTCGTCTTTATCCGTGATCAGCCCAATGCGGCGCAGGCCAATGCGACGGTGCGCCGTGTCGGTGCCTGCGGTCATTGTCAGATCATAAAGCGGCTGGGCGCCCTGCCCTGCGGGCCACCACAATTGCGGGTCGCCAATATGTGCCGTCAGGTGGGCCAAACCGCCCGTGCACATAGCCGACAGGCTTTGCCCCGCAATCGTCGCAGTGACAGGGCCCGCATACTGCGCGACATGGGCGGTGATCGCCAGCGTCACGCCTTCACTGCCATGATCCTGCGCGACCAACACACGGACAATCCGGGGGGCACGGCCAGGTTCAATCGCCATCACCCCGTAGATGCCGAAGGGCGCCAGTGCGATGTTCCAGTCCCAACCGAAATCGCAAGCCGGCTTGCGCAACATATTGCCGTTGGGGATCGGGTTGTTGCTGTCCTGATAGGGCAGGTAGAACGGATGCGCCGCCTGTTTTTCCGCCGCCACCCTGATTGCGGAATGAAAGGTAACAGAAATCTCGTTCCTGCCCAGGCGGGCCACATTCGACAGGCTCACACGATAGCTGCGGAATGCGTTTTCGCACCTCAGCACAATTTGCCCGTTCACCGTCACCGTGGCGATAGTATCGACGCCCGACAGCACTACATCAACCTCCGTTTCGGTCAGGTCGAAAGCCCGCGTCGCGGTCCAGGCACGTTCCGCGATCCAGCGCAGATCGTATTCATTGCGCCCCCAATAGGGATCCGGGATCAGGCCCGCGTCATGCAGGGCACTGATGCCGTCGGTTGGCAGGTGTATGGCGCAGGAATGGCTGCCGCTGTCATCCGACAACGCCCATTCCCCGGCCAGGTCTAGGTGAATCAAAGGCGGTCCTCGGTTTTTTTGTCGAACAGGGACGCGCGCGATGGATCAATTCCGATGGGCAGCGTTTCACCGGCTTTCACCCGGGCCTGCCCGTCCATGCGCACGCGGAACAGATGCCGCCCCAGCTTGGCATAGACCAGTGTGTCTGACCCCATCGGTTCCACCAGATCAATCGTAGCATCGAATTGCAGCGGGGCATCAGCGGCCAACGGGCCAGTCACCACATGCTCGGGGCGGATGCCGATCACGGCGGGCCGGTCGGCCGTCTGGCCATCCGCGAATTGATAGCCGGACATCGGCATCACCATATCATCGACCTTAAACGTGCCACCTTCCAGTTGCCCTTCGAGAAAGTTCATCGAAGGGCTGCCGATGAAATCTGCGACGTACAGGTTGCGTGGCTGGTTATAGATTTCATCGGGGCTGCCCAACTGCATGATCTTGCCCCCTTTCATCACGGCTATCCGGTCGGCCAGTGTCATCGCCTCGACCTGGTCGTGGGTGACGTAGATCATCGTGTTTTGCAGCTGGTTATGCAGGCGTTTCAGTTCGACGCGCAGATCGACGCGCAGTTTGGCGTCAAGGTTCGACAGCGGCTCATCGAACAGGAATACATCGACATCGCGCACCAGTGCCCGCCCGATGGCCACCCGCTGGCGTTGTCCACCCGACAGCGCGCCGGGCTTGCGATCCAGCAGCGGTGCAATCTGAAGAATTTCCGCCGCCCGCGCCACACGCTTTTCAATTTCTGCCTTGGGCACCTTGGCGTTTTTCAGACCGAACGACAGGTTTCCCTTGACCGTCATTTGCGGATAAAGCGCGTAGGACTGGAACACCATGCCGATCCCGCGTTCGCTGGGTTCGGCCCATGTGACATTCTTGTCCTTGATGAAAATCTGCCCGTCCGTGACTTCCAGCAGTCCGGCGATACAGTTCAGCAGGGTTGATTTGCCACAGCCCGACGACCCCAGCAGCACCAGAAATTCGCCTTCGTGGATGTTCAGGGTCAGCTTTTGCAGAACCTTCACGGCCCCGAATGCAAGATCCAGTTCCTTGATTTCGACAGAATAGCTCATCCTTTGACGGCCCCCGCTGCGATGCCGCGGACAAACAGTTTGCCCGAAGCGAAGTAGATGACAAGTGGCACAAGGCCGGTGAGTAGCGTTGCCGCCATGTTGACGTTGTATTCCTTGACCCCCTGGACGGAATTCACGATGTTGTTGAGCTGGACCGTCATCGGGTATGTCGACGGTTTGGTATAGATCACGCCGAACAGGAAATCGTTCCAGATGCCGGTGACCTGCAAGATAATCGCGACCACAAAAATCGGCAGCGCCATCGGCAGCATGATCTGGAAATAGATCCCCCAGAACCCGGCCCCGTCAACGCGGGCGGCCTTGAACAATTCCTCGGGCACGGATGTGAAATAGTTGCGGAACAGCAGCGTCAGGATCGGCATCCCGAACACGGTATGCACCAGAACCAGCCCCCATAAATCGCCCATCAGCCCGATTTCGCGCAGCATGATCACGATGGGATAAAGCATCGTCTGATAGGGAATGAAGGCGCCGATGATCAGGATGGTGAAAAACACCTCTGACCCTTTGAATCGCCAGTTCGCGAGTGCGTAGCCGTTGATGGATGCAATCGTGATCGACAACAGAACCGACGGGATCAGGATTTGCACCGAATTCCAGAACCCCCGCGATAGCCCATCACAGTTGATGCCGGTGCAGGCGCCTGACCATGCCTTTACCCAGGGCTCGAATGTGATTTCCATCGGCGGGCCAAACACGTTGCCCATGCGGATTTCCGGCATCCCCTTCAACGATGTGACGACCATCACGTATAGTGGCAACAAGTAGTACATGCTGACCACGATCAGCGTGCCGTAAACCATGATATTGCCGCGGCTGAACACCTTTTTGGGTTTTGCCCCGCGTGGGCCGTGCAGTGCGATATCAGCCATTCTTCCGGCCTCCGAATTCAAGATAGGCCCATGGGATCAGGATGATCACGACCGACACTAGCATCATGGTGGATGCGGCAAACCCCTGCCCAAGGTTCTGGGCGCGGAACATGTATTCGATCACGTATTTGGCGGGCACTTCGGAACTGATACCGGGGCCGCCGTTGGTCTGGGCGACGACCAGATCATAAAGCTTGATGATGCCGCTGGCGATCAGCACCAGCGACGTGATGAACACGGGCCGCATCATCGGGATAATGACCAACAGATATGTCTTGATCGTGCCAATCCCGTCGACGCGGGCGGCTTTCCAGATGTCTTCGTCAATGCCGCGCAGACCGGCCAGCATGATGCACATGATCAGCCCGGTGCCCTGCCACAGCCCCGCAATCAGCAGGCCGAACATCACCGTGTCGGGATCGTTCAGCGGGTTGAACGTAAAACTTTCCCAGCCCCAGCTGCGCACAACGCTTTGCAGGCCGAAATCGGGGTTCAGTATCCATTGCCATGCCAGACCGGTGACGACAAATGACAAGGCAAAGGGATAAAGAAAAATCGTGCGGAACGCGCCTTCGAACCGGATCTTGCGATCAAGCAGCGCTGCCAGCGTAAAGGCGACGACCAGCGTAAAGATCATCGAACAGACGCCGTAAAGCGCAAGGTTCTTGATCGAAATAATCCAGCGGTCGGATGCCCACAGTCGTTCATACTGGTCAAGTCCGACCCAATTCGTGCGGGGCAGCATCCGCGATCCGGTAAAGGAATAGACGACCGTCCATGTGGTGCCGCCCAGAAAAACCACCACGGCAGTCAAGATCATCGGGATCGAGGCGATCTTGGCCATCAGGTTGTGAAACAGGCGCGGCGGGCGTTTGTGGGTCTGCGCCGGAATATCCGATACAAGTGTCATCTTGTCGGCTCCATTTTTTTTGGGGCGCGCAAAGCATATGCAAGCGGGCCCGGCGCAATGCCGGACCCGGATCACGTTGCGCGGTCGGGCCTAGTCAGCGCTGGCGATGATACTGGCGTATTTTGCCTGTGCTTCATCGGCAGGCATGTCGCTGGACCAGAATTGCGCCATCAGGTCCTCGATCTGCAACTGCGTATCGGCTGACAGGGACTGGTCCCCTGATGGCAGCACGCCACCATCTGCAAGGATTTCCAGACCCTTTTGCATACACCCGTTTGCGGCGGCCATGTCGATGTCGCCGCGCACCGGCAGCGATCCCTTGGCAAGGTTGAACGAAACCTGCACCTCGGGTGAGATCAGCAGCGCGGCAAGTTCTTTTTGCGCTGCGGTGATTTCAGGGTCGTCATTCACAGGGAAATAGAAAGCATCCCCACCGGTGTCGAGGATCGCGTTAAGACCCAGACCTGGCAGGCAGGAATAATCCTGCCCCTCGACCAGACCTGCGACAGAAAATTCACCTTGCGCCCAGTCACCCATCAATTGCGCACCGGCACTGGCGGTGATGACCATGTTGGTCGCCTGATTCCAGTCCTGCACATCCGACCCGCGCGCCAGTTCACGCGCATTTGCGACCGCTTCGAAAACGGCGGCATATTCAGGGCCCGCTGCCACATCGGCGTTCTTGTTCACGGTCACTTCACGCCATGGCCCCAGACCCGCGACAGCAATGGTGATCGCGCCAAAGGCAAGGTTTTGCTGCCAGCCTTGCTGGCCCATGGCCAATGGCAAAACACCCGCGTCCCGCAGCGCAGGTGCCGCCGCCACGAATGCGTTCCAGTCGGCGGGCACATCAATACCGGCATTTTCAAAGGCATCATGGCTTAGCCACATCCATTGCGCCGAATGGATGTTGACCGGCACGCAGTAAATGCGACCGTCCAGCGTGCAACTGTCCAGCAGCGCAGCCGGATTGACGATATCCGTCCAGCCGCCAGCCTCGGCCACGTCTGTCAGGTCAAGCATCAGACCTGCCTCGATCAGTTCTTCGGCCTGCCGCCCGTGGTTCAACTGTGTGGCTGCCATAGGGTCACCACCAAGGATACGTGAAATGATGATCGGACGCGCCGTGCCACCGGACCCGGCAATCGCGCCATCAACCCATGTATTTCCGGTCGCATTCCAGGCGTCGGCAAACTTGGATACGGCTGCCGCCTCACCACCTGACGTCCACCAGTGGGTAACCTCAAGTTCGACAGCGGATGCCGCCGATGCGCCGACAAGCGCAGTGGCCGCCAAGAGTTGTGTTGTCAATTTCACGATTCTGTCCTCCCTGTGGTTCTAAATCGTTGTAGAAAATTCTATAACGATTTAGATTAACCTCGCAAGAAATTTTCACCATACCCGTCCGCCAGAACTGTTAGCGGTAACTAAATGACTGACTTTATGTTGTTTTTGGTGGCGGATTTCTTCTGGATCGGCCATGATGGGCGACCAGATTTGCCGCCAGAGCAAGAAAGGCAACGCCATGGCGCAACGCAAAACAGGGGCTGATGTGACAGACAAAGGCCCGAAAAAGACCGTCAAGCCGACGTTGAAAACCATTGCCGGCATTAGCGGACTGGCAGTGCCGACCGTGTCGCGCGCGCTGAATGACGCCCCCGATATCGGGCAGCGCACGAAAACGCTGGTGCGCAAGATCGCACAGGAAATCGGCTATGTGCCGAACCGTGCCGGTGTCCGCCTGCGCACCGGGCGGACCAATGTGATCAGCCTTGTGATGCCAACCGAACATGACATCATGAACCACACCGCGCGTCTGATTTCATCCGTCGCAGGCGGGCTGCGCGACACGCCCTTTCACCTTATCGTCACCCCGTTCTTTCCCGATCAGGACCCCCTGGAACCGCTGCGCTATATCGTGGAAACCGGATCGGCGGATGCCGTGATTTTCAATCAGGTCACACCACAGGACCCCCGCGTCGCCTATCTGATGGACAAGCGGTTTCCATTTGCCACCCACGGTCGCAGCGACTGGTCTGACAGGCACCCCTATTATGATTTCGACAATAACGCCTTTGGACGGCTGGCAACCGGCCAACTGGCTGACAAGGGCCGCAAGCGGCTGCTGCTGATCGCCCCGCCACCCGCACAGAATTATGCCCAGCACATGATCGCCGGGGTCATGGATGTTGCCACAGAACGTGGCGTGTCCGTGATTCTTGCCGAACAGGTGACCAGCGACAGCACCAGCGAAGAGGTCGTGACATACGTCAGGGACACCTTGCGCGCCGATCCCACGATTGACGCGATCATCACGGCGTCAACGTCATCCGCCATGGCTGCGGTGGCCGGGCTGGAACAGCAGGGCGCGACCGTCGGCAAGGAAATCGACGTTTTCACCAAGGAAGCCATCCCGTTCCTGAAGCTGTTCCGCGCAGATATCATGACCATTTCGGAAAAGGTCGGCACAGCAGGCGCGTTTCTGGCCAAGGCCGCCATTCAGGCTATCCGCGACCCGGATGCACCCCCGATGCAGCATCTTGAAATCCCGTCAAAGCCGCCCGCATAAGTCCTGGACAATTGCCGTGATGGGCTGATCTATTGAAACGCTGATGCAATCGCGTGGTGCGTCAAGGGTTGCGAACTGGCTGTTCAAAAGGTTCGCAGGCATGAAATGCCCCCGCCGCTGCGCCAACCTGTCAGCCACCAGCAATTGCGGCGCATCAAGGTAGGCAACCCGCAACCCCGGTATCGCCGCACGCAAATATTCCCGATAGCTGCGTTTCAAAGCCGAACAGGCAAATACCACCGCATGGTCAGCCCGCGCCGCCTGCACCGCCGCGCCCAGTCTGTCCAACCAGGGCCAGCGCATCGCATCTGTCAGCGGATGACCGGCCGCCATGTGATCGACATTGGCTTGCGGGTGATAATCATCGCCGTCCAGAAAAACAGCGCCCAGCGCCGTCGCCAGTGCCGCCCCAACGGTTGATTTGCCGGCACCCGACACGCCCATGACCATGATCGCCGGTTTCATCGCCCCGGAATCGCCCCGCGCTTTTCGCCCTTGCCGGCCCAGTCATCCAATGCCGTCACCGCCTCTTCTGCGGTTTCAACGAAACGGAACAGTTTCAGATCATCAGGGGAAATCGTGCCCGCATCGGCCAGTGCATCCCAGTTGATGATCGTTTCCCAGAATGCCCGCCCAAACAGCAAAAATGGCACCTGCGCCATGCGTCCGGTCTGGATCAGCGTCAGCGCCTCGAACATTTCATCAAGCGTGCCAAAGCCACCGGGAAACACGCAGACCGCCGACGCGCGCATCAGGAAATGCATCTTGCGGATGCCGAAGTAGTGAAAATTGAAACACAATTCCGGCGTGACGTATTCGTTCGGCGACTGTTCGTGCGGCAGCACGATGTTAAAACCGATGGATTTGCCACCAGCATCCGCCGCACCGCGATTGCCCGCCTCCATCACGCCGGGGCCGCCGCCGGTGACGATGACATTGTCAGTGCCGCCATTGGCCAGCGATTTGGCCGTCATGATCTGGGCAAAGCGCCGCGCCTCGTCATAATACTTCGTAAGATCGGCAAGCGCCTGCGTCCGCGCCCTGTCCTTTTTGGCGGGTTCGGGGATACGCGCACCGCCGAACAGCACGATGGTCGAATTGACCTTTGCCTCATTCATCAACAGTTCGGGCTTGAGAAGCTCAAGCTGCAACCGGACGGGCCGCAATTCATCGCGCAGCATGAATTCTTCGTCGGTAAAGGCCAGTTTGTACGACGGTGCCCGTGTCTGTGGGGTATCAGGAAAATGGGTCGCGGCCTCCCGGTCTTGCTGGCTGTCGCGAAACGGGTGGCGTCGGTCGTCGTGCATACTGCTGTTCCTCGCATTGCGCTTTTAGGGTTTTCCGGTCTATAGCGCGTTCCAACAGCCGAATATAGGAAATTGGAGACCGCCCATGTCCAACGCCGCCCTTGAGACCGCAATCGAAGCCGCGTGGGACACCCGCGATCAGATTACCCCCGCCACCACCGGCGAGACCCGCGAAGCCATCGAAGATACGTTGAACGCGCTGGACAGCGGCGCATTGCGGGTGGCGGAAAAACAGGACGACGGGTCGTGGCATGTAAACCAATGGGCCAAAAAGGCCGTGCTTCTGGGATTCCGCATCAAGGACATGGAATTCCAGTCCGGCGGGCCGCAGGCCTCTGGCTGGTGGGACAAGGTCGACAGCAAATTTGCCGGTTGGGGCGATGATGAATTCCGCGAGGCGGGCTTTCGTGCCGTTCCCAACGCGGTTGTGCGCCGATCGGCCTATATCGCGCCGGGCGTCGTGCTGATGCCATCGTTTGTGAACCTGGGTGCCTATGTCGACAGCGGCACAATGGTCGATACCTGGGCCACCGTGGGGTCATGCGCCCAGATCGGTAAGAACGTGCACCTGTCTGGCGGCGTCGGGATCGGCGGCGTGCTGGAACCGATGCAGGCCGGGCCGACCATCATCGAGGATAACTGTTTCATCGGCGCACGGTCCGAAGTTGTCGAAGGCTGCATCGTGCGCGAAGGGTCCGTATTGGGCATGGGCGTTTTCATCGGCCAGTCCACCAAGATCGTAGACCGCGAAACCGGAGAGGTCATGTATGGCGAGGTGCCGCCCTATTCCGTCGTCGTCGCAGGGTCCATGCCATCGAAAAACAACGTGAACCTCTATTGTGCCGTCATCGTCAAGCGCGTGGACGAACGTACACGGTCCAAGACGGGCATCAACGAACTGCTGCGCGACTAGCGTTTCAGACCAGACCGCACCGTCAAATGAACTGGAAACGCTTTACATGATCCTTAGCCGCACGCAGGCCAGAAAGCGCATCGCGGAGGGCAGACGTCCGTCGTTCCGCGAAGCCTGGGTGTTGGTTGCGGCGGATATCGTGTTGATCGGCGGACTGCTGTGGATGCTCTGGCAACCCGCGCTCACCTTTGTCTACCTGATGGAATTTTCGCTGTTCTGGACCATCGTCTTTCTGATGCTGCTGATCTATGTGCCGCTGCAAACGGTGATCGTGATTTCGACCATATGGGCGGTCCGTTCGCGTTGGGAGGATAAGGAATGATCAGGAAACCTAGCCGCCAGCAGGTCTTTACCCTGCTGATCGAGGTCGGGCGCACTGCGGGTGACGGGTTGCCCGAAGGCGCGACAGGGGCCGCGCTGATGTGTTATGCCAGCGGCGTGGACGAGGCAGAGGCGGTGCGCGAAACCGTCGCGATCCTCAAACAGGCCGACCTCGCGCCGCTGGACGTATCCGGCTATGGCACGCTAGAGGAACGACTGGCCGAGGGGCACGACATTTCCGACGAGGAAAAGGCCCTGATGCAGCGCGCGCTGGATGAAAACAGCGTCATCGTTGCGCAGATGACGCCGTTTTTCGACAAGTAACCGCCGCGTTGCGCGGCAATCCACCACAGCAAGATCGGCATACAGGCAGGTTGGAAAAACCGCCGGCTTTCTTATGTCTGTTGTCCAACAGCATTTTAGAACGAGGTATCCAAATGCAATGTCCGATTGACGGTGAAACGCTTGTGATCGCGGAACGCAGCGGCGTGGAAATAGATTACTGTCCCAAATGTCGGGGTGTCTGGCTTGACCGCGGTGAACTGGACAAGATCATCGACCGTTCGGCACCTGCCGCGCCCGCGGCTGACCCGTCTTATGGGCGTGATGAACACGACGGGCATGGCGCGCGTCCTCGCAAGAAAAAGCGTGACTCGTTCCTTGGCGAATTATTCGACTTTTAGGTCGGATCCATAAACACGCCTGCCCCTGCGGCAAGCGACGTCATGATCAGGAGTGTCAGCAAAACCGACACAGCGCCCAGGCTCAGGCCAACAGCGGTGACGACCCCGTCCCTTTCGACGATGCCGACGCCCACGATGAACAACGATACTGCCGGAAACCAGCCGCTCAGCGGGACCGGCAGGAACAATGCGAACGAAATGACAAACACCATCAACCCGAATGGCTGCGCGAACCGGCGCGCAAACAGCATCGGATAGCGCGGCGTCAGCACCCGTTCCAGACGCCGTGTCACCGGGCGCAGGCGCAGCACGGTCCGGCGCAGTTTATCCGGGTTCAACCGCATGCGTGCCAGCCGCCCCGGCAACCGGAGATAGGAAAACCCCAGCATCATCTGCCCGGTTGTTACCAGAACCGGCAGCGCCGTGATCACCGATGACCCCGGCGGCATTGGCAACAAGGTCAGCAATGAAAACACCACGATCGCCCATCCGAACGATGCCTCGCCCAATGCGGACAAAAGGTTGCCCAGCGTCAGTTCCCCTGCCCGATGCTGTGCCCGCGCGGTGCGCAGGATCGGCATTGACAGGGATGGCCGTTTCCCGTTTGGATTTGCTTTCTTCATTGCGATCCTGTGGTTTGCCGTATCTCATCCTATGTCGGGCGCATGACTACAACCAAGTAAAGCGCGCATTCCTGTAAAATTACCACGTTCCCGGCTTTCCCGCCCCAAAAGGCAGGGACACGGTGAGCACCGCAAATTGCATCCACCGGGCTTGCGGGCTATCCCTGCCCCAAAGGAGTTTCCAGATGCCTGTTGATCCCGTTGCCCTGACCGCTGATCTGGTCCGTTGTCCGTCTGTCACCCCCACCGAAGGCGGCGCACTGGTGCTGCTTGAACATCTGCTGGGCGATGCAGGGTTTGACTGCACCCGCGTTGATCGCGGCGGTGTGCCGAACCTGTTTGCCCGCTGGGGGCGGCAAGGGGCGAACCGGTCATTCGGGTTCAATGGTCATACCGACGTGGTGCCTGTGGGCAATGAAGACGACTGGTCGGTGCTGCCGTTCGGGGCCGAAATCAAGGATGGGTATCTTTACGGGCGCGGGTCTACGGATATGAAATCCGGTGTTGCGGCCTTTGCCGCCGCTGCGATTGATTTTGTCATTGATACGCCCCCCGACGGTGCGGTCATCCTGGCGATCACCGGGGACGAGGAAGGCGATGCGCTGCATGGCACCACCGCGCTTCTTGACTGGATGGCCCGCAATGGCGAGGCGATGGCGGTCTGTCTGGTGGGCGAACCCACCTGCCCCGATGTGATGGGCGAGGCGATGAAGATCGGCCGGCGCGGGTCTGTAACGCTGTGGCTGACGATGCGCGGGGTGCAGGGGCATGCGGCCTATCCGCATCGCGCCAACAACCCCATCCCGGCCATGGCGCGGCTGGTGGACCGGCTGTCGTCGCATGAACTGGATAAGGGCACCGCGCATTTCGATCCCTCGACGCTGGCCGTCGTGACCTTTGACACTGGTAACACCGCGACCAATGTGATCCCGGCAAGTTGCCGGGCCACGGTGAACGTCCGGTTCAACGAAGCCCATTCCAGCCAGTCCGTCGTCGACTGGATCGGCGCGGAAGCAGGCAAAATTGCGGAAGAGTACGATGTTGATCTGGATATCAAGGTTAAGGTGTCGGGCGAAAGTTTCCTGACGCCCCCCGGTGACCTGTCCGATCTGGTCGCGGCGGCGGTAAAGGCAGAAACGGGGGTCACGCCGGTTCTGTCCACATCGGGGGGCACCTCGGATGCGCGGTTCGTCAAGGACCATTGCCCGGTAGTGGAATTCGGACTGGTGGGCAAAACGATGCACCAGGTCGATGAACGGGTCGCTGTTGATCAGATCATCCAGCTAAAGGCGATTTATAAACGCATCCTGACGGATTATTTTTCATAGGCTGGAACAAGTTCCCCCTGCCCCCCAATTGAGATGACGCGCCCCGCACCCCATGTTAGGCAATATGATGACCAGCATCCCTTCCAAATCCGAGATCCTTGAATGGATCGCACAAAACCCTACCAAGACAGCCAAGCGCGATATCGCCAAGGCATTCGGGATCAAGGGCGCGGCGCGCATCGACCTCAAGCGTATTCTCAAGGAATTGGAAGAGGCGGGCAAGCTGACCAAGCGGCGCAGTTCCTATCGCGACGCCGAGGATCTGCCACCGGTATCCGTGCTGGAAATCACCGGCCCGGACGCAGATGGCGATCTTTATGCGCGTCCGCTGGAATGGACCGGGCAAGGCCCCGAACCTGTCATTCTGATGATGCTGCGGTCCAGCGATCCGGCACTTGGTCAGGGTGACCGAATCCTGGGCCGTCTGACCGTCGACAAGACCGAGGACCACAGCCACACCGCCCGCATGATCCGCCGGATCGGCACCAACCCGATGCGGATACTGGGCGTCTATCGCGCCGGGTCCGAAGGGGGGCGTGTGCTGCCTATCGACAAGGGTGCCGACCGGCAGTGGGTCGTGCCAGCAGGCGCCACCGGCGGCGCCAAGGATGGCGAACTGGTCGAGGCCGAACAGACCGGGCCCAAGGGCCGTATGGGTCTGCCCAAGGCCCGCGTCATGGCACGCCTTGGTGATCCGACTGAGCCACGCGCAGTATCGTTGATTGCCATACACCAGCACGGCATTCCCGATCATTTCCCCGATGAGGTGATCGCAGAGGCAGACGCCGCCAAACCCGCCGGCCTGAAAGACCGCGAGGATTTGCGCGATCTGCCGCTGATTACCATCGACCCCGTCGATGCCCGCGACCGTGATGATGCCTGCTATGTCGAACCCGACCCTGACCCGCGCAACGCGGGCGGTTTCATCATCTGGGTCGCGATCGCGGATGTGGCGCATTACGTGCGGCCAGGCTCCGCGCTGGACCACGAGGCCCGCAAGCGCGGCAATTCCACCTATTTCCCCGACCGTGTCGTGCCGATGCTGCCCGACAGGCTTTCAGGGGACCTATGTTCGCTGCACGAAGGCGTGGAACGGGCCTGCATCGCCGTTTCGATGCGGATCGACGCGCATGGCCAGAAGCTGAGCCATCAGTTTCACCGCGGGATGATGAAATCTGTGGCCTCGCTTAACTATCAGCAGGTGCAGGATGGCATGGACGGCGCCCCCGACGACAAGGTCGCGCCGCTGATGGATGATATCATCCGCCCGATCTATGCAGCCTATGACGCCCTGACCAAGGCGCGCGCGGCACGCCAGCCGCTGGACCTTGACCTGCCTGAACGCCGGATCGTGCTGGATGAGGACGGCAAGGTCGTGTCAGTCAATTTCAAGGACCGGCTGGATGCGCATAAATTGATCGAGGAATTCATGGTGCTGGCCAATGTCGCCGCCGCCGAAACCCTGATCGAAAAGAAATCTCCCCTGTTGTTCCGCGTCCACGAGGAACCTTCCCCCGAAAAGCTGGATGCCCTGCGCGAAGTCGCCGTGGCGTCCGGTCTGGTGCTGGCCAAGGGGCAGGTGCTGAAAACCGCGCATCTGAACCGGCTGCTGGCGCAAGCCGAAGGCACTGACAACGATGAACTGATCAACATGGCGACGCTGCGATCGATGACGCAGGCCTATTACAACCCTGAAAACTTTGGCCATTTCGGACTGGCCCTGCGGGCTTACGCGCATTTCACATCACCCATCCGGCGCTATTCCGACCTGATCGTGCACCGCGCACTGATCGCCGCGCATGGCTGGGGCAAGGACGGGCTGTCGCCATGGGACATCGAACATCTGTCTGAGACCGCCCAGCAGATCAGCGATACCGAACGCCGGTCCATGGCCGCCGAACGGGACACGACCGACCGCTATCTTGCCGCGTTCCTGTCGGATCGTGTGGGCGTGGAAATGACGGGCCGGATCAGCGGGATCGCCAAATTCGGGGTCTTTGTGAAACTTGATGAAACGGGTGCAGACGGGATGATCCCGATCCGCACGCTGGGCAACGAATATTTTCACTATGATCCGGAAACCCAGACACTGATGGGCGCCGATACGGGCATGATCGTGGCCCTTGGCCAGCGCGCAACCGTCAAACTGGTCGAGGCGTCACCCGTCACCGGTGGTCTGATCGTGGAACTGATCCGGCTTGATGACCGCGCCGTGCCGCGCGGCCCGTCCAAGGCGCGCGGCAAACCCCCGCGCCGCAAGGTAGGGTCCGCGAAAAAGAAGGCCGCAAAAACGGCCCGCAAGGTCAAACGGCGCCGAACCTGAGCCTGATCGGTGGAAACCCGCAGACTGTCGCAGAGTTGATTTCAACGACAAGCAGTTTGCGGTATGCTGCCGGAAAACAAAAGCCAGAGGGTTCGGGCATGTATCGCAGGCAATTTATCGCAACAGGACTGGTTTCACTTGGGGTGGCCGGCTCAGCCAGTGCACAGGCAAACGCCTTTGCCAATTGGGTGACAGGGTTTCGGCCTCGGGCGCGGGCAGCGGGCATATCGGACCGCACTATCACCGCGGCCTTTGACGGGGCGCAATACCTGCCCGACAGCATCAATCGCGACCGCAATCAGGCGGAATTTGTCAGACCCCTGGCGGAGTATATGGCGACAGCCGCATCTGACGCGCGCGTCAGCAATGGCCGGTCCATGATGCAGCAATATGCCGGGTTGCTGTCGCGGGTTCAGGCAACTTTTGGCGTGGATGCCAATGTCGTCACTGCGATCTGGGGCATGGAAAGCAACTATGGCGCGCGCCGCGGCGATACACCGCTGATTTCCACACTTGCCACGCTGGCCTTTGACGGGCGGCGGGGGCGGTTTTTTGAACAGCAACTTGTGGCAGCACTTGGTATCTTGCAAAACGGTGATGTAGCCCCGCGCAACTTGACCGGATCATGGGCCGGGGCGATGGGCCATACGCAGTTCATCCCGACCTCTTATCAGGCCTATGCCGTGGATTTTACCGGCGACGGCCGCCGTGATATCTGGGCCGATGACCCCAGCGATGCACTGGCATCGACCGCAGCCTATCTGCGCCGCTATGGCTGGCAACAGGGCCAACCCTGGGGGGTCGAGGTGCGGCTGCCGCCCGGTTTTGATTTTGAACAGACCGGTCGTGCGGTGAAACGGTCGCCCGCCGCATGGACCCGGCAAGGGGTGCGCGGCGTCGATGGGCAACCCGTGCCGAATTACGGCGAAGCATCGCTGATCACGCCGACCGGTGCCGGTGGTCCGGCCTTTCTGGTGTTCCGAAACTTCGATGTCATCGGGCGTTACAACAACGCCGAAGCCTATATCATCGGCGTCGGGCATCTTGCCGACCGGATCAGGGGGATGGGGCCGTTTCAAACGGCTTTCCCCGCCGGTGAACGCGGACTGCTGCGGGCCGAGCGGGTGGAACTGCAACAGCGCCTGACAGCGGCAGGGTTTTCGACCCAAGGGGTCGATGGCAGGATCGGCCCGAACAGCCGCGCCGCGATCAAGGCGTATCAACGCAGCCGTGGAATCGTGCCCGATGGCTATGCGTCGGTGTCATTACTTGAACGATTGCGTTAAACAACCGGGGCGGGTCGGCTAACCGCTTGGGGTCAGCACGTCAGAGCTTGGCACGAAACGCGGTCAGCACCTTTTCATAGACCGCCCGTTTGAATGGCACGATGGACGCGACCAATTCTTCGGGCGGCATCCATTTCCACGCGGAAAACTCCGGGTGTGCAGTGGCGATATTGATCTGGCCGTCGGTCCCGTGGAACCGCATCAGGAACCATTTCTGTTCCTGCCCGCGATAGCGGCCTTTCCAGATATTGGGCACCAGATCGTGCGGCAGGTCATACGGGATCAGCCCCGGTGTTTCGGCCTCGATACTGACAAGGTTTGGCAACACGCCGATTTCTTCCTGCAACTCGCGCAGGGCGGCGTCGCGCGTGCTTTCGCCCTTGTCCACGCCGCCTTGGGGCATCTGCCAGGCGTCCTGGTCGCGGTCGATCCGTTGGCCGACGAACACATGCCCGCGCGGATTGACCAGCATGATGCCCACACAGGGGCGATAGGGAAGTTGTGCGATATCGTCAGGTGTCATGAAAGGGCCTTGGTATTTCATTGGTGCTGCCTCGTGGTTACAAGGTCTGATTACCTGAAACATGAATGGCTATGCGATAACAAGCCGCGTTTGGTAACGGATGCGCGGGGCGATCCAACGCAGATGATCGCGGCGCAACCCGATACACCCCGCCGTGGGCCGCCCGGGCCCGCGCCATTGATGGATAAAAATCGCCGAACCGCGCCCCTTGACCGCATAGGGCCAGTTCCAGTCGGTCAGGATGATCAGATCATACATCGGATCAGCACGGCGCAGGCGTTCGTGGCTGAACGGGTGGGGCGCGCGCACCATCATGTTGTAATCAGGGTCGCGGATATCGTCGGACCACAGATCAAAGGGTTTGATCGGCAGCGCCCAATCGGCCGGATTCGCCATGCGGTCGCGCCGATAGAGCATCCCGACAATGCGGTGCGTGCCGCACGGCGTCGCGCCATCGCCTTCCTTCTTGCGGTTGGTCAGCCCCCCGCGCCCGATGGTGCAGGGAAAACGCCGGTTCTGGAACCGCAGGTGGGTGGGGGTGAGGACAAGGTCGGTGGGGGTCATGGAGGCAAAATCCTGCGTCTCGTCAACAGTCATGGAACCCAATATAGCGCCATCGGTAGCCTGCGGGCTGGCGATCAGATGGGTATTCTTGGCGTTTTATGGTGCACCCTTGAAGAATATTTGCATCGGCGTGCCAAGATCGGCGATGGCCCAGTGCCTCTGGCGTGTTTCCGTGCCCGGGGCAGCCGGGTCGCAAAACGGAAACCAGACCCTCACAACAAATGCCCTGACTTCGCCGCCTTCGTCGCCAGATAATGATGATTATGCCGGTTCTCGCCCACTTTCAGGGGGACGCGTTCCACCACCTTGATGCCGCAGTGTTCCATCTTGGCCACCTTGGCGGGGTTGTTCGTCAGTAGGCGCACCGACGAGAACCCCATGCGCTTCAAAATCTCGGCCCCGATCCGGAAATCGCGTTCGTCGTCCTCGAAACCCAACCGGTGGTTCGCCTCGACCGTGTCGAACCCCTGATCCTGAAGCGAATAGGCACGCATCTTGTTGGCAAGGCCGATCCCGCGCCCTTCCTGGTTCAGATACAGCAGCACCCCCGCCCCTTCGGCCCCCATCTGTGCCAGCGCACCGCGCAATTGCGGGCCGCAGTCGCATTTCAGCGACCCCAGCAGATCGCCGGTGAAACAGGCCGAATGCAGCCGCGACAGGACCGGCCGGGACCGGTCGGGTTTGCCGATTTCGACGGCGTAATGTTCTTCGGCCCCGTCCTCGGGGCGGAAAATGTGCAGGCGCCCCGCCTCTGACACCTCAAGCGGCAGGCGGGCGCTGATGATCGGGTGCAGCGGGCTGAGGCCGGTATCGCGCGCCGCATCGGCGGGGACCAGCGTCAGATCGTGGGCGGCGGCAAAACCGGCGGCATCATCAACGTCCAGCACCACGGCGGCAGGCAACAACCGTGCCGCCTTGGTCAGGGCAATCGCGGCGCGGTGCAGGTCGGCGGCCCCGTCGCGCGCGGTTTGCAGTGGCCCCTTCATCGGGGCACGCAGGTCATCGGCGGGGTCGGCCACGGCCCGCACCCACGACAGCGTTGCGTCAGGCGGCAGGATAATCCGCGCGATATCCCCGTCATAGGCGCGCGCCTTGAGCGTTTCAGCACGCCAGTTTGTCACCGCCAGAACCGGGGTGCCGCCAAGGGTGCGCAAATGCGCCAACCGCGCCGCATCAAGCGTTTCAGCGGCCAGAACAACCACCCCGCCATCCAGCACAACAGGCACGCCCATGCGCAAATCAGCACGGGCGCGGGCCAGCCGTTCGGTAATGTCAGGGGAAAATCCCATGCGATCTTATCCTTGTTTGTTTCATGAGATAGTCATTTTGCATCCAAAGTGAAACATTTACCCGCCAAATCACACGTCCGTGTGAAAGAATTGCACGACAGCTTGTCGGATACGTGTCTGCACCACATTTCTTGTGTAACAATCATGGAGGGTGTCATGGGACAGCTCAAAAAAATTCTGCTTGTCGACGATGATGACGACCTGCGCGAGGCGCTGGGTGAACAACTTTTGATGACCGAAGATTTCGACGTCTTCGAAGCCGACGACGGGGCAAGTGCCTTGGTCAAGGCCAAGGAACAGCTTTATGATCTGATGATCCTTGATGTCGGCCTGCCCGATACGGACGGCCGCGAGCTCTGCCGCGTTCTGCGCAAACAGGGCGTGAAATGCCCGATTGTCATGCTGACCGCTCAGGATAGTGATTCGGACACAATTCTGGGGCTTGATGCGGGTGCAAATGATTATGTCAGCAAACCGTTCAAGTTTCCGGTGCTGCTGGCCCGGATTCGCAGCCAGTTACGCACCCATGAACAATCAGAAGACGCGGTGTTCCAGCTTGGGCCCTATACGTTCAAGCCAGCCCAGAAAATGCTGATCACAGAAGACGATAAGAAGGTGCGCCTGACGGAAAAGGAAACCAATATCCTGAAATTCCTGTATCGCGCAACCGAAGGTGTCGTCGCCCGTGATGTGCTGCTGCACGAGGTTTGGGGCTATAATGCAGGCGTGACAACGCACACATTAGAGACACATATTTATCGTCTTCGCCAAAAAATTGAACCAGATCCGTCCAATGCCCGCCTTCTTGTGACCGAATCTGGCGGTTATAGATTGGTGGCATAACGATCTGACTTGATCGGGGTTTTGGCCAAGATCACACATACGTTTCCTGTTCCCGCCGGTGATCGGGTTCTTATCACCACCTCCCTGTTGGACTTGCCCGGGCCTTGTGCCCGGGCTTTTTTCTTGCACAACGCTGGTTTTTCCGCAGGCTCACCCTATGTCGCACACAAGATAACAGGGGAAAATACGCCATGAAATCTGCAAAAGATTACCTTGAACACGCCAACGCCGAAGTCGTGCGCATCACGACCGAAGAGGCGATCGCCAAACACGCCGCCGGTGACGCCACCTTTGTGGATGTGCGCGACAGCGGCGATATCGCAAAATCCGGCACCATTGCGGGTGCGCATCGCGTGCCACGTGGCTTTATCGAATTTGCCGCAGACCCGGACATGCAATTTCACAACCCGATCTTTCAAAAAGACGCCGAACTGTGCCTTGTGTGCGGTGCGGGCGGTCAGGCCGCACTTGCCGGCAAGACCCTGAAAGACATGGGTTACAAGAATGTCATCAACGTCGGTGGCATCGGCGACTGGAAGGCCGCAGGCGGCCCGACCGAGGCGTGATTTAGCCAGTCACCTTTTCAGCGCCTGATCCCAGTCCGCGATCAGGTCGCTGATATCCTCGATCCCGACGGATACGCGGATCAGGTTTTCGGGAATTCCGGTGTGCGGTTCAATCGTGTGCCTGTGTTCCACAAGACTTTCGACCCCGCCCAGCGATGTGGCGCGCAGGAATAGCTGCAACCGGCCCACTATGCGCAACGCGTTTTCACGCCCGCCCGTGACCAAAACCGACATCAGGCTGCCGTACCCCCCCGACATTTGCCGCTGTGCAATTTCATACCCGGGATGGTGCGGCAAACCGGGATAGAACACGTCTTCAACTTGATCATGTCCCAGCAGAAACGTGGCCAGCGCTTGCGCGTTCTGCGACATCCGTTCCACCCGCAGCGGCAGGGTGCGCATCGCGCGGGTCAGCAGCCACGCCTCGAACGGGCCAAGGATCGCACCGGCGGTCTTGCGGTCGGTGCGGATATCGTCCCATATTCGGGCCTCGGGCGCATTTGTCGACAACACCCCGGCCAGCACGTCGGAATGGCCGTTGATTGCCTTGGTCGCGGAATGCATCACGATATCCGCACCCAGCGCCAAAGGCTGCATCAGGATGGGCGTCGCCGCTGTTGCATCGACCACCAGCGTTGCGTCGCTTGCCTGCGCCAGTGCCGCGATATCGACGGTCTTGAGCCACGGGTTGGACGGGGTTTCAATGAACACAAGTGCCGCTTGTCGGGTCTGGCAGGCTGAGAGCAGGTCATCGGCATCCACCTCTGTCAGGGTAATGTCGCGACGCGCGGAAAAATCGCGCACCCACTGGGTGGTGCCCCAATAGATGCCCGACTGCACAATAACGCCGGCCCCGTTCGGCAGGGTGCGAAATACGGCGGCAATGGCGGCCATGCCCGACGGAAAAAGTAACGTATCCTGCGCATTTTCCAGCCGCTGCAACACGGTCTCGGCCTGGCGCAGGTTGTCGCTGTTGTCGCGGGCATAGATGTTGTCAGGCCGGATCAGGGCATAATTTTCATCGCGCAGATAGGTCGTTGATGGCTGCAACGCAGGCACCACCCCACCCGATTGCGGATCAATGGTGCCTGCGGCATGGGCGGCGATAGTTGCGGGTTTTCTTGCTCTGGTCATACGCCTATTTGGCGCGGGGAGATGAACGGATGCAAGCGACAAACCCGCCAGCACCGCACATCAGGGGCAGGGCGCCAGAATATAGGTGCCATCACCACGGGCATAGGCGCATTGGTCAGTGGCCTCGTTCTGCGCGACAATCGTGCCAGCCGCAGCACCAGCCAAGGCAGCGATCAGGCGCCAGTCGTTATCGGCATCCAGAATATCCGCCGTGATCAGACCTGCGGCAGCCCCACCGGTCAGACCGACGACGGTCCGTTGTTCAGTCGTCAGGTTTTCGCAGCCCGCCAAAAGCAGCATGGCAACACTGGCGGAAGTCAAGATGAACGGTTTCATGGCGGTTCTCCTATTGCCGGACAGTTCGATCGTATGGAACTGTCTAAGCACAATAACGCCGCGTTCCGATTGACCTGACGCAATCGGGCCTGCCGGACAGGTCGTGCCGGCGTCAGGTCACAAAGGTATCGCGCCCATAGCCCTGGATAAACAATAGCGCCGTCAGATCGCCATGGTTGATCCGGATATCGCACTGGGCCTGCACAGCAGGTTTCGCATGCAGTGCCACGCCGGTACCCGCCTGGCCCAGCATACCCAGATCATTGGCGCCATCACCGACAGCCAGCGCATCCGCCCGCGCAATACCAAGCCGCTGCGTGATTTCGACAAGCGCCTGCACCTTTGCCTCTTTCCCCAGGATCGGGCGGGCCACATCGCCGGTCAGCTTGCCATCTTGCACCAGCAAGGTGTTGGCACGGTTTTCGTCAAACCCAAGGGCAGCAGCCACGCGCGATGTAAACGCGGTGAACCCGCCTGACACCAGCGCGGCATAGGCCCCACGCGCCTTCATCGTCGCAACAAGTTCATAGCCACCGGGCATATAGGTGATCCGTTGGTCCAGCACCTGTTCGATCATCGGTTCCGGCAGCCCCTTCAGCAGGCTGACCCGTTCAATCAAGGCCGATTCGAAATTCAGTTCGCCGTTCATTGCGCGGGCTGTGATATCAGCCACATGCGCGCCAACGCCCGCCTCATCCGCCAGTTCATCAATGCATTCCTGCCGGATCATCGTGCTGTCCATATCCGCCAGCAGCATCTTTTTGCGCCGGTTGTCCGACGGCTGAATTACCAGATCAACACACCCGCGTTGCAGGCCTTCCCAGACATCCCAGCGATTGTCAGGCATGACTGGAATGGAAAATTCAGCCGCCTCGTCCACCGCCAACCAAGTGGCATCACCCCCGCCCCAGGCATTGCGCAGACTATCCACAAGTGCGGCATCAAGGCTGCGTTCGGTCGGGCTGGTCAACAAGGTGACAATGAACATGGGCAAGTTTCCTATCGGCGCGCGGGGTGTCGCAAAATGTCTATCAAGCGGCGGTCTAGCTGCATTTTTGCCGTTGTGAAAGGGGCGGGCTGGGTCTATGAGCGGCAGCGGGACACCCTTCCCCAACGAAGGGCGCATATCTGTGAGGATACCAGCAATGGTTATGACCAAACCGGCAACGCGGCCGGAAAATCCGCGTTTTTCTTCTGGCCCATGTGCCAAACCCCCCGTCTGGAATTTGCAATCACTCAACGACGCCGCATTGGGCCGGTCGCACCGGGCTGCCGTCGGCAAGGCCAAGCTGGCCGAAGCGATTGACCTGACCCGCGACATTCTGGGCATTCCGGCAGATTATCGCATCGGCATCGTGCCTGCATCCGACACCGGCGCATATGAAATGGCGATGTGGTCGCTGTTGGGCGAACGCCCTGCCCAAATGGTCGCATGGGAATCCTTTGGTGCTGGTTGGGTTACGGATGTGGTCAAGCAGCTGAAAATCGACGCGACCGTTCACACCGCCGAATACGGCGAGATTGTCGATTTGGCCGCGCTGAACTATGACAATGACGTCTGTTTTACGTGGAATGGAACGACATCGGGCGTCCGCGTCGCCTCGGGCGATGTGATCCCCGGCGACCGCGCTGGCCTGACATTGTGCGACGCAACATCAGCAGCCTTTGCACAGGATCTGCCGTGGGACAAGCTGGATGTGACCACCTTTAGCTGGCAAAAGGTCATGGGCGGCGAAGCGGCCCACGGGATGCTGGTGTTGTCGCCCCGCGCGGTCGAACGGCTGGAAAGTTATACTCCCGCATGGCCCCTGCCCAAAATCTTTCGTCTGACAAAGGGTGGCAAGCTGATCGAAGGTATCTTCAAGGGCGAGACGATCAACACGCCCTCCATGCTTGCGGTCGAGGATTATCTGGTCGCGCTGAAATGGGGGCGGTCCATCGGGGGGCTTGATGCGCTGATGCACCGCGCCAACGCAAATGCGCGCGCGATCTGGAATTTCTGTGCCGCCAACGACTGGATCGACAACCTGGCAGTTGATCCGGCGACGCGGTCGAACACTTCGGTCTGCCTGAAATTCACCGACGACCGGATCAAGGACGGCGCAGCCTTTGCAAAGGCCGTCGCCAAACGGCTGGAAGCTGAAAATATCGCGCTTGATATCGGCGCCTACCGTGATGCGCCGGCCGGTCTGCGGATCTGGTGCGGTGCGACGGTCGAGACCTCGGACATAGAGGCGATGCTGCCCTGGCTTGCCTGGGCATTCGCAACCGAGATCAACGCACAATAGAAATTCTACATAAAATTCGGCCCCACGAACAAATCCGGACAGGTTTGTTCGTGCAGGGTCGATCCAATAGGAGTGTCCATCATGGCCCCCAAAGTACTTATCTCTGACAAACTTTCGCCTGCTGCCGTCCAGATCTTCAAAGACCGGGGCATCGATGTGGATTTCCAGCCCGACCTTGGCAAGGACAAGGACAAGCTGCTGGAAGTGATCGGCCAATACGACGGTCTGGCGATCCGGTCCGCCACCAAGGCGACCGAGAAAATCATCAATGCGGCCACCAACCTCAAGGTGATTGGCCGTGCGGGCATCGGTGTCGACAACGTTGACCGTGACGCGGCATCTCGTAAGGGCATCATCGTGATGAATACGCCTTTCGGCAACATGATCACCACTGCCGAACATGCCATTGCGATGATGTTCGCCGTCGCCCGGCAAATCCCCGAAGCCAGCGCATCAACCCACGCCGGCAAATGGGAAAAATCGAAATTCATGGGGGTCGAGTTGACCGGCAAGACCCTTGGCGTGATCGGCGCGGGCAACATCGGCTCGATCGTCTGTGACCGCGCGCGCGGCCTGAAAATGAAGGTCATCGCGATGGACCCCTTCCTGTCGGAAGAACGCGCAACCGAAATCGGCGTCGAAAAGGTGGAACTGGACGAACTGCTGGCGCGTGCCGATTTCATCACGCTGCACGTGCCGCTGACGGCGGATACCAAAAATATCCTCAGCCGGGAAAACCTGGAAAAGACCAAGAAAGGCGTGCGGATCATCAACTGCGCGCGCGGCGGCCTTGTCGACGAACAGGCGCTGGCCGATCTGCTGACATCGGGCCATGTGGCCGGTGCCGCCTTTGACGTCTTTGCCGAAGAACCCGCAACAGAAAACCCGCTGTTCGGCCTGCCAAACGTCGTCGTGACCCCCCACCTTGGGGCAGCGACAACCGAAGCGCAGGAAAACGTCGCACTTCAGGTTGCTGAACAGATGTCGGATTATTTGCTGACAGGGGCCGTACAGAACGCCCTGAACATGCCGTCGGTCACGGCGGAAGAAGCCAAGATCATGGGGCCGTGGATCAAGCTGTCCGGCCATCTGGGTAATTTCATCGGCCAGATGACGGATGAGCCGATCAAGGCGATCAACATTCTGTTCGACGGCGAGGCATCCGAGATGAACCTCAAGGCGCTGACCGCAGCGACGGTTGCCGGTATCATGAAAACGGCCAACCCGGATGTGAACATGGTGTCCGCCCCTGTGATCGCCAAGGAACGCGGGGTGAAAATATCAACCACCAAGCAGGACCAGTCCGGCGCTTTCGAAGGCTATATCAAGGTTACGGTTGTAACTGACACCCGAGAGCGGTCCATCGCGGGCACGGTGTTCAGCGACGGAAAGCCCCGGTTCATCCAGATCAAGGGCATCAATGTCGAGGCCGAGATTGGCGAACACATGCTTTATACCACTAACAAGGACGTCCCCGGGATCATCGGTGTGCTGGGCACGACGCTGGGGCAGAACAACGTGAACATCGCCAACTTCACCCTTGGCCGGTCCTCTGCCACCGGAGAAGCCATCGCGATGCTTTACGTGGATGAACCGATGCCAGAGACCGCTATCGCAGCGCTTCAGGCGACGGGCAAGTTTCAGCAGGTCCGCCCGCTGCGTTTCGACGTCTGAACCTGTTTGTAAAGACCCTGCGGGGTGGATAACAATCCGCCCCGCAGGACACCCCAGGCCGGAGATATCATGCAACCGATCTATGCCATCGGCGACATCCACGGGCAGAAAGACATGCTTGACGCAGCACTGGCCCTGATCGCGCGGGATGGCGGGCCAGATGCGCAGGTCGTGTTTCTGGGCGACTATACGGACCGTGGCCCCGACAGTCGTGGTGTGATCAATGCATTGATCGCGGGGCAAAATGCCGGATGCCGCTGGGTTTGTCTGCGCGGCAACCATGACCGCCTGTTCAGCCGCTTTGTCCGTCGCGGCATTGCCCATGACGCCCAGGTGAAATCGGGTATTCACTGGATCAATCCGCGCCTTGGCGGCGTGACGACACTGGCCTCCTACGGGGTGACGGGGGATCCGGTATTTCATCATCCGACGGGCGGACGGGAGCGACTGGAACAGTTTTCCACGATGGATCAGGCAGGACTTGTGCAGGCCGCGCAGGCGACAGTGCCACCTGCGCATCTGGATTTTCTGGATGCCCTGCCGCTGTATCACCAGACCGATGACCTGCTGTTTGTTCATGCGGGCCTGCGCCCCGGCATCGCGCTGGCCGATCAGGCCGAGGATGATCTGATCTGGATCCGTGACCCCTTTCTGAACAGCGCCGATGATTTCGGGCAGCTTGTGGTGCATGGCCATACTGCATTGGACAGCCCCCAGCATTTCGGCAACCGCGTCGATCTGGACGGCGGCGCGGGCTATGGGCGCCCCTTGG
The DNA here is from genome assembly GCF_965660735.1 of Yoonia sp. Classification (GTDB taxonomy): domain Bacteria; phylum Pseudomonadota; class Alphaproteobacteria; order Rhodobacterales; family Rhodobacteraceae; genus Yoonia. The sequence continues at coordinate 197,136 of NZ_CBFIBD010000002.1, forward strand.
TACCCGCAGTTTTCGAAGGGCGCGATTGCTGGCTGCTGACGGATCGGGGGCGTGTGCCTCTTCATCCGTAAGGTGGGTTTCAACCTACCCTGCTTTGCGGATAGATAGCGTCATGCCGATTGCATTTGACACCCTTGATGCCCTGCTGAACCACGGGTTCGATACCGTGATCGACGTGCGTTCGCCCGCTGAATTCGCGACGGATCACATCCCCGGCGCTGTCAACTTGCCCGCGCTGGACAATGCCCAGCGCGCGCAGGTCGGCACGGTCTACAAACAGGTCAGCCCCTTTGACGCCCGCAAGATCGGCGCGGCGATGGTGGCCCGCAATGTGGCGGATCATATTGATGGGCCACTGGCCTCGCAGGACGGCAGCTGGCGGCCCTTGGTCTATTGCTGGCGCGGCGGGCAAAGGTCGGGGTCTTTTGCCTCGATCCTGACCCAGATCGGGTGGCGGGCGCAGACTGTGCAGGGCGGCTATCAAAGTTTCCGCCACCTTGTGAACAAGGCCCTGCACATTGATCCGCTACCGCACAGGCTGGTCCTGCTGGATGGTTATACCGGCACCGCCAAGACCGCCATTCTGGCGCGGTTAGGCGCGCGAGGCGTGCAGGTTCTGGACCTCGAGGCGCTGGCGGCGCACCGCGGGTCACTGCTGGGGGGCACGCCCGGTGGTCAGCCCAGCCAGAAGGGGTTTGAAACCGCGCTTGCGGTCGCCCTGCACGCGCTGGACCCGGCCCGCCCCGTGCTGGTCGAGGCGGAAAGCAGCAAGATCGGGCGCATCACTCTGCCACCTTCGCTGTGGCAGGCCATGCTGGCCGCGCCCCGCGTCGTGATCACGGCCCCCCTGGCGGCGCGTGCGCACTACCTGACACAGACCTATGCCGATATCATCACCGACCCCGATGAGGTCGCCCGCAGGCTGGCGCCGTTGCGCAATATCCGCGGTCACGCCATTGTCGACGGGTGGATCGGCCTTTTGCGCGCCGGCGACTTTCCTGCCCTGGCCGCGGCGCTGATGACGCAGCACTATGATCCGGCCTATACCAAGTCGCGCCGGATCGACACACATACCGTAATCGCGACTGTGCAGGCGCAAACGCTGGATGATGCGGGACAGGCGCGTGCAGCAGATGCCCTGCTAAAAGCGATCAGCGCGCTATGATATCCGGCACATGGGTGATTTCACCGATGATTGCAGCGGTGTAGCCCGCCGATTTCAACCGGGCGAGGGTGGCATCGGCCGCCGCGGGGGAAACAGCAGCCAATAGCCCGCCCGCCGTCTGCGGATCATAAAGCAGATCGAAATTCGCCCCCGCAATCACCCCGGCACCAGCCGCGTTATCGGCAAACAGCGATGACCGCACACCTGCCTGCGACAACTCCGCCGCCCCAGGCATCAACGGGATCTGGTCAAGCATCACCTCTGCCCCGGTCCCCGACGCATCACACATTCCACGCAAATGCCCTGCAAGGGCGAACCCCGTCACATCGGTCATCGCATAGGCATCACGCAGGATATCTGCCGCCTGCCCTTGCGATTGCACCATCAGGTCCAGACAGGCGATCACGTCGGCCCCGCGCGCCTGCCCTGCCATTTCAGCGGCCATGATCGTGCCGCTGCCGATCGGTTTTGTCAGGATCAGCGCGTCACCGGGTCTTGCGCCGCCCAGCGTGATCGGCGTTTCCGTCAGGCCGGTAATCGTGAATCCAATCGTCAGTTCATCGCCCAGCGACGTATGCCCGCCAATGATCGTTGCGCCGGCTTCCGTCATGACCAATGCCGCAGCCTGCATGATCTCGGCCAATGTGCGCTGTTGCAGTTCGGCAGACATGCGCGGCAGGATGATGCTTGCGGTCGCCGCCTGCGGCGCAGCCCCCATCGCCCAGATATCGCCCAGCGCATGCACGGCGGCTATACGGGCCATCATCACCGGGTCAGGCGTCAGGCTGCGCAGATGGTCCGTGGTCATCACCTGCCCCGGCTGCACCATCGCGGCATCATCACCAAAATAGTCGGCCAGCACATCTTGCAGCGCTGCCCGCCCCACCTTGGCCCCGCAACCGCCGCACATGGGTTTGTCGCCCAGCGCCTCGACCAGTCCCAAGGCTGCCTTGCGCGGGGCCTTCACGGCTGGCATGGCAGGCAGTTCATCAAATTGGCGCATGAATTTGCGGTCAATATGATCCTTGAGACGCCACAGCAGCGATCCCTGCCGCGCCGTGCCAAATTTTTCCGCCAATGCATATTTGCCGCCAAGGGACACCAATTTCAGGTAATCGTTTTGCGGTTTATAAGGCCGTAATGGCCCGCCCCAGAGCACCGCGCGCAGGTTATCGAACAGCACAGGTGCCTCGCGCACGGCATAGACGCCCGCCTTGGGGCGGGGGTTTTCGCGCAGATGCGCGCAATCACCAACCGCGAAAACTGCGGGGTCGCTGGATTGCAGGTTGGCATCGACGCTGATGAACCCGTCATGCATATCCACCCCGATGCCCGCCAGCCAGTCATGCGGTTTGGCACCTGCCGCTCCTGTGGTGAAATCGGACCTGATCGTGCGCCCGTCTTTCAAGACGACACCTTGGGGGAACACCTCGGACACGTCGGCATCCTCGACAATCTCGACATTCTGCGCCGTCAGTGCGGCGAGCATTTTCTGCCGTGCCTTAGCGCCAAGATCGGCCAGCGCGCGACTACGGTCGATCAACCGCACGGTGGGGGCCTTGTTCCGCAGGGCGTGGGCCATCGCCATGGCCAGTTCGGCCCCCGCGACACCCCCGCCGATAATGGCGATTTGCGGGTCATTTGCATTTGCGCGGAACGCATCCCATCGCGTGGCAAACATCCCCAGCGGCTTGGCTGGAACGCCATGGTCGGTAAACCCCGGCAGGTCGGGCATGGCCGATGTGATACCCACATCAATCGCCAGCGTGTCATAGGCGATGGGCGGACGCCCCGGCACCGTCACCACCTGTGCCGCACGATCAACCGCCGTCGCATAGCCATTGATCAGTCGCGCACCGGCGAAACGCGCCAGCTTCACCAGATCAATGTCGAGTTCGTCGCGGCTGTAATGCCCGGCCACGAACCCCGGCAGCATCCCCGAATAGGGCGCGGTCGGGCCGGGGTTGATCACCGTTACCCGCACACCGGGCAAAGGGTTCATCCCCCATTTGCGCAGCACCAGCGCATGGGTGTGTCCACCGCCAATCAGGACAAGGTCGCGGGTAAGTGGCAAGTTCTTCATTGCGCTGTTCTAGCGGCGCGCCGGTCAGGGGGAAAGCCATTGTCCGCCCCAGTGACGATCACGTGAGAAAGACGCCCTCCGGTGGATCGCGCCCAGATGCACGACGTCGATGTAGGCAAGGTCACAGTGCAGCACGGCAAATGTTGCGGGATCGGGCCGTTTGGCATAATCAAGCGCCTGCGCAATCGGCCGACCCGGCGGCGGTCTGGCCCCATAACTTTGCTGCGCATGGTCGGGGATGCTGTCCCACAGCGGCAATAGCCCGGGCCCCGATTGAATGGTCACATCTGCTTGCAGACGGATTTGCAGCACCTGTTCCGCGTCCCAGATATGCAGTGCCGCGCGGGGGCTGCTGCGCAAGCTGGCGATCTTGTCAGAATAAAGATCAGTGTGAATGGTCAGCGCGGCCCCCGCCCTGTCGGCAGACCGCAAGACGACCGTGCGCGCCTCGGGCCAGTTGCCGGGCGATACGGTGGCGAATGTCGGACGCCGGGCCACATGGCTGGCGTCGGTGACGCCGCGTGACAACGTGCCCCAAACGGCCGCATGCAGACCGTCAAGGGTTTCGAACCAGTCAGTCATAGCCTGTCATCTCCAGATAGCCGCGCCCCGCATGACTGCCCGTCACCGCTACTGGCCCTTCCCAATAGGGTACGGTCGTGTCCATCCATGCGTTTTCGTTGATCGCCTGCACGGTCACATCCACTCCCCTTGCAGGCAGTTCGACACGCCATGTCACGGGCACATCACGCGCGTTCACCGCCAGCGGCGTGGCGAACAGCGCCCCGTCGTCATAGGCCGTCGTGCTACCATCTGGCGTGATCCACGTGGCAGAGGTGTAATTTTTCCCGTCCGTCTGTTGCAACCGGAACCCCATCAATTTGTTGCCGTCATCGAACGACAGCGAAAACCAGTCCCAGCCGGTCTGGTTTTCCGCCAGCGGTTGCGACGACCATTCCCGGTCCAGCCAAGCAGCCCCGGTCACCGTCACATCACCATCCGGCAGGCGCAGCGTGCCCGCGATGTCAAAGAACGGCTGCGAATAATAATACGACGCCTGCCCGGCGGCGGATTTGACCGAATAACCATCCTCCCCATGGAACACCAGCGGACCTTGGGCGGTCAGCGCCATCTCATAGCCAAAGTCAGGGCCGCTCGCGGTCATCTGCATTGTCTGCCAGTCGCCTTGCAGCGTCCAGTCGTCGATCCATGCCGCAAAGGGGTCTGCGGTGACACCCGCCTGCCCGATCCCGCCGCGCGCCAGCCGTTCGGTGACATGGTGATCCGTCGGCGTCGTCACGGCAGCGTGCCCCATCCAGAGCTGCGGCGTATCCCAGCCCGTGCCATCCTGCGGGGCAAGGGCGGAACGGAACAATGTCCATTGCAGACCGTAAGGTGTGCCATCTGCGGCGGCCAGGTTAGCCGTCAGATACCACCATTCGATCCGGTAATCGGGATGCGCGCCATGATCGGCGGGGAAAGTGAATGTGGGGTCGGGCTGCGGCACAGCGAAGCCTTCGGCAGCCGTGCCAAGGCCTGCAAAGCCCTGCGCATGCGCCATCGCCGGAAGCATTGCAAGGATCAGTATTTTAGCGTTCATTTGAAAACACCTTGAGCAGATCGGCAGGCGGCGTGCGGGCCAGCCTGCGGGCGGGCCAAAGGGCCGCCAGAACCGCCGCGAGCAGTGCGAACAGCCCCAGCCGCGCATAATCGCCCGGAAACAGATACATCGGTAACTTCCAGCCAAAGGCCGCGACATTGACGATGGCCAACAGTGCCCAGGCCAGCACCAGCCCCAGCGGCAGCGCAACGATGGCCGTCAGCACCGCCAGCAGCACTGCACGCAACAGCTCCAGCCGGCCCAGTTGCGCCCGCGTCATCCCCATTGCCCAGGCCGGCGCCAATTGCGGAACGCGCATGGTGGCAAGGGTCAGCAGACTCATCAAGATCGCAAAGCCTGCCACCGCCAGCGTCAGAATGTTCAGCGCGGTCGTGACGGTGAATGTCCGGTCAAACACCGCCAACGAAAACGCCTTGATCCCAGCCTGATTGATGGTCTGACTGGCGGGGATGCCTGTCGCCGCTTCAAGGGCATCGACAAAGCCGGGTACGTCCGCGCGGGCCATACGCAGGCCAAACCGCTGCGGGGTGATGTCGGGGTAAAGCTGCGCGAACAGCGCCTCTGATATAATCGCCTGCCCGATAGGGTTGCCGTAATCGCCGTAAATTCCGACAATTGTCAGCGATACATCCTGCACGCTGATCCTGTCACCAATCGCCAGCCCCGCGCGCCGCGCCAGTTGTTCGTTGATCAGCACCGCGTCACCGGCAAAGGTGCGATCCCACGGGTCCAGCCCGCTTTGCAGCAACGCCCAGTTGTCGCGATAGGTGGCATGATCGCGGGTGCCGAAGACCTCGGTTGGGAAACCGGCAACCTGCGTATCCGCCGACTGGATCGGCAAGATGGCATCGCTGCGCGTGCTGGCAAAGGCGATCAGCGCATCGGTCTGTGCCGCACTGTCGGTGCTGACGTATAGTTCCGATGCAAGCCGCTGATCCAGAAAGGCGGTAAAGGTCAGCCGAAAGCTGGACACCATCGTTGAAACACCGACATTGGCCGCCATCGCCAGCAGCAGCGCCATCAGCGCCAGCGATAGCCCCGGCAATTGCTGGCGCGTATCCGCCCAGAACCATTGTGCCGTCACCGACCGTGCCAATCCACTGGCCAGCGCCAGCACCCGGTCAAGGATCAGTGGCAGCGCCAGTGCCGCGCCAATCAAGAGCGCGCCCAAAAGGGCAAACCCCGCCGCAAGGCCTTGGGCCTTGAAGATGAGAATGGTTGACAAGGCGAGGAGGAGGGTCGCGACAAGGGCCTGCACCCGTGCACGTTTGCCTGCCGCCATGACCAGCGCACGCGGTTGCGCCGATGCCAGCAGCGGCATCCGCGCCAGTTTCCAGAACGCTCCACTGGCAGCAAGGGCGGTGCCGCCCAGCGCGATCACCAGCCCCGACACCCACCAGACCGGCCTTAGTTGCAGCATGCCTGATACATCCGCCCCGTAAAGCCCGCGCAAGGTGGCGGCCACGTCAGGCAGCAACAGCGCCGCAATGACATAGCCCAGCGCCACTCCGAATATTCCCGCCACAAGCGCAAAGATCATCAGTTCGGCCGCCATCAGCACCACCAACCGCCGTAACGGCACACCCAGCGCGCGCAGCGTGCGCATCACCGGACGGCGTTGTTCGAACGCCAGCCCGATCGCACCGTTGACGATGAATATCCCCACGGCAAAGGACAAAAGCCCAAAGGCGGTCAGGTTCAGATGGAAACTGTCCGTCAGCCTGCCGATGTCTGATCCGCCCTGCGCCTGCTGGCGGATCAGACCGGGCGCGATATCTGCCAGCGGGGGGCGGCCCTGTGGCTGGCTTGGCACGACGATCAGGCTATCGATCAGGCCTGCCTTGCCCAGCAGATGCTGCGCCACCCCGATGTCGGTGATCGCCGTGCCGGGCGCGGTATCGGGGCTGATGATCACGGGCAGGTCCGGCAGTCGCGCCGCCGTTACGTCATTTGCGAAAAGCTGCCCTGTGCCCGTCAGGAAATCCGCGATATCAGCGCCTTGCACCAGCCTGACCGGTCCGATTCCGCCGGGGGCCGTAAGCGGGTCGATCCCCACGATCCGCACATCTTTCAGTCGCCCCTGCACCACCGGGCTGACCAGCCAGCCTGCACGCCGCAGCGCGATATATGTCGCCTGATCCATCGGTTGCCCGTCGCGGCGGACCAGCCTGTCGTATTGCCCTTCGCCCAGCGTGGCAGCGGCGGCGTCATAGCTGGCGCGCGCCTCGGCATTCACAGCCTGCACACCGGACCACAGTGCGGTCGCCAGCGCCAGCCCTGCCAGCAGCGTGAACAATTGCAACGGATTGCGCCACCAATGCGATAATAGCGCTTGCAGGGCCGCGGCTGTCATACGATCCGGCCTTGCCGCAGGTGCAGGCGGCGCTGCATCCGTCCCGCCAGCGCCTGCGAGTGCGTCACCATCAACAGCCCTGCACCGGTTTGCGCGACCAGTTCCAGCATCAGATCCAGCACGGTGGCGGCAGTCGCTTCATCCAGATTGCCGGTGGGCTCGTCAGCCAGCACAAGGCGCGGCTTCGGCGCAAGTGTCCGCGCGATGGCGACCCTTTGTTGCTGGCCACCAGACAGTTGTTCCGGGTATTTTCCCAGCTGCTTGGTCAACCCCATACGGTCGGCCAAGACGGCGGTCCAGGCGGGGTCATGCCGCCCTGCCAGCCGCGCCTGAAAGGCGATATTATCGGCAACTTTCAGGCTGGGTATCAGGTTGAATTGCTGAAACACGACGCCAACTGTGCCACGCCGCAACGCCGCCCGCCCGTTGTCATCAAGGGTGGCAATTTCCGTGTCGTTCAGCAGGATCTGCCCACTGTCTGGCGTATCCAGGCCGCCGATCAGGTGCAACAGCGTGCTTTTGCCGCTGCCGCTCTCGCCGGTCAGCGCAAGCGTTTCACCCGCGTCCAGCGTCAGGTTGATCCCATCCAGCACGGTGAACGGCCCGTCAGCCGTGGCGTATGACTTGCGAATATCCTTGACGATCAGCAGCATGTTCCCTCGCATCCGTATCCTGATCTAACACGGGATTGCCGCGTGGGAACGGCTCTGCGACGATAAAGTGTTTTGACCTCACGTTTTGCTGTTCCTCACGATCACCGGCGGTAAGGTGGGGGAAAATGAACAAGGGACGTTTGATATGAAAGAGATCGTGATTCTGGGCGGCGCACGCACGGCAATCGGCACCTTTGGCGGGGCACTGGCGGGCACGCCGCCGATCGAGCTGGGCACCGTGGCCGCAAAGGCGGCACTGGAACGCGCTGGTGTGACAGGTGCGCAGATCGGCCATGTGGCATTTGGGCATGTCATCAACACAGAACCACGCGACATGTATGTCAGCCGCGTCGCCGCGATACAGGCGGGCGTGCCGGATGCGACACCGGCGATGAACGTCAACCGCCTGTGCGGGTCGGGGGTGCAGGCGATTATCTCTGTTGCGCAGTCGCTGATGCTTGGGGATGCGGAATTCGGGCTGGCTGGCGGAACTGAGAACATGTCGCGCGCGCCCTTTATCGTACCCGATGCCCGCTGGGGCGCAAAGATGGGCGATGTACGCAGCCTTGATATGATGCTGGGCGCGTTGAACTGTCCCTTTGGCACCGGGCATATGGGTGTGACGGCCGAAAATGTGGCGGGTGAACACCAGATCAGCCGCGACGCACAGGACGCCTTTGCACTGGAAAGCCAGCGCCGCGCCGCGGCGGCCATTGCGGCGGGCCATTTCGACAGCCAGATCGCGCCGGTGCAGGTCCGCGTCAAGCGCGACATGGTCGATTTTGCGCGCGACGAACACCCCAAGGGAACCACGGCAGAGGCACTGGCCGGTCTGCGCCCGGTGTTCCAGAAAGACGGGAGCGTGACCGCAGGCAACGCATCGGGCATCAACGACGGCGCAGGTGCCGTCGTGCTGGCCACGGCAGAGGCAGCAGCCAAGGCAGGGCTGACGCCGAAATTCCGCATTCTGGGCTATGGGATCGCCGGGGTCCGGCCAGAGGTGATGGGGATCGGCCCGGTGCCTGCCGTGCGCCGGTTGCTGGAAAAAACCGGTCTGTCAGCAGGCGACTTCGACGTGATCGAATCGAACGAGGCCTTTGCCGCGCAGGCGCTGGCCGTGTCCAAAGAGCTTGGATTCGATCCAGCGCGCGTCAACCCCAATGGCGGCGCGATTGCGCTGGGGCATCCGGTGGGGGCCACCGGGGCGATCATCACCGTCAAGGCGATGTATGAACTGGAACGCACCGGCGGCAAGCGCGCACTGATCACCATGTGCATCGGCGGCGGTCAGGGCATCGCGCTCGCGATTGAGCGTATCTGATACGCGGCTGGCGGGTAGCGGTATTTGCGACCGCTACCAGAGCTTGCCTATCTGACGCGTCATAATGTTGTTCAGATAAGCCTGATCCCGAATGCGGAAATGGGCGCGAATTTGCCCGATGTGATCCGGATGAAACCGTCGATGCCCTCTGCGTTTTCGGAGACGATGAAGGTCTCATTCGGTGCGGCAACCAAGGCGGCAATCCTGTCCGTCGTGAATTCAGACAATGCGTATTCTGCGAAGAAAGCGTTCACGCCCCGGCGGATACATGTGCCCAGCCAAACTTCCAGCGATATCGCGGCGATGCTCGAAGCGTCTGACTTGAACGCGGGTCTGATCTTCATATTTGCCGCCTAGAACAAGACGGACTTTTGCCGCTCGGCCAGTGCCGATACCACGCTCATTGCGGCCAACGCGGAACTGCGGGGGTTGTCGGGCAGGCCCTTGCCAGTGATCTGGAAATGCAGTTCGCCAAACTGGCCGACCGCATGGATTTCGTGCGTGTTGCCCTGCGCTTGCGGATCGGCGATCAGTTCCACCCACGTGGTATCCAGCCCGATGCCCGCCAGCGCAACGGCGGCGGCAACATTGGCGTTCTTGGGATAGGCCAGTGCGGCCTGCCTTGCTGTGCCGGTGAAATGCGTTTTCGGCTCGGTCAACGCGTCAAGCTCCAGGGCATCATCCGCAGGCGATCCGCGCCAGCCTGCTGGCGGTTTGCGGCCGGTGTAGGTCACGCTTTGCATCGGGCCGACGCAGGCGGCGCGCAGGGCATCAAGGCCCCCTATTGCACCACTGGCCAGTTGCAGCTTTGACCCGCCGGTCTGCGCGGCGGCCAACAGCTGATCATGTAGCGCCTGATCCGCCAGCGCACCCAGCGATACGGTCAGCACATCGATCCCCCCCGCCAATGCACCCGGACCGTGCGCCGCAAGGGCCGCGTGACCGCCGCAATCGACTAGCAGGCGAACATCTGCGGGCAGATCGTCAATCGCGCTGATGCAGGGCGGATCGCCTGATGCGTCTTTTCCGGGGCGGACGACCTGTGCGACCTCGAAAATACCTTCCGGCAGATGCGCACGGACATAGGTGGCAATCGCGCCGTGACCGATGATGGCGATCCGCATCGCCCTTAGAACGCCTTGAATGTCAGGGTCGTCAGCGTCCGTTCGATCCCTGGAACATCCAGCAGGTTTGCGTTGATGTATTTGCCCACATCCTCGCCCTCGGGGATATACATCTTGACGAGCAGATCATATTCGCCACTGGTGGAATAAAGTTCGGAATGGATTTCGCGCAGTGCTATGGCATCGGCCACATCATAGGCGGTGCCGGGGCGGCAGCGGATCGAAATAAAGACGCAATGCATCGCGGTTCCTTTCTGGTCGTTGGGTCAAGTTGACCAGAAAGATCAGGCAGATGCCAGCCCTCAGGCGGTTGGATAATCGCGTAGAAACACCCATTTGCCGCCGTCCGACAGATCGGCATCATAGGCATAGCCGCCAGTGCCGAACCCTTTGATATCATCCGGGTCGGTCAGCCGGTTTTCCACGATATACCGCGCCATCGCCCCGCGTGCGCGTTTCGCAAAAAAGCTGACGATGCGCGGCTTGCCGTCTTTCAGCTCCATAAAGGTGGGCGTGATCACCCGCAGTTTCAGCACCTTGCGGTCGGCGGCGCCGAAGTATTCCTGACTGGCGCAATTGATCAGCGTATCGGCGCCCTGCCCGGCCGCCTGCGCGTTCAGCGCTGTTGCGATGGTGTTGCCCCAATAGTCATACAGCGACTTACCCCGTCGCGTTTTCAACCGGCTGCCCATTTCCAACCGATATGGCTGAATTGCATCAAGCGGACGCAGCAACCCGTACAGCCCCGACAGAATCGCCAGATGATCCTGCGCCCAGCGCAGATCGTCCTCGGACAGTGTTTTCGCCTCCAGCCCCTGATAGGTGTCACCGTTGAACGCCAATGCTGCCGGTTTGGTCGCCTGCGGGGCGGGATCGGCCTGAAACACCTTGAACCTATCGCGGTTCAGGCGGGCCAGATCATCGGAAATGTGCATCAGATCCTTTAGCTGCGTCAGCGTCAGGTTGCGCGCGGTTTTCGCCAGCCGCACCGCATCGTCCTGAAATACCGGCTGTGTCGGCGTGATCGCGACCGGCTCCATATCCAGTGACTTGGCGGGCGAAATGACGACGAGCATGGGCAGTTTCCTTTGTTGGTCTGGGGTGGGATGTAACATGCAATGCTGCGATGACCAGCCCTCTGGCCCTTGGCAGTTGTTCGCCCTATCAAGGGGCAAATATTCGGGAGAACCAACATGAAGCTTTGTCGCATCCGCACAGAAGATGGAATCCGGCCCGCCGCCGTTGACGAAAACGGCGCGCTGCGCGATCTGAGCGACCATGTCGACGATCTGAGCGAGGCCGAGATATCACCCGCAATGCTGAAAAAGCTAGCCGCGCTGGACGTTTCGCAGCTGCCCGAAATCAAGGGGGACTATGCCCCGATCCTGCGCGATATCCGCCGGTTGTTCTGCATCGGGCTGAACTATCATGACCACGCCACCGAAATGGATATGCCGATCCCGGAACACCCGGTTTTATTCATGAAGGCCTGCCCGGTCACCGGCGCACATGACCCGATCATCATTCCCAAGGGATCGACCAAGACCGATTGGGAAATCGAACTGGGCATCGTGATCAGCCGCACCGCACAGCACATAGCCGAGGCGGAGGCGCTGGATCATGTGGCGGGTTATTGCATCGCCAACGATGTGTCTGAACGGGATTTTCAGATGAATTTCGGCGGGCAGTGGGTCAAGGGTAAATCTTGCGACAGCTTTGCCCCCTTGGGTCCGTGGCTGGTGACACAGGACGACATCCCCGATGCGCAGGCGCTGGAGCTTTTGTTGCAGGTGAACGGCGTCACCAAGCAGTCGGGAAACACATCCACGATGATCTTTACGGTGCCGCAGATCGTGGCCTTCGTCAGCCGGTTCGTGACCTTGCAGCCGGGTGATGTGATCATCACGGGCACGCCGCCCGGTGTGGGTGTCGGGCGCAAACCAAAAGAGTTTCTTAAGCCGGGAGATACTGTCACCGCACAAATCACGGGACTGGGACAGATGCAGCAGGAGGTCCGGTCGTTTGGAGGCTGACGCCTGCGGCTGGTCAGTTCAATTGAACCTGCAGCGGATAAAGACCATCCTCGAACGGACCAAAAAGGTCATCCAGGTCAGGGTGATCTACCGGTTCACCCGAATAATCGGCGACAAGGTTTTGTTCGGACACGTAGGCAACGTAAAAACTCTGCTCATTTTCGGCCAGAAGATGATAGAACGGCTGGTCTTTCTTGGGCCTGCTGTCCTCGGGAATGGCGTTATACCATTCATCAGTGTTGGAAAACATGGCGTCCACATCGAACACAACACCCCGGAAAGGATGCTTTCGATGGCGGACCACCTGACCCAAATGATATTTTGCGCGCGTCTGAAACATTACGTTACACCCCCGTCCAGCATATGGGTTTTTCAGCGTAGATGTCTACCGGCAGGGCAAAGAAATAAGGGAAACAGTCTGTGAACATCATACTGACAGTCTTGAATATCACCGCGCCGGTCTTTCTGCTGGCGGCTGTTGGTTTCGCCTGGGTCAAACTTGGCTTCGAATACCGGGTCGAATTCGTTACCAGACTGGCGATGACCCTTTCGGTGCCATGCCTGATTTTCGTCGCCCTGATGAAAACCGAAATCGACCCAGAGGCATTGGCGGCCCTGTCACTGGCATCACTTGCTGCCTATGTCTTTGTAATGTCTGGCAGTTTTGCGCTGGTGAAGCTGGCACGTCTTGATGTGCCGACTTATCTGGCACCGTTGGTATTCGGCAATACCGGCAACCTTGGCCTGCCGCTGGCATTGTTCGCCTTTGGCGATATCGGGCTTGGTTATGCCGTGGTTGTTTTCGCTGTCATGGCGATCTTGTCCTTCACCATTGGGATCTGGATCGTGGCAGGGGGCGGATCGCTGAAACGGGTCGTGCAGGAACCGCTGGTCGCCGCCACGGTTCTGGGCGCGGTGTTTTTGTGGCAGGGCTGGGAAACGCCCGTCTTTCTGACGAATGCGCTGGAATTGATCGGACAGATGGCGATCCCGATGATGCTGATCACGCTTGGCGTGGCTGTGGCGCGGCTTGAAACGCGCGCCATGACACAGGCGGTCTGGCTGTCGGCGGCCAAGCTGCTGATCTGTCTGGGCGCAGGTTGGGCGTCGGCGCGGCTTTTCGGGCTGGACCCGGTCGCGGCTGCGGTCCTGATCGTGCAGGTCGCCACGCCTGTGGCAGTGACATCCTATTTGCTTGCCGAAAAATACGGGGCAGATGCGCAACCCGTTGCAGGGCTTGTTGTGGCCTCTACCCTGCTGGCCGTTCTCGCTTTGCCGGTGATCCTTGCATTTGTGATCTGATCCGCCGTTCTTTGGGATTCCCAGATCGGGCATGATCGGCTATGGTCGAAAAAAACAAACAAAAGCGAGAGGCAGATGAGCAGTATCTTTCGCGCGATGATTGCCGTGCTGGTTTTGGGCAGCTGTAGTGGCGGGAGTGGATACAACTCTGCCCCGCGACAGCTGGATGACGCATGCAGCATCGTGTCAGAACGGCCCGAATACCTGCGGGCCTTCCGCAAGGTCGAGCGGAAATACGGGGTTCCGGTTCCGTCCCTGATGGCGATCATCTATCAGGAAAGCAAATTCATCGGAAATAACCGCACGCCGCATCGCTATGCGTTGGGGGTGATCCCGGTGGGGCGGCAATCTTCGGCCTTTGGCTATAGCCAGGCGCTGGATGGCACATGGGAAGAATATCAGGACAGCGTTGGTGGCCGGCGCGCGCGGCGCGACAACATCGACGACGCATCGGATTTCATGGGATGGTATATGGCCCAGACCGTCACGGAAACCGGTGTGCCGATTTATGACACCCGCAACCAGTATCTGGCCTATCACGATGGCCGCACCGGGTTCAAACGCGGCACATGGCGATCCAAAAGCTGGCTGATCCGCATCTCCGGAGAGGTCGAGGCGCGTGCGATTCTTTATGACGCCCAACTGCGGTCTTGCCGTAAACGCTAAGCTGACAGACGCCAGAGCGTTTCGACCGCATCAGGCATCACACGCCGCGGCGGCCGCTGCCTGACGGTTGCACGCGACGTGTCGAATTGGATATCCGGAACTGGCGTCGAAACGCTCTAATTACCCCATTTGCGCATTTCAGCGCGGATGTTGAACAAAATATCGCCAATCCTGACGCCTTCGACCAGTTCGGTCAGGACCACGGTGGTGCGTGTGCCCAGGTCATCCGTGATGACCCACTGCCGCAAGGCAATCGGATCGGCGCTAAACACCAGTTGAATGCCCCCGTATTCGGGATGATCGGGGTCCTGGGCGTTGATGACCGTATAGGTGCCATCATAGCTTTGCCCTGTCACCATGCGCGCGCGCGCCAGATCAACATCGCGCTGCAAAATGACGTTCAGCGGCGTCTGGTTCAGCGGAAAACGGTCAGGCCCGGTATTCGAGCGCGGATCAAACACCGCCAGTTGCCCGCCGCCGGCGATAACCATGGATCTTTCCGGCGGATCATATTCGAACCGGATACGCCCCGGACGTTTGATATAGATGGTGCCTGAAATCTGCGATCCGTCGGGGTTGACCTGGGTAAACCGCCCTTGGGCTGTTTCCAACTGATTGAGGTATTGCGAAATCTGCGCGAGCGACAACTGCTGCGCCGATGCTGCACCGGCATAGATCGCAAGCGCGACCACTGCGAGCGTGAATAGGATACGTTTCATCATCTGCCTTACATATGTGCTGGCGTGCCTGTTTGCACCTGCCTTATGCGTCGCAGACCAACATATGATGATCTGTTAGGCGATATCACGCCGCATGATTACCAATAGCCGACAAGGCATATGCGGCATCCAGCACGACGGTATCTGAAATTTGCCGCCCCACGATCCGCGCCAGATGATCCGCGCCAATCAGGTTGGCCGGGGTCGTGATCGCCATGCGCAAGGCATCTTGCGGGGTAATCCCCACCCGGCCGATCAGCCGCGCAACCCCTTGCGCCTGCGTGACGTGGGCCCCTGCCAGGTTCCCTTGGGCATTGATCAGGCGACCGTCCCGCAGGCGGATGTCCTGCCCGTAAAGCTGGAAATGATCCGGCCCGCCGACCGTTGGCATGGCATCCGATACCAGAAACATCCGGTCTGACAGGGGCCGCGCGCGGATCGCCAGCGCCAGCATCATATCATCGACATGCACCCCGTCGCAGATGACCCCAAGGTGAGCATCACTATTTATCGCAGCCCCGACAACACCGGGTGCCCGCCCCTGCATCTGGGACATGGCATTGAACAGATGAGTCACGGCCCGCGCCCCCGCATCGAACCCCACCTGCGTTTGCGCAGCTGTCGCATCGCTATGACCCAGCGAAACGATGGCCCCCGTCGCGGCAAGTGCGCCGATCTGGGCAGGGGTCGCGGCCGCGGGGGACAGCGTGATCATCACGGCGATGCCGTGGCGGCGCAGGTCAGTGACAAGGTCCAGCGTTGTATCATCCATGGGGCGGATAAAATCCGCCTGATGCGTGCCGCGTCGTGTCAAGTCGATATGTGGCCCCTCGATATGCAGCCCGGAAAAACCGGGCAAGTCGCGGGCGGCAATTGCTGCCTGTCCGGCGCGCGCCAGCACTTCGGGTGCGTCGGTGATCACAGTCGGCATCATGGCCACCGTTCCACAGGCCCGATGCGCCGCAACGATCGCGGCGATCCCCTCAGGGGTCGGATCGTGATTGAACAAAACCCCACCGCCACCGTTGACCTGCAAATCGACAAAACCGGGGGTGACAGTGCCCATAACAACGCGCGTCTGTGCGTTTGCAGGCAGGTCAGACCGCGGTTGCAGGTCGGTGACGACCCCATCGACAACGCGCAAAGCCATACCCCGCCGCAGGATATGGCCATCAAAAACGGCATCAGGCACAAGCCAATGATCGGTCATGCCTGCGCCATGACGGCCGCATAGGCCGCCCCCCTGGCGCCACTGGTGTCGCCACCCTGGGCCAGATGAACGGGCGGCACCGGAAAACCGCTGAACTGTGCAACAGCCATCGCCGCCTGTAAATCGGCAACGATGCCGGGAATTTGCGACAGCCCGCCGCCCAGCACGATACAATCAGGATCAACCGTCAGGATCAGGCTGCGGATCAGATCGGCCGTCAATGCGCACCAGATATCCCATGCGGCCTGCGCACCCGGATCAGCGCTGCGCCGGGCGATCAATGCGGGCGCATCCAGCAGCTGCCCCATGGTCACGGCCCCGATGCGCGACAGCCCCGCGCCGCTGATCAGCGTCTCGACACAGCCCGTGCGCCCGCACCCGCATTGCACCAGCGGCAAACCATGTTGTGCCACCAGTGCGGCACTTGCGCTGACATGACCAAATTCACCCCCAACATGACCGGCGCCGTCCAGCAAGCGCCCCTCAATAGCGACACCGCCACCAACACCGGTGCCCAGGATCAAGCCCAGGACCGTGCGCGCGCCCTGCCCGGCACCCAGCACGGCCTCTGACAGGGTCAGGGCGCGGCTGTCGTTGAGGTAAGTCACCCTGCGTCCGATGGCATGTATGATATCGGCAGGAAAGGCGTGGCCCGAAATGGCCAGATTTGCAGCCAAGGCCAGACCATCAGCAGGATTGATCAGCCCGGCAGACCCAATGCCGACGGGCAGCGCGGCACCAGCCTTGGCATCAGCCCATTGCACCAGATCCTTCAAGGCAACGATCAGATCCCCATAGCGGGCGGGCGTCGCGACGCGACTGCCGTGCTGGATCTGCCAGCGATCATCAAAGATCCGGGCGGCAATCTTTGTGCCGCCCAGATCAATGCCCAAAGCGGCAAGTTTGCAGTTTTCAGGGATTAGCGCACCCACACCTCAACCCGGCTATAGGCGTTGATGCTGACCTGGCCGCTGTAACACGTGACCGGCGCAACCGTTCCAAATCCACGGGCAGAAAACCGCAGACGGTTCGTCGAGATGGTTTCAGGTGCGTATTGGTTGAACGCGGCCTGCACTGCGGCGGCAGCCTCGCGCGATATATTGATGGCGGCATCGGTGCCATTTGTGCTGGTGGCGTAGCCAACAAAAATAATCTCGCGGTCAGTAAATTCAGGTTCGTTCAGCAGCGACTCGAGCGAGCGGAACATGGCACGGTTCCAAGCACCCTCGGGCCCGCTGGCGGGACCACCATAGAAGGTCGGCGATAGCCGGTCCGCCGGAAACATATCCTGGAACATTTGTGCCGCTGCCATGCGTTCGGCATCGTTCAGGTTGGCGGTCAGCAACGTGTTCAGCCGCGCGTTCTTGTCCACACCGTTTTGTATCGTTGCTGTCTGGTTCAGATAACCTGAAGCAGCAAACAGGTCTTGCACATCCGGGCTGGTTGCAAAATCGAACAGCGCACGTACCTGCGGTGCATTCACCGCTTGGCTGTAGTTGGCCATGACAGGCCGCAACAAAGGATAGTCACCTGATATGATATTGAACGCGGTTGGCGTAACCGGCTGACCACAAGAGCCTGACACCGCAAGCGTCTGGGTATCACCGATACTGTCCAGCCCGACGACGCTGATACTGCCGGGAAACTGGTTGACGGAGGCTGCGATGCCTTGCTCGTCTGCCATGATCAGGACGCTGTCAGCGATCGTTTTTCCCTGGGGCGCCATTACAATGCGGTTAAGCTCCATGCGGCTCGGCGCGCCCTTTGGCAGTTGCAGGGGCAGGATCGCGGTATTCGTGCCGCCAAGCTCGGACCAATTCGTGATTTCGCCTGCATAGATCGCAGCCAGTTGGGCAACCGAAACCGCGTTAACCCCCACGTTGCCGGGTGCGATGACAGCAAATGCGTCAAGTCCCAGCATCTGATGCGTTGGCTGCGTCGTCATCGCCCAGTCAGCGGGCGACGGATATTGCAAATCGGCAGATCCGGTCAGCGGCGTGGTCGTGATGTTGATATCGCCCGCTTCGGCATCCTCCACAATCGACACTGGTGCAGCTTCGCCGCCATCGGCAAAAACCGTTGAAAGCGTCTCAAACAGACCTGCGATTTTGGCATCCGCAAGCGAAACACTCAGCGCTTGTGTCGTTGCGTCCGCTGCAACGACCGCTTCGATTGCTTCGCCACCGGCAAAGACACCCTGCAAATCCGCAGCGGACAGGCCAAAATCATTGTTTGCCAACAGGCTGGTGCAACCCGCACCATAGCAACCCACCTCTGACACAGGGACGCTGACCCGACCGACCGAGGTTTCGACAAAGGCCATGCTGCCGTTAAATCCTACGACCTCGCCCTCGACGCTAATGAAACCATCGGTCGATCTCAGTTCAACAGGTTCAGCAAAAGCGACAACTGGTGTCACCGCAAGGAACAGTGAGGCGGCAAATTTATTTGACATTGTATCTCGGCTCTCCAGTGACGTTTTCGTTTAGACCTAGCGGCTTTTTTCCGCGCTGAAAGACAAAAAACATAGAATACTGGCAAAAATTGGATGCAACCCGGAATGAACGCAATATTGTTCATTTACAGGAAACAATTCTTTTGTCCCTTTATTTTCGAGATTTTCAGCCTGTGAAGCGCGGGCGGCAAAGCTGCGCGCGCCAGCATTTGCCACATTTTCATGATATTTGATATCGGTCGACAACAGAATCATTAACACTCCGGTCAAAGACAAAACCGCCCGACATGACCACGCGGGAGGGAGGTGCGTGGCATATCGGACGGTAATGCCTTGTGACGCGGCGGCAAAATCAGATGGAGGGATCAGATCGCCTGCCCGACGTCTATGATCATCATGCCACGTTTGCGACCGATGCAAAGGCAAGAAGCGGCTCTTGGATCGCGCAGATGCTGCAACTGCAAACAATGCCTCTATTTTTGGCAGATTTGCCTGTGCTTGCTGCGAATTGCGACGCTGCAAAAGGCTTTGGTCCGGTGCGCCAAGACAACGTGACACGCCACTTAAGCGGCGGGGGGCGATGTCGGCCTTGTTTCCAACCCGGAAAAATCAAACAGCTTGGGGTCAAGCAGATGCGAAGGGCGCGCATTCATCAGTGCCCGGAACATGACCTGCCTGCGTCCGGGGCTGTTTTTTTCCCAACCATCCAGGATCTGCTTGACCTGCTGGCGCTGCAATCCATCCTGTGATCCGCACAAATCGCAGGGAATGATTGGATAGTTCATCGCCCGGGCAAATTTTTCGCAATCCGCCTCGGCCACATGGGCCAGGGGACGATACAGAAACAGGTCGCCTTCTTCGTTCACCAGCTTGGGCGGCATTGTGGCCAACCGCCCACCGTGGAACAGGTTCATGAAAAATGTTTCAAGTATATCGTCGCGGTGATGGCCAAGTACGACCGCTGAACATCCTTCCTCGCGGGCGACCCGATACAGGTTGCCGCGCCGCAGCCGTGAACACAGTGCACAGAACGTCCGCCCGGTCGGCACTTTGTCCATGACGATGGAGTAGGTGTCCTGATATTCGATCCGGTGCGCCACGCCCATCTTTTTCAGAAATTCCGGCAAAACCGTCGCCGGAAACCCCGGCTGGCCCTGATCCAGATTGCAGGCGACCAGATCAACCGGCAGTAACCCGCGCCATTTCAATTCATACAGCGCGGCCAGCAGGGTATAGCTGTCCTTGCCCCCTGACAGGCAGACCAGCCATTTTGCGGCAGGCGCGTCAGGGTCACGATTGACCATACCGTAATGATCCACCGCCTCGCGGACGTTTTGAATGATCCGCTTGCGCAGCTTCTTGAACTCGGTGGTTTTTGGCGCACCGTAGAACAGGGGGTGAATGTCATCAGCATCATCTAGCATGGGGCGGATATGCCAGAATGCCGCGGCCCTGCCTAGAGGCATCCGAATGTCGTCGTCCCGCGTAGAATAGAAAAGGAGTTTTGAATGCGTCTGCTAATCCTGCCCCTTCTTGCCTTGTTGGCCGCCTGCACCGGCAAACCGTCATTCGACGACCCCAGCCTGAGCGACCGCAAGCTGAACCTTGAGGACTTCTTTGACGGCGACCTTGTCGCCTATGGGCAATTCCAGGACATCCTTGGTACCGTGCGGCGCAGTTTCGTCGTGACGATCCGCGGTGACTGGGACAATGAACGCCTGCGACTGGTCGAGGATTTCACGTATGAAGACGGATCAACGGAACAGCGCATCTGGACGCTGACCAAAACCGGCCCGGACAGCTGGACCGGCACGGCGCCCGGTGTAATCGGGCAAGCCACAGGGCAGGAACAGGACAACAGGTTCAACTGGGCATACGAGATTGACCTGCCGATCCCGTCCGCCGATGGCACGTCAGACACGATGCGGGTCACATTTGATGACTGGATGTGGCTACTGGCCGAAGATCGGCTGCTGAACCTTGCCTATGTCAAACGCTACGGAGTCGACATAGGCACCGTGACGATATCGTTCGAAAAAGAGTGACAAGATTTTTCGCGAAAAATCTTCAGTCCGGGACGTTGTCGATACCCGAACCGCCCAGCGGATGACAGCGCCCGATCCGGCGCGCTGCCAACCAGCTTCCCTTGATCGCACCATGCTTTTCCAGGGCCTCCAGCGCGTAGGCCGAACAGGTTGGCTGATAGCGGCAGCCATGCCCGACCCACGGCGACAACACCGCCCGGTAAGCCCGCACAGGCAGTGATATGATATAGGCAAGCGGTGTCATGTATGCACCTTGCGCAACGCGCGTTTCAAATCGGCGACAAGTGCATCAAACGGCAAAGTCGCCGTGGTGTCCTTGCGTCCGACCAGCACATAATCCCAGCCATCGCGGCCATTTTCGGGTAGGACGACCCGCGCCACTTCGCGCAAGCGACGTTTGGCCCGGTTGCGGGCAACAGCATTCCCGACCTTTTTGGAACATGTATAGCCGACGCGTATTCCCTGCGCGTCACCCTCGGCACGTTTGCGGGCTTGCAAGTGAATACCCGGGGTCGCATGTCTGCGCCCATGCGACGCGCGCAGAAAATCGGCGCGCTGCGTCAGAACCTGCAAACAAACGGAAACCGCCGGAGTGCCCACATCAGGCCCAACCGGCGGTTTCGAATCAGTCAAGAAACTGGACGCGCTTACGCGCTCAACTTCGCACGACCCTTGGCGCGACGTGCGTTCAGGATCTTGCGCCCGGCCTTGGTGGCCATGCGTGCGCGAAAGCCGTGGCGGTTCTTGCGAACCCGATTGGATGGTTGGAACGTACGCTTCATCGCGTGTCCTCCGGTCTGGGGCCAAATCCAAAACGCAGGATTCGAAGCCGATCAACAATTCAGACCCGTCCTTTAGAGCGGAGCCGCCCCGCTGTCAACGCGCATCCCGGGGTCAAATTGCAACAATCGGGACATTTCAGGGGCATCAAATGTTTCAATGATCACGTCCGGACCCTCCAAAACTGAAACAAGCGGACCCGTTTACATCAATGCGCCGTGATGAGGGTATCGCAATCGGGCGCTTGCGGTCATCTAGGATCGCGTGCCGCACTTGATCACAGGACTCGAACGATGCATGAAATGACGCCAAAAAATGCTCACCCGCTCTTGCGCAGGCTACCGCTGATCACGATTCTGATCGTGGCGGTTCTGGGCGCGGTGTATCTGCGCGACTATCTGTCGTTTCAGGCGTTGGCTGACAATCGCGAGGCACTGATCGCATTTCGTGATGCTAACTATGCGGCAACCGTCGCTGTCTTCATCGCAGCATATATCGTCATTGTCGCATTTTCCCTGCCAGGGGCCACAATCGCCACGTTGACGGGCGGTTTTCTGTTTTCCACCTTCCCCGGGGCGGTGTTCAATATCACAGGTGCCACGCTTGGCGCGATCATCATCTTTCAGGCGGCGCGCCTGGGCTTGGGCGAGCGGATGGCTGCAAGAATGGAAGCCTCCGAAGGATCGGTGAAGCGGATCAAGGAGGGGATCGACAACAACCAGTGGGAAATGCTGTTCCTGATCCGTCTGGTGCCTGCCGTTCCGTTCTTTGTGGCGAATCTGGTGCCTGCGCTGGTCGGCGTGCCGCTGTCACGCTTTGCGATTTCGACCTTTCTGGGCATTATTCCCGGCGGCGTCGTCTATACATCGGTCGGGGCCGGTCTGGGCGAGGTTTTCGCGCGCGGCGAGACCCCCAACCTTGGCATCATCTTTGAACCGGCCATTCTGCTGCCCATTCTGGGGCTGTGCGCGCTGGCTGCGCTTCCAATTCTCATCAAGGCCCTGCGCGGCAAGAAAGGTCTGTAGGACATGAACCGGATCAAGACAGATATTTGCGTCATCGGCGGCGGATCAGGCGGGCTGTCGGTGGCCGCAGGCGCGGTGCAGATGGGGGCATCGGTGGTTCTGCTGGAAGGCCACAAGATGGGCGGCGATTGCCTGAACTATGGCTGCGTGCCATCCAAGGCGCTGATTGCGTCGGCCAAGCAGGCCAATGCCATGGCGCACGGTGCGAAGTACGGCATCGGCAATGTTGACCCGTCGGTCGATTACGGGGCCGCCAAGGATCATGTCGCCGACGTGATCGCCACCATCGCCCCCGTCGATAGCGTGGAACGCTTCGAAGGGCTTGGCGTTCAGGTCATTCAGGAATTCGGGCGCTTCATCTCGAAAACCGAAGTGCAGGCAGGCGACACCGTGATCACAGCACGGCGATTCGTCGTCGCCACCGGCTCTGGCCCGTTTGTGCCACCGATCCCCGGGTTGGAAAATGTAGCCTATTACACCAACGAAAACATCTTTGATCTGCGGGACAAACCCAAGCACCTGATCGTCATCGGCGGCGGCCCGATCGGGATGGAAATGGCACAGGCCCATCGTCGCCTAGGTTGCAACGTGACCGTCATCGAAGGGATGAAGGCGTTCGGTAAGGACGATCCCGAAATGGCCGAAATCGTGCTGGAGAACCTGCGCGCCGAAGGTGTCAACATCGTGGAAGACGCGCAGGCCGATAAAATCAGCGGCAAGGGCGACACGATCACCGTGCATACACCCAAGGGCGATTTCACAGGTTCGCATTTGCTGATGGCCGTGGGTCGCAAGGTCAATACCGACAAGCTGGATCTGGATGCGGGCGGCGTCGCCTATGATCGCAGCGGGCTGAAGGTTGGGCCTGACTTGCGATCTGTCAGCAATAAACGAGTCTATGCCGCGGGTGATGTGGCCGGCGGGCTGCAATTCACCCATGTGGCCGGATATCATGCCGGCGTGCTGATCCGCGCGATCCTGTTTGGACTGCCCTCGAAACAGCGCACCGATCACATCCCATGGGCCACCTACACCGACCCCGAACTGGCGCAGGTCGGGCTGACCGAGGCACAGGCGCGCAAGAAATACGCCAGCACGCTAGAGGTTGTCCGGTTCGATTTTCACCACAACGATCGCCTGATCGCGGAACGCAAGACAAAGGGCCTGATCAAGGTCATGGTGGTCAGGGGGCGGCCTGTCGGCGCGTCGATTGCCGGGCATATGGCTGGCGAGTTGATCGGCATGTGGGCCATGGCGATCGCCAACAAGATGAAGATGTCGGCCATCGCCAACACCGTTCTTCCCTACCCCACGATTAGTGAGGTTAACAAACGGGTTGCAGGTGCCTATTTTAGCCCCAGACTGTTTGAAAGCGACACGGTCAAGAAAGTGGTGGGCCTGATCCAGCGCTGGTTGCCCTGATCGCACAAGGCGAGGCATATGTTCAATACTCTGTCAGGTCGTTTCCTGATCCTCACGATCATCTTCGTGATGCTGGCCGAAGTGTTCATCTTTGTGCCATCCGTCGCCCGTTTCCGCGAGGATTACTTGCTGGCCCGTCTTGAACGGGCGCAGATCGCATCGCTGGCGGTGGAGGCTGACGATATGATCAGTTCCGATCTGGCCGCCGAACTGCTGGAAAACGCCGAAGTGTATAACGTGGTTTTACGGCGTGATCAGTCCCGGCAGCTGGTGCTGTCCTCGCCTATTCCCTCGCCGATCAAGGCCACCTACGACATGCGGGAACCTACAGCCACGAAATTGATTGCCGATGCGATGCGCACGCTGGTCGATACTAATGAACGGATCATCCGGGTCATTGGCAACCCTGTGCGCGATGGCGGTCTGTTGATCGAAGTCACAATGGATGAAATGCCACTGCGCGCGGCCATG
Organism: Yoonia sp.; assembly: GCF_965660735.1. Classification (GTDB taxonomy): domain Bacteria; phylum Pseudomonadota; class Alphaproteobacteria; order Rhodobacterales; family Rhodobacteraceae; genus Yoonia. Next base: position 221,584 of record NZ_CBFIBD010000002.1, read on the forward strand.
CTGGAATATGGGCGCAACGTGCTGTTCCTGTCGGCTGTCATTTCGATCATCACTGCGGTCTTGCTGTTCTGGTCGGTGCAGGTTTTGCTGGTGCGTCCGATCAAGGGGGTCGTGGACCACATGAAAAGTTATGCAGACGCACCCGAAGACGCGCGCCAGATCATCCAGCCCACCGCTGGCGTGCGCGAATTGCGCGATGCCGAAGAAGCCCTGCAAATGATGCAGACACAGCTGACCGGTGCATTGAAACAAAAGGAACGGCTGGCCCAGCTTGGCGGGGCCGTCGCCAAGGTTAGCCATGATTTGCGCAACATTCTGACCTCGGCGCAGCTTTTCGTGGACCGGATCGAAGGTTCTGACGACCCGCTGGTCAAACGGATGGCGCCCAAACTGGTGGGGTCAATTACCCGTGCCGTGAACCTGTGTGAGACGACTCTGGCCTTTGGCCGGGTCGATGAGGCAGCCCCCGCGCTGGCCCGGGTAAATCTGTCCGGTATCGTCAACGACGTGATTGATAGCGAAAGACTTGCGGCAGGCGACTACCCCCTGTCGTTCGCCGAGGACATTCCAGCCACGCTGACCCTGCGCGCCGATGGTGAACAGCTGTTCCGTGTGATCTTCAACCTGGTGCGCAACGCCCGGCAAGCGATCATGGCCACGGGCGAGCCGGGAGAAATCTGTCTGAAGGCGGGCGAAGACGATAACGCCTGGCGCCTGACCGTGACGGACACTGGCCCCGGCCTGCCAAAGAAAGCGCAGGAACATTTATTCCAGCCGTTTCAAGGGGGTGTTCGTAAAGGCGGATCAGGTCTGGGCCTGGTGATTGCCGCCGACCTGATCCGCGGCCATGGCGGCCGGCTTGAGCTGCAACGCACGGATGAATCCGGCACAACATTCATGATCCAACTCCCCAAAGCCGACCTTGCGCTTGCACCGGCGGCCGAATGAACAAAGAATCCCAATTGCCCCTTGCATCACGCAGCGCAGAAGGCTAAATCACGGCCCACGCGGATTGGTAGCTCAGTTGGATAGAGTACTTGACTACGAATCAAGGGGTCGGGGGTTCGAATCCTCCCCAGTCCGCCAAATAATTCAAAGGCTTAGAGATTTATCGCTGAGCCTTTTTTTGTTTTTAGTCTCTGTTTAGTCGCGTGTTTGTGATGTGAAAGGATGATTTTGTATGTTCAGCAATGAGCTGAATCGAAACCGCTCTACAG
>NZ_CBFIBD010000003.1:0-92766 GCF_965660735.1 Yoonia sp.
CGGGCGCGTCGCGCAATCTGGACATGGAGCGGCAGCTTCGTCCGCATAGCAGACCCTGCGGACCCATGAGCGACCGAGGGGGCGGCAGATTTTGGTCCCTTCGTCAGCTGGCGCGCATTACGCTGCCAGCCCCTTTGACCCAAGATCAAGATATTTCCGCCGCCGGTCTGCGCGCAGCTCGTCGGGTGATTTGCCTTCCAGTTCGGTCAGCAATTTGGCAATCGTGTCGCCGACGGCCTCTATTGCGGCAGGGATATCGCGATGTGCGCCGCCTTTCGGTTCGGAAATCACGGTGTCGCAGACGCCAAGTTCGGTCAGATCCTTGGAAGTAAGGCGCAAGGCTTCGGCGGCTTCGCGCATCTTTTCGGCGTCTTTCCAAAGGATCGATGCACAGCCTTCGGGGCTGATGACCGAGTATATCGAATGTTCCAGCATCGCCAGCCGGTTGGCCGTGGCAAAGGCGACGGCCCCGCCGGACCCGCCTTCGCCGATCACGACGCTGATCAGCGGCACGCCCAGAGACAGGCATTTTTCGGTCGACCGGGCAATTGCCTCGGATTGGCCGCGTTCCTCGGCGCCTTTGCCGGGATATGCGCCGGGCGTGTCCACGATGGTGATGACGGGCAGGCCGAAACGATCGGCAAGGTCCATAAGGCGGATCGCCTTGCGATACCCTTCTGGCCGCGCCATGCCGAAATTCCGTTCGATGCGGGATTTCGTATCATTGCCCTTTTCATGACCGATCACCATGACGGGTGTGTCGTTCAGCCGTGCGATACCGCCCATGACGGCATGATCATCGGCAAAGTTCCGGTCACCGGCCAAGGGCGTGTATTCGGTGAACAGCGCCTCGATGTAGTCCTTGCAATGGGGGCGCTGGGGGTGGCGCGCGACCAGACATTTGCGCCATGGTGTCAGGTCTGCATATAGCGAGGTCAGCAGATCAGACGCCTTTTTATCCAAGGCGGCGGCCTCTTTTTCGATATCCATTTCAGGATTGTCGCGGGCCATCGCGCGCAATTCCTCGGCCTTGCCTTCGATTTCGGCCAGCGGTTTTTCGAATTCAAGGTATTGTGTCATCGCGCACTCCGTTGTTGCCCCTGATATAAGGGGTTCGGGGCAGGGTTTGCAATGTGTCCTAGCCTGCGATCATTTCGGACTGGCGCACGATCACCTCGGCCTGTTTGATGGATGCGATATCGACAAGGCGGCCCTTGTAGACGGTCGCCCCTTCGCCGCGCGCCTTGGCGTCTGCCATCGCGGCAAGGATTTCTCGCGCCTCGGCCACGGCCTCATCTGACGGGGTGAACACCTCGTTGGCCAGCGCGATCTGCTTGGGATGGATCGCCCATTTGCCGACCATGCCCAGCGTCGCCGACCGGCGCGCCTGCGCGCGGAAGCCCTCGTCATCGGAAAAATCGCCAAACGGGCCGTCCACCGGCAGCACCCCATGGGTCCGGCAGGCCGCGACGATGGCGGTTTGCGCCCAGTGCCACGGGTCGGAATAGTGGCGGGTGTCGTCGTGTTGCATGTAATAGTTTTCCTGCGTCCCGCCGATGCCGGTGGTCTGCATCCCCATCGAAGCCGCGAAATCAGCCGCGCCCAGCGACATCGCCTGCAAACGGGGCGAACTGGCCGCAATTTCAGCGACATGGGCGATACCGGCGGCGGATTCGATAATGACCTCCAGGCTGATGCGTTTCTGCCGCCCCTTGGCGGCTTCGATCGCAGTGACCAGCGCATCGACGGCATAGATATCGGCGGCACAGCCGACCTTGGGGATCATGATCTGGTCAAGACGGTCCCCCGCCTGTTCCAGCAGATCGACCACATCGCGATACCAGAACGGTGTATCAAGGCTGTTGATACGTACGGAAAGATACTTGGTGTTCCAGTCCACCGTATTGATCGCCTCGATCACATTGGCACGGGCCACATCCTTGTCGGATGGTGATACGCTGTCTTCCAGATCAAGGTTGATCACATCCGCCGCAGAGGCCGCCATTTTCGCGAACAGCTTGGTGTTCGACCCCGGCCCGAACAATTGGCAACGGTTAGGGCGGGCAGGCGGCGTGGGTTGCAGGCGGAATGACATGGGCGATCCTTTGGGTAGTAAAATTGCGCATCGGCGTGTCCATCGGATATTATATGACTCGACAGCCCGCAACCCGCATTGTGCAGATGCAGCAAAGTCACAGCCGTGCGGGGAACCCCGGCGCGCGCAGGTCGGTGCCTAATGCGTCTTCCAGCAGCTTTACGATCTGCGTGGACTGCGCCGCGCCCCCATAGGCGGCCTTGCCCTGATGAAAGATATCATGCACCAGATCCGCCAGCACGAGCGGGGTTTGCGTTTCATCTGAAAATGCTTTTGCAAAGCCCAGATCCTTAAGGGCGAGATCCATTGAAAAGGCCACGTCGTAGCTGCCGTTCAGGATCAACTGGCCTTCGGTTTCATGCACGAATGAATTGCCCGATGACGCAGCAATCGCCTGCCATGATTTTGTCAGGTCGAGCCCTGCGCGTTTGGCAAGCATCATCGCCTCGCCCCCGGCGACAAGGTGGATAAAGGCCAGCATGTTCGTAATCACCTTGATCACCGACGCCATCCCCAGCGGACCCATGTGGATGATTGTGCCACCCATGGCCTGCAATGCAGGGCGGTGCAGGTCGAACAACGCCTGATCGCCCCCCACCAGCACGGTAATGTCGCCGCTGGCCGCCAGATGCACGCCCCCGGTGACGGGGCATTCGATGCAGTTGACACCATGTTCGGCGGCTTTGGCGGCCAGCCGCAGGATATCGTCGCGGCCAAGGGTGGACATTTCAATCCATGTCAGCCCGGGTTTGGCACTGGTCAGGACCTGGTCCAGCACGGCCTCGGACACCATGGGCGAAGGCAGGCAGGTAATCACCGCGTCACAGGTGGCGGCCAACGTGGCGGGGTCAGTTGCCAGCACAGCACCAAGGTCGGTCAGTCGGGTGGTGTTGTCGATGCTCTGGTCAAACACCGCAACGTCAAAGCCACCCCTTATGAGACTGGCGACCAGATGCCCGCCCAGATTGCCGCAGCCGATCAGCCCGTATTTCATGCCAGATGTATCCTGAATGTGGACCGGATCGCCCGGTCGATTTGGGGGTCGATCTGGTGGTCGGCTTTGGCCAGAATCGCATTCTTGCGCGCGATTGCTGTTTCCAGCAGATCGGGTTTGTCGTTCTCGGCCCATTCCTTGGGGCTCATCCGGTTGCCGACGGTGGGGTAGATATATTCGGTCTGCATCAGTTTCAGCGTCTGGTCGCTGCCCAGATAATGCCCCGGCCCGTTCAGGCAGACATCACGCATCACTTCGATCGACACGCTGTCTTCGGTCACGTCGATGCCGCGCACGCAGCGCATGACCTGCCCCAGAATATCGTCGCCCAGCACAAGGCTTTCGAAACAGAAGCCCAGCAATGATGCGTGCATCCCCGCTGCCTCATACACCATGTTCAGGCCCGAAAGGCCCGCCATCACATTGGTGATCCCCTGTTCCCAACCCGCCTGCATGTCCGGCACCTTGCTGTCGGATATCCCGGCCGCAGCCCCGCCGGGCAAGCCGTAGAATCGGTGCATCTGCGCGCAACCCGCCGTCAGCAGGGCCTGTTCGGCGGATCCGCCAGACATCGCACCTGTGCGCAGGTCGGATACGAAAGGCCATGTGCCGAATATCGCGGGATGCCCCGGCATCATCGCGTTGACATAGACCATGCCCGCCAGACATTCCGCCACCGCCTGAACGATGGCCGTGGCGATGGGGGCGGGGGCGGTGGCGCCAGCCTGTCCTGCGGACAGCAGCAGAACGGGCATGCCGCCCCGGATACATGCCTCCATCACCAAACAGCTTTCGGTGGCGAATTTCATCGGCGGCACAACAAAGCAGTTGGAATTCGACACGAAAGGCCGTGCGCGCCATGCGTTTTCGCCGCCTGCGATCATATGTGCCAGTTGCAGACAACCCCGCACGTTGGCGACCTCGGTGAACGATGTGCCGACGTGTTTCGTCGTGCCCGCACAACTGGCATACAGCGTGTTCAGGTCCAGTTCGTAATTGTCGGGAATATCCCGGCAGACCATCGCGCGTTGAAAGAAATGCAGGTTATCAAGGTTCTGTGTCAGCCGCGCGGCATCGTAAAGATCCTGCACTGTGCTGTCGCGATAGCTGTTTGTTTCCAGATCGACCAGATGCACGGCGGCCCCCGCCGTGCCGAAATGCACCCGCGTGCCGGATAGTTTCAGATCGTGCTGCGGGTCGCGGGCGTGCAAGGTGATGTCGCGCGCGGCAATCGCCAGCATATCCTCGACCAGGGCGCGCGGAAAGCGCAGGCGCCCGTCATCGCCCTGAATGGCGCCGGCGGCGGTCATGACTTCCACCCCTGATGGCGGGGCTTGCGAAAGGCCGATTTCTTCCAATGCTTGCAGGGCCGCCTGATGGATGCGGGCGACCTGCGCTGTGCTGAGCGGGTTATACAATCCGCCTGACATACCGGGCCTGACGGGGCGCACATTGTCGGCCAAAGGCGCGGCGCGCATCGCGACACGCGCGGCCCTGCCACCGGACCGGCGGGGGCCAGCCCCTGTGCTGGTTGCTTCGCCCATGATCCACCGCTCCTTGATGCCTGATAATCAAGCGTAGAGGGAGGATTTGCGACCTGTCTATCCTGTTCGCGTCACGCGGCCGTGTTCAGATGCCCGCCTGCACGATGGCACGGGCCAGGATCGGCACGGTTTGCGCGTTTAGGCCGGCGATGTTCAGCCGGCTGTCGCTGACCATGTAAATCCCGTGATCGGCACGCAGTTTTTCCACCATTTCCGGCGTTGTGCCAAGACGGCTGAACATGCCGCGATGCGCTGCAATAAAATCGAACCGATCGGAATTTGTCAGCCGCCTGAGTTCATCCGCAAGCTGCTGGCGCAAAGCCAGCATGCCGTTACGGGTGTCCTCCAACTCTGCCTCCCAGTCGGCGCGCAAGGCGGGGTCGGTCAGGATGGTGGTGACGACGCGCGCGCCGTGATCGGGTGGGAAGGAATAGTTCTGCCGGTTCAGAAACGCGAGGTTTTGCTGCGCCAGTGCCTGTTCATCCGCATCGCGGGCCACTGCCATCAGAATACCGGTGCGTTCGCGGTAGATGCCGAAATTCTTGGAACAGCTGGCCGCGATCAGGCTGTTGTCAAAACCGCGCACGATCTGGCGGGTGATTTGCGCATCGGCATCAAGCCCGTCGCCAAAGCCCTGATAGGCGATGTCGATGAGTGGCACTGCGCCTTTTTTCTGCATCAAGGCAATCACTTCGGCCATCTGGTCGCTGGTCAGGTTCGCGCCGGTCGGGTTGTGGCAGCATCCGTGCAGCAGCACCACATCGCCCGGCGCCAGCCCGTCAAGATCGGCCATCATGCCTGCGAAATCCACGCCGCGCGTTGCATTGTCGAAATAGGTGTATTCGGCCATTTTCATGCCCAGATACTTGATGATCGACGGATGGTTGGGCCATGTGGGGTTGGACAGCCAAACGGTGGCATCCGGGGCGGCCATGCGGATCAGTTCCAGCGCCTGTCGGATCGCGCCTGTGCCGCCGGGGGTCGCTACTGCCGCAACACGATCAGCCGCCACGCTGTCGGCAAGCACCAGATCGCGCATCGCGGCCCCAAAGGCCGGATCGCCGGCCAGTCCGGTATAGGCCTTGGTGCTTTGCTCGGCCACCATGCGGCGTTCGGCCTCTTTCACGGCGCGCATGACGGGGGTGTTGCCCGATGCGTCCTTGTAGACGCCGACGCCAAGGTCGATCTTGTCGGTGCGCGGATCGGCCTTGTAGGCGGCCATCAGGGCAAGAATTTTATCGGCAGGTTGTGATTTGAGGTGTTCCAGCATCAGGCGGCTCCGGTAGCGATGGGAAGGTCGGCATACATGCCCCATTCGGACCATGAGCCATCGTAAAGTGCATGATCGGTCTTGCCGATCCGTTCAAGCGCAAGCGACAGGATCGCGGCTGTCACGCCTGATCCACAGGTGGTGATCGCGGGTTTTTTCAGATCGACGCCTGCATCGTGAAACACCGTGCGCAGGGCACTGGGCGGTTTCATGGTGCCATCGTCGTGCAGCAAGTCCTTGTAATAGACACTGCGTGATCCCGGAATATGGCCGGCGCGCAGCCCTTCGCGGGGTTCGGGGGCGTCACCCTTGAATCGTTCGGGCGCGCGGGCGTCGATGATGCTGTGATCGCCCAGCTTTGCGGCGCGGGCCACCTCTGTCACGTCGCAAACCATCTGGTTCTGGCGTGTCACGGTCATGTGCCGGTCGCGGATGATCGGCGGGGTATCTGTCACTGCGTGCCCTTCGGCCAGCCATTTGGGTAGACCGCCATCCAGCACCGCGACATCGGTTTTTCCCATGAGCCGGAACAGCCACCAGACACGGGCCGCCGAAAACATGCCCGCGCCGTCATAGACGACAACCTGATGTCCGTCGCCCACACCAAGTGCACGCATCCGGGACATAAATTTTTCCACCGGCGGGGCCATGTGCGGCAATTCTGATCGGTGGTCGCTGATGTCGTCAATGTCAAAGAAACGGGAGCGGGGAATGTGGGCCTTTTGATATTCGGCGAGGGCGTTGCGCCCCATATCGGGCAAATACCACGAGGCATCGAATATGCGCAGATCCGGATCCTTGAGGTGTGCAGCCAACCAGCCGGTGCTGACCAGTGTCTTGGGATCATCAGGTGCCGTAACGGTCATTACGCTGTCTTCCGTACTGTGGTTGGCGCATGGGTATCGCGGGCAGGCGTATCTGGCAAGATGCGGCGCCTATTCGCCTTGCTTCAAAAGCCGCTGTTTCTGCCGGCCCCAATCGCGCTTCGCCTCGGTTTCGCGCTTGTCGTGCTTTTTCTTGCCCTTGGCGATGGCGATCTTCAGCTTTACCAACCCGCGGTCGTTGAAATACATCACCAGCGGGACCAGCGTCATGCCCTCGCGCTTGGTCGCGTTCCACAGTTTCGCCAGTTCCTTGCGGCTGACCAGCAGCTTGCGCTTGCGCCGTTCTTCGTGGCCGAACATCGCGCGGTCATAGGGCGCGATATAGGCGTTGGTCAGCCACAGTTCGCCATCATCGACCGATGCATAGCTGTCGGCGATGTTCGATTGTCCGGTGCGCAGCGATTTCACCTCGGACCCGGTCAGGATGATCCCGACCTCAAGATCGTCCTCGATCGCGAAATCATAGCGTGCTCGCCGGTTTTCGGCGATCACCTTGTAATTCTTGTTGTCAGGTTTCTTGGCCATGGTCGGGCAGAGATAGGCGATTGCTGGCTGAGGGACAAGGTGTGGCATTTGCCGCTTTGATGCTGCGGCAAGCCCGATATGCTGGGCGCGAATGAAATTGGAGCACCGATGTTCATCCAGCTTGCCTTTGGCACCGTTCTTTTGCTGTTTTCGATCCTGATTGCGGGGGTCAGCTACTGGCTGATGGAAATAGGGCTGATGCGCCTCCATCCATGGCTGACACGCCCGCCGCACCGCCCCAAGCTGATTTTCGTGCTGTGCGGCGCGGCGGTCTGGATTTTGGCGCAGATGACGGCGGGCGTCTGGATGTGGGCCTTTGCGCTTTATGGCCTGGGTGTGTTCGACACGATGGAACTGTCGGTCTATTTCTCGCTCGTGTCTTTTACGACGCTCGGATTTGGCGATGTCTTGCTGCCGGTTGAATGGCGTCTGCTGGGCGGGCTGGCGGCAGCCAACGGGCTGTTGAACATCGGCCTTGTCACCGCCCTGTTGGTCGAGGCGCTGCGCCAGATCAGGTTGCAGCAACTCGCCGGTCTCAAACAGGAAAGCTGACGATATCGGTTCGACTGTATCACGCATCACAATTCGCCGCATCTCCGTGATCGTCGAGCGCGATATGTGATTTTTTGGGTGAAAGTTGAAACGCTTTAGTTCAGCAACCCTGCATGGATCATCCCCGCGCGGATTTTTTCCTTGGTGCCGTCGGTCAGCGGGATCAACGGAAGGCGCACATCATCTGCGCACATCCCCAAAAGCGAGAGACCGTATTTTGCACCCGCAACACCGGGTTCGATAAAAATCGCCTCATGCAGGGGCATCAACCGGTCTAGCTGCTGCAATGCCTTGGCATAATCGCCTGTCAGCGTGCTTTCCTGAAAGGCGGCGCAGAGAGCCGGGGCCACGTTCGCGGTGACCGAAATGCATCCAACCCCACCATGTGCATTATAGCCTAGTGCTGTGGCGTCTTCGCCCGACAACTGGATGAAATCGGTCCCGCAGGTGATCCGCTGCTTGGGCACGCGGGACAGATCGCCAGTGGCGTCCTTGACGCCGATGATCATCGGGTGCTTTGCCAGTTCGCCCATCGTGGCGGGGCTCATATCGACCACGGACCGTCCTGGGATGTTGTAGATGATGATCGGCAGGCCACAATCGGCTGCGGCAGTAAAATGTGCGATCAGCCCCGCCTGTGTGGGCTTGTTGTAATAAGGTGTCACGACAAGGGCGGCATCGGCGCCGGCAGACTTGGCGGCCTGCACCAGACGAACGGTTTCGGCGGTGTTGTTCGACCCCGCCCCGGCAATCACCGGAATACGGCCCGCCGCCTCGGCCACGACGATTTCGACGACCTGATCATGCTCTGCATGGCTTAATGTGGGGCTTTCGCCGGTGGTGCCGACAGGGACAAGGCCGTGGCTGCCCTGTTCCACATGCCAGTTGACCAGTTTTTTCAGCGTGTCCACATCGACTTGGCCGTTCGCAAACGGCGTGACGAGAGCGGGAAGTGATCCCTTGAACATGGCACGCATCCTTCTTTTTGGCGATCTGAGTCGCCGGTGCAAAATCGGGCGGACACTAGACGCCTTTTTGCCGATTGCCAAGTTTGTGAGTTGTGATTGAAAGCGCGCGCGTTAGGTTGCCGGTAAACGTGCGATATGGTGCATTTGATGCGATTATTGATCCTTCTGGCCGGTTTTCTTTTGCCGGCCCTTCCCGTAGCGGCCCAGGGCACTGACCCTGATGCTGTGGCCGCGATCGAGATGGGCCGCGATGACTGGGATCAGGCGATGGCGCTTGCTGCCAGGTCTGATCCGCTGGCTGTGGATGTGCTGACATGGATGCAGCTTTATGACGGCGACGCCGATTTCGCACGCTATCAGTCCTTTCTGACGGACAGGCCGGACTGGCCGCGCATCGACCGTCTGCGGGCCGAGGGTGAACGGGTGATCGAAAAAGGCCACGACCCCGCCCAGCTGATCACGTGGTTCGCTGACGCCCGCCCCCAGACCGGTGCAGGCGCGCTGCGTCTGGCCGAAGCACTGACCACCACCGGCCAGATCAAACAGGCAGAAGCTGTTCTGCGCGACGCATGGCTGTCGCTTGGCCTTACAGCCACCGAACATGACGATCTTATTACCGCATTCGGCGATGTGCTGGCCCCGTTTCATTGGGCCCGCACCGACGCAATGCTGTGGCGGTCGCGCCGGTCGGATGCCGAACGAATGCTGCCCCTGCTGGATGACACCCAGCGCGCCGTCGCCGCTGCCCGAATTGGCTATATCCAAGGGCTGCCCAATATGATGCCGCTGTATAATGCGGTGCCGGAACGGGCGCGGCTGGACCCGGGATTTGCCTATGCCCGTTTCGGCTGGATGGCCGCGCGCGGCAGTTGGGAAGAGGCGACCGGGATCGTTCTCGACCGCTCTACCAGCCCTGCGGCTCTGGGAGAACCCATTCGCTGGTCGGGCTGGCGGCGGACATTGGCGCGCTGGGACATGCGCGAAGGCCGCGCGACACGGGCCTATGCGCTGGCATCACGCCATTACCTGACCGAGGGTGAAGCATTCGCTGATCTGGAATGGCTTTCGGGCTATATCGCGCTGACCTATTTGGGTGATCCTGTGGCGGCGCTGGCACATTTCGAAAAAGCGGCAATCGGGGTCGGTACGCCTATCTCTCTGGGCCGGATGCACTACTGGATCGGGCGTGCGCACCAAGTTTTGCGACAGCCGGATCAGGCCGCTACCGCCTTTGCCAAGGCGGCACAACACCAAACCGGGTTTTACGGGTTGCTGGCGGCAGATCATCTGGGACTGCCGCTTGATCCCGCATTGGCAGTGCAACCCGGCGCATGGCGGGGGGCTTCGGTGTTCGACAATGACCTGACCCGGGCTGCGCTTATGTTGCTGGCAGGGGGCGAACGGGGTCATGCCGTCAGCTTTGTCGCGGCGCTGGGTGATGCGCTGGAACCGGGTGCACTGGCCGCATTGGGGGCATTTTTTAACGAATTGGACGAACAATATTACACCTTGCTGCTGGGGAAAACGGCGGTGACGCGTGGTATCGTTATCCCCGATCTTTATTTCCCGGTGCATGATCTGGCAGCGATGGATTTGCCTGTAGAGCCTGCGCTGGCGCTGGCGGTGGCGCGCCGCGAAAGCGAATTCAATATCGGCATCGGCAGCCCCGTGGGCGCGCTGGGCCTGATGCAGCTGATGCCCGGCACGGCAGAAGAGGTCGCGCTGGAGCTGGACCTGCCTTATAGCCGCGCCCGGCTGACATCGGACTGGCAATATAACGCGATCCTGGGCGCGCAGTATCTGGCCGCATTGACGACTGAATTCGGAAATACGCCTGCGATGATCGCGGCCGGGTATAATGCGGGGCCAAGCCGCCCGCAGGTCTGGATGGATGAACGCGGTGATCCGCGTCTGGGTGAAATGGATGTGGTGGACTGGATCGAACACATCCCGTTTCGCGAAACCCGCAATTATGTCATGCGCGTGACCGAGGCGATCCCGGTTTACCGTGCCCGTTTGTCTGGTCAGACTGGGCCAGTTGACTTTACCACGCTGCTGGTTGGGGAAAAGCCGCTGTTGCGCCCCCGCGCGCGGCCCTTGCCAACGGATGCCGTGCCGGATGTCCGGCCCATCGCACGGCCCGAAGGCGGTTAACTTTTATGCCTCCGGCGGGGATATTTAAGCTCGGAAGAAGCGCGGATCAGGTGGATTTCTGCCGCGTCCGCCACAGCGTGAACAGCCCAGCCGCCACGACAATCGCCGCACCCAGCGCCACGTTGGGCCGTAGGGTTTCGCCCATGATGAAAATGCCGATCGCGCTGGCAAAGACCAGTTGCAGATAGGCAAAGGGCTGCACGGCACTGGCTTCGGCCACCTCGTAGGTTTTGATCAGCAGCCAATGCCCCCCGGCACCGGTGACACAAAGTGTCGCCATCCACGCCCAGTCTGCCCAGATCATCGGTTCCCATGAAAACGCGCCGATCACCGTCATCAGGACGGCGCCGGTGGTGCCCGTCCAGAAAAACGATGTCGCGGTACTGTCCCGCCTGGCGGCATAGCGTGTCAGTAACCCATAAAGCGCAAACATGAAGGCCGCCAGCAGCGGGATCGCGGCAGCGGGCGCAAAAACGGCAAATCCCGGTTGCAGGATGACCAGCACGCCGACAAAGCCGATCCCGATCGCGGCCCAACGCCGCCAACCCACGTTTTCCCCCAGCACCGGACCTGACAGAGCGGCGATCAGCAGCGGGTAGCAGGCAAAGACTGCGTGGCTTTCTACCAGCCCAAGCAACACAAAGCCTGCGACCATGACGCAGATTTCCAGCGACAAGAGCGCCCCGCGCGCGATTTGCAGGAACGGCTGTCTTGTAGCGGCTGCAGCCCTGATGGACCCGGATTGCCGGGTGGCGATGGTAATGACGAAGGCGGCGAAGAACCAATAGCGGATCATCACGATCATCAGCACGTTGTATTCGCCCGCCAGATGCCGTGAAATCCCGTCCTGGACCGCAAAGACAAAGGTCGTCGCGATCATCAACAGGATGCCTGCCTTGGGGTTATTCTGCATGGGGCATCCTTGCGCGGGTCATATGTCGCTTGCGGCCGTATCCAGGCGCGCGGGTAACGTCAAAGCCTGCGTCGGCCAACGCCCGCCGGATTTGGCCGGCCGCGCTGTACGTGGCTGCGGTGCCGCCCGTTGCGGTGTGCTGGCCGACGGCATTCAGCAAGGCCGGTTCCCACAGTTGCGGGTTTTTGGCAGGCGAAAAACCGTCAAGGAACCAAGCGTCGGCGCGGCCTGTCCATGCAGGCAGTGTCTGGCGCGCATCGCCGGTGACGACATGCAGGACGGGGCCACCGGTCAAGGATGTCTGCCCGGCTTCGGGGGCCCATTCCGACAGCAGCGTTTGCGCGTATGTGGTCAGTTCCGGGAAGTGTGCGAGTGCGGTGGCCATGTCGGCGGGGGCCATCGGGAAAGCCTCGAAACTGGTGAAGCGCAGGGTGCCGGGGCGACCGGCGTCTTCCCATGCTGCCCATGTGACCAGCAGGTTCAGACCGGTCCCAAAGCCCAGTTCGGCGATCTGGAAATCGCCGCCGAACCGCGCGGGCAGGTCATTGCCGTCAAGAAACACATGCCGTGTCTCCGCCAGCCCGTTGTCCAGCGAATAATAGGGATCGTCGAATTCCCGCGCGATCGGCACGCCGTCGCGCCAGTCGAGGTTTGCTGTCTGGTGTGCCATGTGCCGATGCCCTAGGTAATGGGTCATCTTTGGGCGGAAGGGCGCGGAATGGCAACGGCTGATGTGACGGTAATGGGAGCGGGGGTGTTCGGCCTTTGTGTGGCCTATGCCTGTGCGCGGCGCGGGGCGCGTGTGCGCGTGATCGATCCTGCCGGAGCGGGGGCGGGTGCGTCGGGCGGGGTTGTGGGCGCGCTGGCCCCGCATGTGCCTGAAAACTGGAACCCCAAGAAGGCGTTTCAGTTCGCAAGCCTGATCATGGCCGCAGATTTCTGGGCCGGTGTGTCGCAGATTGCAGGGGCTGAGGTCGGCTATGCCCAAACGGGCCGGTTGCAACCGCTCGCGGATGATCGGGCCGTGGAGCTGGCGCGCGCGCGGGCCGTTTCGGCGGCAGAGCTTTGGCAGGGCAAGGCGGTCTGGGAGGTCGTGCCCGCAGGCGACGTGGCATGGATGCCGCCGTCGCCCACGGGGCTGGTGGTGCGCGACACGCTGTCGGCACTGATTCACCCGCGCCGCGCGACCAGGGCGCTGGCGGATGCCGTGATCGCCCTGGGTGGCGAGGTTTCGCAAGATGGTGCGGCACAGGGCCGGGTCGTCTGGGCAACCGGCTGGCAGGGAATGGCCGATATTGGCGGTGCGGGCGTCAAGGGACAGGCGGCGCTGTTGCGCCATGATGCCGCCGGGCAGCCGCAGCTTTTTGCCGATGCCATCCACATCATTCCGCATGGGGATGGCACGGTCGCGGTCGGCTCTACGTCAGAGCGGGAATTTACCGATCCGGTAAGCACCGACGCCGCATTGGACGATGTGCTGGCCCGCGCGGTGGCGGCGTTCCCCGTGCTGGCTGACGCGCCTGTGGTGGCACGCTGGGCGGGGGTACGCCCGCGCAGCCGCAGCCGCGCACCGGTGCTGGGATTGCATCCGCAAAGGCCGGGCGAATTCATCGCCAATGGCGGTTTCAAGATCGGGTTCGGCATGGCGCCCAAGGTCGGTATGGTCATGGCTGATCTGGTGCTTGACGACCGCGACACCGTGCCAGAGGGCTTTCAGCCCTGATCGTTGCCGCCCTTGCGCAACCGTTCCTTTGATTTGCGGTAAAGCCGCCGGTTCAGCGCGATGAACTGGCTGATCATCCCGGTTGTCACGCCATTGTGGCTGCCTTTCAGGTAGATGAACCCGGAAAACGCCCCGATGGCCCCGCCCAGGGCGTTGACGATGATATCTTCCATCGTGTCGTCAAGGCCGGTTTTCTGCATGTTAAGGTCGAAGGACAGATCCATCAGATACTCGAACACCTCCCAAAGGCTGCCCATGGTGATGGCCACGCAAAACGCGATAAAGGCCATGGCGGCGGGCGGCGCTGCATAGCGGTCGCCCTCGAACAGCATGAAGACGAATAAAAAACCGATCAGTCCGAAACCGACGGCCGATGCGCCGTGCAGTGCCAGATCCCACCACCAGACCTTTTCGTAGAAATCGAACGCTTCGCCCATGAAAAACGAGGCAAAGATGAACAGGGTGGTGGCGGCAAGAAACGGCATGGGCAGGGCAATGTCCAGCCGTGACGCAAGGATCGCCGGCGCGGTCGCGAGGCCAAAAGTCGCCAGCGCGACAAACCCCAGTTCCCATCGCCCCATAATGATTGCAGTCAGCGCCGTGACCAGCAACACCCCCCACAAAAAGGAGATGATCGGGTTTTGACCGAACAGCTTTTGCGGCAGTGTCATCTTCCTATTTGCCACGCCAACCCCCATTTATCGTATCATGACCATACCAGATAAAGGCCTGCGGGTCGCGAGTTACAACATCAGAAAGGCCGTAGGTCTGGATCGCAGGCGCGATCCGATGCGGATTCTGACCGTGCTGAATGGGCTTGATGCCGATGTGATCGCCGTGCAAGAGGCGGATTTGCGGCTGGGCGCGCGGCCCTCGGCCCTGTGCCGGAACCTGATCGAGGCCGAGACGGATTTTGCCGTGGTTCCTGTTGCGCGCAATGATGTCAGTCTTGGCTGGCACGGTAACGCGGTGCTGATCCGCAAGGGCATGACCCATGGCGCGATTACCCATATTGATCTGCCGGGGCTTGAACCGCGTGGCGCCGTGCGGGTGGATTTGCCTGCCTTCAGTCTTGTGGCAACCCATCTGGGGTTGATGCGCAGGCATCGCGAGCGGCAACTGCGTGTGATTGCCAAGGCACTGCAAGGGACGACCGGTGCCGTGGTCGCAGGTGACTTTAACGAATGGTCCCCGCACAAGGGGATGGAACTGCTTGCAGAATTTGCCGTTCATGCGCCCGGCCACAGTTTTCATGCGGCCCGCCCGATTGCGGCGCTTGACCGGATTGCCGTATCCGGCGGGCTGGATGTCCGCGACGCAGGCGTCGTGCAGGAAGGGTTGGCGCGTCATGCGTCAGACCATTTGCCGATCTGGGCGGATATCGCTTAACCGGCGTCCGCCATCATGCATTGCCGCCCGTCGGGGCCGCGCACCCAGGCCTGCCCGTCTTTCCAGCACAGCGTTGCGGTTTCGTGCTGCATCAGCGGCGCAGTGGCGCGATAGCTGAAGCGGGTCAGCGTGCCCAATTTGCGTTTGGCCAGCCTCATCAACAGATGTGCCAAAAGTGGCCCATGCACCACCAACCCGTCATAGCCCTCGACCTGGCGCGCATAGGTTTCATCATAATGAATCCGGTGCCCGTTGAAGGTCAGGGCGGAATAGCGAAACAGCAGCGTGGTGTCGAACGTCACGGTTTCCGCATCGCTTTCGTCGGTGCGTGCGACGGGCGGGGTGCTGGGGGCGGTGCCATCGGCCCGATAGACCAGTTCCTGCCATTCGGTCAGCGCCAGCCTGCCGCGTTGTTTGATATCATGCCGGATCGTGACAAAACCCAAGGGGCCGGATCGCCCCTGTTTGCGGGTAACCTGTTCAATCGTGGCGGTCCGTTCTGCCCGCACGCCAGCGAAAAGCGGGCGGTGGAAAGCAAGTCTACCTGCGGCCCACATTCGCCGGGGCAGTCCGAGGTCGGGGATGAACGGGCCGGTGGCCGGATGCCCGTCGCGCCCCAGGTTGGCGGGTGGTTGCGGATCCCAGAAATAGATTTGGTGATAAAACGGTGGCATCGGATCGCCCGTTCGCAAGTCAGGCAAATGACCAAGTGCGGCCTGTAGAGCCTGCGCGCGGGACAGATCGAACGGGTCACTGCGGGTCTGGGAAATGCTGTGATTATCGTGCATGATCAAAGCCTAGAGCCAAATGAGAGGGGGCGCAAATGCCACGATTGCAAGCGTTGGATCATCTGGTGCTGACGGTGGCCGATATCGACCGGACGGTCACATTCTACCGCGATGTGCTGGGTATGATACCGGAACAGTTTCAGCCTGCGGATGGCACAGTGCGCTGGGCGCTGAAGTTCGGCGCACAAAAGATCAACCTGCATCCCGCAAGTGCACCTTTTGACCCAAAGGCGCGATGCCCCCAGCCGGGGTCTTCGGATCTGTGTTTTCTGTCCGATACGCCGCTGGCCGATTGGCTGGCGCATCTTGGCGCGTGTGGTGTGGCAGTCACACAAGGCCCCGTAGCCCGCACGGGGGCAACAGGGCCGATCATGTCGCTTTATATCCGCGACCCGGATGGAAATTTGCTGGAACTGTCAAACCGCAAGGCGGATTGATTTCCATCTTACCTGATCGCGGCGCGCAATTCTTTCATCAGGTCGGTAACGAATTTGATATAGGTTTCGCCTGTCAGCTTGCCATTTTCGTCAAATTCCTTTGATGCCCCGCCGACCAGAACCTCTGGCCCCTGAAGGATATGGGGGCGGAACGCCATCATCGCCAGCCGCAGCGAAAACTGCGACCGCTCACCGCCCGCACGCCCGGCGGCGGCGGACATGATCGCCAGCGGTTTGTGCTGCCACGGATTGCCTTCGGTGCGGCTGACCCAATCGAGCGCGTTTTTCAGCGCGCCGGAAATCGCCTTGTTATATTCCGGCGTCGATATGATCACCGCATCGGCGGCGGCGATCTGATCTGACAGTTTCTGAACAGCGGGCGGGATGCCTTCCGCTTCCTGCAAATCTTCGTTGAACAGGGGGAAATTGATATCGGCTTCGATAAATTCGTCCGCGCCAAAGATGTCGGCGGCATTGCGCATCAGCATGGTGTTGGTTGACTGCTTGCGCAGCGAACCGGAGATCCCGAGAAGTGTTGTCATTGCGGTGTCCTTTCGTTGTTCGATAAGGCACCTAACCCGATTGCCGGATTGAACAACCCGATGGCTTCGCACATGATCCCCCGCATAAGCGCAGGGAGAAGACGATGGTCAGGCATGGCGGAAAAATACTCAGCGATCAGCTGGCGAAACTGGGGGTGCGGCGCGTGTTTTCGGTGCCGGGCGAGAGTTTCCTTGCGGCGCTGGACGGGCTTTATGACAGCGGCATCCAGAACGTCGTTTGCCGTCAGGAAGGCGGCGCTTCCATGATGGCCGAGGCCTATGGCAAGATGACCGGCCAGCCCGGTGTGTGTTTCGTCACCCGTGGCCCCGGTGCGACAAATGCCAGCGCGGGCGTGCATGTAGCACGGCAGGACAGCACGCCAATGGTGTTGTTCGTGGGCCAGATCGACAACCGCCAGACGGATCGCGAAACCTTTCAAGAGGTGGATTACCGCGCCATGTTCGGAGGTCTTGCGAAATGGGTCGCGCAGGTCGATCACACCGAACGGCTGCCCGAGTATATATCGCGCGCGTTTCGTGTGGCGATGTCGGGCCGGCCGGGGCCGGTAGTGCTGGCGCTGCCGGAAAACATGCTGAGCGCGCAGGCAGATGTGCCTGATCTGCGCGTGCCGGAACAGGTCGTCCAGCCGGTTCCGGTGGATGCGGCCCGGATGATCATGCATGCATTGGGGCAGGCGCAGCGCCCGTTGGTCGTGGCAGGCGGCCCGCATTGGAACCGGCAGGCACGGGCCGATTTGCAGGCCTTTGCCGAACGGCAGGAACTGCCTGTCGCACTTGGCTTTCGCAGGCAGGATTACATGGACAATCACCACGCGCATTATGCGGGGGATCTGAATGTGGGAATCAACCCCCGCCTCGCCGCACGGGTGCGCGATGCTGATTTGCTGTTGCTGCTGGGCACCCGCTTTGGTGATATCGAAACTCAGGGCTATACGCTGGTCGATCCTGCCGACCCGCAAAAGACGATTCTGCATGTCCATGCCGACGCGGATGAGATTGGCCGCGTTTACACCCCAGATATGGGCGTGGTTGCCACCGCACCAGCCGTCCTGCGGCAGTTGGCGCAGATGGAACCGGCAGGCAACTGGGCCGATTGGACCGCTGCCGCCCGTGCCGATTATCAGGCATGGATCACGCCACAAGAAAGCCCCGGTGATCTGAAACAGGAGCAGGTGATCAAATGGCTGTCGGACAACTTGCCCGATGATGCGATCGTGACAAATGGCGCGGGCAATTATGCTGCATGGCTGCATCGTTATTTCGTTTACAAGCAATATGGCACACAGCTTGCGCCGACGTCTGGCTCGATGGGGTATGGTTTTCCGGCGTCTGTTTCCGCGTCAATTGAACATCCCGAGCGCACGGTGGTCTGTCTTGCAGGCGATGGGTGTTTCCAGATGACGTGCAATGAATTGTCGACCGCGACCCAGCACGGGGCCACGCCGATCGTGGTGGTAATGAACAATGGCCGCTATGGCACGATCAGGATGCATCAGGAAAAACACTATCCGGGGCGCGTGTCTGGCACCGCACTGGCGAATCCGGATTTTGCCGCTTTGGCGCGTGCCTATGGCGGATTTGGCGAACGGGTGACGAAAACGGCAGATTTTCCCGCCGCCTTTGCCCGCGCGCAGGCCGCAGGCACGCTTGCGATCATCGAATGTCAGGTGGATGAAGAGGCGCTGACGACGGGGGCCACGCTTAGTGCTGTGCGGGCAGCGGCGCAGGGTTAAACCCTGTCCCACCGCGTGCGCGTGTTTTCCTGCCAGTCGGCGCGTTGCAACAACGGCGTGTCATCGGCAAAGGCTGCCCGGCCCAAGCACAGATAGCCGGTCAGTTGCCAGTGGTCAGGCGCATCCAGCGCCTGTGCTGCCGCCACAGGATCAAGGATGGACACCCAGCCAAGCCCAAGGTTTTCGGCCCGTGCGGCCAGCCACAGCGTATGGATCGCGCAAACGGTCGAATAGGTCAGCATTTCCGGCATGCTCTGACGGCCCAGCCCGTGCCCTTCGGCGGGGTCCCTCGCGGTGAACACCGCCAGTTGAACGGGTGCATCATGCAAGCCCGCCAGCTTTAACGCGTTGTAATCTTTGCGCCTGTCAGCGTCATAGATCGCACCGGCAGTGGCATTCGCATCCTCGAAATTGGCGATGATCTTGGCGCGCAGGGCGGGGCTGTCCACCTGCAAGATGCGCCATGGGCGGGCATTGCCGACAGACGGGGCCATGTCCATCGCTGCGCACAGGCGCGCCAGCACGTCATCCGGGATGGGATCGGGCAGAAAGTGCCGCACATCCCGCCGCCAGTGCAGCACGTCGTGCAACGCGTCACGATGGACCTGCGTCAATTCCATTCAGGCGCGTTTCCACTTTCCGGTTTGTGACGTTAGAAACGCCTCGACCGCCGCTGTTGCCACGACGGCCGTATCGCCGGTTTCCGGGTTGGGGATGTTCAGCCCGCCCTTGACGGCGGTTACCGTCGCCCGCCCACGTGGCAGACCGGCAGCCAGGGCATTTGTGTCGATCTTGTCGGGGTCCTGCACGCCGACGGTCACTTGCACGCGCATCTGGTCATGCGACAGGCCGGTGGTTTCAAAAATCGGAAGGGTAGAATGGCGGATCGCATCCTCGATCGCGCGGGCGGCGGCCTTTTGGTAATCCATCCCGTGCAGGTCGTTGCCCATGCCCATTTCGATAATGATGCGCTGGTCGGTCATGCGGGCTCCATGTCGAATGAAACGTTGATCGCCACATTGGCGATAACCGTCGGGTTTCCCTGAGGGCGCGGAATATCAAGGCCGCCGTGGACCACGCTGATCGTAATCTGCCCATATGGGAAAATATCGTGCAGGCTGTTGGTATCCACCTGTTGAGGTTGCTGCACGCCGATCTGGACGTCGATCAGCATCGCCTCTTTCGGGAAACCGTAGAGTTCGGCCATGTTGATGGAATTGTGCCAAAGCGCGTCTTGCAAGGCGCGGCGGGCTGCTTGGGTGTAATCCTGTCGGCGCAGGCTGGTGCCAAGGCCGAACTCTGTCAGGACGCGGTGGATGGGCATGTCAGTATTCCACCCCGACCTGCGCCTTGATGCCTGACCGGAACGGGTGCTTGACCAGTTCCATTTCCGTCACAAGATCGGCGATTTCGATCAGGTCTTCGTGGGCGTTGCGGCCTGTCAGCACCACATGGGTCATGTCGGGTTTCTGGGTGGCCAGAAATTCGACAACTTCGGCAATATCGACATAATCATAGCGGATCGCGATATTGATTTCATCCAGCAGCACCATGGTGTTGCTCTCGTCCAGGATCAGCTCTTTCGCCTTGGCCCATGCGGCCTGTGCCATTTCGGTGTCGCGGGATTTGTCCTGGGTTTCCCAGGTGAACCCTTCGCCCATCGTATGAAACGCGCAGGTGTCGCTGAATTTTGACAGGATCAGGTCGCGTTCGCCCGTGCTCATCCCGCCTTTGATGAACTGGACGACGGCGCATGTCATGTCATGTGCGATGCAACGGAAAATCATCCCGAAAGCTGCCGATGACTTGCCTTTGCCCTTGCCGGTATGAACGATGATCAGGCCCTTCTTGTCGGTCTTGGTCGCCATGATCTTGTCGCGCGCGGCCTTTTTCTTGGCCATTTTCATCGCGTGGCGGTCAGGGTCATCAGTCATCGCAGTCTCCGGTCAGGCGTAAAGGTTTCATTAATCATAAACCGGCACAGTGATTTTTGTAACAAGAGAGTGGGAAGAATGAAAACACGACGCACCGGTTTGGCATTTCTGGTCCTATTGCTTGCAGCATGCAACACCGGCTCGCCCGGATTTTTCGGGGTTGCGTCGCAAACTGTTACGGTCGGACCCAGCACGTTCGCGGTGCGCCGCAAGGATGACACTGTCGAACTGGTCCGCACCAGCCCGGAAAAGGTTTTTTCCCTTGCTGGCATCGTGCCCCGCGCGACCGAGGCGGTCATCATGGCAACGGGGTGTGCCCCGCGCGCGGGGACATGGACGGGGGATCATGCAGTGTCACGTGTTCACGTTGATTGCCCAGACTGATGCGCCCCTATTTCGTCAGACGTGCATCATGACCCGATAAGCCAAGGCGCGAGGATCGGTGCGATCAGGGCGGTCAGCAATGCATTCAGGCCCATGCCAATCCCGGCAAACGCACCTGCGGTTTCGTTGACCTGAAACGCCCGCGCCGTGCCAATACCGTGGCTGGCGACACCAACGGCGAACCCGCGCGCGCGCCAGTCTGTGATGCGCATGGCGTTCAGCAGAGGGGTGCAAATGATCGCCCCGGTGATCCCTGTCGTGATCACCAGCACCGCCGTCAGCGATGGTGATCCGCCGATGGCATCGGACACCCCCAATGCCACGGGGGCCGTCGCTGATTTGGGCAGAAGCGCCAGCAGCACATCATCGCCGACCCCAAAGGCGCGAGCGATCAGCACGGCACTGGTCATCGCGGTCAGCGATCCGGCGATCAGCGCGCCCAGCATGGGCAGGGCGGATCTGCGGATATTTCCCAGATTGGCATAAAGCGGCACCGCCAGCGCCACGGTCGCGGGCCCCAGCATGAAATGGACGAACTGCGCGCCTTCGAAATAGGTGGCATAGCTGGTGCCGGTCAGCCGCAGCAGCACGGCAAGGATGGACACGGCGATCAGCACCGGGTTGATCAGGGGGCGGCGACCGCTTGCCTTGAAGGTCATGTCACCGATGCCATAGGCCGCCAATGTCAGTGTCAGCCACAGCAGGGGGTCGCGGGCAAGGTATGTCCAGATTTCCGTAAACTCAGTCATGGGATGCCCCGACCAGACGCTTGATGCCGACAAAGCTGGCTGCGCCGACGATGATGGCAAGGGCGGTCGACCCGATGATGGCCGTGGCAAGGGCCGCGCCATCAGTGCCGAACCGGTCCAGATGGCCGACAACCCCGACACCCGCAGGCACGAACAGCAGCGACAGATGCGCCAACAACACCCGCGTTGTCGGCGTGATCGCTGTCGCCAATCGTGGCACGGCCATCAGTGTGCCAAACAGCAGCGCCATCCCGATCACCGGACCGGGCAGCGGCAAACCCAGCACCCGGGCAATGATTTCGCCGATCAGTTGAAAGACCAGCAGGGTTGTCAGATGCAGGATCATCGCATTTGGCCTGTTGCGGAAAAAGGAAGGCAGATCGTGATCCACTCTACCTGCAATCCCAAGATTGCACGACAAAAAAGGCGGCACTATTCGTGCCGCCTTTTCAGGCTTTATTCGGCAGGCACTGGCTGTGCACCGGTCGTACGCCCGAAATGCCGCCGGTTGAGGTATAGCACCAGCATCACCATTGCGATCTGGAACCCAAGGGCTACTGCGG
The DNA here is from genome assembly GCF_965660735.1 of Yoonia sp. Lineage (GTDB taxonomy): Bacteria > Pseudomonadota > Alphaproteobacteria > Rhodobacterales > Rhodobacteraceae > Yoonia. The sequence goes on from NZ_CBFIBD010000003.1 coordinate 22,163, forward strand.
TAAAGCCCCAATAGGCGACCCCGAATTTGACAATTAGCCCTGTTGCGACCAGCCCCTTGTTGATCCAGAAATGCAGCATCACAGACAGCGCCACACCGGGGCAGACCAGCGCATAAGACCCCGCCGAATTGCCGGTGCCGCGCAGAAACGCATTTGCGTAGCCTTGCCGGCGCAACACGATGAGCCCCATAAGCGCAAAGGCGAACTGCACGGCCAGTATCTTGGTCAGCAGCATCAGCGTTTCCGCATCGGTGCCGTGCACCTCGAATGTGGTGTGCAACCCGTGGTTCTGGCGCAGCAGCATGATGCCCAGAACGGTCAGGATCGGCACGACAACCATCAGGGTCGGACCACTTTCCCGGGCCGTGCCGTGTTGCAGCATCGACCCAAATGCCGTGATTGCGGCAATCGCGGCATAAAGTGCTGCGATTGTCCCAAGTGCCGTGGACAGGATCAGGCTGGCACCGACGGTGACGGGTGACAGGCTCATCGCGGCGGGAGCGGAAAAACCAACAGCAACCATCGCCAAGGCAAAGGCAGGCAAAAGCTGTGCGAAGGAATTGTTGGCGGTCACGTCAAACACGCCTCCTGTTGACAGAACGCGCCCCAGAAAATGCCCGATCTGTTTCAGGGCAAGCGCGCCGATCAGTGCAAAGGCGATCATCGCAAGCGGGAAAAGGTATTCGATCGCCGCCCAAAGATTTGGCACAAAGACGAGCCCCAAGATAAAGCCCACGTTCACCGTCATGGCCAGCGCCAGAGGCATGGCCAACAGTTGGGTTTCAGCATTGGTTTGGCGCAGCTTGCTGTATTGTTCGGTTTCCCTGAATTCTGCCAGTCTGCCAAGATTCCAGATCAATGACTTGATGTTGAGGAACGCAAAGCCAGCAATTCCCGCGATGGCAGCGGCAATACCTGTCTTGGTCGCAATGCCACCGTTGCCCCATGCGCGCAGGATATCCTCGAACACAGGCACGGGCGCGTCGGGGTGCGGCACCCAGAACATCAGATACATGAAAAACGTGACCGCAAGGCCACCTGCCCCAAGCGAGGCAAGAAAATACAGCGGTGAATAGGCGTCCGCAGGGCGCGTTATGAGTTGGGCCATCTGAGCCTCCTTATATATTCATGCTTTTGAATATGTAAGGACGCCGTGATTCGCTTTGACCTAGGTCAAATGCGCGCCGTTGGGGGGGCAGCCACCAATGCCGCGATACGTGCGCGGGCAGAGTTCGATCTGGGCTGCCAGAGGTTGCGATCGATGGCCTCTTGCAGGCGCGCGGCGATCTCGCGCAGCGCGGGTGCATTGGCGTCAGCGATGAAATCGCGGGTCGCGTCGTCCTTGATGAATGCCTCTTCGACAAGATCAAAATGGTGGTTGCGGACCGCACCAGTCGTGGCGGCAAAGGCGAACAGGTAATCGACCGTGGCCGCTATTTCGAACGCACCCTTGTAGCCGTGGCGCTTGACCCCGTCGATCCACTTGGGATTGACGACGCGGCTGCGCACCACGCGCCCGATTTCATCGTCCAGCGTGCGGATCACCGGGCGTTCGGGCCGTGAATGGTCGTTGTGATAGATCGGGCGGTCGCGGCCCTGTAAGGTGCTGATGGCCGCCGCTGCCCCGCCTTCGAACTGATAGTAGTCATCGCTGTCCAGGACGTCATGCTCGCGGTTGTCCTGATTTTGCACGATCGCCTCGGTCTGGGACAGGCGTTGTTCCATTGCTGCCCGCGCCTTCTTGCCTGCGGCCCCCGCGCCATAGGCGTAGCTGCCCCATTCCAGATAGGCTTCGGCGAAGTCGGATTTGTCCGACCAGATCCGTTCGTCGATCAGCGCTTGCAGGCCTGCGCCGTAAGCACCGGGTTTGGAGCCGAAAACGCGTGCGGTATCTTCGCCGGCTTTGGCGCGTGCTGCGGCGGGGTTCAGGTCGGCAGGTTCATCAAGCGCCTGCACCGCGCGGGCGGCGCTGTCGACCAGCGCGATGAGTTGCGGGAATGCGTCGCGGAAAAAGCCGGAGATACGCAGCGTCACGTCGACGCGGGGCCGGGCGAGGATGGATTGCGGCAGCACCTCGAACCCGGTCACACGGCGGTTGGCGCTGTCCCATGTGGGTTTGACGCCCATCAGCGCCAGCGCCTGTGCGATATCGTCGCCGCCCGTGCGCATGTTGGCGGTGCCCCATGCTGTGATAAGCATGGTGCGGGGCCAGTCGCCATGGTCCTGCAGGTGTTTTTCAATCAGCAGATTGGCAGATTTCCATCCCAGTGCCCATGCAGTCGGGGTCGGGACGGCCCTGCTGTCAACGCTGTAGAAATTGCGCCCTGTCGGTAGCACATCAAGCCGCCCGCGTGTCGGTGCGCCGGACGGGCCAGGGTTGACGAACTGCCCGGCAAGGGCGGAGAGAATGCCCGCCCCTTCGGCCCCGCCGCAAGCGCGGATCGCGGGCAGGATTGTCTGCTGGATTTCATCCAGAACGGGCTGTGACGCGCGTGGGGTCACCCCCACGACGCCCCACCCCCCGTCCCGCAAAATGGTCTGGCAAAGATCTTCGAGCCGTTCGACTGTGTCACCATTCGTGCGCCAGATGGTGCCATCGGCAAGTGCTGCGGGCTTTTCCGGAGCCACCGCGCCCATATCGCAGTCCAGCGGGTCGATGGTGAGGCCCAGGTCCTTTGCAACGGCACGCAACAGTGATGCATTGTGTCCTTTGCCATCGCTACGCGGCACGCGGGCCAGTGCAATGGCAAGATCGCGTTCCTGCTGGCCTATAGGGGATTGACCGAAGATATGCAGCCCGTCGCGGATCTGCGCCTCTTTCAATTCGCACAGGTATGCGTCGAGTTTGCCAAGGTCGGTGTCGTTGTCGCCCGTAAAGCCTGCGTCCGTGGACAGGCCCGTGACATCGGACAGCGACAGGATTTCCCGCCGCAGGTGGGTGATCCGGCGGGGGTCCACGCCTGCGGCTTCGTAATACTCATCAACCAGCGCCTCGAGATCGCGCAGGGGGCCGTAGCTTTCGGCGCGGGTCAGCGGCGGGGTCAGGTGGTCGATGATGACCGCACTTGTGCGCCGCTTGGCTTGTGTCCCTTCGCCGGGATCATTGACGATAAAGGGGTAGATATGTGGTGTCGGGCCAAGGATCGCTTCGGGCCAGCAGGTTTGGGACAGGGCGACAGCCTTGCCCGGAAGCCATTCCAGATTGCCGTGTTTGCCCATGTGGATGATCGCGTCCGCACCCCAGTGGTGCCGTAGCCAGAAATAGAATGCGAGGTAGTTGTGCGGCGGGACAAGGTCAGGTGAATGGTAGGTATCAGTCGGGTCGATGTTGTAGCCTCTGCTGGGTTGCAAGCCCACCACGGCATTGCCGAAACGGTGGATCGACAAGGCGAAACCTGTGTTTGTGGCCTTTGTCGCAGCCTCCGGCGGAGGTATTTTTGAACAGAAGAAGGGATCATCTTCGGGCTGGCCCCAGCGGGTCGTGATCTGTTCCTTGATGTCCCAAGGCAGGGCGTCAAAGTGCTGTGTGTAGTTTTCAAAGGGCAGAAATTCGCCGCCGTCCCTGTCGGCCCTGTCGGTCAGCCAGTTGGTGGGGCCGTCCATGATCTGCTGCATCAGGGTGGCGCTGCCATCGGGCGGTGTGACGGTGTAGCCTTGTGACTTGAGCAAGTTGAGGGCGTGGACAGTGGCGGCTGGGGTATCCAGCCCGACGCCGTTGGCAAGGCGTCCGTCCTTGTTGGGGTAGTTTGCGAGGATCAGGGCGACTTTCTTGTCCTGCGGATCCGTCCGCCGCAAGCGCGCCCATTTAGCCGTCAGTTGCGTAACAAAGTCGATCCGGTCGCCGATGGCCTGATAGGTGGCGATGGGGCATTGGGTGGCGTCATCAAAAAACGCCTCGCCCTTGAAGCTGACGGCGCGCGACAGGATGCGGCCGTCCACTTCGGGAAGGGCCACGTTCATGGCGATGTCGCGGGCAGTCAGGCCTTGCAACCCTTCGGACCACGACGTTTCTGACGCGCCGGACAGGATGACCTGAAAGATGGGGGCTGCATTTGCCAGAAGCGGGTTTTGCGGGCTGTCGTCGCCGTCATGGGGGGAACCGACGGCGAAGGCGGTGCAGTTGAGGATCACATCGGGCGGGGCCTGCGTAAATAGCCCGTCGAGGGTGGATTTGCTGACCGGATCCTTGAGCGACGCCACGAAGATAGGCAGCGGGTTCAGACCGGCGCGCGACAGGCTGCGGGTCAGGCGATTGATCGGGTTCAGCCCGCCGCCCTGAACAAGTGCGCGGTAAAAGATGATCGGCACGATGGGGGCGCTGGGCGTCCATGCGGTCTGTGCCCTGGAAAGATCGGCGATGCCTGCGCCGGGCCAATAGACACCGGCCCGCAACAGCGGTGCGGGGGCTTGCGGTGGATCGCCGCCGTCCAGCATAGCCTTGGCGTAGGCCAGCAGGTTCGTGCTGTTTTGTGGCCCGCCTTCGACACAATAGGACCAGAGCGTGTCGTAATCATTTGGCGCGACCGTCGACAGGGCGCGCAGCTCGGGGTCGGGTTTGTCGTCGCCGGGCAGGGCCGCAAAGGGAATGCCCGCGGCGTACAGCCGGGCGGCATATTGCGTCAGACCGTATTTCCAGTAGCCCGCGCCGCCAAGGATGCGCGCGATTACCAGCCGGGATTTGGTGGCGCAATCGTCAAGGTGCAGATCGACCGACATCGGGTGTTGCAGGTGCATCATGTTGGCCAGCCGCAGCCCGGGTGGATCGGTCATTTCCGCGCGCGCTTCGGCCAGTGCGGCCAGTTCGGTATCGGCGGCGGAAATGATGACCACATCGGCGGGCGTCTGCCCCAGATCGACCGGTTCCGTTCCGTCAGATATTGCGCCGGGTGTCGCTGCGAGCAGGTGCATTACGTTTTGCCCCGTGCTAAAGCCTGCGCGAACAAAAGGTCAAAGCCATGGATTACAAAGCTGCAGGAGCGCCGAAATTGGGCAAGAAGGCACCGAAACACCAAGAACATAACGCCCACGGGTCCAACAAAAAGCCGTTCGGCCAACGCGCGAGCAAGGAAGATCTGCTGGCCCGCATGAAAAAGGCGGCAGAGGCGAAGAAAGCTGAGTAGCATCACAATCGCTTTTCCATGAAAATCGAGCTTTTGGCGGCCGCATAGTCGCCAAAGGGGCCGCATGCGGTGAACCCGTGCCGCGCATAAAGCCTGTGGGCGGCGTGCAACACGTTGCCGGTTTCCAGTTTCAGCAACGACAGGGCATCGATCCGTGCCTGATCCTCAAGCTGGCGCATCAGCGCGTCGGCCACGCCTTTGCCGCGCGCGGTTTCGACCACGAACATGGATTTGATTTCACCGTAGCCGTCTTTGATGGCCAACGCGCCTGTGCCCAGAATCGTGTCGCCTTCGCGGGCTGTGAAAAAACGGATCTGGGGTGCGACCAGGTCGTCGATATCAAGATAGAAGTTGTCTTCGGGCGGAAATAGCGATTCCATCAGTGCGTGACTTTGCTTGAGCAAAGCCACGGCACCTGGGTGATGGGGGTCAGTCTTTTCAACGACGATCATGCTTGCAGGGCGGCTGTGATCGTGGCCTGATCCAGACCCGCTTCGCCAATCACGACAAGCCGGGTTTCGCGCGGCGCTGTGCCAAAGGGTTGGTCGAAATAACTGTCCACGCGGGGGCCGACGGCCTGCAATGTCAGGCGCATGGGTTTGCCCGCGACGGCCACAAAGCCCTTGAGTCGCAGTATGTTGTTTGCGCGGATCGTGTCGGCGACCTGACTGGCAAAGGCTGTGGCATCGTTGACTTCGCCACGGATCACAATGAAACTTTCGAATTCGTCGTGGCCGTGTTCGTGTTCGTGGTTGTGATGGTCGCCGTCTTCGTCTTCATCGTGGTGATGATGGTGATGCACCTCGTGGCGTGCGGCAAGGTCGCTTTCCGCGCCGATGCCCTGTCCCAGCAGCACATCAACCGGCAGCGCACCCATGGTGGCACGCACCACTTGCACGCCGTCGCGGCTTTCGGATTTCAGCCGCGCGGTCAGCGCGTCAGATTCGGCGGCGCTGAGCAGGTCAGTCTTGTTCACCACGATCATGTCAGCGCAGGCGATCTGGTCTTCAAAAAGTTCCGACAACGGGGTTTCGTGGTCAAGGTTGTCATCCTGCGCGCGCTGGGCGTCGATGGCGGCGATGTTATGGGCGAACTGCCCGTCGGTGACGGCGCGGCCATCGACGACAGTCACAACGCCATCGACGGTGACCTTTGTGGAAATCCCGGGCCAGTTGAAGGCCCGCACAAGTGGTTGCGGCAGGGCAAGGCCGCTGGTTTCGATGACGATGTGGTCAGGCTTGTTGTCGCGGGCCAGAAGCGATTCCATGGTCGGGATGAAGTCATCGGCGACGGTGCAGCAGATACAGCCGTTGGAAAGTTCGACGATATCGTCTTCTGCGCATACGTCATCGCCGCAGCCTTTCAGGATGTCGCCATCGACGCCGAGGTCGCCGAATTCATTTATGATCAGGGCGATCCGTTTGCCGCCGGCATTCTGCAACATGTGCCGGATAAGGGTGGTTTTGCCGGACCCGAGAAAGCCGGTGACAACGGTGGCGGGGATTTTGGCGGGCATGATGTGACCTTTGGTATGGTTTTTCCAAACGGAATGACGGCCCCCAGGCGGGACCGTCATTCGTCTTTTGCTGGTGGGCGGCCTTATGCGGCCAGAAGTGCGACCAGCGGTCCTTCGAGCGTTTCAAGCGCAAGGAAAATGCCGACACCGGCAACCATCGCGCCGCCAAGGCGGGCATGGATGGCGGTTGCATCGCTTGCGCCCAGCTTGCCGACCAGCCAGCCAGCGCCAACCGCGATGATATATTGCGTAACGCCCAGACCGATCAGATAGCCCAGCAGAACAGCCCCGCCGATGCCGCCCTCTTGTCCGGCGATGGTGCCGCCAAAGGCAGAGCCGTGGAACAGGCCGAAGGTGGCGAACAGCAGCACCGCAGCAGTGGTGTTCAGTGCCTTGCCCGAAAGGATGATACCACCCAGCACGATCAGTGACAGCACGATCACGGTTTCCGCGATCGGCATGGCGATGCCAGCATACATCAGCGCGGTGCCAACCAGCATCGCACCGACATAGGCGGCGGGGGTCAGCAGTTTGCGCCCGGTGAACAGCGCGGCGATGCCCATGGCCACGACAAAGAACAGATGGTCAAAGCCCAGCACCGGATGGCCGACGCCCGAGGCAAGCCCGTGGGTGAAGGTTTCCATCGGCAAACCGCCCAGTGGGTGGTGCGCAAAGGCTGGAGAGGCGGCAAGGCCGAGGCCCGCGGCAGTAAGAATTTTTTTCATGTCTGTCCCCTTTAGGATCGCAGTAAAAGGGGGAATCGCATGGAGTGACCGCAGCATTTTGCCTTGGCTGACCCCCACGGAACACCCCGTCCGTTGTTGTGGTCCGCACCCGATCGGGTGCGGTGCATGGCTGGTCGCCTGGCTTGCGGGTCGGTGCACCTTGCCCGCCTTCCCGGTTTCCCAGTGGCGTCTTGAACAAGGCACTCTCCGCATACAGTCGCGGGGGCGGCTGTGGTTTTGGGCCTCCGGTTCGGATCGGCCTTTCCACATTCCCATTTGATCCCCTGATGCTGGGCATCGTTGGGGAACCATGCCCGACCTTAGTGCGCCTTTGGGCGTGGCCCAGTCAAGGTGGAATGCGACCTGTTTGCGCCATCGGCGGCATGGGGCGGATCAAATTTCGCGAAATTTGATGCCTCCGGCGGGGATATTTAAGCTCGGAAGAAGCAAGTTGACCCAATATCTTGTGGATAAGCGGGCGGAAACCGGCATATGCGGGGTTGATGGCGTTGACAGGTGGGTCTGGCAAGCGCGATGCTTTTACAGATCTTGGAATCATCAGGGCAACAGACCTTGCGCTTTAGCAAACTCCGACTGAACGGCTTTAAAAGCTTTGTCGACCCCACCGATCTGATCATTGCCGATGGTCTGACGGGTGTTGTGGGGCCGAACGGCTGTGGCAAGTCGAACCTGCTGGAAGCACTGCGCTGGGTCATGGGCGAAAACCGCCCCACGGCGATGCGCGGCGGCGGGATGGAGGATGTGATCTTTGCCGGGGCATCGACCCGCCCGGCGCGCAATTTTGCAGAAGTGTCACTGGTGATCGACAACGGGGAACGGCTGGCCCCAGCGGCGTTCAACGATAATGACCAGTTGGAAATCGTCCGGCGGATCACACGTGACGCGGGATCGGCCTACAAGGTGGGTGTCAAGGATGTGCGGGCGCGCGACGTGCAGATGCTGTTTGCCGATGCCTCGACCGGGGCGCATTCGCCGGCACTGGTCCGGCAAGGGCAGATTTCGGAACTCATCAATGCCAAGCCCAAATCGCGCCGCCGGATTTTGGAGGAGGCGGCAGGGATTTCCGGCCTGTATCAGCGTCGCCATGAGGCAGAGTTGAAGCTAAAGGGTGCGGAACAGAACCTGACGCGGGTCGATGATGTGATCGAGCAGTTGGCGGCGCAACTGGCCCAACTGGCACGGCAGGCCAAACAGGCGGCCCGTTACCGCGAGATCGGTGAAAAACTGCGCAGAGCAGAGGGCATGTTGCTGTATCGGCGGTGGAAAGAGGCGGATGAGGCCCTTTTGGCGGCGGCGGCGCAGTTGCGTGAGCGCACGACGGCGGCGTCACAAGCCGAAACTGCTGCCCGTGCCGCAGCCAAGGCGCGATTGGGCGCAGAAGAGGCTCTCCCGCCGTTGCGCGAAGAAGAAGCGATTGCGGCCGCCGTTGTGCAGCGGTTGCAGGTGCAGCGCGATACGCTCAGGGATCAGGAGGCCCGGGCGATTGAGACGATTGCCACCCTGCGCGCCCGTATTGACCAGATGACCCGCGATATCGATCGTGAAAGCGGCTTGAACAAGGATGCTGGTGAAACGATCGACCGGCTTGACTGGGAAGCCCGCGAGATTGCCAAGGCTGGCGAAGGGCATGATGCAAGGTTGGAGGCCGCCCAGGGCGCGGCCCGCGAAGCAGCGCTTGTGTTGCAGGACCGCGAGGCGGATTTGTCGCAACGGACAGAGGATGCGGCCCGTTTGGCCGCGCGCCACCAATCGGCCCAGCGGTTGCTGGACGACAACCGCAAAACGCTGGAGAAAGGCGAACGCGAGGCTGCCCGCGCCAAAGCCGCCATGGCCGAGGCTGCCGCGGCACTGGCCAGGGCCGAGGCTGATTTCGAAGCGGCCGGTCAATCGGAAAAAGCGGCCATCGCCGCTGCCGCTGCTGCGGATGAAGCCTTGAGCGCTGCAGAGGTCGCCCGGGCCGAGACGCAGACCCGCGAAAGCAATGCCCGCGCCCTGCGGTCCGAGGCGGAGGGCGAGGCAAATGCCCTGCGCGCCGAGGTTGCCGCCCTTGCCAAACTGGTTGCGCGTGACACGTCGGAGGGTGGGCAGGTGCTTGATCTGCTGCGGGTGCAGACCGGTTATGAAAAGGCGCTGGGTGCGGCGCTTGCTGACGATCTGCGTGCGCCCGCCGTGGGGTCCGAGGCGAAATCGGGCTGGGCGTTGCTGCCGGGGTATGCCGCGCCGCAGGCCCTGCCCGACGGTGTGAAGGCGTTGACACATTACGTCACGGTGCCGGATGTGCTGATCCGCCGGATGAGCCAAGTCGGGCTGGTGGATGCTGTGGACGGTCCGCGCTTGCAAGCCGATCTGAAACCGGGTCAGCGTTTGGTGTCGGTCGCGGGTGATCTGTGGCGCTGGGACGGTTTTCGCGCAGGAGCAGAGGATGCGCCATCGGCAGCGGCTTTGCGGTTGCAGCAGTTAAACCGGTTGACCGAGTTGAAACGCGATCTGGAGCAAGCATCGGCCACGGCACAGGGCGCGGCGCAGGCCCACGACACACTGACGGCATTGTTAAAGGAACAGGCCGAAGCTGATCAGGCCGCCCGCGCCGCGCGCCGTGATGCTGACCGCATGGTCGCAGAGGCCAACCGCGCCGCCAGCCGCGCCGAGGCTGACAGGAACCTGAGTGAAGGCAAACGCGAAAGTCTGGCGCTTGCCCTGGTCCGCCACGAGGAAGAGGCGATGGCCGCCCGCAAAGCATTGGCAGAGGCGGAAAAAGCCGCAGATGAACTTGGCGACCTGGGCACCGCGCGCGCGTCGGTCGAGGATGTGAAGATGACTGTCGAAGCTGCACGCATGACCATGATGGCCCGCCGCACCGCCCATGATGAGGTACGCCGCGAAGGCGAGGCACGCCTGAAACGCAGTCAGGAAATCACCAAGGAAATTAGCGGCTGGAAGCACCGGCTGGAGACTGCCAACAAGCGCACCGCCGAACTGGCGGAGCGCAAGGCCGCGTCCGAGGCGGAACTGGCCGAAGCGACGGCGGCACCAGAAGAGATCGCCGCCAAACGTTCCGAGTTGGCCGATGCCATCGACGATGCAGAGGTCCGCCGAAAAGCTGCTGCAGACAAACTTGCGGATGCGGAAACCGCTTTGCGCGATGCGGGCCATGCAGAGCGTGACGCAGAGCGTCTGGCATCGGAGGCGCGCGAGGCCCGGGCAAGGTCCGAAGCGCGTGCTGACGCTGCGCGCGAAACGGTTGCCTACGCCGCCGAGCGGATCATGGAAGCGCAGGAAGTCACACCTGAGAAATTGCTGGAAAGCCTTGATGTGGTGGTGGATCAGATGCCCGCATCTGATGCGGTCGAAGGGCAGGTCAATGCGCTGAAACGCCAGCGCGACGCATTGGGGGCGGTAAACCTGCGCGCCGAGGAAGACGCCCGCGAGGTGCAGGTGGAACATGACAATCTGGTGTCTGAAAAGAATGATCTTGAGGCGGCGATTGCCGCACTTCGTTCGGGCATCGCCAGCCTGAACAAGGAAGGCCGCGAGCGGCTATTGACGGCGTTCGAGCAGGTGAACGATAACTTTGGTCTGTTGTTTACCCATTTGTTCGGCGGGGGCGAGGCCAAGCTTGTGCTGGTTGAATCCGATGACCCGCTGGAGGCCGGACTGGAGATCATGTGCCAGCCGCCGGGCAAGAAGCTGAGCGTGTTGTCGCTGTTGTCTGGGGGTGAACAGACTCTGACTGCACTGGCGCTTATCTTTGCGGTATTCTTGGCCAACCCCGCCCCGATCTGCGTGCTGGACGAGGTGGACGCGCCGCTGGACGATGCCAATGTCACGCGATTCTGTGATCTGCTGGATGAAATGACGCGCCGCACCGATACCCGGTTTTTGATCATTACCCACCATGCTGTCACTATGAGCCGGATGGACCGGCTGTTTGGTGTGACGATGGGTGAACAAGGTGTGTCACAACTGGTGTCGGTGGATTTGAAGAAGGCGGCGGCGATGGTGGCCTGATGGCGCGCGCCGCTGTTGCTGGCGCAACGCGCCCCGCCCGCCATCCCGATGCCTCCGGCGGGGATATTTGAACGACAAAGAAGCGGGGCTGTTCCTGTCAGAGCCTGTTCAGGAGATCAACTGTCGGCCATGCATCCGCAGGCAGACCCAGTCGGGTTTGTTCTGCTTGCACGGCAGCACGGGTCATGGCGCCCAAGATGCCGTCAATGCCGCCCACATCATGGCCGCGTGTCGTCAGTTTTTGTTGCAGTTGCTGCATTTGTCGTTCGGTGAGCGCCGGGCTGGGGTTGCCTGGATTGTAGACTGGCGCGCCTTCCAGCCGGGTGGCGAAATATGCGGCGGTGGTGACGTAGACGAAGCTTTTGTTCCAGTCGAAATAGACGTCAAAGTTGGGATAGGTCAGAAAGGCCGGACCATTCCGGCCCATGGGCAGCAACACCGATGCTGGCAGATTGGCCGGACCAAGCGAGCCGTGACGTGCCCTGATGCCGGCATTCGCCCAGTCGCGCACGGATGCCTTGTGGTTCAGGCCCGTTTTGGACCAGTCAAGATTGGCGGGCAGGATGATTTCCTGCAACCACGGTTCATTCGGTCGCCAGCCCAATGACGCCAGCACATTTGCACCGGTCATCAATGCATCGGCAGCGGAATTTTTCAGATCAACCACCCCATCGCCATCGCCATCCAGACCCTGGGTGATGATTTCGCGGGGCAGTTTTTGCAACTGTCCGATTTCGCCGGCCCAAGCGCCTGTTGTCGTGGCCGGGTCCATGCCGCCGCGCCGGAACAATTCGATCGCAGCAATGAGTTGCGGGCGAAACAGATCGGGCCTGCGGCAGTCATGCGCCAGCGTCAGCAATGCGTCGCGGGTATTGAAGCTGCCCTGCACCTGGCCATAGTCCGTCTCAAACGCCCAGAACGCCAGCAGGACGCCGCGGGGGATTCCAAAACGGGCCTTGATGGCATCAAATGTCCGGTCCTGGCGTGCCCCGTAGATTGCGCCGTTGTCGATCCGGTTCTGGCTGATCAATGCCCGTGAAAAGCTGATGAAATCCTTCTGGAAGACTCCTTGTGACCGGTCGGCGCGCAAAACGGCGTCGTCGATGCGGGCACCCTGAAAGAAACGGTCCGTTGTTGCGGCCGGTATTCCTGTTGCCTGCGCCTCGGCTTTGATCCCGTTGATGAAACTGTCGACAGGGCCGCCACAGGTCTGGGCGCTGGCGGCACTGGCAAGCAGGCTGAGAACAATGGCAAGGCGCATGGCGATCTCCTTTTGGGGTAGCGTGAGGGTATCAGGGTGCCAAGGTCGTGCAAGGGGGGGTTAATGTTCCTTGCGGTGCCGTCCGTGGCGCAAAAGGCCAATGCCGGCAGCCAGCGCGACACAAGCTGCTGTGGCAAACCCGCCCCAGCTTGCGACGAGATCGGTCAGCGCATCCAGCCGTGTGCCAAAAAGAAACCCCAGGCTGACATATCCGCTGACCCAGATCGCCTCGCCGGCGGCATCCCAGAGGGTGAAGCGCCAGCGGTTCAGCCGGGCCGCACCGGCTGCGAAATTTACCCAGGGCCCAAGCGGTGCTGCGGCCCATGTGCTGAAGAAAACGCCGATCCCGCCCCAGCGGTCAACCACATCGGCCGCCCGCGCGAAAAGGGCTGCGCGGCTGGGCCGGGTTGCCAGTTGCGCATCAAGCCAGCGCCCCCCCATGCGCCCAAGTTGAAATCCTGTCTGGTCGCCTGCCACCGCAGCCAGATAGGCGACGCAGACCACCTGCCACAGAATCAGATCCCCCGCTGCAGCAAAGGCCCCGCCCGCCAACATCACCGCGAACGTTGGCACCGGCACCGCAAGGCAGGAAAAATAGGCCGACAGTCCGATGATGATCAGGCCCCAGGTTGCAACCAGTCCAAAGAACAAATCGGTCATTCTGCTGTTGCCCGATAGGCCGCGATGGCGGCGCCAAGGTCCGCAATCAAGGTGGCAACGTCTGTGTCCTGCTCTGTGGCCAGTTCGGACAGGGTCACCTTGCGGCCGCTTCCGTCCATTTCAAGCGCCAGGGCTTGAGACACGATTTCGGGTGGAACATCCCACGATTTTGCGACGTAGCGGGGGGTCATCCAACCTGCGATGGGGTCTTGGGGGCCAGATGGTGTGTGCCATACGCTGGTCGCCATGGTCAGCCGCAGTGCAAAGAAAACCATCCCGATGACGGCCAGTACCAGCAGCGCCTTGAGCGCTTTGCGGATGATTTCCCTGTAGTGCGCCATACGTGCCGGGTTTCGGGGTTTCATGGGCCGGTCCTGCCGTTGATGCTGTGAGGGATCAAATCAGACCTCTGCGCCGATGACCAGCACGACGGCCAGCAGCAGGGCCGCCCCCCATGTTTTCCATAAGGTGTCGACGGCCCGGTTAACATCGTCGGGAGTCAAATCATGGTTTCCGTCATCGTTCACGAAAGGATAATCGCGCAATGCCCCGTCATAGCTGCGTGGCCCGCTGAGTGCGATGTTCAGGCCGTGGGCCATCGCCGCCTCGGGCCAGCCTGCGTTGGGGGATCGGTGAAGGGGTGCCTCGCGGGTGATCTTGCGTGGATCGGGGCGGGTGGTCACAGCCCAGATCAGCAGGGCGGTCAGCCTTGCGGGTATCAGGTTTAGAAAGTCGTCAAACCTGGCGGCGGCCCAGCCGAAATTTTCGTGCCTTGGGGTGCGGTATCCGATCATGCTGTCGGCGGTGTTGGTGATCTTGTAGATCAGCAGCCCCGGCAGACCCGCGACAGCAAACCAGAAAGCCGGCGCAATCACCCCGTCCGACAGGTTTTCTGCCGCACTTTCTATGGCGGAACGCGCAACGGCGGGGCGGTCCATCGTTTTCGTATCACGCCCGACGATCATCGCCACCGCCCTGCGCCCGTCGCCCAGCGATAGCCGCAGTGCATCGCCTACGGCCTGCACGTGCTGCACCAAAGATTTCTGGGCCAGCAGAACGGCAAGGATGGCGATGTCGATCAGATACGTTGGAAGGGCTTGCAGGATCAATCCCAGCGCGCCTGCGCCGATGACCAGAGCTGCCATGGTCAGCACACCGTTTCGCCGCTGGTTGCCTGCATTGAAACGCGCATCGCACCAGCCGATCAGCCGCCCCATCAGCACTGCCGGGTGTGGTATTCGTGACCAAAGCCAGCGGGGTTCGCCCAACAGCGCATCCAGTATCATGCCAAGGATCAGTGTCACAAGGCGGCCTCTAGCTGGGGCCAGCGATCAGGTGCGGGCAGCCCCAGTCGCAACCAGTCGGGGGCATAGGGAAAGACGCGCGACCAGATATGGTTTTGCGCCAACTGGTGCTGGGCTGCCTTTGCGTCCTTTACCCGATAAAGTCGAAAGAGTGTCGTGCCGCCCAGAGGTTCAGCCCCGGTTGCGGCCAGCAGGATATCCAGCCGGTCGGCATCGCGGATCAGCCTTGCCCGTGTGTCGTTGGCCCATTGCGGGTCGGCCAGCGCCTCGGCGCCGATGGACAGCGCGGGGCCGGAAACCTGCCACGGCCCCAAAAGATCGGATAGCTGTCTGACGATGGCAGGATCGCCAATGGCAAACCCCAGCCGCAGCCCGGCCAACCCCCAGAATTTGCCAAAACTTTTCAGCACGATGGTGCCGGGGCGGGTGGCCAGGTGGATCAGCGATGCGTCGGGTGTCACGTCGCAAAAACTTTCGTCGATGATGGTGATCGGGGCGGTCATATCGTCCGCCTGCCAGATCCGCCCGTCCGGATTGTTGGGATGCACCGCGACCATGGCGTCGGGCGCTGTGTCGCTCAGCGACCAGCCTGCCGCGCGGAACGCAGCGCCATGTTCATTATAAGTCGGGCCGGGGATGAAAACCTGCCCTTGTCCGATGACGCGTGGCAGGGCCGCTATGATTGCGGATGCGCCTGTCGCGCCGATAATGCTGGCCCCTTGTGGCACCTTCCAGAAATGGCGCGCCAAGTCGTACAGCTTGCCGAATGCTGCGTTGTCGGGCAGGGCCGTCCACGCGTCAGCCGGCAGCGCAGGCAGCGGATAGGGGACAGGGTTGATGCCGGTGGACAGGTCCAGCCAGTCTGCCCTTTGGCCGCCATAGCATGCGATGGCGCCATCAATCCCGCCGCCGTGGTCCCGCTGCTCTGTCATTCGCCCTCGGGTAGTGGCGGGTGGCGGGTAACGAAATGGCCTTTGATCGCTTCGGGCCAGTCCCGATAGGGCACGCGGCCGGTGTCACTTTCGGCGTGGGCTTTGGCGTAGGTAATGATGCCTGATGCCGCATCTTGCGAAGGCTCGAACGCACCGAGCGTGTAATTCAGTTTTCCAGGCCCCTGAATGGCCACATTGCACGCGCGGGTGCAGCCCATCAGGCAAGAGACGCGGCGCGTCCTGACGGACGTCAGACCGGCTGCGGCGGTCTCGACCAATGCGGCCAGCGCCTCTCCGTCGGTGATGGCCATGTCACCGTCATTCCAGCCATCGCGCTTGCAGGTGTCGCAGATCGTGATCCAGGTGGTCATGTGTTTGCTCTTGTATTGCCGCGCCCTATCAAGCGGATTCCTGCCAGATTCACAAGGGCAACGACAGTCTGCTTTCTTTTGGGCAGTTGCGTTGGTTTGTTAACTATTCATTAAGGATTCGGGCAGATTTGTGTAAGATCGCGAAAGTTTTATCTGTCGTTAATCGCTATTTATTTGTTTCAACTGAGAGAGGACATAAAATGCATGTTCTGATCGTCCAGAGCAATGTACACCTCGGGGCGGTGTGGAAACGGCATCTAGAGCGGCTGGACGCAACCGTGACCCACGTGCAAACCGGCGATCAGGCACTTGGTGTGCTTGGAACCCAGACCTTTGATGTCATTGTTCTTGACCTTGTGCTTAGCGAAGGCAGCGCGATGGCGGTGGCGGATATTGCCCAGTTCCGCCAGCCCCATGCAAACGTCGTGTTCGTGACGGACACCACGTTCTTTTCAGATGGTTCCATCTTTAACCACAGCGCAAATGCCCGCGCCTTTATCGAAAGCGCGACACCGCCGCGCGATCTGGCTGCCATCGTGCACCATTACGGCACCCCTAAGCCCGATGGTGGGGTGCAGTCAGGTCTATCTGCGGATTGATCGGGATGATCCGGTTCGGATTGATCGTTTCATGGCTATAATGATAGTGTCGCACGATATGATCCATGTTTACGGTCTCTGCGACCCCGCGCCATTGATATAGTTCCCGGGTGAAACCCATCAGGTTCGGATAATCGGCGATCCGCTTGCGATTGCACTTGAAGTGCAGGTGATAGACCGGATCAAAGCGCAACAGCGTGGTCCAAAGACGCCAGTCGGCCTCGGTGATCTTGTCGCCCATCAGATAGCGGTTTTCGCCCAGTCGCTCTTCCAGCCAGTCGAGACTGTCGAACAACGGATAGACGGCATCATCATATGCCGCTTGCGTGGTCGCAAAGCCGGATTTGTAAACACCATTATTTACGGTGTCATATACCCGGTCGTTCACCGGTGCGATGGCGTCGCGCAAGTTCTGCGGCCAGTAATCATCGGTATTGCCGGTGATGCCGTCGAAGGCGGAATTGAACATGCGGATGATTTCCGAGGATTCGTTGGATACGATGGTATCCCTTTGCTTGTCCCACAGGATCGGCACAGTCACCCTTCCTGACATCATGGGGTCGGCGCGCAGATAAATGTCGCGTGCAAAAGGCAGCCCGAACAAGGTGTCACCGGTTGCCCCCTTGTCATCCGTTTGAAAGGTCCAGCCGTCAGACAACATATCGGGGTGCACGGCCGACATGCTGATATGCTCCGTCAGTCCCTTGATCGCGCGGAACACCAGTGTCCGGTGCGCCCAAGGGCAGGCATAGGATACATACAGGTGATAGCGGCCCGATTCAGCCTTGAACCCGCCTTCGCCGGACGGCCCAGCCGCGCCATCCGCCGTGACCCAGTTGCGGAAATTTGCGTTCGAGCGGACAAATTTGCCCCCCGATTTGGCGGTGTCATACCAAACGTCATGCCAGACGCCGTCAACAAGTTGGCCCATTGGATATCTCCATTCTGTTCAAAGCCGTAGGTATAGATTTGCATGAAAGAGCAAAACAGGCACATCAGCGCAGCGTCGGTGCGGACGTGCACAACAATTTCTGCCAATTGTGCAGCAGGGACGAACGCCCTAGTCTTGCAAGCCTGCTTTCAGGCGCGCGCGCAGGCCGCTCATTTCTGCATCGCACCAGCGGCCCTGTCGCCCATGATGATCGACGATCAGATCCCCCTCGCGCAGGGCGCGCACAATCTCCGGCTTGGTTTTGTCGCCATCAAATGTCACCAACGCCAGATCTTGGCGGTGGTTGCGTCTGGCCCATGCCTTGATCCGGTTCAGTAAAACGGTTGGCGACAGAAACTCCATACGAAACCGGACGGCCAGGTTGGTCGGGATGGGGCGGATGATGTCTTGACAGGACCAGCCGATAAAGCGGTCGTCATTCAGGCGGGCATGGGGATTATGGCGTCCATGGATGGGCGCGTTTTCACGGAACTTTGCTGTCGGGTTGCCGGCAAATTTATTGCAAAAGGCAAAGGCCGACGAATTCCCGGCCCCAAAGATATTCCCCTTGCTCAGCCGCCATTTCAGGCGCGCCCAAAGGTTGAACCTTGCCCGAAAGGTGCCCAGCGTCCAGATCGGGGCGGTCTGTGTCAGCGCCGCCAATGCGCCCAGATCACCGATGATCGCACTATCAAGATCAACATAGACACAAGCCGCACCCGTAGGCAGCGCATCAATTTCAAACATCGAAATCTTGACTGGCAAGCCACCGGATTTGTAATCCTCCCTGTCAAAATCGGGCGCGATTGGACACAGCGTCGCGCGGGGATCAAGGGTGCGGTCCATCCGGTCCGTCAGCACGATGACGCCGTTGATGCTGTTCGAGTGGGCGTAGGCATCGCGGATCAGGCGATTACAATCGGCTGCGCCATACTTGTCGCCCCACACCATCAGAATCAGATACCAGTCAGTCAAATGCCGCAAACCTTTCATGACGCACGGGGTCGGGTGTGCCATGAACCGGCCCTCATGGGCAATCTGAACCTGCGGTCAGTCCCGACATAGGCGGCCTGCTTCGTGTTTTGCCGGGATATGTCGCTTATGCGTTTGCCCTGCGGCGCGCGGGCCCTTATACCGAACCGCGACGAAGCCCACTCAGGGCCAGATCGGTTGGCGGTGCGGCGGTTGACCCAAAACGGGAACCAAGGCACTACATCGTCGAATGCCGCGGATTTCCGGGCCTCTGGTCGTGATTTGAAACGGAGGACCCGATGCGCGTATTTCTTTCCCTGACCTTGATCCTTGCAGGTTCTGCTGCTGCGGCCCACACGGGCCATTGGGCCGATGTCGCCGGCCATGATCATTGGGTGGCCGGTGCGGCCATCGGCCTTGCCGGGCTGGCGGCGATCTGGGGCGCGCTGAAGGGCAAAAAAGCCCAGAAAGAAGAAACCCCCGAGGAAGACGCAGAAGAGCAAGCGGCATGAAAACCGGTGTCATGATCTGCGGCCACGGGTCGCGCAGCCAGTCAGCAGTGGACGAATTCGCGACGCTTGCCGACAAGCTGCCTGCCTATTTGCCAGACGACTGGCTGACTGAATACGGCTATCTGGAATTCGCCAACCCGGTGATCCGCGACGGTCTGGACAAACTGCGCACAGCGGGCTGTGAGAGGGTGCTGGCGGTGCCCGGAATGCTGTTTGCCGCGATGCACGCGAAAAACGATATTCCAACCGTGCTGAATACCTACGCCGCAAAACACGGGCTGAGCGTCAGTTATGGCCGCGAACTGGGTGTGGACCCCAAGATGATCGCCGCCGCCGCCGGTCGTGTCCAAGAGGCCGTAGATCGTGCGAATACGAAGCTGGGCAAGCTGCCGCTGGCGGAAACATGCCTTGTCGTCATCGGGCGCGGGGCGTCAGACCCCGACGCCAACGGCAACGTCGCCAAAGTGGCCCGCATGATCCAGGAAGGCATGGGCTTTGGCTGGTGCGAGGTTGGTTTTTCCGGCGTGACCTTCCCACTGGTTGAGCCCTGCCTGCAACATGTGGCGCGCCTGCCTTATAAACGGGTCATTGTATTCCCGTATTTCCTGTTTTCGGGCATCCTGATCGATCGGATCTACGGGTTCACGGATCAGGTGGCCGCCCAATATCTGGATGTTGATTTCATCAAGGCCGGCTATCTGGGCGACCATCCCAAGGTGCTGGAAACATTCGCTGAACGGATCATGGAACAAGACAGCGACACGCCGCCACCCAACTGCGGGATATGCGGTTATCGCGCACAGGTGCTGGCGCTGGATGCTGGCGAAAACCGCAAGATCAGCGCCGAGGATCGTGCGCATCCCGCCTTTGGTGCCGTTCCGCCGCCAACCTGCGTGCTGTGCAAATACCGCGTGCAGGTTCTGGGATTCGAAGGTGAGGTCGGTGCCGTGCAGGAAAGCCACCATCACCACGTCGAAGGGCAAGGTGCCAATGCACCGGGGTCGAATGTGGCTGACTGCGCGCTGTGTGATACATTCTGCACCGGCATGTGCCGTTTGGTTGCGCAGGATCATCATGATCACCACCACCATCATCACGACCATGATCATGACCACCATCATCACGCGCCCTACCCGCATGCAAAACACCCACATGGCCCCGAAAGTGCACGCAAGTCCCCCAAGACCTGATTCTCGCGTCGGTCAAGTTACTCCCGCCGGAGGCTTCGCCGCTGGCCATCCGTTGAAAGGCCCACATTTGCGTCCCTACGAAAAAGACCCGGGCAAAATCTATGCCCAAAGTTTTGCCACCGTCCGGGCAGAGGCGCGGCTGGACCGCTTTGCGCCTGATCTGCACCCGCTGATGACGCGGCTGATCCACGCCTGCGGAATGGTCGAAATCGCAGACCGGCTTGCGTTTTCGCCAGATGTCGTGACGGCGGGCCATGCTGCGCTGCAATCGGGGGCACCGATTCTGTGTGATTGTGAAATGGTCGGTGCAGGGATCATTCGGCGCTATTTGCCCTGCGAAAATGATGTCGTGGTGACGCTGAACGACCCGGCCGTGCCCGAGATTGCGCAGCGGATCGGGAACACGCGATCAGCTGCGGCGGTAGAGTTGTGGCGCGACCGGATTGCAGGCGCTGTCGTTGCCATAGGCAATGCACCGACTGCCCTGTTTCATCTGTTGGAATTGCTCGATGCGGGCTGGCCAAAGCCTGCGGTCATTCTGGGTTTTCCTGTCGGTTTCGTTGGTGCCGCCGAAAGCAAGGCTGAATTGTCCCGCGATCCACGTGGCTGTGATTTCGTCGCCTTGCGCGGGCGGCGTGGCGGCTCGGCCATGGCGTCGGCTGCGGTGAATGCTCTGGCCGCAGGGTTGCCCGAAGATGTCTGACCCCTGGCTGCATATCGTCGGCATCGGCGAGGATGGAATGGATGGGCTGCTGCCCGCAACCCGTGCCGTTGTCGCCGCGGCAGAGGTTATCATCGGCGGTGAGCGGCATCAAACGCTGGCTGAAAACCTGACAGCCGAACGGCTGGCCTGGCCGCACCCTTTCGACGCGCTGACCGACACCATCAAGGCATTGCGTGGGCGGCGGGTCGTTGTGCTGGCAACCGGTGATCCGCTTTGGTATTCTGTGGGTGCGCGGATCGGTCGGGCGATTGACCCGGCACAAATCGTCTATCACCCGCAACTGTCGGCCTTTCAGCTGGCCGCCGCCCGGATGGGCTGGTCGCTGCCCGATGTGGAAACGCTCACGGTGCATGGTCGTCCGGTCGCGCAGATGATCGCCTTTATCCAGCCTGATGTGCGGCTGTTGATCCTGACCACCGGGGCGGAAACACCCGGCCAGATTGCACGGTTTCTGACGGAACGCGGTTTCGGGCAATCGCGCATGACCGTGCTGGCCGCCATGGGCGGCAAGGACGAGGCGCGCTTTGACGGCCTGGCCGAACTCTGGGATCACGTTGTTCCTGCGTTCAACACGCTGGCAGTGGAATGTATCGCCGCCCCCGATGCAGCACTGGTGCCGCGTGTGCCGGGGCTGGCAGACAGTCTGTTCCAGTCAGACGGCACGATGACCAAGCAAGAGATCCGCGCCGTGACTGTGGCCAAGCTGATGCCGATGCGCGGTGCGCTCTTGTGGGACATCGGCTGTGGTTGTGGGTCGGTTGCTATCGAATGGATGCGCGCCGCCCGCTATGCCCGGGCGGTGGGGGTCGAGCCGCGCGCCGATCGCCGTGCGATGGCGGCGGCCAATGCGCTGGCGCTGGGGGTGCCAAAGCTGGCGTTGATCGACGGGATGGTGCCTGATGCGCTGGCCGGGCTGGACGCGCCGGATGCGATTTTCATTGGCGGCGGGCTGAGCCGTGCGACATTTGATGCGGCGTGGGATGCGTTGCGCCCCTTGGGTCGTCTGGTTGCCAATGCCGTGACATTGGAAAGCGAGGCGGAACTGATCGCGCTGCACAAGGCCTATGGCGGTGATCTGGTGAAGCTGTCGGTGCATCGTGCGGAACCCGTCGGGCGGCTGACCGGGTGGCGGCCGATGATGCCGGTCACCCAATGGAGCCTTGTGAAAAGATGATCTTATGCCTCCGGCCAGAGTATTTTTGCCAAAACGAGGGACGGTTGTGACGGGCGTGCTCTACGGTGTCGGGCTTGGCCCGGGAGCACCGGATCTGATCACGTTGCGTGCGGCCCGTCTGATTGATGGGGCTGCGGTGATTGCCTATCCGACATTGGCGGGGGCGAAGAGCTTTGCCCGCGCGATTGCCGCTGACCTGATCGTGCCGGGGGTGCAAGAGATCGTGATGGATGTCCCCATGTCCGTGGATCGCGCCCCGGCGCAGGCCGCCTATGATACCGGCGCCGCCGCGATTGCGGCGGCCCTTGATACGGGGCAGAATGTCGTTTGCCTGTGCGAGGGGGATCCGTTCTTCTACGGCTCTTTCATGTATCTGTTTGCGCGCCTGTCCGGCCGTTACCGGGTCGAGGTGGTGCCGGGCGTAACATCCGTCACGGCCTGTGCGGCGCGCGCTGGTATGCCGCTGGCTGCGCGTAATGAACGCCTTACAGTGTTGCCCGGTCCCTTGCCCGAGGACGAATTGCGCACGCGTATTGATGACGCTGAAAGTGTCGTGATCATGAAGGTCGGGCGGCATATGCCCAAGATACGCGCGGTGATAGATGCATTGGGCCTGACCGCGCAGGCTGTCTATGTTGAACGTGCCACGCTGGCTGATGAGATTGTTCTGCCGCTGGCAGAGGCGCCCGAAAAGGCCCCGTATTTTTCGATGATCCTATTAACGAAAGGGGCCGATCCATGGCTATGAAACCTGTTGTATTGGCCTTGTCCCGTTCAGGCGAAGCTGTGGCGCATCGCGTGGCAGCCTTGTTGGGCGCGCAGGTCCATGGGCGTGAAGGGCGCGTCGATCGGGCAGATGCTTTTTTCCCCAATGCGCTGGATCATGCGCGCGACCTTTTCGCCGCCGGAGTGCCGGTCGTGGGCGTTTGTGCGGCCGGTATCCTGATCAGGGCCGTCGCGCCTTTGCTGGTTGACAAGACGGTCGAGCCGCCCGTCATTGCCGTATCTGACGATGGTGCGGTGGTTGTGCCCTTGTTGGGCGGCCATCGTGGAGCGAACCGGCTGGCCGCCAGAATATCGCAGGGGTTAGACGCTGTGGCTGCGGTGACAACGGCGGGCGATGTGGCGCTTGGCGTGGCCTTGGATGAGCCTCCGAAAGGTTGGCGTTTGGTCAATCGCGCCGATGCCAAGGGCGCGATGGCGGCGCTATTGGGGGGCGGTGGTGCGCATATGTGCGGGGATGCAGCATGGTTGCAAGGCCTGCCCAAGGGAGATGCCGTGCGGCTGTCGGCGACGATGGACCGGCTTGATGATCTGGGGCCAACACACCTGCAATTTACCCCGCAGCGTGTGACGCTGGGTGTGGGATGTGCCCGCGACTGTGCGCCCGCTGAACTGGCAGAACTGGTGCATGATGCGCTGGCCGCTGCAGGGATCGCACCAGAGTCCGTGCATTCGGTCAATACGATTGCGCTTAAGGCTGACGAGGCTGCGATCATTGATCTTGCGACGGCTATGGATGTGCCGCTGCGTCTGTTTGATGCAGATGAACTGGAAGCCGAGACATCCCGGTTGGCCAACCCGTCTGATGTGGTATTTGCCGAAGTTGGTGCGCACGGCGTATCCGAGGCGGCGGCGCTGGCGCAGGCTGGAGCAGCGGGTGAATTTCTGCTGACGAAGCGGAAAACGGCAAATGCGACTTGTGCGCTGGTGGTGACACCTGAACCTCTGGTCGACCTGCGCGGACGGGCGCGCGGGCGTTTGTCTGTCGTTGGTATCGGCCCCGGTCAGGCCGCCTGGCGCACGCCAGAGGTGTCGCGGCTGGTGGCCGAGGCGGATGAACTGGTGGGATACGGGCTGTATATTGACCTGCTTGGTCCGCTGGCGGTGGGCAAGGACCGGTCGGATTTCCCCTTGGGCGGTGAGGAAGACCGCTGCCGCTATGCGCTGGAACAGGCGGGCAAGGGGCGCAATGTCGCGCTGGTGTGTTCTGGCGATGCAGGAATCTATGCGATGGGGGCGTTGGTGTTTGAACTGCTGGATCGTGGCCCCGACCAGATGGGCGTATCTGATGCGGCGCGCCGGGTCGAGGTTGTCTGTTCGCCGGGGGTGAGCGCGTTGCAGGGGGCCGCCGCAAGGGCGGGTGCGCCCCTGGGCCATGATTTTTGCGCGATCTCGCTGTCGGACCTGCTGACCCCGCGCGAAGATATCATCAGACGGTTGCAGGCTGCGGCGGTAGGGGATTTTGTCATCGCGTTCTATAATCCCGTGTCGATGCGGCGGCGGACGCTGTTGTCCGAGGCGCGTGACATTCTGTTGCAGCACCGCCCGGCGGATACGCCGGTGATGCTGGCGTCATCGCTGGGACGGCCAGAGGAGCATATCCGCTATCGCCGTTTGGCGGATTTGCAGGTGGACGAGGTGGATATGCTTACCGTGGTGCTGGTCGGATCGTCGCATTCGCGACTGGCGCAGATGGGCACGGGGCCGCGGATGTATACGCCGCGGGGCTATGCCCGCAAGATCGACGGGGATCTGGCTGTTGGTTGATGTCGGAACCTCTGGCGGGATTATTTGGAACAAAGCGAGGGTCATGTGACTGTTTATTTCATTGGGGCGGGTCCGGGTGATCCAGAGTTGCTGACGCTCAAGGCGGCGCGGTTGATCGGGGCCTGTCCGATATGCCTCTACGCAGGTTCGCTGGTGCCCGAGGCGGTGGTGGCAACGGCCCCTGAAAAGGCGTTGGTCATGGATACAGCCCCGATGACGCTGGACGAGACACACGGTGTCATCCTCGCGGCCCATGCCAAAGGGCAGGATGTCGCGCGGGTGCATTCGGGTGATCCATCGCTTTACGGGGCGATTGCGGAACAGATACGCAGGTTGAAGGCGGATGGCATAGATTACCAGATCATTCCCGGAGTGCCTGCCTATGCAGCAGCAGCTGCGGCGCTGGGCACGGAGCTGACAGTGCCTGAGGTGGCACAATCGATCATCTTAACGCGGATGTCGATGAAATCGACGGGAATGCCCGCGGGCGAGACGCTGGAAAATTTTGCCCGCAGCGGTGCCACACTGGCCATCCATCTGGGTATCCGTGCGCTACGCGAAATTGAACGTCAACTGGTGCCCTATTATGGCGCCGACTGCCCGGTGGCCGTCGTTTATCGAGTTGGCTGGCCTGACCAGTTGATCATTCGCGGCACTTTGAGCGATGTGCGTGAAAAGGTGCGCGCGGCCAAGATCACGCGGACCGCGTTGATCATGGTGGGGCCGGCACTGGCTGATTCGCACGGGTTTCCTGATTCCGCGCTCTATGATGCCGCAAAACCTCATGTGCTGCGGCCACACGTAAAGCCAGTATTATAAGGCGTTGCCGCACTGCGGCAGGTTTGGTTACTTGAAATTTACATAAATGGGTTCATCCTTGCAGGGAACTGGAGGGGTTGTGATGTATGAGTTTTTGCCAGTCGCAGTGCGGCAAGGTCTGGAAGAGGCGCGCAAGGCAGCGCTGAAACGCAAGGGACGTCTATCGGTGCATGATGGCGATCATGTCCATCGTATCCGGAGATTCTGGGACGGGGGATTTGCCCTTGATCTGGCAGCGTCGGAACGGTTGCGCGGACATGTCGATATTTATGATGGTCCAAAGCATCTCTATCAATGTCTGGTCGTGTCTTCGGTCGATGACGGAGATGAACGGGTTTTCGAATTCAAATGGTTGACGCCCGTTGCCGACCGGCCAGCGGCAGACTTTGTCCGGCCGGATTTTACGCCGGCCGGCCTGATCGAAAGCTGAGATTTGGGAACCGGCGGTTTGACCGGGGGTGCCCGTGTGCAGATGGTCTGTTGCTGACTGCGGGTCTTGGGCGTTCGTGTGACGTCACTGCAAATCTCCGAACGCCTTTTGCAGCCGTTCTACGGCGTCCTTGATTACGTGTGACTGTGTGGCAAGGTTGAACCGCATGAAGGTTTCACCACCTGTTCCAAAGGATGGGCCGGGCGAGACTGCGATTTTCGCGATATCCCGGATCCGGTCACGCACCTCGTCGTGGGACATGCCTGTGCCCGAAAAATCGACCCATGCCAGATAGGTGGCCTGTAGCGGTATCGACCGGACGCCGGGGATCGCGTTGATGCCAGCATCAAAAATGGTCCGGTTCCGGTCAAGATGCGCCATCTGGTCATCGACCCATTTGGCACCCTCAGGCGAATAGGCAGCCGTGACCATGCTGATACCCAGCGCCGAAGGGCTGTAATCAAGTGTGTGCAGCCGATTTTTCATCATGGCCCGGAGCGCGGGGTCGGGGATGATCATGTTGCCTGTGCGCTGGCCCGCGATGTTGAAAGTCTTTGATGCAGCGGTCAGGTAGACGGCGTTATCGTGACCTTCGGGGGCGGCCAAGGCAAGCGGGGTGAAAGTGTTGCCGGGCATGATCAGGTCGTGATGCACCTCGTCACTGATCAGCAGCATCCCGTTCCTGCGTGCAAATTCCGACACGCTGCGCAGCTCTTCGGGCGTCCAGATCCGCCCTGACGGATTTTGCGGCGAACACCAGATCAACAGTTTTTCGCGTCCCGTCAGCCGTGATTGCGCGTCTTCAAGGTTAACCGCATAGGTGTCGCCCTGCCGTTTCAGCGGGCATTCGGTAACAACACGGCCTGCTGCATTCACCTTGCGCGCAAACTCATGATAAACGGGCGTAAAGATCGCGACTGCATCGTCAGGCTCTGACCAGAGGTCAATGCATAATGCAATCGCGTTACCCAATCCTTGCGCCGTCAGAATCATGTCGGTGTCCACGTCCCAGCCATGCCGGGTGCGCATCCACCATTGCACCGCTTTCAGATAGGGTTCGTGTTCCCAGCTATAGCCAAATACGCCGTGTTCGGCGGCATCACGCACAACCTGACGCACACAATCGGCGGTGGGATAATCGGAATCCGCTGTCCACATGGCCAGCCCGTCCTTGGGTGAAACGCCAAAGAGTTTTTCCATCTTGTCCCATTTTGACTGCAACTTGCCACGGCGGTCGATGGGGGCGTCGAATGTCATGCAATTCTCCGTTTGAGTTCGCCGGTAAGTTGGGGCGATGCGCGGGCGTGTGCAAGGCGATTTTCTCCGCTATCTTGCGATGCGCGCGGCGACCGACTAAATGAACCACCATGGCACTGAAGAACATCCTTATTCATCCCGATCCACGCTTGAAAAAGGTGGCCGATCCCGTGGCGTCCGTCACGGATGATTTGCGCCGCCTGGCCGATGATATGCTGGAAACCATGTATGATGCGCCCGGTATCGGGCTGGCTGCGCCGCAGGTGGCCGTGATGAACCGCATGATCGTTATGGATTGCGAAAAAGACGAGGATGCGACCCCCGATCCCATGGTTCTGATCAATCCCCGGGTTCTGTGGACATCAGAGGATCGTAACGTTTATGACGAAGGCTGCCTGTCGATCCCCGAACAATACGCCGAGGTCGAACGCCCTGCCGAGGTGGAGGTGGAATGGATGGACTTGACCGGCAAGACCCGCCGCGAACGTTTTGACGGGTTGTGGGCGACCTGCGTGCAACACGAGATTGACCATCTGGATGGCAGGCTGTTCATTGATTATCTGAAACCGCTGCGGCGCCAGATGATCACCCGCAAGATGCAGAAACTGAAACGCGAAATGGCGCGGGCCTGATCCCGTGCCGGTGCGGCCATTACGTTTTGACGGGGATGTGGTGCTGCGTGATGTGGCCGTTCCAGTCACGCAGTTTGGCGCAGAACTGGATGCGCTGGTCGCTGATTTGTTCGAAACGATGTATGACAGCAAGGGCCGGGGCCTTGCTGCGCCGCAGTTGGGTGTTTCTAGTCGGGTTTTTGTCATTGATACCGACTGGAAAGAGGCCGATCCGCAGCCTTGCGCTTTTGTGAACCCCGAAATCGTTGCGGCCGCGCAATTCCGGCAATTGGGACCAGAGGCCTGCCTGTCGATCCCGGGTCGCACATTCAATGTCATGCGCCCGGTTTGGGTCGATCTGGGCTGGACCAGCCCGCCGGGCGTTCGTCAGACCGCCCGTTTTCACGGGGTTGGCGCGGTCTGCGTTTGTCACGAACTGGATCACCTGAACGGTATTCTGATCACAGAGAGCGGGACTGAAATATGACCACCCATCGTCCGTATGTTCCGTGGCCCCACCCTGTGCTGCGCACGCCCGCAGCGCAAATCGATGCCGTGACCGATGAGGTTCGCGCGATCTGGGACGAGATGGTGCTTGCGATGGAAAACATGCCCGGTGTCGGTCTGGCCGCGCCGCAACTGGGGATTGGGCTGGCATTGGCCGTTGTTGATGCCTCCGAGGCGCGGGGGCAAGCGGTCCGCATGGCCAATCCGCAGGTGCTTCATGCCAGTGCGACGTTGCGCGACCATGAGGAAGGATCGCCCAATCTGCCGGGCGTCTGGGCCAGAATCAGCCGCCCGCGTGCGGTGACGGTGCGTTTCCTGAATGCCGAGGGAGTGACAGAGGAACGTGATTTCGTGGGCCTTTGGGCAACGTCGGTGCAGCACCAGATCGACCATTTGGCGGGCAAGATGTTCTTTGACAGACTTGGGCGCATGAAACGCGATATTCTTTTGAGGAAGGCACGCAAGCTGTAGGGTCGGCTTGTGTGGATGTGTCGGCCCCTCCGGGGGGAGTATTTTTGGCAAGATGATGCAGGGGAGCTTTGGCGATGCGTCTGATCTTCATGGGAACGCCTGATTTTTCAGTGCCGGTGCTGGATGCGTTGGTAGGAGCGGGGCACGATGTTGTCGCGGTCTATTGCCAGCCGCCCCGCCCCGCAGGGCGCGGCAAGAAGGACCGCCCGAGCCCTGTGCAGTTGCGCGCCGAAGCGTTGGGGTTGTCAGTGCGATGTCCGGCATCGCTGAAAGGTGCCGAGGCGCAGGCGGATTTTTCAGGGCTGAACGCTGATGTAGCGGTGGTTGTGGCTTATGGGCTTATTTTGCCGCAGGCGGTGCTGGATGCGCCAAAACATGGTTGCCTGAATATTCACGCGTCACTGCTGCCGCGTTGGCGGGGGGCGGCGCCCATCCATCGTGCGGTGATGGCGGGTGATGCGCAAACAGGTGTGTGCATCATGCAGATGGCGGCCGGTCTGGATAGTGGCCCGGTTCTGCTGCGTGAAGCGACACAGATCGGCCCCGAAGACACCACCGGCGATCTGCATGACCGTTTGTCCACCATGGGCGCACGGCTTGTGGTGCAGGCGCTGGCGCAGTTGCCCACATTGACACCACACCCACAGCCCGATGACGGCGTGACTTATGCCGCAAAGATCGACAAGGCCGAGGCGCGGGTGGATTGGACACAGCCGGCAGTGCAGGTGGACCGGCTGATCCGGGGGTTGTCGCCCTTTCCCGGTGCGTGGTGTGCTGTGGCAGGTGAACGGCTAAAACTGCTACGGTCGCGTGTGGTGGTCGGCGCAGGTGCGCCGGGGCAGGTGCTGGGTGGGTTCACAGTGGCCTGTGGTGATGGCGCGGTCGCCATTACGCAGGTCCAACGCGCCGGTAAACGGCCGATGGATACGACCGAGGCATTGCGCGGCCTGACCTTGCCGCCGGTGCTGGATGCCGATTGAACTGGCGCACGGACGCCGCTAGGGTCCCGCTGTGACGATGGCGTCGTTGCACATTTCCCTGTTTTCCATGTCCTGAACGCCGGGACCTTTTCAAAAGGGTCTGACATGACTGCACGTCCGCAATTTTATCGTTTTCATCAGGGTGACAAGGTGCTGCCCTTTGCCGCGTCGGAATACGACGCCCGGTTGACTGGCCTGCGCGCCCTCATGGCCGACAAGGGGATCGAGGCTGTGGTTTTCACCTCGATGCACAATATCGCCTATTATTCGGGTTTCCTGTATTGCAGCTTTGGCCGCCCTTACGGGCTTGTCGTGACACCCACCGAAAGTGTCACGATTTCCGCGGGCATCGACGCGGCCCAGCCTTGGCGCCGGTCGCATGGCGACAACATCACATATACTGACTGGCAGCGCGGCAACTACTGGCGGGCGATCCGGTCCGTGACCGGGCTGGGCAAGGTGATCGGCTACGAATCCGATCATATGACCGTTGCCACCCGCATGGCCCTGCGTGATGATCTGCAACCGGCACGGTTGGTGGATGTCGCGGCACAGACCATGGCGCAGCGGATGCATAAATCCTCTGCTGAACTGGACTTGATTCGCGCAGGTGCGGCGGTGGCCGATGTCGGCGGTTATGCCATTCGTGATGCGATCAAGCCCGGTGTGCGTGAAATCGATGTGGCTATGGCAGGCCGCGACGCAATGGAACTGGAGATCGCGAAACGCTTTCCCGACGCAGAATATCGCGACACGTGGGTTTGGTTCCAGTCAGGCATCAACACAGATGGGGCGCATAACCCTGTCACATCGCGGGTGTTGGAACGCGGCGATATCCTGTCGCTGAACACATTCCCGATGATCAGCGGGTATTATACCGCGCTGGAACGCACGCTGTTTGTGGGCACAGTCGATGACGCGTCACGCGCGATCTGGGAGGCGAACGTAGCGGCCCATGAATACGGCATGTCCCTATTGGTGCCGGGGGCGAAATGTTCCGAAGTGACCGCAAAAATCAACGCGTTTCTTGAAGATCGTAATCTGCTGCAATATCGCACATTTGGCTATGGTCATTCGTTCGGCGTGCTGTCGCAC
This sequence comes from Yoonia sp., assembly GCF_965660735.1. Classification (GTDB taxonomy): domain Bacteria; phylum Pseudomonadota; class Alphaproteobacteria; order Rhodobacterales; family Rhodobacteraceae; genus Yoonia. The sequence goes on from NZ_CBFIBD010000003.1 coordinate 52,903, forward strand.
TATTATGGCCGTGAGGCCGGTTTGGAACTGCGCGAGGATATCGACACGGTGTTGGAACCCGGAATGGTCATCAGCATGGAGCCGATGCTGACCATCCCCGAAGGCCAGCCGGGCGCAGGCGGATACCGCGAACACGACATCCTGTTCATCACTGAAACTGGAAATGAAGATATCACAGGCTATCCCTATGGCCCGGACTTCAACGTGGTCGCGTGATCTGATCGCCCGTTTGTGTCGGTCACGTTTTGTAATGCTAGTGCAGAAAATCGCCGGTGTGGGTTTTGCTCTTGCCTGTCAAAGTGTTAAGACAGGGGTTGAAATTGACCGAGGGTTGAAATGCACAACGGGACACGACTGACACGGCGCGGCTTTGGCGCGATGATGCTGGGCACGGCGGCAGCCTGTGCCCGGCCAGTGCCTGTCACCGAACCTGCCGCGCCCGCGCCTGAGGTCTTTATGGAAGGTTATGGTCCGATCGCGGACGCGGGGTATAATTTGCCCGGCATCCCGTCAAAATACCTGCAAGGCGTCAACCGCCGCATGTCGGGGATTTATAATGGCGAGGCCCCGCCAAACACGATCGACGTCGATCCATATGCCAAGTTTCTGTATCACGTGCGTGCGGATGGCACGACGACACGCTATCCCGTCGGCGTCGGGCGTGCGGGCAAGTCGCTGCGCGGGGGGGCCACGATCAAGCTCAAACGCGAATGGCCCGGCTGGACCCCCACCCAGAACATGCTGCGCACCGAGCCCGAGGTATATGGGCCATATCGCGCGGGGATCCCCGGCGGTTTGCGCAGCCCGTTGGGTGCGCGCGCACTGTATCTGTATCGCGGCAGCCGGGATACCTATTATCGTATCCATGGAACCAACGACTTGGGATCTATCGGTAATTCGGGATCGGCGGGCTGCATTCGCATGTTCAATCAAGACGTTATCCACCTTTATGACCAAATCGAAGTGCCGATGCAGGTACTGATCCGTTCGCCCGAGGAATCTTTGCGTGTTGATCCCGAAAACTACGAGCGCGGGGTCGAATTACCGCCCAAGATTATCCCCCCAGAGGAATTGCTGGGCGGGGATGCCCTAGCAGCAGATCGACCGCCCCGGTTTGACGATGCCTGAGCCAGACTTTGCGTGGCGAGGCCGAAACCTGCGGTGCAGTGGTGATTGCCAAAGTGGATCGCGCGGGTCGTTGGCCGAAAGAGATGAAAAGCAAATTTGCGAAAAGGCGCGTGTCTGTGATCAATGACGGGTTGTTCTTGCCTGCCCTTATGCTGGCAGCCCTTGGTTTTGTCGTGCCGCGTATGTTGGCGCGGTTTCTGCCAGAGGGCGTGCGACCGCTTCTTTTGAATGCATTCATGTCTACGATCGTGCTGTTTTTCATTTCTGCGGTTTTCTTTTTCTGTCTTTATCTGTTGCAGGGGCTTAGCCCGACGCAGATATTTGAGCCGGGACTGGCCGCGACATTGCTGTTCTTTGGCCGTCTGGGACTGAGTGCCGCAATCATCTGGGCACCGATCATGCTGCTGTCGGTTGCGGGATTACCCCGCAAATGGGTGAGCGAAACATGGTAGATCCACGCATACATGTTACTTAAAGTCACGGCCCATGACCGGGCCGCCACTGCCGGATCAAAAAGCGGTCAGCGAAGGAGACAGGCAATTGGGGTTTATTCGTTTGGTCGTGTTTGGTTTCATCGCTTTGACGGTGATCTATCTGTCGATTGCGATTTATTCACGGTCTGTTCGCCGGGAACGGCTGGAAGATGAATTTGATGCAGACCACCCTGATGGGGGTGCACCCGGCGCGCGGGATGCCTATGTGCAGGCAGGTATTGCAGAGTATAATAACTCTGTCCGGCCGAAACTGATCGGTCTGGTCTATGTCGTTCCGATTATTGCCGTTTCGATCATTATCTATGTGATCAACACGAACTGAGGAATTTTATATGCGTCGTTTCAAGATCACTGTCCGCGTCCTGGCCTTGCTTATTTTTGGCGCCTTCTTCCATTATGTCCTGCCACAGCACGACGTGGTGCAGGTAACTTCGACCGAGATCATCCGCACTGATTTCAGTTCTCTTAATCGTATATTCTACGCCCAGCCCGACAGCGGTGCCGCGGAACAGCCAACCCGTGATCTGCGGTTGATCAACACCGAAAAGAAAAAGACATTCATGCTTGGGTTTGTCCCGCGCGATAGCACCGAAGTGATGGTTTATCGCAACGAAGACACCGGCTGGATCTGGCCTCCCTATTTCAAGTTCGACAGTTCAGACCTGCAGGCCGAGGCGGCAAGTCTCGCGCGCGGTGACGCGTGGGCGGTCATCACACATTACGGTTGGCGCATATCATGGGCCAGCGTTTACCCAAATGCCGTGGCCTTGCGCACCGTATCGGGGCCGGATGTGACCATCATTCCGTGGTTCAACATCTTCTTTTTCATCTTCTTGATGATCGCGCTGCTTTTCGTGCGTGCCATGTGGCGGCAGTTCCGTGAACGTACGGTCGATCCGCTGCTGGACAGCGCCGAACATCATCTGGATGAGGTTCAGGCCGATGTGGCCGAACGCAAAGGCCGGATTTGGCGCTGGTTCGGTGGTGGTGGCAAAAAGTAACGTCAGCGCGAAGGGGGCGCCGCCCCCGCCGCCTGCGGCGGCTCCCCCGAGGTATTTTTGAACAGAAGAAGGGCTATTCGCCGTAGGGGATCCAGATGTTCTTCACCTCGGTTGCGGCCTGCAACCAGCTGTGGGTGTCGGGTGTCAGCGCCTTGCCGTTATTGACCCAGGTGCGTTTGAGGTTGCCCGCGCTGGCCTTTTCGATTGTGGCGGAAACATCGCTGGACGAAAACGACCAGACCGAGTCGATATCCATGTGGCTGGCCAAGGTCGGGGCCAGTTCCCCATGGCTGCCTGTCAGGATGTTGACCACACCGGCCGGCACGTCGGATGTTTCAAGGACCTGATAGAAATCGGTAGCGGCCAGTGGAAAGGGTTCGCTGGCGATTAGTATGCATCGGTTGCCCATGGCGATGGCGGGGGCCATTGCGTTGACCAGGCCGGTCAGGGGGCTGGCGTCATCGCAGAGAATCCCGATGTTGCCGACAGGTTCCTTCATGGCCAGCGCAACACCGCGGATCGGAACACCGTGTGTCTGCCCGTCATATTTGTCGGCCCATGCCGCATAGGTGAAAAGGGTGCGGATGCTGGTTTCGACGTCGTCCGCGCCGGAGTTGTAGCCGGTCATGGCGCTGAGCCGGGAGCTGAATTCTTCAGCGCGGGCCGACAGGTTTTCGGCGATGTAGTAGAGGATCTGCGCGCGCAAATGGCCGGTGGTTTTCGACCAGCCTTTTGCGGCGTTGCACGCCTCGACCGCGTTGCGGATGTCCTTGCGATTGGCCTTGGAGACATGGCCGAGCAGTTTGCCCTTGGGGCTGTAGACGGGGGTGGAATAGCCGCCGTCGGGCCGCGCCTGTTTGCCGCCGATGTAGAGCTTTGCCGTCCGGTCGAGCGGGTCGGCGGGGTGGCCGACTTCCGTCGTGAAGGCGTCGATCTTCTTTAGTTGCTTAGGCGTGCCTTTGGGTTTCGTGTAGCCTGAAAGGCCTTCCCAGCCGCCTTCACGGCCGAAACCGCTTTCACGCACGCCACCGAAACCCGCAGCGGCATCCATCATGTTGGTGCCGTTGATCCAGACGATCCCGGCGGCCAGTTTCGGCGCGATATCCAGCGCTAGGTTGATATTTTCCGACCAGACGGACGCGGCGAGGCCGTAGCGGGTGTTGTTGGCAATCTCGACCGCTTCGGATGGTGTGCGGAAGGTCGTGGCGCAGAGGACGGGGCCAAAGATTTCCTCTTGCATCAGAGTGGATGCGGGCGACAGGCCGGTGATGAGTGTGGGCGGGTAGAAGCAACCGGCGGGGGCGGTCGTTTGATAGGTCTCGCCTTCGGTGTTGGCGCTGACCATCTGGGTGATTTGTGCCAGTTGGACCGGGTCCACGATGGCACCCACGTCGATGCATTTGTCCAAGGGGTCGCCGATGCGCAGGCCATCCATGCGGGATTTCAGTTTGGTGTAGAACCGCTCGGCAATGCCTTCCTGCACCAGCAGGCGGGACCCGGCGCAGCAGACCTGGCCCTGGTTGAACCAGATGGAATCGACGAGGCCTTCGACGGCTGAATCAATATCGGCGTCCTCGAACACGATATAAGGGGATTTGCCGCCAAGCTCGAGAGAGAGCGCTTTGCCTGATCCGGCAGTGGCGTCGCGGATTTTGCGGCCCACCTCGGTCGAGCCGGTAAAGGCGATCTTGTCCACATCGGCGGTGACTAGGCCAGCACCGGTTTCACCGTCGCCGGTGACGATGTTCACGACACCGGGGGGCACGCCGGCCTGATCGCAGATTTCGGCGAAGATCATCGCGGTGAGCGGGGTGTATTCGGCGGGTTTCAGAACGACGGTGTTGCCCATTGCCAGTGCGGGCGCGATTTTCCAGGCCAGCATCAGCAGCGGGAAATTCCACGGGATGATCTGACCACACACGCCGAGGGGTTCGCGGTCGGGCAGTTCGTCCTTCATCAGTTGGGCAAAACCGGCGTGGTGATAGAAATGCCGGATGGCAAGCGGCACGTCGATGTCGCGGCTCTCGCGGATCGGTTTGCCGTTGTCGAGGGTTTCCATGACGGCAAGCAGGCGGGCATGCTTCTGCATCAGGCGGGCGATGGCATAGAGGGTGCGGGCGCGTTTGTGGCCGGATTTTGCCCATGCGGGTTGCGCCTTGCGGGCGGCTTTGACGGCTTCAGCGACTTCTTCAACGGTGCCTTTGGTGACGCCCGCCAGCTTTTCGCCCGTCGCGGGGTTGTTGGTGGGGAAATCATCGCGCAGTGCGCCCCATTTGCCGTTGACGAAATGGCCCGCGATGCCGCCCCGGTCGGCGAGCCATGCCAAGGCTTCGGCGCTGCCTTCGGGGGCGGGGCCGTAATCCATGGTGTCGAATATTTCTTTGATGGTCATGGGGTTATCCAATCGCGTGCCGCCACTGGGCAGAATAGGCGCCAGTGACGTGGTGTTCGAGTTGCCGTTCGATGTCGCCCAAAAGGCTGGACGCGCCAAAGCGGAAAAGATCGGGTTGCAGCCAGCGGTCGCCCAATTCGTCCTTGATCATCGATAGATAGACCAACGCGTCCTTGGCCTTGGAAATACCGCCTGCGGGTTTGTAGCCGACGCGTATGCCGGTTCGGTCCTGATAGTCGCGGATCGCGCGGATCATGGTGAGCGTGACGGGGAGCGTCGCGTTGACGGGTTCCTTGCCGGTAGAGGTCTTGATGAAATCGGCCCCGGCCATCATGCAGACCAGCGATGCGCGCGCCACGTTGCGCAGCGTGCCCAACTCGCCGGTGGCAAGGATCGCCTTGACGTGGGCATCGCCGCAAGCGGCGCGCATTTCGCGCATTTCATCGTAAAGCGCCTGCCAGTTGCCGGTCAGCACATGGCGGCGGGAGATGACGATGTCGATTTCAGCAGCCCCGGCGGCGACGCTTTCGCCGATTTCCGCGATGCGCAGGTTGAACGGCGACAGACCGGCGGGAAACCCGGTTGAAACGGCCGCGACGGGGATGTTGGTGCCCTGCAAGGCATCAACGGCGGTGGCGACCATGTCGTGATAGACGCAGATGGCACCGGTGGTCAGACCCTCCATACCGAGCGCGGCCAGAATATCTGCACGCACCGGTTGCCGGGCCTTGGCGCAGAGACGGCGCACGCGGCCTTTGCTGTCGTCACCGGACAGGGTTGTCAGGTCCATCAGACTGATCGCCTTGCAGAGCCATGCCGCCTGATACTCCTTTTTGACACTGCGCCGCCCGGGCAGGGTCGCGGCGCGGCGTTCGATGGCGGATGTGTTCGCCTGCACCGCCATGACCCAGTCAAGATCGAGCGGCATGCCGTCATTGCGTGGTGCGTGCACTTGCGGCAGTTGCGTGGGGGAAAGGGTGGTTTGCAAGCGGGCCTCCTGCGGTTGCCGATACGGTGGCACTTTGCGCCCCTCTTGGCAAGGTTTGACCGTTTGGTCAAATGTTACGTCGGCTGCACGATCTGGCGCTGGAATTTCTGCCGGTATTGCAGCGGTGTCAGCCTGTGGGCGGCGCGGAATAATTTGTGAAAATGCGACATGTTCGGGACACCGCAATCAACAGCAATTTGCGCGACGGGGTCGGCGTCGGTGGTCAGTGCGCGGGCAGCGTGATCCATCCGGATCCTGTTGATATAGTCAGATGGCGTCTGTGCCAGATATTTGCGCATACTGCGGCTGACATGCGGATGCGCCTTGCCGGTCAGCGCCACCAGCCCGGCGGCCCCCTCGCGGAAAACGGCGGGGTCATGTGCGGCGGTGCAGGCTGCGGCCAGCCACGCGGGCATGCCGGGAGGGAAGTTTTGCGCCGTCAGATCGGCGCAAAGCGGCAACAGGAATCCTTCGAGTGCCAGCGTGTCGCGCTGGCTGCGTTCCAGCAGAACAGCCGCATGGTTCAGTGCCGCCAACTGCCGGATATCGCGGTAACGTCGCGTCGGTGGCCCGTCCGTCCAGAAGAGGTGGCCAGCAAGGCCGGGGTGACGCTGCGCCAGTGCTGCGATCACTTGCGGGTGAATACAAAGAGACACGATCAACGCATGTTCGCCGCGCCCCTGCACCGCATGCGCCTGTCCGGGGCGCAGGAAGATCATGCTGCCCTCGTCCAGTGTCGTGCCGCCATCGGGCAGATGATGCCGTACATTGCCGTTCTGCACCCAGAAAAGTTCAAAAAAGTCGTGATCGTGCAGCGCCTTTGGCCGCTCTGGCGTCAGCGTAGCGCGCGTCAGGTGGACCTGTGCGCCGTTCAGAAGAATATCGCGGTGAAAAAGTGTTTTGCCCATAGGTCAAATTACCATAGAAAATTCTGCACCGCAGCATTTTTCGTCATGCCAATGGTTTTTTGGTTCTGTCATGGCAAGGCAAACCGTGTGTTGCGGCGTGACAATGGCTCTCGGGCAGGCTAAAGCGCTGCCAAACATGCAAGAGGTATCCGATGTCCTTTGATCGTTCCATCAAGATTGCCCCGTCGATCCTGTCGGCGGATTTTGCCAATTTCGGCGCGGAATGCGAAGCGATCGAGGCGGAGGGGGCCGATTGGGTCCATGTTGACGTGATGGACGGGCATTTCGTGCCTAATATCACCTTTGGCCCGGCGATGTGCGCGGCGATTCGCCCACATATCAAGGGCGTCATGGATGTGCATCTGATGATTTCGCCGGTCGATCCTTATATCGACGCTTTTGCGCAGGCCGGCGCCGATATCATCACCGCCCATGTCGAGGCCGGCGCACATATCCACCGCACCTTGCAGGCGATCCGTGGCGCCGGGGCCAAGGCGGGTGTCGCGCTGAACCCCGGCACCCCTGCGGATGCGGTAGCGGAATTGCTGGATATGGTCGATCTGGTTTGTGTCATGACGGTGAACCCCGGTTTTGGCGGGCAGAAATTCATCGACATGACGCGCAAGGTGCGCCGGTTGCGCAGCATGATCGCTGACCGCCCCATCCATATCGAAATCGACGGCGGCGTGGACCCGACGACCGCCCCGCTGGTCGCGGCAGCGGGTGCCGACGTGCTGGTCGCAGGTTCGGCAGTGTTTCGCGGTGGGTCGGTCAGCGATCCGGCACCATATGGTGCGAATATCCGCGCCATTCGCAACGCTGCCGCGGGCTGAGCCGTTGCAGGGGGCTGGCTGCCCCCGCCCTGCGGGCCCCCCGCGGATATTTAAGCTCTGAAGAAGCGGATGCCTGTGCCGTCAGCCTGTCGCAAGTGACAAGGGGCCATCGTGTTCAAGGTAGGCAAAGCCATTGCCGGGCAGGTGCAGGATTTGGCCTGCCAGCGCGCCGTTGTGCGGGCCGGATAACGAGGCCGTGCCGTCAAGGTGGAGTTGCTGATCGTCTTTTGACAGATTGAACACGCAGGTCAGGGTTTGTCCTGCGGCGCTGCGCGTAAAGGCGAGCAGCGGGTGGGGCAAGTCAATGAACCGGGTCTTGCCGTGCGTCATCGCGGGGCTGGCTTTGCGAAAGGCGATAGACTTGCGATAGAAATGCAGGATGCTGTGTTCGGCGGCTTCTAGCGCATCGACGGCACGCGTGATTTGCGGGGCTTTGACCGGCAACCATGGCGTGCCACTGCTGAAACCCGCGTTGGGGGCGTCGGATTCCCAGACCATCGGTGTGCGGCAGCCGTCGCGCCCCTTGACCGCAGGCCAGAACCGCAGCGCGGGCGGGTCGGTCAGTTCATCATAGGTCAGTTCCGTTTCGATCTGGCCCAGTTCTTCGCCCTGATAGATGCCGATGGTGCCTTCGAAGGCCAGCAGCATCGCGCAGGACAGGCGTGCCATGTGGTCCTCTGACACTGCGTATTCCGCCCAGCGGCTGACGTGGCGGGGCACGTCGTGGTTGGAAAACGACCATTTCGGGTGCCCGTCGGGCGCGCCCTGCTGGAAGCCTTCGATACAACTGCGGAAATGGTCGGGGCTGTAATCCGGCCCCAGCATGGCAAAGCTGTAGGCCATATGCAGGCGATTGGTGCTGGCGGTATATTCGCCCATGATGCGAATGGACTTGCCGCCCATTTCACCCACTTCGCCGACCATCATGATGTCGTCGTAACGGTCGGTCAGCGCGCGTAGTTTTTCCAGAAATTCCAGGTTTTCCGGGCGCGTCTTGTTATACAGGTTTTCCTGCATCCCGTAGAGGTCTGTCGCCATGACCTGTGGCCGGGTTTGAGCGGGGGGATTGGATCGCAGTTGCCGGTCGTGGAAATAGTAGTTCACGGTGTCCAGTCGAAATCCGTCAAGGCCGCGGTCAAGCCAGAACTTGCACGTTTCCAGGATGGCATCGACCACGTCGGGGTTGTGGAAATTCAGGTCGGGCTGGCTGGCCAGAAAATGGTGCAGGTAATACTGACCGCGCTGTGGGTCGAATTCCCATGCCGGGCCGCCGAAATGGCTGTGCCAGTTGGTGGGGGGTGACCCATCAGGCAGGGGATCGGCCCAGACATACCAGTCGGATTTGTCGTTGTCGTGTGACAGGCGCGATTGTTTGAACCACGGGTGCTGGTCGGAGGTATGCGACAGCACCTGATCTGTGATGACTTTCAGCCCCAGTTCATGTGCGCGCGCGATCATCGTGTCGAAATCATCCAGCGTGCCGAACAGTGGGTCGATGCCGGTGTAATCGGACACATCATAGCCCATGTCCTTTTGCGGCGAGGGAAAGATCGGTGACAGCCAGATGCAATCCACGCCCAGCGATGCCACATGATCCAGTCGCCTTGTGATCCCTTTCAGGTCACCGATACCGTCGCCGTTATCGTCCTGAAAGGACCGGGGGTAGATCTGGTAGATTACGGCGTCACGCCACCATTCGCGCATCTTGCGGCTCCTTCGGGTTTTGTTAACGCTAACAAAACAAGCAGCGGATGGAAGGGTGAAATTGCCTTACGTGCCTGCGCGATACCATGCGACGAGTTTGGCGCGGTCCTCGGGCGGGAGATCGGTGATGTTTGCGGGCGGCATGGCGTGGCTGACGCCAGCCTGAAGATAAATTTGGCGGGCGTATTTCGCGACGTCGCTTTCGGTTTCAAGGAACACGCCTTTGGGTGCCCAATGCATCCCGTCCCAGACCGGTTCGCGGGCGTGGCACATTGAACAGCGCCCGGTGACGATCTGGTGTGCATCGGCAAAGCCATCCGCTGCCGCGAAGCGTTGTTCGTAAGGGGTCAGCGCGCGTGCCTCGGCCTCTTCATAGGTTTCATACCCGGGCACGGTGGACAGCCATGCAATCAGGATGAACAGGATGACGGTGACCGCCCATGTCCACGTGGGTTTGCCTTTGCGGGCGTGCATGGAGTTGAAGTAATGCCGGATCGTGACGCCCATCAGGAACACCAGTGCGGCGATGATCCACGCGTATTGCGTGCCGAAGGCCAGCGGGTAGTGGTTTGACAGCATCAGAAAGATCACCGGCAGGGTGAGGTAGTTGTTATGTGTTGACCGCAGCTTGGCGATCTTGCCGTATTTCGGGTCCGGCGTGCGCCCGGTCTTGAGGTCCGCCACTACGATGCGCTGGTTCGGCATAATGATGAAGAACACATTGGCGGTCATGATCGTGGCGGTGAAGGCCCCCAGATGCAGCAGCGCGGCACGGCCTGTAAACACCTGATCATAGCCCCATGACATTGCGACGAGCAGGATGAACAAGAGCACCATCAGCGTGGTTGGCTGGTTACCAAGGGGCGACTTGCACAGCTGGTCGTAGATCACCCAACCCACGGCCAGCGAGGCAGCAGAGATCGCGATGCCCTGCCAGATCGCCAGATCGGCTTTGGCGGGGTCGATCAGGTAGAGCTCGGCCCCAAGCCAGTAAACCACCGCCAGCATCGCGGCCCCGGACAGCCATGTCGCGTAGCTTTCCCATTTGAACCAGGTCAGGTGTTCGGGCATCGCCGCAGGGGCGACCAGATATTTCTGGATGTGGTAAAAACCGCCGCCGTGGACCTGCCATTCTTCGCCATCCGCCGGGCCGTCGATATTGCGGTTCAATGACAGGTCGAGTGCGATGAAATAGAACGACGACCCGATCCAGGCGATGGCAGTGATGACATGCAGCCAACGCACTGCAAAGGCCAGCCAGTCCCAGAGAATTGCGATATCATACATTGTCGGTCCCCTTTTGCCGCCCAGTCTAGCCAGCGTCGCGGTTATCTTGTATTCCCTGATATTACCAAGCTCTATCAAAAAATGGCGAAGAATGTCCTATCTCGACAATATCAAGACTTTTGTGCGCGTCTACGAGTTGGGGTCAATGTCTGCCGCCGGGCGTGATCTGCGGATTTCGCCGGCTGTCACGTCGGCCCGGATCTCGGCGCTGGAGGATCATCTGTCGGTGCGTCTGTTCCAGCGCACGACGCGCAGTCTGACGCCCACGGCGCAGGGCAAGGCGTTTTATGGCGGGGCGTGTTCCGTGCTGGATGCCGTCGCCTATGCCGAAGGGCAGGTGATGGACCTTACCGAAAACCCCAAGGGGCAGTTGCATGTCGCGGCGCCATTGGGGGTGGGGCGGCGGCTGATCGCGCCGCATGTGCCCGATTTCACGGCAGAGTATCCGCTGATTGACGTGCGTCTGCGGCTGACGGACCGGAATGTGGATATGACCGCCGAGGGGCTGGATGTGGCGTTTCATCTGGGCCAGCCTGCGGACAGCAACCTGCGCATCCGCAAGATCGCGGATGTGTCGCGGGTGCTGGTGGCGGCCCCTGAATATGTTGCGCGGCGTGGTCATCCGCTGGATGGCACGGCGCTGGTGCGTGACAGGCATGAATGCCTGAACCTGCGTTTTCCGGGCGCGTCAGAGTTTCAGTGGCTGCTACAGACACCTGATGGCCCGCAGCGGTTTCGCGTGGCGGGGCGGTTGGAAAGCGACGATGGCGATGTGCTGACCGATTGGGCGCTGACCGGGCAGGGTGTGGCGATGAAGCCGCGGTTTGAAGTGGCCGAGCATCTGGCGACCGGTGCCCTGATCATCGTCGCCGCCGCCACCCCGCCGACACCGGTGCAGATGGCCTGTCTTTATACACACAGGCGACACCAGGACCCAAAGACCCGACTTTTCATGGAGTTCATGATTGAACGGATCGGGGTGGCGGTCCGCTCTGCCGAAAGTGCTTCGTGATTTATTTGAAAAACACCAGCATTGTTTTGGAATAGAGGTTAACCAACAGGAGTGTGCCCGCATGCAAAGATACCCGCGCGACATGACCGGTTATGGTGCGAACCCGCCCGAGGCCAACTGGCCGGGCGGCGCGCGCATCGCCGTGCAGATCGTTCTGAACTACGAAGAAGGCGGCGAGAATAATATCCTGCATGGCGATGCCGCGTCCGAGGCGTTTCTGTCGGAAATCGTGGGCGCTGCCGCATGGCCGGGACAGCGCCATTGGAACATGGAAAGCATCTATGAATACGGCGCGCGCGCCGGGTTCTGGCGGTTGCATCGCCTGATGGGCGGGCTGCCGGTGACGGTTTATGGCGTGGCCACGGCATTGGCCCGGTCCCCCCAACAGGTCGCCGCCATGAAGGACGCAGGCTGGGAGATCGCCAGCCACGGGCTGAAGTGGATCGAATACAAGGACGCGCCCGAGGATCAGGAGCGCGCCGACATGGCCGAGGCAATCCGCCTGCATACAGAGGTCGTGGGCGCGGCGCCGCGTGGTTGGTATACAGGCCGCTGTTCGGTGAATACCGTCCGGCTGGCAGCCGAAACGGGACAATTCGCCTACGTCGCCGATAGCTATGCCGACGACTTGCCCTATTGGATGGAATTTAGCCGCCACGACCAACTGATCGTGCCGTATACGCTGGACGCCAACGACATGCGTTTCGCCACGCCGCAGGGGTTCAATACAGGCACGCAGTTTTTTGACTATCTCAAGGCCAGCTTTGATGCACTTTACCGCGAAGGCGGGCGCATGATGTCAATCGGGCTGCATTGCCGTCTGATCGGCCGTCCGGGCCGGGTAGAGGCGCTGCGCCAGTTCATTGAATATGCGCAGGGGCATGAAGGCGTGTGGTTTGCCACGCGCGAACAGATTGCAGATCATTGGGCGGCGAGCCATCCGCATCAGCGGTTCGCGCGGCCTTCGCAAATGGACCGTGCCACATTCGTTGCGGCCTATGGTGGGGTGTTCGAACATTCACAATGGATAGCAGAGCGCGCGCATGGTCTGGAACTGGGCCCGGCGCATGATACCGCCGTGGGCCTGCATAACGCACTGGCGCGGATGTTCCGGTCGGCATCAGTGGATGAACGGCTGGGTGTTCTGACCGCGCACCCCGATCTGGCGGGCAAACTGGCGGCGGCCAAGCGGCTGACGGCGGAAAGCACGGCAGAACAGGCAAGTGTCGGGCTGGATGCGCTGACGGACAACGAGCGCGCGGAATTTGCGGCGCAGAATACGGCATATACGGAAAAATTCGGTTTTCCTTTCATAATTGCCGTGCGTGACCACGACAAGACGTCGATCAAGGCGGCTTTTGCGGCGCGTTTGCAGAATGATCGGGATGCAGAGTTTGCGCAGGCCTGTCATCAGGTGGAACGCATCGCGCTGCACCGGTTGAAGGACATGTTGCCAAGGTGACCCACGATATTCTTATATCCCCCCTGACGGCGCAGGCCTTTGCGCCCTTTGGCGATGTGCTGAATTGCGACGGTGCGCCGGACAAGATCATCAACGCGGGGCTGTGTGGCCGGTTTCATGACCGCGCAAAAGTGGATGTGGGCGACGGGCGCGTCGGCATCAGCCTGTTCCGATCGGAATTGCGGCAACTGCCCTATACGCTTGATCTGGTGGAACGCCACCCCGACGGGTCGCAGGCGTTCATCCCGATGAGCATGGACCCGTTTCTGGTGGTCGTTGCCGACAACGACCTGGCGCCGCAGGCGTTCATTACCGCACCGGGCGAGGCGATCAATTTTCATCGCGGTGTCTGGCACGGGGTGCTGACCCCACTGTCGGGGCCGGGGCTGTTTGCAGTGATCGACCGGATCAGCGAAGGGCCGAACCTTGAGGAATACCATTTCGACAGGCCCTACAGGGTGATTTTCGACGACTGACCGGCAAAAGACCGGCACAACAACAGGGGACAAGACAATGAGTAACGCAAGCATCGGGACACCGGAACAGCTCCGCGATCCTGACTATTTTCCTGGGGTCGCGCGGGCGGTGCCCTTGGGCATCCAGCACGTATTGGCAATGTTCGTATCCAATGTGACACCTGCGATCATCATCGCGGGGGCGGCGGGTTTCGGTTTCGGCTCGGATCAGGGCGCGCTGGGTTTCCCGGACATGACGTATCTGATCCAGATGTCGATGCTGTTTGCAGGGATCGCCACACTGTTCCAGACAATTGGCATGGGTCCTGTCGGTGCAAGGTTGCCGATCGTGCAGGGCACGTCGTTTGCATTCATTCCGATCATGATCCCGCTGGTTGCCGGCAAGGGCCCAGAGGCGATGGGCGCATTGTTGACAGGCGTTTTCCTTGGCGGTCTGTTCCATGCGCTACTGGGAACGGTGATTGGCAAGATCCGCTTTGCGCTGCCGCCGCTGGTCACAGGGTTGGTAGTGACGATGATCGGTCTGGCGCTGGTCAAGGTGGGCATTGAATATGCCGCCGGTGGCGTGCCTGCCAAGACGTTCAACAACCCCGAATACGGGTCATGGATGAACTGGTCCGCCGCCTTGGTCGTGATCTTGGTGACCTTGGGGCTGAAATTCTTTGCCCGTGGTATGCTCTCGGTGTCTGCGGTGCTGATCGGAATCATTGTAGGCTATGTTTATGCACTTTTCATTACCCCGATCTTTTGGGAAACGCCGGTGCAGACAACCGCGTTCGTTGCACAGCAATGGAACAACGCGGCGTGGTTCATGGTGCCGACGCCGTTCAAATACGGATTTGAATTCACCTTTGCGGCTTTGGTCGGGTTCTGCCTGATGGCCTTTGTGTCGGCGGTGGAAACTGTGGGCGATGTATCGGGGATCACCAAGGGGGGTGCCGGCCGCGAAGCAACCGACAAGGAAATCCAGGGCGCCACCTACGCCGACGGTTTCGGCACGGCGATTGGCGGTATTTTTGGCGGGTTGCCCAATACCTCGTTCAGCCAGAATGTCGGCCTGATCGCAATGACCGGCGTCATGAGCCGCCATGTGGTGACGATTGGTGCCATCTTTCTGATCCTCTGCGGTCTGGTGCCCAAAGTTGGCGGTATCGTGCGCGCCATGCCCATAGAGGTGTTGGGCGGTGGTGTTATCGTGATGTTCGGCATGGTCGTTGCGGCAGGTGTGTCGATGTTGTCCGATGTGGATTGGAACAAGCGCAACATGGTGATCTTTGCGATTGCGCTGTCCATCGGCCTGGGCTTGCAGCTTGAGGTGTTGAACCTTGCACCGGGCGCGCCGAACGCGCTGCAATTCCTGCCTGACGGGCTGCGCGTGCTGGCGGCATCGGGCATTCTGCCTGCGGTGGTGATTGCCATCATCCTGAACCTGATCCTGCCGCAGGATATGGACGGCACGGATGAAATCTCTGGCGGACACGCCAGCAGTAAGTAACGCCTGTAGATCCGAATGCTTGCCGGCCGCATTGCGGCCGGCATTTTCGTTGCGGAATTATGAAGGGTCCGTGACTGTCAGGCCCAGCACACGCCAGACCTGCATGCCGCCGCGATAATATGAAATACGCTCGGCCGGGTATCCGGCACCGATCATGTTACGGATCGCGGTCGGTGACTGGCCACACCAGATGCCGTTACAGAACAGCGCGACCTGCTTGGCCTCTGAACAGTCCCAGCCATCGAAATCCGGTGCGCAGCCCAGTTGCGCCAGTTCATCCAGGACAAAGGTGTAGGGAATGTTCACAGCCCCCGGTATCGTGCCGCCTGCAAACCAATCCGGCGTGCGGCTATCCACGACAACCGTGTCGGGGTCTTGCAGCATTTCGATCAGTTCGAGTTCGCCGATGGTTTTCACACCTTCGGCCGGGGTCATCGGTTGGATGCAAAAGTTGGGGCAGGGCCGCGATGTGCGCGCCCATTCACCGGTAACTTCGTTGGTGGTGTCTTGAATCCGCGCGATCGTCATCGGCCCGTTCGGGGTTTCGACAGTGGCCGATGGCATATCGCTGGTGATGCCCACCTCGGTTTCGGCAAAGGTGGTGCCTGCGGCAAGTGTCAGGGCGATGGTCAAGGCAATGGTTTTCATAAGGGGCTCCTCTCTTGGCATGTATGATTCAAGAGTGAGCCTAACCGCTGCCGGCTGCTGCGTCATTGATCAATGACAAGGTCAGCGTTGCGCGCAGGGGTCCAATGCATGATCCCCTGCGCATGATTGAATGGGGTAGTTCAGAATTCCACTTCGGTGGCGACGCCCTTTTCAATCGCAAGATCGACGATCGACGACGCGACCGCCAGATCCTGCAACCCGACGCCGGTGCCATCGAACAGGGTGATTTCATCCGCACTGGTCCGGCCCGGATGGGTGCCGTTGATGACCGCGCCGATCTCGAAGATATCGTTTTGCGTGATCAGACCGCTGGCAATGGCGTGCTGCGCCTCGCCAATCGTGACCGATTGCGCGGTTTCATCGGTGAAAACGGTCGCACGGGCCAGCAGGGCGGCCTCGACTTCTTGCTTGCCCTTGGTGTCGGTGCCCATGCAGGCGATGTGGGTGCCAGGGCTGATGTGGTTGGCCATGATCGATGGCGCAAAAGTCGAGGTGATCGAGATCACGACGTCTGCCTCGGCCATACCTTCCAGCGTGACCGCTTCAAAGGGGACGCCAGCCTCGTTTGCGACCTTTTCGATGTTGGGCAGCATTTCGGGGTGATAGTTCCAGCCGATGACTTTTTCGAATGCGCGCTGTTCCAGTGCGGCACGCAGTTGGAAAGTTGCCTGATGTCCCGCGCCAACCATTCCCATGACCTTTGCGTCTTTGCGGGCCAAATGCTTGATCGACACGGACGATGCCGCAGCAGTGCGCAGTGCGGTCAAAAGGTTGCCACCTACCATCGCCTTGACCATGCCGGTATCGGGATCGAACAGGAATACCGTCGACTGGTGGTTGATCTGGCCATGTTTTTCGAGGTTGTTCGGCCAATACCCGCCCGCCTTGAGGCCAAGCGCCATTCCGGCTTTGTCAAAACCGCCCTTGAAGCCATAAAGCGCGTCCTCATAGCCGATCGCCTCGCGGATCACGGGAAAGTTGTAGGCGCTGCCCTTGGACATGGACGCAAACACCTTTTCGACGGCGTCAAAGGCGTCGGCGCGGGTCAGCAGGCCTGCGATTTCTTTTTCGGGAACGATAATCATGTCTTGGTCCTTGTTGGAAAAACGGGCCGGCCTGTCAGGCCGACCCTTGTCGTTTTGGCGTATCAGGTTTTCCCCGAAATGGCCTTTATCAATAGGCCTTGCCCCGGGCCGATACAGGCCACAGCACTTCGACCTTGCCGCCCCGCACACCGACATACCAGTCATGCACGTTGCAGGTCGGGTCGCAGTGACCGGGGACCAGTTTCAGCTTGTCATTCACCTTGAGCACGCCCTTGGGGTCGGCCACGACGCCATGTTCATCGGAACATTTGATGTATTCCACATCGTCGCGACCATAGATCGTGGGTAGGCCGCTATCGACCGACTGCGCCTTGAGACCGGCATCAACGATGGCCTTATCGGGTTTGGCGTGGCTCATCACCGATGTCAGGATGAACAGCGCGTTTTCCCATTCGCCCTGATCGATCCGGTTGCCGTCCTTGTCGCGGATACGCCCATAGTCCGCATCCATAAAGGCATAAGAACCGCACTGAAGTTCGTTGAACACGCCCGACGCGCTTTCGAAATAATACGACCCGGTGCCACCACCGCCGACGATGTCTGATTCAATGCCTTCTGCCTTCAGCATTCTCAGCGTTTCAGCGACCTGATCAATGGCGATCTGGGTCTTGGCCTTGCGTTCCTCGTAGGAATCAAGGTGCTGCATTGCGCCCTGATAGGCTTGAATGCCAGCGTATTTCAGTCCCGGTGCGGCCTCGATCGCTTTGGCAAGATCCACGACAGGCTGGCCGAATTGCACGCCGCAACGGCCCGCGCCCACGTCGATTTCCACAAGGCACTCGATCTGCGTGCCATGCTTTTGCGCGGCGGCGGACAGATCGGCAATGTTGTCCATGTCATCGACACAGCAGATCGCGCGCGCGCCCAGCTTGGGGATACGCGCCAGACGGTCGATTTTCTGCGGATCGCGCACCTGGTTGGACACCAGCACGTCCTTGATGCCGCCACGGGCGAACACTTCGGCTTCGGACACCTTTTGGCAGCAGACGCCGACAGACCCGCCCAGTTTCTCCTGCAACAGGGCCACATCGACGGATTTGTGCATTTTGCCGTGAACCCGGTGGCGCATGCCGTGTGATTTGGCGAAATCGCCCATTTTCTTGATGTTGCGTTCCAGTGCATCCAGATCCAGCACAAGGCAGGGGGTCTGGATGTCGGCCTCGTCCATGCCGGGCAGGGCGGGGACGTCATAACCCACTTCGAGGTTCTTGAGGTTGCTCATATCGTTCATGTCTTCTCTCCCTTAGCCCTGCATCCAGGGCAGTTTATCAAGGTCAACATTGCCGCCGGTGATTACGACACCGACGCGCTTGCCTTTGAAAAAATCGCGGTTCTTGATGATGGTGGCCAATGGCACGGCGCAGCTTGGTTCCATCACGATCTTCATCCGTTCCCAGGTCAGTTTCATCGCGTCGATGATTTCCTGCTCAGAGGCGGTAAAGATATCGGTGACGTAGTTGCTGACGAAATGCCATGTCAGGTCTTTCAGCGGCACCTTGAGCCCGTCCGCAATCGTGACCGGCGCATCGTCGGCGATGATGTGACCGGCCTTGAAGCTGCGATAGGCGTCATCGGCCTGTTCGGGTTCCGATGCGATGATCTGAACCTCGGGCGCGATGTTGGACAGGGTCAGGCAGGTGCCGGAAATCATGCCGCCGCCACCGATGGGGGCGACCATGATATCCACACCGCCGGTCTGTTCCATGAACTCGCGGCTGCAGGTGCCCTGGCCTGCGATCACGCGCGGGTCATTGTAGGGATGCACGAAATCGCCCCCGGTGCGCGCCTGCACCTGCGCGAACACTTCCTCGCGGGATGTAGTCGAGGGCTCGCATTCCGTGATGATCCCGCCATAACCGCGCACGGCGGCCTTTTTCGCCTCTGGCGCGGTGCGCGGCATCACGACGTTGCAAGGAATACCCCGGCGGCCCGCCGCATAGGACAGCGACAGCGCGTGATTGCCCGACGAATGGGTGCAGACGCCCTTGGCGGCCTCTGCGTCAGACAGGCCGAACACCGCGTTCGATGCGCCACGCACCTTGAACGCCCCGGCCTTTTGAAAGTTCTCGCATTTGAAGAACAATTCCGCGCCTGTCAGCTCGTTCAGATAGCTGGACGTCAGGACCGGCGTGCGGTGGATATAGGGTTTGATCCGTTCGTGCGCTGCGATCACGTCATCAAAGGTCGGAATATACATGTCGTTCTGGTCTTTCATTACGCTGCGTCCTCAAGGCGTTGGGCGACGCTACCGCGATAGTATTCCTGTGCCGCTGCGACGCCGGACCCAAGTTTGATGTTCAGCCCAAGATCCACCATGCACATTTCCGCGGTGGCGATGCCGGACAGGGCCATGACATCGGTCATGCTGCCAAGATGGCCAATGCGGAACACCTTGCCTGCAACTTCGCCAAGGCCGACACCGAATGCAACGCCGTATTTTTCAGCCGCATGGGTGACAATGTCGGTCGCGTTGAACCCTTCGGGGGTCACGATCGCACTAACTGTATCAGAATAAAGATCCGGTGTCGCGGCGCATAGGGTCAATCCCCATGCATCGACTGCGGCGCGCACGCCCGATGCAATGCGGTGATGGCGGGCAAAGACGTTTTCCAGCCCTTCGGCGAGCAGTGTTTCGGTCGCCAGCAACAGTCCGTTCATCAGCCCGACAGCGGGCGTATAAGGATAGGCGTTGGCGGCATATCCCTTGGTCATGTCATTGATATCGAAAAAGGTGCGTGGCAGTTGCGCGGTTTTCGTGGCGGCAACAGCCTTGGCGCTGAAGCCAAGAATGGCCAGACCGGCAGGCAGCATGAATCCCTTTTGCGACCCGGTCACGGCCACATCGACACCCCAGGCGTCGAACTGGAAATCCATCGACGCGATCGAACTGACCCCATCGACAAACAGCAACGCAGGGTGTCCGGCGGCGTCCATGGCGCGACGCACGGCAGCAATATCCGATTTCACGCCGGTCGCTGTTTCATTGTGGGTGGCCAGCACCGCCTTGATCTTGTGGTCCTTGTCAGCGGCCAGCGCCTCGGCATAGCGGTCGGCAGGGATACCCTGCCCCCAAGGCGTTTCGACGATCTGCACGTTCAGTCCGTGGCGCTGGCACATGTCGATCCAACGATGGCTGAACATCCCGTTGCGGGCGGCCAGAATTGTATCGCCGGCCGACAACGTATTGCTAATCGCGGTTTCCCAGCCGCCGGTGCCGGTGGATGGAAAGATGAACACTTCGGCCGTGTCGGATTTCAGGATTTTTTGGACATTGGCGCGCACGGGGTGCAGGATTTTCCCGAACAGTGGCGACCGATGGTCGATTGTCGGCATGTCGCATGCCTTGCGGATTGCCTCTGGCATATTGGTCGGGCCGGGGATGAATACGGGGTTTTGAAAGCTCATGCGCCTATCCTCCATTAGGTTGAGCGTGTTGTGGCAGAGCCCGATGCGCCAGACAATTTTTTTGAAAAGTTTTTTCATAAAAGTAAAATTAGAGAAAATTGTTTGTTGTCAGTGGCTTGTATTTTTCATATTGTGAAAAACAATTTCAGAAGGGTTTTAAAGTGCAAGAAGACGGCAAAAAGGCCCGCGGTCGCCCCAAGGCTTGGGATGACAAGGCCCCCCAGAATACCATCAAATCACTGGATCGCGCGCTAGAGGTTCTGGTCGCGTTGGGCGACATGCAGGGCGGTACGCTGTCCGAGATTGCCAGCGCGCTGGGCCAGTCGCCTGCCACGATTTACCGCGTGCTGACGACGTTTCAGGGGCGTGGGTTTGTAGATTTCGACGCGCAGAACCAGGTTTGGAACATCGGCGCTGTGGCGTTTCTGACCGGGTCGCAGTTTTTGCGCCGCACATCGCTTGTCGAGCGCGCAAGGCCGATCATGCGCGACCTGATGGAGATTACCGGCGAAACCGCGAACCTTGGGATTGAGCGGGATGGCCAGGTCCTGTTTCTGGGGCAGGTCGAGACCCACGCGACGATCCGCGCGTTCTTTCCGCCCGGCACGGTGTCGGCGATGCATGCATCCGGCATTGGCAAGGCACTGCTTTGCCGGATGGACGATACCCGCCAGCGCCGCATTTTGGCGCAGGGCAAGCTGGAACAGTTCACGCCGCATACGCTGACAGATCCCGATGCGATGATCGCTGACCTTCACGCTGCGCGCGCGCGCGGGTATGCGATCGATGCGGAAGAACGTAATCTGGGCATGCGTTGTATCGCTGCCCCGGTCTATAACGTATTCGGGGAAGCGGTGGCAGGGGTATCGGTGTCGGGTCCGACCACACGTATCACGATTGACAAGATCGCGGGGCTGGCCCAGCCGGTGATGGATGCAGCGGCGCGATTGACGTTGGCAATCGGCGGCAACAACCGGCCTGTTGGCTAAAATCCCGTCCACGACGGCCGGTGCCCCTTGTCTCGGGATGGCTGTGCTCTGCGGCTGGCAAAAGGGCCGCATTATGTCCATATTCATTTTGACAGTGGGCCGAGTGACGGCCCTGCCAGCATGAGGTGCAAAGTGACGCAAGCGACCCAGACAGATCAGTGGATCGAACGTTTTATGGGCCTGTCCCGCCTAAAGCCCGAGGTCAAGGAACTGTTGCTGGACCGCAGCAAGATCCTGACAGTTCCTGCGGGGACAGTTGTGTTCGGGCCGGGCAAGTCGCCTGAAAACATGCTGTTTCTGCTTGATGGCACGGTTCGTGTGCAGCAGGTGTCCGACACGGGCCGGGAAATCGTTCTGTATCGTATTCACGCCGGAGAAAGCTGTGTGCTGACGACCGCCTGTCTTTTGGCGTATGATGATTATTCCGCCGAAGGGATTGCCGAAACAGACATTCAGGCGGCTGCGATACCGCGCGATGTCTTTGACGCATTGGTCGCGCAGTCGCAGTCGTTCCGCAGTTTCGTTTTTGCCGCCTTTTCCAAGCGGATCACCGACCTGTTCCTGATGGTGGATGAGGTCGCATTTCAGCGGATCGACGTCCGCCTGGCGCAAAAGCTGATAGAACTGTCCGAGGGCGGGCAAAGCATTGCGACAACACACCAAAAGCTGTCGGTCGAACTGGGCACCGCGCGCGAAGTGATTTCGCGCCAGTTGCAGGAATTCCAGCGACGCGGCTGGATTGCACAGTCGCGCGGCACCGTCACGCTGCAGGAACGTGCGCAGCTTGAAAAGCTGGCGGACAGAAACATTTAGGGCAATCTTTTCCGTTCAGTGACAATGTCACCGACAGACCGAGTCGGCTTGTGTAGAACCATCTTAGTTTTACACAAAAGGAGTCGCTGAAATGACTGCAAATATGGGAAAAGCCGATCGTCTGCTGCGGCTGATCGCAGGCCTGGTTCTGATTGCGGCACCGTTGATCGGCGGTATGGGCCTTTTTGGAATGACATGGCTCAACTACGTCATGATTGTTGCGGGTATCGTGATGCTGGCAACATCCACAATGCGGTTTTGCCCGCTCTACACAATTTTTGGCATCCGAACTTGTAAGGTATGACAATGGAAACAGTTTTTACACCTTGGCAATCACTGGGTGGGGGCGCGCTGATCGGCGTGGCCTCTGTGCTTTTGATGGCCAGTCTTGGCCGTATCATGGGGGCGACCGGCATTCTGGGCGGCCTGCTTTACCCGGCAAGCTGGTCTGACTGGTCATGGCGGGCCGCCGTGCTGGCCGGGATGGTCAGCGGGCCGCTGGTCATTTCACTGCTGACGGGGCAGATGCCCGCCGTGCAGGTCCCCGTATCCACGCCGATGCTGATCATCGGCGGTTTTATCGTCGGACTTGGCGTCACCTATGGATCTGGCTGCACGTCGGGGCACGGTGTCTGCGGCATGGCCCGGTTGTCGCCGCGATCCATCGCCGCCGTCATCACATTCATGATCACCACCGGGCTGACAGTCTATGTCCTGCGCCACGTGATAGGAGGGTAATCCAATGCGTTTGATCGCAAGCTATATCATCGGGTTGATCTTCGGGGTGGGCATTTCCATCTCGGGGATGGCGAACCCCGCCAAGGTGCTGAACTTCTTCGACGTGGCCGGCACATGGGACCCCAGCCTGATCTTCGTGATGGGGGGGGCCGTCGTGGTGACATTTATCGGTTACCGGTTCGTTCTGAAACGGCCCGCGCCGATGCTGGAGCAAAAGTTCCAGTTGCCAACGCGCCGTGACCTTGACCTGCCACTGATCGGTGGTTCGGCTGTCTTTGGCATCGGCTGGGGGATTGCCGGGTTCTGTCCCGGCGGCGCCCTGCCTGCGCTGGGCACCGGCAAATCCGAGGTCTTTATCTTTGTTGCGGCCCTGCTGGCTGGCATCTTTGCAGTGAATATCATGAACCGCATGCGCCAGACGCGCAGTGCAACCGCTTGAATGACGACAGAAAAAAGGAACTGAAAACATGACTTATCCTGTCAATATGAACGTCAAACCGGACGTATCCGCCCATTTCGATGCGGCGACGAACACCATCAGCTATATTGTCAAGGATCCTGACAGCGATCACTGTGCGATCATCGACAGCGTGATGGACATCGACTATGCCGCTGGCCGGATCACCTATGATCATGCCGATGCGCTGATCAAGGAAGTGCAGGACCGTGGCCTGACCCTTGACTGGATCATCGAGACCCATGTCCATGCGGATCACTTGTCAGCCGCGCCATACATCCAGGAAAAACTGGGCGGTAAGATCGGCGTCGGCGCCAAGATCATGGTCGTGCAGGATGTGTTCGGCAAGATCTTTAACGAAGGCACCGAATTCCAGCGTGACGGGTCGCAGTTCGACAAGCTGTTCGAAGACGGTGATACCTACAAGATCGGCAACATGGATGCATTCGCCATGTATACCCCCGGCCACACGCCGGCCTGCATGGTGCATGTGATCGGTGATGCGGCCTTTGTCGGGGATACGCTGTTCATGCCCGATGGCGGGTCGGCCCGCGCCGATTTCCCCGGTGGCGATGCCGGTCAGCTGTATGACAGCATTCAAAAGGTGCTGGCGCTGCCCGACGACATGCGATTGTTCATGTGCCACGACTATGGCCCGAACGGCCGCGACATTCAGTGGGAAACCACCGTGGGCGAAGAAAAGGCGCACAACATCCATGTGGGTGCGGGCAAAACGCGCGAGGACTTTATCAAGTTCCGCACCGAACGTGATGCGCAGCTGGACATGCCAAAGCTGATCATTCCATCGCTGCAGGTGAACATGCGTGCCGGTGAAATCCCGAGGGACAAAGACGGCAACCCCATGCTCAAAGTGCCGGTCAACGGACTGTAAGTCGGAGAAGATGCAGATGGAATTCAAGAAGCTCACATCAGGTGTGTCTGTCACGCCCCAGATCATGCCCGCCGACTTGCAGGCGGTGCATGACGCAGGGTTTCGATCGATCATCTGCAACCGACCCGACGGTGAAGCGCCCGATCAGCCCAATTTCGAGGATGTTGCGACAGCGGCCCGCGAACTGGGGATCGAGGCGGTTTATCAGCCCATCGTGGCTGGTAAAGTCTCTGACGACGATGCCGATGCGTTTGACAAGGCGCTTGGCGATCTTCCTGGTCCCGTGCTTGCCTATTGCCGGACCGGTACCCGGTCAGCGACCCTGTGGTCGCTGGCCAAGGCCGACACACTGGCGGTTTCCGACATTCTAGCCACCACCAAGGCCGCCGGTTACGACATGGCAGGCGTGGTGCGCCGGATCGCGAATGGCGGCAAAACCCCGACAGATCAGGCCGATGCGACCTATGAGGTCGTGATCGTCGGCGGCGGTGCTGCGGGGATTGCTGTCGCGTCCAGCCTGCATGCCCGCAAACCGGGCCTTGAAATTGCGATCATTGATCCTGCCGATGTGCATTACTACCAACCCGGCTGGACAATGGTCGGCGGCGGCATTTTCGAAGCCTCTGACACCGTGCGCACCATGGGTTCGCTGATCCCTCAGGGTGTGCATTGGATCAAATCCGCTGTCGCTGCCTTTGAACCCAAGAACGACGCGGTGATCCTCGATGGCTGCCGCGTGGTGAAATATAAACGCCTGATCGTTTGTCCGGGGCTGAAACTGGACTGGCACAAGGTCGAAGGTCTGGTGGATACGCTGGGCAAGAATGGGGTGACGTCGAATTACCGCTATGATCTGGCGCCTTACACATGGGAACTGGTCAGAGGGATGAAATCTGGCCGGGCCATTTTTACCCAGCCGCCGATGCCGATCAAATGTGCCGGTGCCCCTCAAAAGGCCATGTATCTGTCCGCCGATGCCTGGAGCCGCCGGGGCGTGCTGAATGACATTGATATTCAGTTCAACAACGCCGGTGGTGTGCTGTTCGGCGTCAAGGATTACGTTCCCGCGCTAGAGGAATACGTCAAGAAATACGGTGTAAACCTGAATTTCTTTCACAACCTTGTCGCGGTCGACGGCCCTGCGAAAAAAGCGTGGTTTGATGTGGCCAAGCCGGACACCCCGGTGGAACGCGTCGAGATGGACTTTGACATGATGCATGTCTGCCCGCCACAGACGGCCCCCGATTTCATTCGCGTGTCGCCGCTGGCGGATGCGGCAGGCTGGGTCGATGTGGATCAGGCGACACTGCGCCACAAGACCTATGAAAACATCTGGTCACTTGGTGATGTAATGAATGCGCCCAACGCGAAAACAGCGGCTGCTGCGCGGATGCAGGCACCGGTGGTTGCGGAAAATGTCGTGGCCGACATGGCCGGTCGTGCGCCTGTTGCGCAATATAACGGCTATGGTTCCTGCCCGCTGACAGTGGAGCGCGGCAAGATCGTTCTGGCGGAATTCGGCTATGGCGGCACTTTGCTGCCCAGCTTTCCTAAATTTCTGATTGACGGCACCAAGCCAAGCCGCGCGGCGTGGCTTTTGAAGGAAAAAATTCTGCCGCCGGTCTATTGGAAGGCGATGTTGAAGGGCCGTGAATGGATGGCCAAGCCGGAAAAGGTCACCGTCAAATAAGCCCTGTTCCCGTCCGGTGGCCCGGGCGGGTTCCCCCTGAACCCTTGATGTATCGAGCATTCCCATGTCGGCCAATCTGACCAAATACCTGCCCATTCTTGACTGGGGGCGGACCTATAACCGCAAAACCTTTGGCAACGACATGATCGCGGCCGTGATCGTGACGATCATGCTGATCCCGCAATCATTGGCTTATGCGCTCTTGGCGGGGCTGCCGCCCGAGGCGGGGCTATACGCCTCGATCGCGCCGATCATCCTTTATGCAGTGTTCGGCACCAGCCGTGCCTTGGCGGTCGGGCCTGTGGCCGTCGTGTCGCTGATGACGGCCGCCGCCCTGAGCAACATCGTTGAACAAGGCACCATGGGCTATGCTGTTGCGGCGCTGTCGCTGGCCGCGTTGTCTGGTGCGATCCTGCTGGCCATGGGGTTGCTGCGGTTGGGCTTCGTCGCGAATTTCCTGTCGCACCCGGTGATTGCGGGTTTTATCACTGCATCGGGGATCATCATTGCCGCCAGCCAGTTGAAACATATCCTCGGGATCGAGGCAGAGGGGCATAACCTGCTTGATCTGTTCGTGTCGCTGGTCAGCCATCTGGGGCAGATCCACTGGATTACGGCCATCATCGGGATTAGCGCGACCGCCTTTTTGTTCTGGGTCCGTAAAGGGTTGAAGCCTGCGCTGCGCAAGATGGGCGTCGGGGCAGGGTTGGCCGATGTGATCACCAAGGCCGGACCGGTTGCCGCTGTCGTCGCCACGACCGTGGCGGTCTGGGGGTTTGGCCTGTCCGATGCAGGGGTCAGCATTGTGGGCGACGTGCCGCAAAGCCTGCCACCGCTGACGCTGCCCTCCTTTTCCCCTGAATTGCTGCGCCAGCTTTTGCTGCCGGCGTTTCTGATTTCGATCATCGGTTTCGTTGAATCGATTTCTGTCGCGCAGACGCTGGCGGCCAAAAAACGCCAACGCATTGACCCTGACCAAGAGCTGATCGGGCTGGGCGCCGCCAATGTCGGTGCTGCGTTTACCGGCGGTTTCCCCGTCACGGGCGGTTTTTCGCGGTCGGTCGTGAACTTTGATGCGGGGGCGGAAACACCAGCCGCCGGTGCGTTCACCGCTGTCGGGCTGGCGATTGCCGCTGTCGCGCTGACGCCGCTGATTTTCTTTCTGCCCAAGGCGACGCTGGCTGCGACGATCATCGTCGCTGTCCTCAGCCTGGTGGATTTCAGTATTCTGAAGCGCAGTTGGGCCTATTCCAAGGCCGATTTCGCTGCCGTTCTGGCGACCATTCTGCTGACGCTTGGCGTGGGTGTCGAGGCCGGTGTCTCGGCCGGTGTTGCCCTGTCGATCCTGCTGCATCTTTACAAAACGTCGCGCCCCCATATCGCAGAGGTCGGCCTTGTTCCGGGCACCGAGCATTTCCGCAATGTGCTGCGTCACAAGGTGGAAACCGACCCAAAGGTGCTGACATTGCGGGTGGACGAAAGCCTGTATTTTGCCAATGCCCGGTACCTGGAAGACTACATTCATTCCCGCGTGGCCAGGGACAAGGATATTCGCCATGTGATCCTGCAATGTTCCGCGATCAACGAAATCGACCTCAGCGCGCTTGAATCGCTAGAGGCGATCAACACCCGGCTGGCGGAAATGGACGTAAAACTGCACCTGTCAGAGGTGAAGGGCCCCGTCATGGACAGGCTGAAAACATCGCATTTCCTGGACGAATTGACCGGCGATGTCTTCCTGACCCAGTTCGAAGCGGCTGGCGCGGCGCGGGGCCAGCCTGCGCTAGCCTGAAACAGCTTTCAGGTCGCCCCTTCCATGTTATTGATGATTTCAAAAATTGATCAATAAAATGGATGGGCGATGACCTTTGAACAGATCAGAACGTTTCTGTGGGTGGCCCGTCTGGGCGGATTTCGCAAGGCCGCCGAACGGTTACACCTGTCACAACCTGCTGTTTCCACCCGGATTGCCAACCTCGAGGAAGAATTGCGCGCGCCCCTGTTCGAACGCGGGCAGGGCGCACTGGTGCTGACGCGGCAAGGGTCGCTGTTGCTGACCTATGCCGAACAGATGCTGTTCGTCGAAGAGGAAATCAAACAGCGCGTCGCCAATTCATCGGAATCCGAAGGGTTGCTGCGGATCGGGGCATCGGAAACGATTGCGCAGTCGTGGCTTCCGCTATTCCTCAAGGCGTTCAGCGAAAAATACCCTAGGGTCAACGTGGAACTGACAGTCGACATTTCGCTTAACCTGCGGGCGGCACTGTTGGAACGCCGCATTGATCTGGTTTTTCTGATGGGTCCGATTTCGGAATTTTCGGTGCAGAATGTGCCGCTGCCGTCGTTTGATTTGCATTGGTATCGCGCAGTGTCCAACCCGCAGACGGATCTGACGCAGATCCCTGTCATTTCCTATTCCAGCCAGACGCGCCCCTACCGCGAACTGATGTCAGAGCTATCGCAGCGACATGGACCCAAGGTGCGGGTCTTTGCATCGGCGTCGCTATCTGCAAGCCTCAAGATGATTGCCGAGGGAATCGCCGTTGGCCCCTATCCGCGGGCGCTGGCATCGGCCCTGCTAGAGGCAGGGCGGATTGTTGAATTTGATCCAGGTATTTATCCGCAGCCATTGCAGTTCACGGCGTCTTACGTATCAGAGCCGCGCAGCTTTCTGGTTGAAGACACGGCAAAAATTGCGCGGGATGTGGCGCAGGACTGGGACCGGGCGGAACATAGGGCATAAAAAAAATGGATCATGAGTGATCAAGAATGATAATTTGCCTGAATTGTAACTGATATGTGATGCTGTCCGAAATCAGGGACAGCTGAGATGAACAAGACTACAGTTTCACATAGTGACCTTGTCGGCCTGTCGGCGGCGGATGTGCGCGCCGCCATTCGGGCCGGGTCATACGGTGGGCAGACTTCTGGTTTGGCGGCGGGCAAGTTGCAGTGCAATCTGGCGATCTTGCCCGAACGTCACGCGCTGGATTTTCTGCGGTTTTGCCTGCGTAACCCCAAACCATGTCCGATTGTCGGCGTCAGCGATACCGGCAACCCGTTTTTGCCGACGTTGGGGCATGACATCGACATCCGCCATGACGTGCCCCGGTACCGTGTGTTTCGCGATGGCGTGCTGGCTGAAGAAACCACCGATATTGCAGACCTGTGGGCCGATGATCTGGTCACGGTGGCGCTGGGTTGTTCGTTCACCTTTGAAAACGCGCTGATGGGTGCGGGTATTCCGGTGCGGCATATCGAAATGGGGCGCAATGTGCCGATGTACAGGTCCAACATCCCGCTGGCGCCTGCCGGTCCTTTCGCGGGTGAAATGGTGGTGACCATGCGCCCGATCCCCAGCGATCAAGTGATCGCTGCACATCAGATCAGCGCGCAGTTTCCGCAGGCGCACGGGGCGCCGATTGCCACGGGTGACCCTGCCATGATCGGGATCAACGATCTGGCCAATCCAGAGTGGGGCGAGCCGGTCGAGATTCGCACCGGCGAAGTCCCTGTATACTGGGCTTGCGGCGTGACCCCGCAAAACGTGTTGCTGGATGCCAGACTGCCGATCTGCATCACCCATGCGCCCGGTCACATGCTGATTGCGGATGTGGCTGAAGACGCCGAAACCACCGTTTTGAACAACCAATAACAGACATCAACAAGGAGACATACGATGCGTATTACACTGACGGCCCTTGCGGCCACTACGGCACTGGTTCTGCCAGCGCATGCTGAAAACTTTTCGGTCGTCGGCAGCTGGTCAAGCCTGCCGCTGCATGGCGCATACGAGGCGCCGTTCTGGAACGAAATCCTGCCCGCCGCATCGGGTGGTGACATCACGGTCGAACTGACCACCCACAACCAGATGGGTCTGGGTCTGGGCGATATCTATCCCTTGCTGGGCCAGGGCGTTTATGATGTGGCGATGACGGTGGCCGATTACGCGGTCGCCGACGCGCCTGAACTGGAAGGGCTTGATGTGCCTCTGCTGGCGCTGACTGCGGAAGAAGCCCGCGCGATGGTCGATGCCGCCCGCCCGATGGTCGATGATATCTATCGTGACCGTTTCAATTCCAAGGTGCTGGCCATCGCCCCGTATCCGCCACAGGTCGTATTCTGCAACGAAGAGATCACCAGCCTTGATGACATGCAGGGCCTGAAGGTCCGCGCATCTGGCCGCATGACAGCCAAACTGCTGGAAGCGCTGGGCGCCGAAGGCGTGAACGTGTCCTTTGCCGAAGTTCCTGGCGCATTGCAGAACGGTGTTGTTGATTGTGCCGTCACCGGTGCCGGGTCGGGGTATTCTGCTGGCTGGTGGGAAGTGTCCACGCATCTGATGCCGCTGCCGCTG
This sequence comes from Yoonia sp., assembly GCF_965660735.1. Classification (GTDB taxonomy): domain Bacteria; phylum Pseudomonadota; class Alphaproteobacteria; order Rhodobacterales; family Rhodobacteraceae; genus Yoonia. Next base: position 83,199 of record NZ_CBFIBD010000003.1, read on the forward strand.
GGCGGCTGGGATCCGGTTGTGACGGCCATGAACATGGACAAGTGGAACAGCCTTGACGCCGACACACAGGCACTGATCCAGGAACAGATCGTCACCGGCTTTGAAGACCCCGCATGGGCCAGCGCGCAGGATGCGCTTGTCAATGATATCGCCTGCCTGACAGGCAACGGGGAATGCCCATCGGGTGAGGCGCGGTCGATGGTGCTGGTCGAAGCAAGCGAGGAAGACTTTGCCAAGGCTCGTGAAATCCTCACCAGCGAGGTGTTGCCTGAATGGGCTGAACGTGCCGGTGCCGACTGGGCCGCGCGCTGGAACGACAGCGTTGGCCAGGTCGTTGGCGTGACCATTAACTAAGCCACCACTCACCGGGCCAATCAATGGCCACTCACAGGGGACGTGTCGATATGGAACTGAAACTGATTGCGGGATTGCGCACCATCAACAAATGGGTGGCCTTGATGGTCGGCATTGGTGTGTTTGCCTGCGCAGGGTTTGTCCTGCTTGACATCGTGATGCGCCGGTTCGGCACGTCCCTTGGCGGAACCGAGGAAATCGCAGGTTATACCATGGCGCTTGCGACGTCTTGGGGTATGGGTTTTACCCTGCTGGAACTGGGGCATGTGCGCATAGATCTGCTGCGCAGCCGGGTTCAGACATTCGGCCGGGCATTATTCGATGTGTTCGCCATGATCGTCATGTCCGGTGTGATCGTCATGATCGCGGTCAAGGCCTGGCCGGTGGTCGAACGGTCGCTGGTCAATGGGTCGCGGGCCAACACGCCGCTTGAAACCCCGCTGGCGCTGGTGCAATTGCCCTGGTTTGCGGGTTGGGTCTGGTTCGCCTGCATGTCCTGCGCCGTAACGCTTGGCGCGCTCAGCATGATTGTCAAAGGCCGCGCGGCCGAAACGGAACCGATGATCGGGGCCTTTGCTGAACAGGACACACTGCAATGATCGGATTTGTTTCTGCCGGGCTTTTGGGGCTTCTGGCGCTGTCCATTCCTGTGGGGATCGTGCTGTTCCTGCTGGGGTTTGGTATCGATACATTCTTTTCCAGCTTTCCGCTGACACGGGGCTTGGGCAATCTGGTCTGGTCATCTTCAAATTCGGCCACGTTGATTGCGATCCCGTTCTTTGTTTTGCTGGGCGAAATCCTTGTGCGCAGCGGGGTTGCCACCCGCACCTATGCCGCACTTGACCGCTGGGTATCGTGGTTGCCCGGTGGGTTGGTGCATGCCAATGTTGCCACCGCGACGATGTTTTCCGCGACATCGGGTTCATCCGTTGCCACCGCTGCGACCGTGGCGACCGTGGCGATGCCGCAGGCGGAAAAGCTGGGCTATGACCCGAAACTGTTTTCCGGCGCGATTGCCGCCGGCGGCACGCTGGGCATCATGATCCCGCCGTCGATCAACCTGATCGTTTACGGATTCCTGACGCAGTCGTCGATTCCACAGCTCTTTCTGGCGGGGCTTGTGCCCGGCTTGGGGCTGGCACTTGCGTTCATGGCGATTACGGCGATCATCTGCACCATCCGGCCCGAACTGGGCGGCGTGCGCCGCACATTTCCTTTCCCGCAAATGCTGCGGGCGCTGGTCGATCTGGTGCCGATCATCATTCTGTTCGGTCTGATCGTCGGGTCGATCTATCGCGGCTGGGCCACCCCGACCGAGGCCGCCGCCGTCGGTGTTGCCGGCGCGTTGCTGATCGCCTTTGTATTTGGTGGCGTGTCATTCGCGATGCTGGGCGAAAGCATCCTTGGCACGGTCAAGATCACGTCGATGATCATGCTGATCGTGATAGGTGCATCCTTCCTGAATTTCACTCTGGCCTCGGCGGGTCTCGGGCGAGAGTTGACGGACCTGATGACGGGTCTGGGGCTGACGCCGCTGAAAACCATTCTGGTGGTTGTCATTTTATATATCGTGCTGGGGTTCTTTATCGAAACGCTGTCACTGATGGTGGTGACCATCCCGATTATCGTGCCGCTGGTCGTGGCGCAGGGGTATGACGTGATCTGGTTTGGGATCCTGATGATCGTGCTGATCGAAATGGCGCTGATAACCCCGCCGGTCGGCCTGAACCTTTACGTGGTGCAGGGCGCGCGCAAATCCGGCAAGTTGTCAGAGGTCATGTTGGGCGCCATTCCCTATGTCGGGATGATGCTGTTCATGGTCGTGCTGCTGATCGCCTTTCCGGGCATCGCGCTCTATCTGCCGAACGCCCTGCAATAGCGCCCTTCAACCATTTACCTTTCAATCCTGCGGGCTGTCTACGCCGCCCGCAAACAGCGGAGATATGACCAATGTGGCAATTCTGGGTGGACCGTGGCGGCACGTTCACGGATATCGTAGCGAAAACGCCCGATGGTGATCTGTGGACGCACAAACTGCTGTCCGAAAACCCCGAGGCCTACAATGATGCCGCCGTGCATGGCATCCGCCAGTTGATTGGTCTGGGGACTAATGATGCGATCCCGCCGGGGATGATCAGCGCGGTCAAGATGGGCACGACCGTCGCGACCAACGCGCTACTTGAACGCAAGGGTGAACGCACGGTTCTGCTGATCACCATGGGGCTGCGCGATCTGTTGCGCATCGGCTATCAGAACCGGCCACGGTTGTTTGATCTCAATATCGTGCTGCCGGAACTGCTCTATAGTGACGTGATCGAGGTGGCCGAGCGTGTTTCGGCGGATGGCGAGATCGTCACCCCGCTGGATGCAGACGCCGCGCGCGTGGACCTGCAACGTGCCTATGACGATGGTGTTCGGTCGGTGGCCATTGCGCTGATGCACAGTTATCGCTTTGCCGACCATGAAAAGACGCTGGGCCGGATTGCTGGCGATATCGGCTTTACGCAGGTCTCGCTCAGCCATGAAGCCAGCCCGCTGATCAAGCTGGTGTCGCGGGGCGATACCGCCGTCGTCGATGCTTATCTGTCACCCATCCTGCGCCGCTATGTGCGGCAGGTCGCCGATGCATTGGGCACGGCCAAGGGCGGCTGTGACCGGCTGATGTTCATGCGATCAAACGGCGGGCTGACCGACGCCGCCCTGTTTGAAGGGCGCGACGCGATCCTGTCCGGGCCGGCGGGTGGTGTTGTAGGCATGGTGCGCACGGCGGCGGAACTGGATTATGACAGGTTGATCGGGTTCGACATGGGCGGGACGTCTACGGATGTGTGCCACTATGCCGGTGAATACGAACGCAGCTTCGAGACAGAGGTTGCAGGCGTGCGGATGCGCGCGCCGATGATGTCTATTCACACGGTCGCAGCTGGCGGTGGCTCGATCCTGTCCTACCGCGACGGGCGGATGCAAGTCGGTCCGGAAAGTGCGGGTGCGAACCCAGGCCCTGCCGCCTATCGCCGCGGCGGGCCTCTGACCGTGACAGACTGCAATGTGCTGCTGGGCAAATTGCAGCCTGATCAGTTTCCCGCCGTGTTCGGCCCGAATGCCGATGAGCCGCTGGATGCCAATGTCGTGCGCGAAAAATTCGCGGCGTTGAGCAAGGAGATCGGCGGCGACCGCACGGTCGAGGACATCGCAGAAGGTTTCCTGCGTATTGCTGTTGAAAACATGGCCAACGCGATCAAGAAGATCAGCGTCCAGCGCGGCTATGACGTGACCAAATACACGATGAACTGCTTTGGCGGGGCAGGCGGGCAGCACGCATGTCTGGTGGCCGATACGCTTGGGATGGAAAGCATCTACATTCATCCGTTTGCAGGGGTTCTGTCAGCCTTTGGCATGGGACTGGCAGATGTTCGGGCCATGCGCGAACATCAGTTCGGGCAAGCGATTTCCAACACCGATGATGCCAGTGGCGTGATCGCGGAATTGAGCGATGCCGTCCGTCAGGAAGTCGCAAGCCAGGGCATCGCGCAGGAAAATATCGCCATTGTCACCACGGCGCACATCCGGCCTGACGGCGCGCAGCAGACTTTGCCGGTGTCGTTCGGACCGGTCGAGGACATGACCGCCGCCTTTGCCGAGGCACATCAGCAGCGGTTCGGTTTCGTGCCCGACAATGCGGCCCTACTGATCGACATTCTGACTGCCGAGGCGATCGGTGGCACCGGTGAAAAGGTCAGCCTGCCCGATACGACCGGTGCTGGCTTACCTGCGCAGTCCGCGCGGATGTGGTCGGGTGGCGCATGGCGTGATGTGCCACTGGTCGATCGCACCGCGCTGGCGCGGGGTGAACGTGTCGATGGCCCGGCAATCCTGACCGAACCCACAGGCACCAATATCGTCGAAGACGGCTGGCAGGCCGAATGTGCTGCCGGCGGTAACCTTGTCCTGCGCAGGGCCATTCCGCTTGCAAGGCAAGAGGCGGTCGGAACAAAGGTCGATCCTGTCATGCTGGAGGTGTTCAACAACCTGTTCATGTCCATTGCCGACCAGATGGGTGCGACGCTGGCCAACACCGCCTATTCGGTGAATATCAAGGAACGGTATGATTTCTCCTGCGCGATCTTTGACGAAGCGGGCGATCTGGTGGCGAACGCGCCACATGTCCCTGTCCACCTTGGGTCAATGTCCGAAAGTGTGCGGGTGATCCTGCGCCAGAACGCCGGCAAGATCCGCCCCGGTGATGTGTTCATGATGAACAACCCCTATAACGGCGGCACGCATCTGCCGGATGTGACGGTCATTACGCCGGTCTTTGACGACGCCGGCGAACGGATCATCTATACCGTCGCGAGCCGGGGCCACCACGCCGATATCGGGGGCAAGACACCCGGGTCGGCCCCGCCCGACAGCCGTACCATTGCAGAAGAAGGCGTGCTGATCGACAATTTCAAACTGGTCGCCGCAGGTCAGTTGCAGGAAGCGGCGACGCGCGAACTGCTGGCCTCTGGCCACTATCCCTGTCGGAACATCGATCAGAACATGGCCGATCTGGCTGCCCAGATTGCGGCAAATGCGACCGGCGTAGCTGAATTACAGCGCATCACGCGGCAGTTCGGGCTGGATACCGTTCATGCCTATATGGGCCACGTGCAGGACAACGCCGAAGAAAGCGTGCGCCGCGTGCTGGATGTGCTGCGCGATTGCGCCTTTACATATCCGCTGGATGGTGGGGCGCAGATCAAGGTGGATATCCGCGTCGATCAGGCAAACCGGCAGGCAGTGATTGATTTCACCGGCACCAGCCAGCAAAGCCCGCTGAACTATAATGCGCCCTTGGCAATCTGCAGGGCGGTCGTGCTCTACGTGTTCCGCACGCTTGTCGGCAGCGACATTCCCATGAACGAAGGGTGCATGAAGCCGCTGAGCCTGATCGTGCCAGAAGGGACCATGATCAACCCGCGCAGTCCGGCGGCGGTGATTTCCGGTAATACCGAGGTCAGTCAGGCGATCGCCGATACGCTATATGGGGCGCTGGGCGTGATCGCGGGCAGTCAGGGGACCATGAATAACTTCGTCTATGGCAATGACACCTATCAGAACTACGAAACGATCTGTGGCGGCACCGGGGCCGGGCCGGGGTTTGATGGCACCAGCGCCGTGCATAGCCACATGACCAACACCCGCATGACCGATCCCGAGGTGCTGGAAACCCGCTTTCCTGTCCGCGTCGATGAATTTTCGATCAGGGAAGGGTCTGGTGGGGCGGGGGCCTATCTGGGTGGAAACGGAATTGTCCGGCGCCTGCGGTTTCTGGAACCGATGACCGTGACGGTGCTGTCGTCACATCGCGTGGTGCCGCCGCATGGTGCGGAAGGCGGCGCAGCGGGTGCGACAGGTGAAAACAGCATCGAACGCGCGGATGGCGCGGTGCAAATGCTGGCTGGCAATGACGCGGCGGAACTGGGCGCGGGCGATGTGTTTGTGATGAAGTCCCCCGGTGGGGGGGGCTACGGCAAGCGGACGGAATAATCAGGCATCGGTCGGTTTGCAGGCGGGAAAGGGCTTGACCTTCCGCCTGCTGGAAGCCCTAGCAAGCATTGTGAACATGTTTGGAGGGGTTTCATGAACAAGACCATAGCGATGGCCGCTGTCATACTTGCCGCCGGTGTCGGGGGGTGGTTTGTGATGGTCGGGGATGGGCCGGCCGATGCTCCGACGGCAACCCGGACCGGCGCGGCCATTGTCGATGTTGTCGTGCCCGCGTCCTTTTCGGACAATGCACAGATCGGGCAGCGGGCCTATCAAGCCAATTGCGCGAAATGCCACGGGGCCAATGCGGCCGGGCAGGACGGTGTGGCACCACCGCTTGTGCACAAGATATATGAACCCGGCCACCACGGCGACGAATCCTTTCAACGGGCGGCCGCGTTGGGGGTGCGGGCGCATCACTGGCCGTTTGGCGACATGGCCCCGGTTGAAGGGCTGAACAGGGCCGATGTGACGATGATCGTCGCCTATGTGCGCGAATTGCAGCGCGCCAATGGGATCAATTAGGGCAGGCTGCTTGCCCGCCCCGATTGTTCATAGCTTTAGCCAAGCACCGTCTTGATCGCCTTTGCCGTCGCCGCGACGACCTGATCGACCTCGGATTCGGTGATACAGAAGGGCGGGGCAAAGCCAAGGATGTCGCCCTGCGGCATGGCCCGCGCGATTACGCCGTCCGCGGCCATCGCCGCCACGATCTGCGGCCCGATCTTTTGCGCCGGATCATAGAGCGTGCGGGTGTCCTTGTCGGCGGCCAGTTCGACCGCGCAGAGCAACCCTTCGCCGCGGACCTCGCCGACATGGGAATGGCTGCCCACCGCATCGCGCATCGCTGCATTCAAATAGGCCCCGATGCGGCCCGCGTTTGTGACCAGATCCAGATCGTCGATCAGTTTCAGGTTCGCCACACCGGCGGCGGCACAGATCGGGTGAGCGGAATAGGTCCAACCATGCCCGATAGGGCCATTTTCATCTGTCCCTTGTTCCAGCACCTTCCACATCTTGTCTGACACAATGGACCCCGACAGCGGCGCATAGGCCGAAGTCAGCCCCTTGGCGATGGCGATCAGGTCGGGTTTCATCCCATAGTGATCGGACCCGAACATCGTGCCAAGGCGACCAAAGCCGGTCACGACCTCGTCCGCGATCAGCAGGATATCGTGCTTGTCCAGCACCGCCTGAATGGCCGCCCAATAGCCCGCGGGTGGCGGGACGATCCCGCCGGTGCCCAGTACGGGTTCGCCAATGAAGGCGGCGATGGTGTCGGCCCCTTCGCGCGCGATCAGATCCTCAAGCGACGCGACGCATTGGGTGGTGAATTCTTCTTCGGTCTGGTCGTTATCAGCGCGGCGGAAATAATAGGGGGTATCGGTGTGCAGAACCTGCGACAGGGGCAAATCGAACTTGTTGTGAAAGAATTCCAGCCCCGTCATCGACCCGGTCATCAGCCCCGACCCGTGATAGCCCCGCCACCGCGAGATGATCTTTTTCTTTTCAGGGCGTCCAAGGATATTGTTGTAATACCAGACCAGCTTGATGTTGGTTTCATTGGCGTCCGACCCGGACATGCCAAAATAGACCTTGGACATATGTGCCGGGGCGCGGTCCATTATCATCTTGGACAGGGTAATCGACGCCTCTGTACCGTGGCCGACATAGGCGTGATAATAGGCAAGGCTTTTCGCCTGTTCTGCAATCGCATCTGCGATCTCGGTTCGGCCATAGCCCACGTTCACACAGTAAAGTCCCGCAAAGGCATCCAGCATCCGGTTACCGTCGCGGTCTTCGATATGCACGCCTGACGCGCCGGTGATCACCCGTGTAGGCGTTTCGCCGCGCGCATGCTGGGCAAGGTGGGTCGAGGCGTGAAAAAAATTCTCGCGGTCCCATTGGGCAAGTTGGTCATTGGTCAGCATGGGTGGCGTCCTTTGATTGGTGTATGCGGCGTTTCAGCCGGTGATTTCGATGGCCAGCACAGCAAGGCAATCGCCCGCCTGCATCAGGCCGGGGTGATGGCGGGCAATGACGATGCCATCCATCTGCGCGCGTACCTCGCGGGGGGCGCAGCCAAGGTGGTGTGTGTCCCAGACACAGGCCAGGATATCGCCCTTTGCCACCGTATCCCCAAGGGTCACGCGAAAGGCGACCAACCCTGCGGTATCGGCAAAGTGAAAGCAGCGGTCATCGGGCTGTGTCAGCATGCGCGTGTGGCCATATTCCGGTTCGGCATCCAGAATTCCTGCGTGGATCAGCAGGTTGCGCAGACCCTTGCGGGCGATGTCCAGCGTTTCGGGCCGCGCGGTGCCACCACCGCCCAGTTCGGTGGTCACGAATGTCTTGCCCTGGGTTTCGGCGGCGTCATCATACATGCCAAGCGCGTCGATCTCGCGCATTTCGGTGCTGAAGGGTGCGTTGAAGGCATCACGCGCGGCGCGGCAGCGATCCTCTTGTGCCTTGTCGTCCAGCACATGCGAGGCAGCGAAAGGCAGAAAATCAAGCGTTTTGCCGCCTGAATGAAAATCCAGCACGATATCGGCCATCGGCAGCAGCGTGCGGTGGAAATAATCGGCAATCCGCTGGGTCGGCGTGCCATCGGGTTGACCGGGGAAAATCCGGTTCATGTTGGCGTCGTCCAGCGGTGAAACGCGACTGCCTGCAGCAAAAGCGGGCTGGTTCATAAAGGGGATAATGATGACCGTGCCGGTAATATCCTCGGCCCGCAATTCATAGGCCAGTTCGGTCAGCGCAATCGGTCCTTCGTATTCATCGCCGTGGTTGCCCCCCGTCAGCAAGGCGCGCGGGCCGGTGCCGTTCTTGATCACGCAGATGGGGATCATGATGGACCCCCATGCGCTGTCATTGCGGCTGTAGGGCAGGCGCAGATGGCCGTGCTGGATACCTTCGGCGTTGAAATCGACGGTCGCGGTGATGGGATTGTCGCGCATCATCGGTCAGGCCTTGACGCACATTTCGCGCGGCGTCGCGCAGAGGCATTCCACGCCCGTGTCGGTGATGACGATGGGTTCGGTAATTTCCAGCCCGCCATCGTCCAGCCAGAGGGCCGGCATGAAATGAAAGGTCATGCCCGGTTCCAGCACGGTCTTGTCGCCCCTTCGGAACGACATGGTGCGTTCGCCCCAGTCGGGCGGATAGGACAGGCCGATGGCATAGCCACAGCGGCTGTCCTTTTCAAAGCCCAGCCGGTTCAATGTGGTGTTGAACGCCTCTGCGATATCCTCGCAGCGGTTGCCGGGGCGGGCCTGCTGCAAACCCGCCTCGATCGCCTCTAACACGGCCTTTTCGGCGTCCTGATATTTCTGCGGGGGTTCGCCCAGAAACAGGGTGCGCGACTGTGGGCATTGATAGCGGCGATAGGCGCCGGCGATTTCGAAAAACGTGGTTTCGCCCGTTCCCAGCGGTGTGTCATCCCATGTCAGGTGCGGTGCTGTGGCATCAAGTCCGGACGGCGCGACCGGCACGATTGCGGGGTAATCACCCCAATGCCCCTCGGCCCCCATGATCGAGGCATGGACGATATCGGCGATCAGCGCGTTTTTCGGCAGGCCCGGTTCGGCCTTTTCGCGGATCACGGCATGCATGTTTTCCACGATCCTTGCGGCGCGGCGCATATATTCGATCTCGGTGTCGGATTTTACCGCGCGCTGCC